>JBARBF010000042.1:0-111386 GCA_049792755.1 Bacteroidales bacterium | reverse complement strand
CTCCACTTGTTGCCTGATAAATTCTCTGTCATCCTGAGCGACATCGAAGGATCTCCCTCTCCCAATATTTGCATCCTCTAGTAATCCGACCTCCAAAATAAAAGATTATTGATTTTCGAGCGACTTTATTTGAATATTGGAATTTAAGTTTTTAAAATTATTTGAACTTATTACGTAATAACTCATAATATAGGGGAAATATTATTATTCAGGGTCATATAAACTGAATAAGATGGTTCGGACCAACAAAAATAATGCCATAAAGAAATTAATGAGGTCTCTTCTGCCCTTGCGGCCAACATTTTATTATTTTTGCAGATCTGATTTTATTGAAATTAAAAGCTTATGATGAAAAGAATAAAGGTAAAAAACCTGTTATCCAACCCGGTGTTGGGATCAGATGTTCTGGTGAAAGGATGGGTAAGAACCAAAAGGGGAAATAAAAACATTCTCTTTGTTGCTCTTAATGACGGATCGACGATAAATAATATCCAGGTTGTTGTGGAAGCTGCATCTTTTGATGTGAATCTTTTAAAAGAGATATCCACAGGAGCATGCATAGGGGTTAATGGAAAGTTGATTAAGTCTCAGGGTCAGGGTCAGAATATAGAAATAAGTGCTGCAGCTATAGAACTTTATGGGAAAAGCGATGCCGAAACATACCCTTTGCAGAAGAAGGGGCATTCAATGGAATTCCTGAGAGAGAATGCACATCTGCGCTTCAGAACCAATACATTCGGGGCAGTATTCAGAATAAGGCATGCAATGGCATTTGCTATTCATAAATATTTTAACGATAAAGGGTTTTTCTATCTTCATACTCCGATTATTACCGGAAGCGACGCAGAAGGAGCCGGGGAAATGTTCCAGGTTACAACTATGGATTTCAAAAACATGCCTCGTAACAATGATGGTTCTGTTGATTACACTAATGATTTTTTCGGTAAGCAGACAAATCTGACAGTTTCAGGTCAGCTCGAAGGCGAACTTGGAGCTCTTTCTTTAGGAGACATTTACACATTCGGGCCAACTTTCAGGGCTGAGAATTCCAACACACCAAGACACCTTGCCGAATTCTGGATGATAGAACCGGAAATGGCGTTTTACGACCTGACTGATAACATGGATCTTGCTGAAGATTTTGTAAAATACCTGATCAGATATGCCCTTGATAACTGCCCGGAAGATCTTGAGTTTCTTAATAATATGATTGATAAAGCCCTACTGGAAAGGCTTAAATTTGTTGTTGAGAATGAGTTTAAAAGACTGACTTATACTGAGGCAGTCTCAATTCTGACCTCTTCAGGGAAAAAATGGGAATATCAGGTTGGCTGGGGTCGCGACCTTCAGGCTGAACATGAAAGATATCTGGTTGAGGAGCACTTCAAAAGACCTGTAATTCTTATTGATTATCCGAAAGAAATAAAGGCATTTTATATGAAACAGAATGAAGATGGCAAAACTGTACGAGCCATGGATGTTCTGTTCCCCGGGATAGGAGAAATAATCGGCGGATCGCAGAGAGAAGAGCAATATGACAGGTTGGTTTCACGTATTAAAGAGTTGAAGTTGCAGGAAAAGGATTTCTGGTGGTACCTCGATACCAGAAGATTCGGATCTGCACCTCACAGTGGATTTGGACTCGGGTTTGAAAGGTTGATTTTATTTGTTACAGGAATGTCAAATATCCGGGATGTGATACCATTCCCACGAACACCGAAAAATGCTGAATTTTAAATAAATCTGATTCCCGGATATATAATTTGGGAAGAAAAAGATGCTAAAACAAAGGTTACAGCAGAAATTACTTCAGAAACTTTCACCTCAGCAGATCCAGATGATCAAACTGCTGGAAGTACCTACTTTGCAGATTGAAGAGCGGATTAAAAAAGAACTTGAGGAAAACCCTGCCCTTGAGGAAGGAGCCGAGGAAGAGGAAATTCCTGAAGAATCAGAGGAAGATCAGTTTGAAGAAAAAGATAAAGACCAGGAGGAATTTACAATCGATGATTATATAGAAGAAGACGATATCCCTGAATATCGGTTGCAGGAAAAAAACTTCAGCAAGGATGAAGATAAAAGGACCGAGATACCCTTTTCTGTTGGATTTTCATTTCATGAGCATCTTGAATCACAGCTTGGTCTGAGAGACCTTACGGATAAACAGAAAATACTTGGAGAGTATATCCTGGGCAATATCGATGAAGATGGATACCTGAGAAGAGAACTGATAAACATTGTTGATGATCTTGCTTTCCTTCAGAATGTTGAAACAACTGAAGATGAACTTGAAGAGGTCCTCAGGATAATTCAGGATCTTGAACCTGCAGGGGTTGGTGCAAGATCACTCAGGGAATGCCTGTTGCTTCAGATTGAAAAACGCGACAATTCACAACCTTCCATGAAGCTTGCGTACACAATTCTCGATTTGCAATTTGAAGAATTCACTAAAAGGCATTATGATAAAATCATTTCAAAGCTCGGAATTAAGGAAGATGAACTTAAAACTGCCATTGATGAGATTTTGAAACTGAATCCTAAACCGGGAGGAGTTTACACCGATCCATTTAATAAAACTTCACAACCTATAATCCCCGATTTCATCCTTGAGCTTTCTGAAGATGGATTCGACCTTCATCTTAATTCAAAAAATCTTCCCGAACTAAGATTAAGTTCCGCTTACAGCGAAATGCTTCATTCTTACAGCAAAGACAAAAGCCAGAAAAAAGAGATGAAAGATGCTGTTCTTTTTGTGAAGCAGAAAATCGATTCTGCCAGATGGTTTATAGACGCTATCAAACAGCGGCAAAATACGTTGCTTCTCACGATGAATGCTATTCTCGAATATCAGCAAGAGTACTTCATCGATGGCGATGAAACAAAATTAAAACCAATGATCCTGAAAGATGTTGCTGAAATGACAGGTCTCGATATCTCAACTGTTTCAAGGGTAGCCAACAGTAAATTTGTTCAGACTCACTTCGGGATATTCCCTCTTAAGTTTTTCTTTTCAGAGGGACTGCAGACTGACAGCGGAGAAGAAGTATCTACCCGCGAGATAAAGCGAATTCTTCAGGATTGTATTGAAAATGAACAAAAACGCAGACCACTGACAGATGAGAGTCTCACGGATATCCTCCAGGAAAAGGGGTACCAGATAGCGCGCCGGACCGTTGCAAAATATCGTGAACAATTGAATATTCCTGTTGCAAGACTAAGGAGAGAAATATGATTATAACTGACAAACCAAAAGATTTTCTTGATACTGTGGCAAGAGTTATCGCCATAATTTTTCATCCCTTGCTGATGCCGGTATATGGAATGGCAATTATTTTTTCAGCGCCAACACTTTTTGGGTATCTTCCCTACAATGTGAAAAAATTATTAATTCTTATTATTCTGATAAATAATGTCCTGTTACCTCTTTCTTTATTGCCTTTTTTCATTCACAGTAATATCATCACCTCATGGGCGATACGTGAAAGAAAAGAACGAAATATTCCACTGATAATTACAACTGTTCTCTATGGTGCCACATCATTTATAATAATCAGGTTCCCCATGCCGGTATTTCTGAAATCATTTATTTTTGCTACCGCGTTTCTTTCGCTGATAGTAACTGTGATCAATTTCTGGTGGAAGATATCGCTTCATTCTGTCGGTGCAGGAGCCCTGATAGGTTTGGTGTTATTACTCTCCTTAAAAATGTTAACTCCGCTGGACTGGTATCTGATCTCTGCGATAATTGCAGGAAGTTTCGTCCTTTCCTCAAGACTGAAACTTAATTTGCACAACTCCAGGCAGGTTTGGATCGGATTGTTTACCGGATTCTTCGGATTAACCAGCTTTATGATGCTTTTCTAGAAGCTCAGTCAACGCTTCAGATAAAAGAATACTGCTTTGTCTGTTTATATCGTTGTGCAACATAGATTTACCCGGGCGGAGTAATATTTCTAAAGATATTTCATCCTGAGAAACAGTACGGAACCACCCCTTTTCTGAAAGGTACTCAGCCAGGTATTCCTGTTCGGTCTGCCCGGGTGTGGGAATAATCAACGCAGTGCAATTCATGCTCACAAGCTCCATAATTGTGGTATAGCCCGACCTTGTGATAATAATATCACTGCCTGTCAGGATCTCTTTCATCTGTAAAACTGGCATGTGGCTATAAAAAGTAATGTTCCCATTCCTGGCAACACTGCTTATCTTCTCGGGCTTCCCTTCAAATATTATAGTCTGAGGTTCTTTGTCTTTAAGAAGAGTAACAAGTTTCCGTTTAAGAATTTCTTTCTGAGGTTCCGGCCCGGAAAGTACAACCGTAATATGATGAGATTTTACCGGATTTTCATTCGTGGATTTTTCAGTATTGATAAACCTGGAAAGGATCCCTATATATCTTGTATTATCCGGAAGTTTGATGCCATGAGATAGTCTGCCGGTAAGATTCAGATTACCGGGCAAATCGGGAATAAAGCACAAAGAATACTTTTTAATGATTTTACGATGCAAAAGAACTCCTGTCGGCTCCAGGAATTTCAGGACTCCCGGGAAAGGAATGAGGGGCATATGGGTCACATATACCGAGGTGATATTTGTGTTCCATAACCCGAACCGGTTATCGCTTATAATTATATCAACCGCATACTCTGAAATAATTTTTTTTAGTCTGCGGTGTTCCACTATTATTTGACATAGAAGAACAGGTAGTTTAAACAACACAGAAAGATATTGAGGAAGGAATCTGGAGTAACCGGGTTTGAAGCCCGGGAAGTTAATGTATGATAATCCTGGCAGTTCTTTTCTGAAAAGTGATAAATGTTCCTCACCGGAAGCAATTATAACATTATTGTTCATTTCGCTAAGTTTCCTTGCGAGAGGGATCATCCGGGCGGCATGACCCAATCCCCACTCCAGGGGACTTACAACTATGTTGAGTCTCTTATTCAATCTTAACCGGAAACCTGAGTTTTAACTCCCATTGATTCTACCAAAGAGGCAATTTTTTTTAATTCAGAAAGAGGTACTTTATTTAATCTGGTACCAGAAGGTGTATCTCTGGAAATAGTATAAATCATAACTTCAGAGGGTTTTATTCTTTCAATTGCCTTAAGCCATTCTCTAATTTCAACAGGAGTTGTATTATCAATCAGATGTCCGTTATGTGTACCCCTCAGAAAAAGTGTCTGTATGATAACCTTGCCATCGAATCCACACAGGTTATTAATAAGGTCTTCAGCATTGATATCAATTCTGGGCTGGTTATGTAATTTAATTGTGGAATCAACTGCCGAGTCGAGTTTGAGAATGTTCTGATCGACTTTTAACAAAGCCGCTTTTACAAAAGGATTTGAAATTGTCGTGGCATTTGACAATACAGCTATTCTGGCTTGAGGGATATACTTATTTCTCAAAATGATACTGTCATCAATAATCCCCGGGAAATCAGGGTGAAGAGTGGGTTCACCATTACCGGCATATGTTAATACATCGGGGGCAATGTTCTTTTTATTCAGTTGCATAAGCTTGAGATCAAGAGCTTTATACACTTCTTCTCGATGGGGAAGTCGGCTGACAGCATTTTCAATATCACTGGTCCATCCGCATTCACAATAGATGCAATTGAAATTGCAAATCTTTTTTTTCGTTGGCAACAGATTTATTCCAAGCGAGACACCTAAACGTCTGCTTCTGACAGGTCCGAATATTATTTCATCAAAAAGAAATGTTGCCATTTTCGATTCCCTTTTATCTGGGTCAAAATTAACAATATTTGAAGGATATTCCATGAGATTGCTTCGTCTCCGCCGGCTGGCGGACCCTCGCAATGACTGTAGAATTTCCTTACTTCGGTTTATCGCTCATTCGTAATTAACATTACTTGCAGGGTCATTGCGACCCTGACGAAGGAAGGGGAAGCAATCTTACAATCTCATTCTGTATTAAGATTATATGTATTTGCGAGTAAATTATACCAATCTGGTCACAAAACTTTCAGGAAGCAACTTCATATTCTGCAGGTCAACATTCTCAAGAAGAAGGAGTCCTGGTTTCTTACCAATTTCTATACTTCCAAACCATACATCTTCTCCCAGAGCCTTTGCACCATTTTTTGTAGCCCATGCGACCAGATCTTCTATTAATATTTCAGGGAAATTAAACTGAAGAGTTTTAAGCTCTTCAAGGATACTAAGGTGAGTATTAGAAGCAAAACTATCAGTTCCTATTACTATTTCACAACCCTCTTCAATCAGCATTTTCAGAGGCGGGATTTTATTTTCGATAAATATATTTGAGTTAGGGCAGAGACACCAGAATAAATTGGCTCTTCCCTTAATCTCTCTTACAGTGATCCTGTCGACAAAAGTATTGTGAACAAGAACAAGATTTCCTGATTGTGTTATCTCATTCAGGACCACATCAGAATGGCTTTTAGATGTTTCCATCCTTGCAGGAATCAGTCCCGATCGTTTGTAAGAAGACATTAATGGTCCGGTCTGGTTCTTAAGGAAAGTTTCTTCTCCGTCAGTCTCCATAAAATGGATAGAAGTTATTTTATTATTTAAGCTTTTATCTTTCAGAAACCTTAAAAGTGTCAGTGACATCGAATAAGCGGAATGGGGAACCAACGAAAACGGAAGTTCCATATCCTCTGACGTTTTAGCGACAGTTAATATTTCATCCATCCGCTTTCCGGCTTTATCAGGATCAAGGCCAAACACCTCAAGGAGGTTAATGTAACTGATCCTGCTTTCTTTTTTTATTTTAAAAGAATCTGAAGTATTACATATATCCGCGCACAAGACTATTCCTTCTTTAAAAAGGTCCTTATCAGCTGAAAAAGATGAAGAAAGTATGTATTCTTTATCCCTTTCCCTGGTGCTTCTGACATGTTCGATAAAACTTCCCAGCCCCATACCTTTCGACATGTATCCTTTCAAATGAGACAGTTCCAGATGACAATGACAATTGACAAAGCCTGGAATTATAATGCCATTATAAAACTCAGTGGAATGTTTTTCTCTCAGACCACCTGCTGTTTCTTCAACACTGATTATAGTCCCGTCATCTTCAGTTGTAATCACAGCTCTTTTAAGTGAAGGACCGGCGTTAGTAATAATGTATTGAGCAGTCAATCGTCTCATACTGCCATTATTCTGAAGGTAAGTGAGATATTCTCTATTTTAATGTGTTTCTCAATACCGTAAGGAGAGTTGTCAAAATCATAGAGCCAGCCTCTTAAATAACGAATTTTATTTTCAGGAACATTTAAGTTCATTTTGTAAGTATGAGGTCGGCCATCTTTTAAATACTTAATTGATTTAATGCATTGCTTTATTCCTGTATCCAGGCTGTCGGGAGAACTTGAATATACATTTGGTCCTGGATTAACCGACTGATCATCAGGGAAAAGAGTTACAGAGAATGAAAGTGTATAAGTGCCGCTTCGATCAAGTTTTATATCAAAGAAAGTCGAATCGTTTCCCGAAACTGAAGGGATCGAATAGAAGTCCTTTCCTGTCCATAGATTTGAAATATGTGCAAGTAAGATTACAGACTCTTTTTCAACCTTTGATTCCATCTTACTTAATATCCAAAGAACCTGATCATATATCTTATTTAGTTTTTTTGGATTATATAAAAAATAATACTTCATAGTTTTGTCCATGATATCTTTTGTATAACCATGACTTTCAATAACCTGACAATAGGTTGTGATCGAGTCAAGGGAAGAAGCCCAGAAATTGATTTGCGGAAGGACAAGAAGTCCATCTGCAATATGGATATCGACCAACAAGGAAACCAGTTCTTTTTCAGGAATCAGGTTTTTTTTGTCAGGATTATTCTTTCTGGAGGAGCATGATCCTGTCATTAATGTAATAATGATCAATATGAGAAAACCAAACCTGGTCATAGTGTTTTATTATTAAGGGTTGTTCTCATTTGGTTTTGTAAAGCAGGATATTCAGTAAATATAATAATTGATTGTCATACTTCTTTACTCAGGTACTTTTTAGTGAGAAACCTCACAGGATACCATGCTGCCCAATATCCGATCAAAAGTACTGTTCCGGGTACAATTATGAAATCTTTTATTTTCAAGACTACCGGGTATGAATCCATGATAAGTGATTGACTATGAAGTTTTACAAGCCCATAAGTCTGCTGTAACCAGCAGACAACAAAACCCAGAATAATTCCGGAAAATGCACCGATTATTGAGATCAGCCATCCTTCAAAAATAAAAATCTTTCTGATAAGGTTGTTATCGGCTCCCAGGCTTTTTAGTATCTCAATATCACGCTCCTTCTCGATTATAAGCATCGTGAGGGAACCGATTATATTAAACGAGGCAATGATAAGTATGAGTGTAAGGATGAAGAAAATGGCAAGTCTTTCGGATTGCATCACCTTATAAAATATGGCCTGCTGCTCATACCGGTTCTGAACTGTAAAACCTTTCCCGAAGATTTTTGTAATGTCCTTTTGCACAGACTGTGGATCAGCATGCTCCTTGAATTTGATCTCAATAGTTGTAACACCCTTATCAGTTTCAGTGAGTTCGCGAGCGAAATCCAAAGGGATATAAACATATTTGGAATCATATTCTTTTTCGACTTCAAAAATCCCGGATGGAAATATAAACTTATGATTTAATGAGTTTTCGGAATTGAAGTTTGTTCCGGATCCAGTTTTTCTCGGGAAAATTATTTCCAGAGGAGTTATAAAGTTGACCCTGATCCCAAGGTTTTGAGCGACACCGATACCCGGGATAGCATATGGACGGCCTTTATCATTCCTGAGCATAAACTGGCCCTCCCACATTGAGCTGTCGATATTTGAAACCAATAAATAGTTATTATCAATACCTTTAATCGTGGCAATAGTCTGGCGTGAGCCATATTTTAGAAGAGCATTTTCTTCAATTGTAAGAGAATAGCAGGATAATCCTTCAACTTTTGCTAGAAGTTTCAGACGTGTAGTGTCGGCTATAAATGATTTGCCCTCTGAAGCCGTAATTTTAATATCAGGATCAAAAGTATTGAAAATAGCGCTTACCATTGTTTCAAGTCCGTTAAAAACGGAAAGAATAATAATCAGGGCCATAGTACCAACTGCTACTCCGGCCACAGAAACAGCTGAAATGATGTTAATTGCATTCCGCGATTTTTTAGCGAACAGGTACCTTTTTGCTATGTATAAAGAGAGCTTCACTTTTCTTGCTTTCTGGCGGTAACCAGTAATCCGGTTCCACTCTTATGAGTTAAACAGAGGTCAAAAATGTTAAGAATTATCGAAAGAGGAAAGAAAATCAAATAATAAAATGGCAGAAGGATGAAAAAAAAGTAGGAGATATTCAGCAACTTAATAGGATATTTCATTGACAGCCGCCAGGAGATATTTCCGGGTTTTCCGTAGGTATAACCAGCCTTAACAGTTCTGAAACCGGCAAGAGTAAGTTTTTCGGTTATATCAGCAATGCTGTAACCATCTCTGACATGTTCATCAATAAATGATTCTTCCTGTTCACCATGTACATCAGAACCTCCTTTATCCGAAGGGGTGGAGATCAACAATATACCATTGTTTTTAAGGGATTTGTAGAAATTCTGAAAAACACGGATATCTTCTTCAATATGCTCCATTACATCCACCGACAAAATGATATCATAACAATTGATGTCACTCAAAGCTGTGAGATCACATGTATAAAAAGAAACGCGATCAGACAATCCTGCTTTTCGGAAAAAAATGGTACAATCGTCTGTTTGTTCTTTGTTGATATCAACAGCTTTGAATTTCCACCGCTTATTCATTCTGCTCATCCTCCAGGTGTATTGACCAAAGCCTGAACCGGCATCCAGCACGTATGCTTCTTCCTGAAATTGATGTGCAATCTCCCTCAGTGCCCTTTTAACATGCCATGCGCGTAAAAGAAGGAGGTCAAGAAGAAAATAGAGGGTCTTTCTAAGAAAAAGAGACCCTGCAAAGAATCTGCCAAGTGATCTTTTTATTGGTTCGTATTGCATATAAATATATCAGGATTTCAGCAACCTGTCTATTTTATCAATATAGTCAAGGCTATCATCAATATGGAAGGCAATGTCAGGGACTATCCTCAGTTGAGACCTTACTTTCTGACCAAGGTCAAATCTGATCTTAGAGCTGTGTTCCTCAACTGACCTGAGTATGTCTTCCTGATTTATCGCCGGGAAGATACTTATATAGACTTTGGCAAAAGAGAGATCAGGACTGACTCTTACCCGAGTTATTGAGACTAGCTTACCGTGGGCAAATTCGTTTCCTCTTTTAAGAAAGATGTCGGCCAGTCCTTTCTGAATTAAACGTGATACTTTTTTCTGTCTTGTCGATTCCATGGCCATTTTATTTTAAGTGGCAAAGGTACGATTTTCCGGAGAATTTTGTTCCCCGATATACAACCGGCATTACGTCGTGGATGCCTCTCCCCAACCCCTCCCCTGAATGGGAGGGGCTATATAAATAATAAACAGTATGTTACCCCCTTCTCTCTTGAGAGAAAGAGGCAACGGGGATGAGGTAAAAAAACATGGATAAGGACATTTTACTAAATTCATGATTTCGAAAAATTAGCTAGCTTTGCGTTGAATTTTATTTAAGTATACAATGGACACTGTTGTTAGCGGTATCAGATCGACGGGAAACCTGCATCTTGGGAATTATTTCGGTGCTATAAAGAACTTTCTAAAAATGCAGAAGGAGAATAATTGTTATTTCTTTATAGCTGATTATCATGCGCTTACAACTCACCCAAAGCCTCAGGATCTTCATGGGAATATCAAGCAGGTTCTGGCAGAATATCTAGCCTGTGGAATTGACCCTGAAATTGCAACTGTTTTCATTCAGAGCGATGTTCCGGAAGTATCTGAGCTCTATCTATTGTTGAATATGAATGCTTATGTTGGTGAACTTGAAAGGACCACTTCATTCAAGGAGAAAATAAGAAAACAACCCGAAAATATAAATGCAGCATTATTGACCTATCCGGTACTTATGGCTGCCGATATAATTATACATAAAGCCAATAAGGTACCCGTAGGCAAGGACCAGGAGCAGCATCTTGAAATGACACGAAGATTTGCCAGAAGATTTAATATGATGTATGAAGTAAAATATTTTCCTGAGCCTGATGCATATAATTTTGGCCATGAGCTTGTAAAGATTCCCGGTCTGGATGGTACCGGGAAAATGGGTAAAAGCGAGGGTAACGGTGTTTTTCTCTTTGATACACCAGCTGAGATAAAGAAAAAAGTGATGAGAGCCGTTACCGATACCGGTCCGATAGCTCCCGGGATGGAACCCTCAGAGCCGGTGAAGAATCTGTTTACCATTATGAATGTAGTTTCAGATAAGGAAACCGTTAAACATTTTACAGATAAATTTGCATCATGTGAAATCCGTTATGGAGATATGAAAAAGCAACTTGCTGAGGATATTATAAAGTTTACTGAGCCGATACGGCTGAGGATAGTTGATCTGCTCTCTGATAATAAATATCTTTCAAAGGTAGTTGCTGATGGTGCAGAAAAAGCTCGGGCCAGTGCTTCAAAAACCGTGAGAGAAGTGAGAGAAATAATCGGATACCGGCCGTTTTAAAATAAAAAAGCCAGGGTTTTAACCTGGCTGCCCTGAGAATGGTCAGGGGTATGATTGAGATTGTCATTGTTAGAATCATAAATCAAATTGCGTGCCAAATGGAGAAAGATCAAAAGGAATCTTATCCATTTATTGTTAATAACTGTCTTTAACAGGTATAAGCTTTTATTTGCTAATTTTGGATGAACCTATTAATAATCCGAGAGTGGGGAAGAGAATCGCAATATTATCGGTGATACTCCTGGTTTCAGGTCTTGCGATAATGGGATATTTTCTCCAGCAGGGCAGAAAGAATCTGTTGAAAGATCCTTACAAAGCAATTTCTCCGGATGCCTGTATTGTTATAGAAACAATTGACCTTAAGAGTTTTCTAAATTCACTTACAACCGGAAGGGGTTTGTTTGGAGAGATAGGTAAGTTTAAGGAACTTGACAGGTTTAACCTGGAGCTGAAATATCTTGCTGACTTGTTAAATAAGCAGAATTTTAAGAAGTTATTTAATGAAGGTGCTGCAGTCATTTCATTTCACGCCCAGAGGAAAGGAAGAATAATTCCTATGCTTTCTATGCCGGTTTCGTCCGACATAAGATCAAGGCACATCAAAGATATGTTGAGTTCCTCGGGAATTAAAGAGGTGACGGAAGTTAAAATAAATGGTAATTCTGTTATTGAAATTCCTTTTAACTCAATCAACCGGGAAGATACAGCATATATTTCGCTTATTTCAGGGTTGATGGTATGCAGTAATTCAAAAACTCTGGTTGAAAGAGCTGCAGTTCAGACAACCAGGGGGAATGATGTCAGGAATGCACCGGGTTTTTCGCGAGTATTAAAAGCATCGGGGAAAAATGTGGATAAAGTTTTTATTGTTTTTTCCAATCTCCCGGATCTTATCAGACCAATGTTGATTTCAGGCAAAAAAGGATTTTCAGATAAGGTTGCAAGGCTTGCCGGAACTGCAGCAGGAGATATTTTTATAAGTGAAGACGGAATCGTTCTGAACGGTTATACTGAAAGTCGCGATTCATCCGAATTGCTTTACAGGTACAAAAAACTTCCTTCAAGGGATTTGCATACTTATAAAATTCTGCCAGCGTCAACAGTGCTATTCGAAACACTTATTCTTCCCTTTTTGAATCTCACGACTGTTTCCGATACATCAGTATCAAAGCAGGCAGAAGATTTTGCAGGTAAGATAAAACCATATACAGGCGGAGAGATAACACGGGCAATAATTGATATTAAAGGAAAACCTGTAAATGATAATACTTTGATTATTTATGAATTGACTAATCGGGTTCAGGTTGAACAACTTTTTCTTGAAGAACCCGGTTCAAAAAATGAAATTCTTTATTTTGAACCGGATGATCAGGTTAAAATTCCTGTCTACAGAACATCTTTCAAAGGTCTGATAAAAGTTCTGCTGCCAGGATTCGCGCCTGATTTTAAGGAAACCTATTTTGCTTTTTATGATCATTTTATGGTTTCAGGGAACTCATATTCGACAATATCAAGATTACTATATGACAATATTCTGAATAAAACACTTGCAAATGATCTTATATATAGAGATTTTCAAAATACTCTGCCCAGTCGGGCCGGATATTATTTCTTTTGTGTTCCGTCACATATAATTGACTACCTGTCAGGATTCCTGAATGAAGATATTATAAATGCACTCAAATCGAATAAAAACTCACTCAATAAAATTCAGGCCGCAGGATACCAGATTGCTTCCAGTAATGGTATGATATATAACAGTCTGTCAGTCAAATTCAAAGAAGAGGCAAGGGAAGAATCAACCACTGAATGGGAAACACTGCTTGATACTGTGGCAAGTATAAAGCCATTCTTTTTTACAAATCATATAACAGGAGCAAAAGAGATTTTCATTCAGGACATGAAGAATAATACATACCTCATAAACGCAGCCGGTCGTGTTCTCTGGAAAGTACCGCTGAATGAAAGGATTGTGAGTACAATTTATATGATCGATTATTACCGTAACGGGAAGTATCAGTTACTGTTTTCCGGAAGGAATTATATTCATCTTCTCGATAGAAATGGCAATTATGTTGAGAGGTATCCGGTAAAACTCAGATCCCCGGCAACCAATTCGATGGCTATGTTCGACTATGACAACAACCTGAATTACAGGCTATTTATTGCAGGCGAAGACAAAATGATATATTCATATGAAAAAACCGGTAATGTTGTAAAAGGATGGACCCCTTTCAGAACCACTGGATTTGTAAAAGCAGAGATAAATTATTTCAAGGTTTCAGGGAAAGATTATATTGTAGCCGCTGATGAAAGCGCCGTCTATTTTCTTGACAGGGCCGGGAACAGAAGGATGAACCTGAAAGAACCGGTTACTAAAGCTGCAGGGTCTGCGATGCGCCTTAATATGTCATCTGATCCTTCGGTGGTCTGTTCAGCTCCCGATGGAACAATACAACAAATATATTTCAATGGTAACGTTGATAAGTTCAGCATCAAAAGGTTCTCGGAAAATCATTCCTTTGATATTTTTGATATAGACGGGGATGGTTTTGGAGAATATATTTTTATAGATAAAGGTATATTGTATCTTTATAATCATAACAGGTCAGAAATCTTTTCAAGAGAATTTAACTCTGATAATCTTGGTGGACCGATTAATTTTATTTTCTCCTCTACCGACAGAAAAATAGGGGTGTTTGATTTGAAAAGGAATCTGATCTATCTGATCGGAAAAAACGGTAAAACAATGAGTGGATTCCCTCTTAGAGGGGCTTCAATGTTCTCAATCGGGAAATTGTCGGATAAAAGCGGCTGGCATCTTATTGTCGGTGGAACAGACAGATTCCTTTATAATTATAAAATTGACACGGAAGTTAAATGAAAAGGACAATGATTAAGAGATCATTCCTGTTTATTTCATTTATAGAAGCTCTTTTAATAACAAGTTGCATAAAAGAGACATATAATATGAATACTCTTTCGAAGAAAATGCAACTTTCACCCACTCTGGATATTTCGGGGGTGAACGGTGATGTTTCCTTTAGTGATATTGTTAAATCCAATGATACTGTGACATTCGATCAGAATAACCTGGTCATACTTGTTTTCAAAAAAGACTCAGTAATCGATATGAAGTTAAGCGATTTTTCAAAAGGAACTTCCATTCAAACGACTGCAATAATTAATCCGACCACCATTGACCTTAATATTCATGATAAATTGAGTAATATATCAGGAAATTACCTGTTCTTATCCCCTTCATTAAAATTTAGTTATTCCAATTCTTTCCCGGATTCCATTAAAATTAATTTAATTGCCTCAGGAACGGGTAAAAACAAAACAATAGATCTCAAGCTTGACCCCTTTACTCTGGACGTCCCGAATATCCCGGTTCAACAGGAGATAACCTCTTTCTATATCATAGATAAGGCCAACTCCAATTTACCGAATCTGATTTCAATTCCTCCCGATGTGATAAATTTCTCAGGTACTGCAATCATGACTTCTCATATGAAGAGTAGCCAGGTCGATAATTATGTTTTAGGTCCCAACCACCTTACCGGTTCATTCGAACTTGACATACCTCTGGATTTAAAAATCATTAACCTGCAGTTTACCGATACTGTCAAAAATTTTATAAAAGAGAATGGTGATGGAAAACATAATCCGGTGAAGCCGGAAGATTTTCAATTTTTACGTATTAATCTCACAGCAGATAACGGTTTCCCATTATCAGTTTCACTAAAGATGAGCCTCTTTGATTCATTGACGCATTCTATTAAAAGCACTGTTACAGCAACAGATATTCTTGATCCTGCACCTGTCGACAGCAACGGCAAAGCCACAGGAGTTACTAAAACTTCCACAACCATCGAATTTAACAGAGAATTTTTCAGTGCAGTCGATAGTGCCGATAAGATCATTTTCTGGTTTACTCTCATTAGTACAGGGAACGGATCACAGGAAATTAAAATCTATTCGGATTACAGGATTAATTTCAATGCATCATTGGCAGTTAAGCCGGTTATAAACCTTAATTGAACACATATAGACAAATTATATGATCGGGAAAATAAAATATGTTCTTATCCTAACGTTGACATTTGTTCTTATTGATACCTCGGCCCAGAACAGCCAGGTAATGTTCTTTATGAATCTGCCTCAGAGTCATCTGTTTAATCCTGCATTGAGGCCATCCAATTCAGTATATATCGGATTACCTGTAGTGTCAGGTATTAATCTTAACATAAACAACAATTTTGTGAACTTCTCGGATGTATTCATTAAAGGTCAGTTAAAAGACTCAATAATTACTTTTCTTCATCCCGATTATAATGTTGATAAGTTCCTGGCCAGGATAAAAGACAAAAATTCAATAGAGCCCGAAGTAGCAGTTCAATTATTAGGAGTAGGGTTTTCAGTAGGGAAAGACGGATATATATTTCTTGATATTAATGACCGGATTGATGGTAATGTTGTTCTTCCGGGAGATCTTTTTAAACTTGCTTTAAAAGGAAATGAAGAATTCGTTGGAACCAGAATAAATCTTTCATCACTAAGAGGCGATTTGAAATATTACCGCGAGGTTGGATTAGGCTATTCAAGAAATATTACTGATAAATTAAGGATAGGTATAAAAGGAAAACTACTATTTGGAATAGCCGGTGTTTCGATTGATAACAGGTCATTGGGTATAGATGTAAACAATGACTTCAGCCATACCATGGATGCTGATCTGATGGTCAATATCAGCGGTCCGGTAAATATTCATAAAGATACGGAAAACAATATTGACAGTATTGGATTTGATGACAGCAAGATTAAAACAGCCAACTTTCTGTCAGGCAATAAGAATATGGGAATGGGATTGGATTTTGGGGCGACCTACGATATCAGCGACAGATTAAAGGTTTATGCCTCTATAACCGATCTGGGCTTCATAAGGTGGAAAAACAATGTAACTAACCTAAAGGCTAAAAATCAATTTTTATTCAGTGGTATCAGTATGGTGAATGTACTGAATGGTACAATGACTATTGATTCTGTTGCAAATTTAATGCTTGATTCATTAAAGAATGCTTTTAAAGTATCGGATTCAAAAAATCCTTTTACCACAAGGCTTCCCTTTAGTGTAACTTTAGGAGGTAGTTATAATGTTACTCAACAATTTTCAATAGGTTTGTTATCATACAGTAAAGTAATTGGTAACCAGATACATGAGGCTCTTACCCTATCTGCAAATATTAACCTTGGGAATGCTTTTTCAACAAGCGTGAGTTATACTGCTGAAAACTATCAATATGATAATCTTGGAGCTGGATTGGCCTTCAGAGCCGGGATAACACAGTTTTATCTTGTCACTGACAGAATTCCAATTATATGGAATAAAATTATAAATGATAAAAGCACCTTTCCTCTTCCCGAAAACTGGCAAACTTTTAATCTCAGATTAGGGATGAATCTGGTTTTCGGAAACAGGCCCAGGGAAAAAAGTGACAAGCCAATGATTCAGGTTCAATAGAATAAAATCAAAGTTAATCAAAAGGGGAAAGGATGGTTATAAAAGTATGATTCTGATTCGATATATATTTATTATCATAATTGGCTATCTGTTAATCAGATTCTTCATAAATCTCGGAAAAGGAGGGAAATCCCCTTCGGACATTCGCCAAACAGAGAAAAGAGGAAAAGTACACTCAAAAAAAGTTTCGAAAGAAATCGGTGAATACATCGATTACGAGGAGATTAAAAAATAAAATCTCATAATTATTTACTAATCGTCCTGAGTTTCTTAGCAAGTGAATTTGCAAAAACAAAATCATTTAGTGTTCCGCAGTTTGAATTGAGAACGTCGTTTTTATTTCCTTCCCAGCATTTAATCCCATCACTGATAAATATGATTTTTTCTCCGATCTCCATTACGGAATTCATATCATGAGTATTTACGATGGTTGTCATAGAATACTCTTCAGTAAGTTCTTTAATCAGTGCATCGATAAGAATTGCCGTAATGGGATCGAGGCCTGAATTAGGTTCATCACAAAAGAGATACTTCGGATTTAAGGCGATTGCTCTTGCGATTGCCACTCTTTTCTTCATACCCCCGGATAGTTCGGAAGGAAACAGGTTGTTGGCATTGATTATGTCGACTCTGTTGAGACAAAAATTTACTCTCTCAATTTTCTCTTCTAAAGAATTATCCGTGAACATATCAAGAGGAAACCTGACGTTTTGCTCAACAGTCAGTGAATCGAAGAGTGCGCTACCCTGAAACAGCATACCCATCTCGCTCCTGATCTTTTTCTTCCCTGTAAAATCGAGCTTATTAAATAACATGTCTTCGTACCAGATCTCTCCGCTATCGATTTCATGAAGTCCTACGATTGATTTCAGTAGCACTGTTTTCCCCGACCCGCTTCTGCCTATAATGAGGTTGGTTTTGCCTGTTTCGAATGTTACTGAAATATTTTCGAGTACGGCTTTGCCATTGAAAGATTTATTCAGTTTAATAATTCTTATCATGACAAGAGTATTTGGGTCAGTATTACATTGAAGAGCAATATTAGTACACTGCTGTAAACAACAGCTTTGGTGCTCGCACGTCCTACTTCCAGTGATCCTCCATTTACATAGTATCCCTGGAAAGCAGAAACGCTGGTAATTATGAAGGCAAAGAATACTGTTTTTATCAATGAGTAGGTAATATAATAAGGTATGAAAGCATATTGAATTCCATAAATAAAATTCTCAGAAGTAATAACTCCGGCAAGAGTGCCGGCTATCCATCCTCCGAAAATGCCGATAATTATTGCGATCAATGTCAGTACAGGGTTAAAGAGAAGAGTCGCTATCATTTTTGGCAATATAAGGTAAGAAGCAGAATTGACTCCCATGATCTCAAGGGCATCTATTTGTTCTGTGACTCTCATTGTTCCGATTTCAGATGCAATATTAGAACCGACTTTTCCGGCAAGTATAAGAGCGGCAATAGTAGATGAAAACTCGAGGATCATTGAATCGCGGCAACCCAGACCGATAAGATACTTGGGATAAATTGGATTTTCAGTATTATAAGCTGTTTGCAATGTTATAACCGCTCCCATAAAAAAAGAGATAATAGCAATAATGCCGATTGAATTCAGACCCAGATATACAAGCTCCCGTAAGGTTTGTTTGTAATAGAGAACAGGTTTTTCCGGTTTAGAAAATACCTTCTTCAGGAGCAGGAAGTAACGCCCGAATTGTGTAAGGAATTTAATCATTCTTCTATATTTTGTATCTCAAAATTACTAATATTTATGGTATTTCCGATATTAAGCTTTTTGAATCCCCGTGTGCGCATTCTCTGTTGCTTGCTTCATAGTCAGCGAGCAATACGGAATAGGGGATCAAAGAATAGCTGCGCTGAACTCCACTTCGTTCCGGTTCTTCGTAGTTTGCTGCGAAGAACTTCAAACCTGTATGCATAATTAATTATATATTTGCATAAATTTTTAATGAATACTTTTTATGGATAACAGGTATGTAATTATCATGGCTGGAGGAGTAGGGAGTCGTTTCTGGCCTCTCAGCCGTCGTGAAAAACCAAAGCAATTTCTAGATATTGTAGGAAAAGGTGAAACTCTGATTCAGCAGACATACAGGAGGTTTAAAAAAAGCTGCCCCGAAAAAAACATTTTTATTGTCACGAATGCTGAACATAAGGATATTGTTATTGAACAACTGGGTATTGATCCAACCCGTGTCCTTGGCGAACCATTTCGCAGAAATACTGCAGCATGTCTGGCCTATGGAACATTCAGAATTCTAAAGGAAAATCCGGATGCGGTAATTGCTGTTACTCCGGCTGATCATCTGATCGTTAAAGAAGAAAAATTCAGTGATGTAATTCAAAATTGTTTTGACTTTGCAGAAGGGAATAATGCACTTATTACTCTTGGAATAAAACCCGACAGACCCGAAACCGGATACGGATATATTCAGGCCGATCAGAAGAAACCTGTTGAGGGATTTAGTGATCTTTTAAAGGTTAAAACATTTACTGAAAAGCCCAATGTTGACCTTGCAAAAGTCTTTATTGAAAGCGGTGACTTTTACTGGAATTCGGGGATTTTCATCTGGAATATCGGGGCAATACTTTTGGCATTTGAGAAGCATATGCCGGATATGTACTCGGTGTTCAATGAGGGAAGAGAACTCTTTGGAACCAAACAGGAACATAGCTTTATTGGAAAAACTTATGCTGAATGCAGAAGCATTTCTATTGATTACGGTATAATGGAAAAGGCAGATAATGTATATGTTATGTGTACAGATATTGGTTGGTCCGACCTGGGAACCTGGAGTTCTCTGTATGAGCATTCCACAATTGATAAAAAAGGAAACTCTTTGATAAGGGGAGAAATATTTTCTTATGAAAATGAAATGAATATATTTAATATTTCTCCCGGGAAAATAGCTGTTATCCAGGGTCTCAAAGATTTTATTGTTGTTGATTCCGACGATGTCCTTCTGATTGTTAAAAAAGAGGATGAACAGAATATAAAGCAATATCTTGAGGATGTGAAGAACTCGACTAAAGAAAAATTTCTGTAGAAGAACTCACCATCCCACCTTAAAGGGGGCAGGGGGTAAGATAACCAAATAAAAAAAGAGGTTGTATAAGACAACCTCTTTTTTAGATTATATTTTTTAGTACTCCCAAAGATCGTGTTCAAAATTGAACAGTTCGGTTTTAATACGTTCAGCTTCATAAAGAGAAGCTTTTCCAACTTCATACTGCGAAATCCTTCTGTCGTTGTACACGTTCGATTCCCCTGAAATTACGCCACCGAATCTTCGTTGCATAAACAGATCGTCGTATGAAATTCTCTGAGCATCGTTGCCATTCATATACACCTCCTGTTTTGCAAGGGCATCTCTCACTTCATCATATTTTATCCAGAACAAAGGTTTTTTAAGGACTCTTCCGGCCTGTTCGTCAAATGCCATATAATAAGGTTCAATTGCAATTATCCTGACATCAAGTTTGGAAAGTTTTTTATCAAAATACCATTCTTCGTATAGCACAAGTTGTTTTACTTCCTCTGGTTTCGCATCCTGTTTAATAGTTGTGTCTCTGGTCAAACCAGCGGCGTTAATTGTTATCGACTCGGTTTTGCTGACAGCTCCCATTTTCACCTCAATATCGTTATATGTAGTACTTACAGCCGTGTTCAGAGGATCATACGCTGTAAGTCTGCCAGCCTTGATTTCATCGAGTAAAATATTTATAAAACTTTTTCTTCCGTCGAGCGTCGTCTCAGTCGGATAATATAAAGGTTGATTGATCTTTTCACGAAGATCTATAATACGGTAATAATATTTTGCCCAGATGACGTCAGCTTCACGAAGGTAGGGGTATTCAATCTTTTTTTCATCCACAATCGATTTCTTGTAAATATCACCAAAACTTTGTGCATTTACAATACCTGAAAGTGAGAGGGTTATAATTCCAAAAAGAATTTTCTTATTCATGACGGTTATTTATTTTGATATTAATCAATCTTTAATATTACGGGCAGTAGTTCTTTTGTCTTTCCATCGGGACCGAGCGCTTTGATATCTTTAATTGTTAAGTACTTACCTCGTGTCAGCCTGCCTATAAGATCTTTCTGTTTGGGGGTAAGGTTACTGGATGTGCTTGTTTCTTCGAAATCGGAGCCTTTATCATTATAAAGGATTGTAAATCCTGTAATTGTATACTGAAGATCGAAATCGAAGTCAGGCTGGATAGCAAAGACTCCCTGCTGGGCAGCAGCCGTAGCCCTTGGAATACTACCTGTACTCTTCTGACCAAATACCGCAATCGGGTTGGGAATAGGTTTCACCCTGAAGGGGTAGGGAGCATACTGTACGGGCTTGCCATTGATATCAGCTGTAACAATAACCTGTACATCTTGTCCGACAGTATTTGGTTTGATGGCCCAGCTGCCTTTAAAATACTCCTGTTTGGAGTTTTTAACTTTGTCAGTTGTGAGCAAACCATTTACGACATGGATTTTTATTTTATCAGGACTTATACCTGGTACAGATACATCAATTGGGTTTGAAATACCCGCATACATAACGTTCATTGCTGTGGGAGACACAATAACATTAGGTTCGCCGACAACATATGAATTTTCGAAGTCATAGTTAATAGTTGTTCCGTCCGGGGCTTTAAGAGCAATTACCCCACCCCATTTTTTAGCGCCCGTTGAAGTAGCCCGAACTTTATAAATTCCTCTTCCTGCTTCATCCAGAGGAAGCTGACTCCCACCAACAGTTATATTAGGAGATTGTGTTGTATCAGTCGCGGAGATAAATACCTGTGCTTCATAATCGCTTCCAAGTGTTACGTAATTTGAAGAAACCGGGAAAACAATTGCTTTCAGCTTAGTAAATTTATAGGAAGAAGCGTCAATCTGTGAATAGAGGTAGTTAAGAACTTCAGTCTCTGCATTTCTGACATTGACCTGATATTCTGACAGGATACAAATAACTGCAACCAGGGGTAATGTCTGGAAGTTAAGATTCTCCCAGCGTTCCTTTACACCATCTCTGTTTAACCCGTCATCGGTGTTAAGACTTTTTTTCAAAGCCGCTTCTGCGGTAGGATTTCTACCGTCAAGAGTTGTAATAAGAAACTGGCGGTACTCTGAAAGAAGAGCTTTCAGGTCGTTGGCTTTTCCGTTTTCATTGGCTCCTATAAGAATCTCAGATGGTACATTTGTATCATCAATATGTCTTTCTACTTTATCAATAATAACTTCATTTCCATTAACAGCGGGAGTTTCAGGATCTTTTTCAGTTTTTTTGATTATTTCGATCTTAAGACCCTGTATAAAATTGTACGCCTCATCAGCCCTTTCCTTAACCTGGTATGCAGCTGTCTTGTATTTCCCGGCTTTTGCCGGATTTTCAGCAGCGGCTCTGTCGAAATCGCGATATATTACGTCATTTTTAAGAGTATAGTTTTTAATTGTCAGAGTAAGACCGTTATCAACTTTTCTAAATGCTTCAACAGCCTCCTTTGATACGTTAAGTGCAAGCATGGCGGTAAGCACCAGGTACATCATACCGATCATCTTTTGCCGAGGAGAGAGCTTTTCGTGAGCCATTTCGTAAATTAGTTTAGTTAGATAAAAAAGCCACGTTATTTAACATTCATAGCAGCGAGCATGTTTCCATACACATTGTTCAATGCCAAAAGGTTATCGTTGAGCTTTGTTATCTGTTCGCGGTACTTTTTAGTATCTCCTGCTGATTCTGAAAGATCTTTCATTATACCCTGAATTCCTTTGTACAGTAAATCAGATTCTTTTAAATGTTCGTCTACTCCTTTACGCTGAAGTTCATAAACTGAATTAAGTGCAGACAGGTTTTTGTTGAGAGTTTCCAATTGTTGCTGATAGGATTTTCCACCTACTTCAATAATCGAAAATGAATCTGCCATATTACGGTAAGTAGAACCTGTGTCATTTATTAACTTTGTTGTCGACTGGTATGAGTCCGAAAGTTTTCCAAGCGAGTCATTTGCAGAGTTAATAGTATTCATATACTTTGAAGAAGCAGCAGTAACATCTCCCATGGCATTCATGTTTGCAGTTGCTTCACTAAGCTTTTTCATTCCGACGCCCAGTTTCTGGAATAAATCAGGAGAGATCTCTGATTTCTCAAGCATCTCATCGAATTTAGCAAGTGCAACTGATCCGACTCCGCCACCATAACCTCCACCTCCACCGCCACCATAACCGCCGCCGCCGCTGCCGCCACCATAACCGCCGCCGCCACCGCCACCGGAAATACTGCCATGGTATTTTCCACCCTGAGCTGCAAGCTCGGGTGTCTCGTCTTCTGGAATTCCGGCAAGTTCAGGATATACAAGTGACCAGTCAACCTCCTCATGCAATGGTTCAAATGCGGAAAAGAAGAAGATCACGGCTTCAGTCAGAAGGCCAATAGTAAGCATGGTACCTGCCAGCGGCCAGTGCTGTATTTTAAACAATGCACCAATAATAACTACCGAAGCGCCTAAACCGTAAAGTTTGGCGATGAAATTTTTCCACCCGCTGCTTTGTACTAATTCTGCTAGGCTCATTTTACCTGATTATTTTATTGTTATTGCTAATTTTTTAATTTACACCTATATAAGATCTTACGTTTCGGAATCCTACATATGATTTTGTGGAATCCTGATATTCATAATCTCTTGCACTGGTCTGAAGAAAATATGCTATGTCTTTCCAAGATCCGCCGCGGATCACTTTTCTTTTCATGACCGGGGGATCCTGAGGTGTGGCATTATATTCATAGTTTGGCTGAAGATCGTGCTGAAATATGTAACCTGACGGATTGTATGCACAGCATGTCCACTCAGCGACATTTCCTGACATATCATACAATCCATATTCGTTTGGTTCATATGATCCTACTTTTCCTGTGTATACATTTCCATCGTCAATATAATTACCGCGCAGGGGTTTGAAGTTGGCCAGGAAGCATCCTTTGTAGTTACGGGTATATGGTCCGCCCCATGGATACATTGAAAGGTCAAGACCTCCTCTTGCGGCGTATTCCCATTCCGTTTCAAGCGGAAGTCTGTACTCATGAACATCCGCTACTCCGTTCTTTCTGAGTGCGCTGTTCATATAGTTCGTCCTCCAGATACTGAATGCTGTAGCCTGTACCCAGGATACTCCGACAACAGGATAATCATCAAAAGAAGGATGCCAGAAATAAAGTGAAGCCTGTGGATCGTTGAATGAATAAGTAAAATCGCGTATCCAGCACAGAGTATCTGGATAAACATTAATGATGTTATGTTTGATAAAGGATGAGCGGTCTTTTACATCAGTACGAGAACCATCAATATTTGTAACTTTACCTTCATATTTACCGGTATTGTTGGCATAATCATATTTGTAACTTGATTTTGCAGCTGATTGATAATCAACCCAGAAATAGGAATAATTCAGTTTTCTGACATCCACCTGTTTTTTCCCGTTGAATCTCTCTTCAGGAGGATAATACATCTCTTCAATCGTAGCTTTGGTAGTTTCTTCTCTTGGATCAATCTTTTCATCCCAGTTGATTACATTTGGTTCAATGGCATTTCCATCTTTATCAACCATAAAATATTGTCTGTCAGGAATACTGGCATTTCCAAGCTTTGTCCTCAGAATGGAATCACGTACGTAATATACAAACTGGCGATATTTATTATTTGTGATTTCGGTTTGGTCCATCCAGAAGGCATCAACAGTAACGGACTTTGAGATACTGTTCAGTGCAAATACTGCATCCTGATCGCTCGGCCCCATCATAAAATTCCCGGCAGGAATGAATGCCATTTCAAATGGTTCAGGTTCAAAGAATTTTTTCCGCCCTTGAACGCCAGTTAACTCTCCGTTATTAGAAGAGCCACAACCAGTTAACAGGACTATCAATATTAGAGCAGATAGGGTTACCTTTTTCATAATACTATAGAATTTTATATTGCAAGTAAGTTAATTTTTTTTAATAATCATAAAAATCTGATACTTTTATATTTCATCGGGCTTTTGCCCAGGTTCAGGTCGAAGCAATAATTAATCATGAATTCATGCGACCCGCCGCTGGATTTTCCTATATCAGAAATTGTGAAATCATAAGAATATCCAAGCCTGATTCCATTAAAAAGTTCCAATCCTACAATTCCGATCAACGCATCTCCGGCTCTGTATGAAACGCCACCCCATACTTTTTTATTGTATCTGACCAGTGAAGTCACTGTAAACTGAACCACCTTGCCGTCGCTGAACGCAAAGAGAGAGGGGATCAACTCAAAAGATGGATTTGCCATTTGGAGAGTATAACCGCCGGTCAGATAGTAGTGTCTGCTGACATACGGTGTACCTTTGCTAAACTTTATTTTTGCCTCGTTAATGTGCGTGACTGAAAGAGAACCATAATATTTATCGGTTTTATAATAAAGACCCAGACCAGCATCAAAAGCAACATAACTTTCTTTATTTTCGGGTATTAAAGGATCTCCGGAAGCAGGTGTAAATGCATCCCCTGAAGGAATTTCCCATGTCGGAGCGAGTGTAGTATTCAGCATACCCAGACTAACGCCAATTCCCAGTTTCCCCATGCCAAGGTCCATGAGATAGGAGTATGATGCGGAAAGGTTTATGTCTTTATCAAAGCCTATATTGTCACTTTCAACTACCAATCCCACCCCGCTTTTGATACCGAAAAGCGAAACAGGAGCACTGACGTTAAAAAGTGTTGTTGCAGGAGCACCTTTAAATCCGACCCATTGCTGACGATTCAAAGCAGTTGCACAAATCATTCCTGAAGTACCTGCAACACCCGGATTAAAGGTCAGAGTATTAAACATATATTGGCTCGACAGAGGATCTTGTTGAGATAAAACCGGCTGTAGCAGCAATACTAAAAAAAGAAATGCAAAGGTTAGTTTTTTCATCTCTTCAATTGCAGGTGCGATGCACATTTATTGAATAAGTAAAATAAATAAAAATCTAACTCGAATACAAATATACCGGCATTTATTTAAAATTTCTAAATACCTGTTTAACGAGAAAAATCGGATTTTGTTATAAACCTTCGGGTCTTCGTGGCAATTTTTCAAAAAATTGTTATTTAGACTCAGGATTTTAATCTTTCCACTGCCTGAACCCATCTGTCGGGAACTTCGTTACGGTTAGCTTTAAGATAATCTTCATGAGAGCAGGCAACATAAAGGTTCAGATCTTTTTCAGCCTGAAGCTCAATCCACCATCTGTCGGTAAGATTACTTTTTACAAATATAAGATCATCTTCAAGATCTGTTATCCTGACGTGATATTTAATGAATCTTCCTGAATTGCTGATATTTAGAACGGGTGTTTCATATTGCTTTTGCGAAAAACCCTCGAGGAAAAACCAGAGTATCTGAGCGGCAAGACTTGTGGTCTGATTACGGATATCAAATTCGGGATTGACATCAAACAATCCAAATATTTTCAGCTTATCTGATATTCCTGCATATCTCGAAAGCAGGCAGATTTCTTCTCCGTAGAATCCATTCGGTGAAGGACTTATTGTCCCCGGCGCATCTGATTGTCTGACGGAAGAAATATCAAATATTACAACCTCCGAATCCCTGAAAAGAGGTTCTGTAAGGTGAATTGCCTGTCTTACATCGCCAATCCTGAGAAGTTCTGATCTTTTTTTCAGGAATCTGTTTATTATCTGTTGATCATTAAGATAGGTCTGGTAACCTATGTTGATGTAATGTGAAAAGGCACTTTTGTGATTATTGATTATAGAATTTAAATAATTAAAAGAATCAGGCTCTCTTCTTTCGTTGCTGAAATCGATCCTTGAATCAACAGCCGTTAAGGTATATCTGTCGGGAAAAAACGACATCGCCCTGTCAATAGCCGGTATAAGAGCACTGCTGCCTCCTATTATTACCGGGAAAAGGTCTTCGCTGATCAATAATGATAAAATATCTGTAAGGCCGGCTAAAGTATCTCTGAAAGTGACACCCTGTTTCATGTTACCCAGGTCAATTATTTTAGATCTTCCGGGGATTTTAGCCAGCTTGTATAATTGTCCTCTTATCATGTCGGGTCCTCTCAATGATCCTGAACCTGGTGAGTTTCTGCCATCAGGTACTCCTAACATTGCAATTTTGAACTTTCCGATATCTCTGACAGGCGAATTATCAGTGTGGATAGTTATATTATGAGGGAAGGTGGCTTGTGATGTCAAAAGCTCAAAATCGGGGCCCTCGATGCTTACAGGATTAAAATAATCATTCAGATCTACCATGGTAAATATTAAGAACTCTTTTTGGTTTTATCACTGTTTTCAATAATCTTACTGCAATCCTCTCTGGTAAGTTTTTCAGCGTCTGTGCCCTTAGGAAGCCTGTAGTTTTGTTTGTCTTTAACAAGATACGGCCCATATCTGCCATTCAGGAGCCTGATATCTCCAAAATCTTTCAGAATTTTCTTTTTATCACTCTCATTCTTTTCAAGGATTATCTCCACAGCTCTTTCAAAAGTTACGATATAAGGATCATCGACTCCCTTTTTTAATGAAAAGAACTTGCTTTTAAATCTTATATACGGGCCGAATTTTCCAGCGCCAACAATCATTTCTTCTCCATCATACTCACCTAAAGAACGGGGAAGACGAAACAGGTTCAGTGCTTCATCAAGGGTTATTGTTTCGAGCAACTGGTTTTTTGAAAGACTTGCATATCTGGGCTTTTCCTCGTTCCCTGATTCACCTATCTGGGCGACCGGTCCAAACCTCCCCATCCTAACTGTGACAGGTTCCCCTGTTTCAGGATGATTTCCAAGTACTCTTACCCCTGTTTTTCTCTCTTTCTTTTCAAGAGTATTTGTAACTGTCTTATGGAATGGTGAGTAAAATTCTTCAATCATTCCTGTCCATTTCAGATTACCTTCAGCTATTTCGTCAAATTGTTCCTCGACTTCGGCAGTGAAATGATAATCAACAATCTCAGAGAAATTTTCAATAAGAAAATCATTTACAATCATTCCGATATCCTGCGGAAAGAGCTTTGATTTTTCTTTTCCTGTGATTTCTGTCTTGATTGAATTAGCAACTTTGCCATTCAGAAGGGTAAATATTTTTATCTGCCTTTTTTCTCCCGGCCGGTCTTCACGTGAAACATAGCCGCGATTCTGAATTGTGGAAATTGTTGGAGCATAAGTCGATGGACGGCCAATACCTAACTCCTCAAGTTTTTTAACAAGACTGGCTTCGGTATATCGGGGCGGAGGCATTGTATATTTTTGTGTTGCAGTCACGTTGTTATAGGAAAGGGTCATCCCTTTTGTCACCGGAGGGATAACATATCTTTCTTCATCGGTGTTTTCCTGATCGGACGATTCAGTATAGACTTTTAAGAATCCGTCAAACTTAATAACTTCCCCGTTAGCCTGGAATTTCACAGCCGAAGTATTCATATCAATCGAAATAGATGTTTTCTCGATAATAGCGTCAGCCATCTGAGACGCTAAAGTTCGTTTCCAGATCAGTTCATAAAGTTTTTTCTCATTCTGGCTGCCTGCGGTGGCAGGATTATCCAGATACGCCGGACGAATAGCCTCGTGAGCTTCCTGGGCGCCCTTTGATTTGGTTTTGAACTGACGGGTCTTTGAATATTTTTCACCAAATTCTGAAACGATCATCTCTCGCGATTTGACAAGAGCCAGGTTTGAAAGATTTGTAGAATCGGTTCTCATATATGTGATCTTCCCTGCTTCGTAAAGCTTCTGTGCCACAGCCATGGTTTGGGCAACAGAAAATCCTAGCTTTCTGTAAGCCTCCTGCTGTAATGTGGATGTGGTAAAAGGCGGAGCAGGTGAACGGGTTCCTGGTTTAATGCTGATGTTGCCGATGGAATACTTAGAATTGTTGCACAACTCCAGGAATTTAAGTGCTTCTTTCTCATCAGGGAACCGTTTTGAGGCTTCTGCCCTAAGAGTGGCATTTTCCCCATCAACCGAATTTATCGTGAAAATTGCAGTTACCTTGAATGAGGATTCAGTCTCAAATGAAATAATCTCTCTTTCTCTTTCAACAATCAGGCGTACAGCGACCGACTGAACCCTGCCTGCAGAGAGCGAGGGCTGTACCTTCTTCCACAGCACGGGAGATATCTCAAAACCAACAAGTCTGTCGAGAATCCGCCGTGCCTGCTGGGAATTGACAAGATTCATATCAATTTTCCTCGGGTTTTTAATTGCATTAGAGATAGCTTCGCCGGTTATTTCATGAAAGACAATTCTCTTTGTTGTCAACAGATCGAGTTTCAATACACTGGCAAGATGCCAAGCAATAGCCTCTCCTTCACGGTCCTCGTCAGAAGCGATCCAGATATTTTTAGAATCTGTTGCAGCTTTCCGCAGGTCGCTCACAACTTTTGCCTTTTCCTTGGGAACCTCATAATCGGGTTCGAAGTTATTCTTTATGTCAATACCAAGATTCTTTTTTGACAGGTCTCTGATATGCCCGAAACTTGACACAACACGGAAATCTTTTCCCAGGAACTTTTCTATGGTTTTCGCTTTAGCGGGCGACTCAACAATTACAAGATTTTCGATCATTACTTCAGATATTTGTTCTTTTTTTTAGACGACAAAGTAAATCAATTAGGTACCAAACTTCAAAATAAACCGTTAAGATTCTTTATTATTTACTATTTTTGGACAAACTTTGTAAGTAAATGAAAGGCAATACTAACAACAAGAAATACCTGATCTGGTTCTGGGGGATCTTCATTTTTCCACTAATTATTGTTATATTATTATTCGTACTTATTTCAAAAGGTAAACTTGGTCCTATGCCCTCTTTCGGAGAGCTTGAAAATCCGGAATATTATTTGGCCGCACAGGTTCTTTCTGAAGATGGAGTACTTCTGGGGAAAATCAGTTTTGAGAACCGGACATGGACGGAATATAAAGATATATCCCCCTATCTGACGAACGCACTTATTGCAACTGAAGATATCCGTTATTACAGACATTCAGGTATTGACATAAGGGGTCTTGGACGTGCAGCAATCCGTACAATATTACTTGGTCAGAGTACTGGTGGCGGAAGTACAATTACGCAGCAGCTTGCAAAGCAACTTTATCCGAGAGACACTGCAAGAAATTCTTCACTTTTGAGAAGGATCAAACTTGGTGTTTCAAAATTCAAAGAGTGGCAGACAGCTGTTAAACTGGAGAGGAGCTATACAAAAGAGGAGATAATAACAATGTATCTGAATAAATTCGATTTCAGTTACAATGCCATTGGTATAAGATCTGCAGCAAAAGTGTACTTCAATACAACTCCCGATTCATTGAATCTTCAGCAGGCAGCTGTTCTTGTTGGAATGCTTAAAGCTTCTACAAGATACAATCCGATAAGAAATTATAATCTGATGCTTCAGAGACGAAATGTAGTAATCTCTCAGATGGCGAACTATGATTTTATTAGTTCTTCATTTGCTGATTCCGTAATGAAATTGCCCATTGAGGTCGATTTCAGGGTAGAAGATCATAACAGTGGTATGGCGACTTATCTCAGGCAATATTTGACGAACATAATGAAAAAGCCTGAACCTGACAGAAATAAATATGAAAAGCAGTCGTCGTATGATGATGCATTATGGGAATGGAATAACAATGCTCTTTATGGCTGGTGCAATAAGAATAAAAAGCCTGACGGGACCAGTTATGACATATTTCGGGATGGTCTGAAGATATATACAACTATTAATTCCCTTATGCAGAAATATGCAGAAGAAGCTTTGGCCGAACATCTCTCCAAAGAGGTACAACCTGACTTTTACAGACGGGCAAGAGGTTTAAAAAACCCTCCTTTCTCAGATGATCTGACAAAGGAAGAGACTGATGATTTAATAATGAGTTCTCTTAAACAAAGTGACAGGTATTATATTTTGCGGGCAAGAGGTGTTTCTGAAGATTCTATAATGCTGGCCTTTAACACCCGTGTTAAAATGAGAGTTTTTTCATGGAAAGGTGACAGGGACACAATAATGACACCTCTTGATTCTATAAGATATTATAAGTACTTTATCCGTTCGGCTTTTCTGGTGGAGAATCCTCATAGCGGCAATGTCCTGGCTTATGTGGGAGGCCCCGATTTCAGGTATTTTAAATACGATGCTGTAACCCAGCAGAAAAAGCAGGTTGGTAGTACAATAAAACCTTTTCTTTATACTGTTGCAATGCAAAACGGTTATTCTCCCTGTTATGAGGTTGAGGACATTCCACGTTCTTTCGATATACCCGGAGATTCTGTTCAATGGAAGCCAAAGAGTACCGGACCACCTGCATTTCATGGGAAAATGGTGACTTTAGCATGGGGGCTGGCTGAGTCTGAAAACTATATTTCAGCCTGGTTGATGAAACAATTCAAACCATCAGCGGTTGCAGACCTTATGCACAAAATGGGAGTCAGAAGTTTTATTGATCCGGTACCATCAATATTTTTAGGCACTTCGGATATCAAGCTGGAAGAGATGGTGGGAGCTTATGGAACTTTTGCAAACAAAGGAGTCTATACAAGACCAATGTATGTTACACGGATTGAAGATAAAAACGGGAATATTATTTCGAGATTTACACCTAAAATAGAAGAGGTATTAAGCGAAAACCAGGCATATCTGATGCTTAATCTTCTGCAGGGAGTAGTCAGATCAGGGACAGGAAGTAACCTGAGAAGGGAACCGTATAATCTCATGAATCAGATTGGAGGGAAAACGGGAACAACACAAAATCATTCAAACGGATGGTTCATGGGTGTTACACCTAACCTCGTGGGAGGTGTCTGGTGCGGCTGGGAAGATCAGGCGATCCACTTTGAAACTTTGGGAGAAGGGTCGGGAGCACATATGGCGCTTCCGATAATGGCTATCTTTCTGAAAAAAGTATATGCTGATCCTCTGTTGGGAATTATGGAGGCTGATGAATTTGAGGTTCCGTCGAATTTCAATATGGAACTTGATTGCAACAGGCTTAAGAATTCCAATTCAAGGGGGGATAATTCAAGAAGGGTGAGGTACTAATCCAAAGATACCGTCATAAAATTGACACCCCTCTGTCGCTGCGCGACATCTCCCCTGAAGGGGCGAAAAATACCCTTATTTTAATGATGATCACTCTAAAATGGAAAATTTTCTCCACCTTCTAAGGGGGAGTGCCCGAAGGGCAAGGGGGTCTTAATGATTTATGAAGAGTAGTGGATGCAAACTTAACTAAAGAGTGATCGGATCAGATTCTCAATCTTCCCAACCAGAACCACTTCAATATTCAGTTCCTTAACCGATATATTTCTGTGATATTTCGATATATATATTTTATTGAATCCCATTTTTGATGCTTCCCGGATCCTCTGTTCGATACGGGAAACAGGTCTTATTTCTCCCGACAGACCCGTTTCACCCGAAAAACATATCTCCCGGCCGATGGGAATATCGAGGTTTGAAGAAAGAACAGAACTTATTATTGCCAGGTCTATTGCAGGATCAGTTACTTTGATTCCTCCTGCAATATTCAGAAAGACATCTTTAATACCCAGTTTAAACCCGGCTCTTTTCTCGAGCACAGCAAGCAGCATATTCAGCCTCCTTATATCGAAACCGGTGGAGCTTCTCTGTGGAGTTCCATATACGGCACTGCTTACAAGCGCCTGTGTTTCTATCAGAAATGGTCTCAATCCGTCAACGGTTGCAGCAATTGAGATTCCGCTGAGGGCTTCATCGTGCTGGTTGATAAACATTTCAGAAGGGTTATTGACTTCCCTTAAACCCGTTTCTACCATTTCAAAGATGCCTAATTCAGCAGTGGAACCAAACCGGTTTTTAACAGACCGGAGTATACGGTAAACATAGTTATTGTCCCCTTCAAAATAGAGAACCACATCAACGATATGTTCAAGAATTTTTGGACCGGCAAGTGTTCCATCCTTTGTGATATGTCCAATCAGAACGATTGGAATTCCGGTAATCTTGGAGTATTTAAGAAGCTGGGCGGCACATTCCCTGACCTGTGATACAGATCCTGCAGCAGACTCAAGCAATGCATTACTTATTGTCTGTATAGAATCAATTATAATTAATCCGGGTTTAATGGTCTCAGCATGTGTAAGGATACTTTCAAGTTCTGTTTCGCAAAGTATGTAACATTGAGGATTGGAGTTTTTCATCCTTCGCGCCCTGAGACTGATCTGTTCTTCGCTCTCTTCTCCTGAAACATAAAGAATGTTTTTCCCTTTAAGAGCAAGAGCCAGCTGAAGTGCCAGGGTCGATTTGCCGACACCGGGTTCTCCACCCAGAAGAATCAAAGATCCGCCTACTATGCCTCCCCCCAGGATCCTGTCAAGCTCAGATATCCCTGTTCTCTGCCTGCCAAGTTCATCAGACTTGATGTTATCAAGAAGTTCAGGTCTCCTTTTTTCCTGCTTCACAATATATGAGACCTCACGAGAAGAAGCAGCAATAATTATCTCTTCATGGTAAGTGTTCCATTCTTTGCATGAAGGACATCTTCCGATCCATTTAGGTGATTCTGCTCCGCAGTTCTGACAGACGAATACTGTTTTGTTTTTTGCCATAATCTTTTACTCCCCCTTATGCGCCCCCCTTTAGGGGGGTTGGGGGGCTTCCCTTATCTTTTCTGAAAATGATGAAGAATGATATAGCACCAAGAATCGCGATAGAAATAAGTTCCGCTTCATGAGTAAGTAATGCATACGCCAGTCCGTCTTCAATAGGTATTCCAAAAACGATAAGCAGACCTCGGGAAACAATATAATGAAAAGCACCTAGTCCGCTCTGTACGGGTGCAGACATTGCTAATCCCCCTATTACAAGAATGAAAACGCTGTTACCCAGAGTCAGATGTGAAGTACTTTTAAGGGAGAATACCACAACCCAGGTCATAAGGACATAGTTTAACCATATGAATACAGTATGGAAAATGAATTCCCATTTTCTTCTAAGATTTGTAATAGTTTTCAGTCCGTCAATAATTCCATGGCCAAGGTCGAATAACTTTGAGAATAAACGGATCTTACGCAATTTTTTTTTGTATCTTATCAGTAGGAATAAAGTGATTATACCAACCGAGAAAAGGATTATCCAAAGTTCCCAGGTGTTTCCAAAGATTGAGTACACTTTCTGTTGTATTGGTAAAAGAATACTTTCTTTAAGAAAAAGACCTATCTGTTTCCCGCTTGTGAATATCATTATTACCATTATGGTCAGCAAGGAGAGAAAGTCGACTGTGCGTTCAATAACAACAGTTCCGAAAAGCTTATCTACCGGGATTTTTTCTTTTTTACCTAATGCCACACAGCGTGTAATTTCTCCGATTCTTGGCAAGGCAATATTTGCCAGATAACCTGTCATCATTGCATAAAAAGCATTCCTGGTCGAAGGTTTGAAACCAAGGGGGTTTATGAGCAGTACCCATCTTCGGGCGCGGCTTATAAAGGCAAATAATCCAAAGATTACAGACAGCAGGAGCCATGAATAATCTGCTTCTTTCAATTCTGCCCATAGCTTTGAAAAGTCGATATTGCGAAATGCAATCCAAAGCAGAAGCACTCCGACAGCTAAGAAAGCCGTAAATTTAAATGTTTGCAGAATACTTTTTTTCAACTTCAGATCAGTTTATTGGTTTTAGTATCGGGGAAAATGATTACAGGCTTAAATGATTGTGCTTCCTGAAAATCGAGGAACGCAAACGACATAATAATGATAATATCACCAATAATGACCTTCCTGGCAGCAGCACCGTTAAGACAGATCTCTCCGGAACCGCGGATCCCTTTTATTATATAAGTTTCAAGACGTTCTCCGTTGTTTAAATCTAAAACATGGACTTTTTCGTTTTCTATCAGGTTTGCAGCATCCATAAGATCTTCATCAATTGTTATACTTCCCATGTAATTGAGGTTTGCCCCTGTAATTGTAACCTTGTGGATTTTTGATTTTATTACTTCTATTAACATCTTATTATATCTTGTTGATCCTAATTAGAGTGCAAAGGTAATTAACCTTTTGGTTCAGACCAATCCAATTTCAATATTATCTATCAAACGAATTTTCCCTGCAACAACGGCAATACATCCAAAATATCGTTTGTCTATTCTCATTTCATTTTTTTTGCTCAGGGGAATAAGGTCAATATCATCCACAATCTCAAAATATTCTACCACGAACCCCGGAACACTGTTAATATTGTCAGTTACGAATGATTTAATTTCAGTTATATCGGAACTTTTTATCATTAAAGTAACAGCAGAGATTGTTTTATAGATAATGGATGCCTGGTGCCTGATTTCCGGGTCAAGAAGACGGTTCCGGCTGCTCATTGCCAATCCATCATTCTCACGGATTATGGGATTCCCAATTATCCTTACATTGTTATCAGTCTGTTTTACCAGGGCTTTTATAACGGCAAGCTGCTGAAAATCCTTCAAACCAAAAATGGCAATATCGGGTTTTACTATTTCGAACAATCTGCTTACAACCTGGGCAACCCCATTAAAATGACCGGGACGATGAAGAGCTTCCATTACTTGATCGAGGTTCCCAAAATGAAACTGCCTCTTATCTTCTTCAGGGTAAATTTCTTTGACGCCGGGAGTAAAGACAAGATCTGATTCTCTTAGAGCACTCTTAAGCAGAGCCAGGTCTTCGTCAGGTGTTCTCGGATAATTCCTCAGATCATTTTTATCATTGAACTGTGCAGGATTTACAAAAATGCTCACTACAACTATCGGGCAAAGTTGCACAGCGCTTTGCACAAGTGATAGGTGACCTTCATGCAGAGCCCCCATTGTTGGAACAAAACCGACAGGCGAAAGATGCATTTCTTTTAAGCGGGTTTGCAATTCAGCGACAGTACGTATGGCCTTCATATTATTGCAATTTTTCACAAACTTAAACTAAATTATTTAATCTGGCATTTGGTGATTTTCAAGCTGAGTAAGATAAGGGTTAAAGGGATACATCTGAATATCCGCATTTTTATTATGTTATTAATTTTTACTATCTTTGCACCTTAAATCGAAATGGTATATCCAGGCAGGTAAATGGAAAGCAGGAAGGTATTATTCATTTCACAAGAGATCACCCCTTACTTAGGTGAGACAAAATTATCGAAAATCGGAAGATTTCTCCCCCAGGGCATTCAGGAAAGAGGAAAAGAAATCCGGACTTTCATGCCGAGATATGGTTGTATCAATGAACGAAGGAATCAGCTTCATGAGGTGATCAGGCTCTCGGGGATGAACCTGATTATTGACGATACCGATCATCCGCTGATAATCAAAGTTGCTTCGATTCAATCAGCCCGGATGCAGGTGTATTTTATTGATAATGACGATTATTTCCAGAGAAAGCATGTAATCAGCGATGCTTCGGGGCGGGAATTTGAAGATAATGATGAAAGGGCGCTCTTTTTTGCCAGGGGTGTAATTGAGACTGTCAAGAAGCTGAGATGGGCTCCTGATATAGTGCATTGCCATGGATGGATGTCGGCCCTGGTACCGGTTTATCTGCGTAGTATATATAATGATGATCCGCTATTTCATAACTACAAAATAATCTATTCCATTTACAATAATGATTTTAAAACTCCGTTTAGATCAACATTCGCAGATAAACTACGGTTCGATGGAATAGACGGGGAAAACCTTAAAATGGTTAAGAAACCGGATTTTGTTAATGTGTCTAAGTTGGCTATCAAATATTCTGACGGAATCATTATTGGAAGTGAGGATATAAACGAAGATTTGAAAAAATACCTGATTACAGTTAACAAACCGGTTCTTGAATTTAAGGATGAGACCGAATATATTGATGCCTATAATGATTTTTATGACAAGATATTGTAATAGTTCCCGCCACTACCACAGAATTATTTCTGTTTCCCCAAATCTCTTTAGTATATTCTTCACTTCATTAGTTGTCTTGATAATTGTCTTTGCAAGCTCATGCAAGAAGGAGGTCTTGAATATAGGAGGAGATATTCTTCCTGAAGGTGATTTTGTCTCAATTAAAGCCATTGACACATTAAGCGTTTTCTCTTATTTAATGTACGATGATTCATCCAGGAGCGACCTTTCTTCAACTTCTTACCTGGGACATGACTATGATCCCTATTTCGGGAGTACTACAGCAGGATTTGTTACCCAAATAAGACTTAACCCTAAGTGGGACGGTCTGCCATTTACAGTAGATTCAGTGCAGTTATATCTTCATATACTGACAGTAAAAAATGGAGGATCCGGTGCGGTAAATACTTTAAGCTTCTCAGAGATAAGTAACCAGATTTATGTCGATTCAGCCTATTATCCAAACACACCTGTAAACACAACAGGTTTTAAGGTAACTGATATTGTACTTCCAACACTCCGCACCGATACCATAAACGATATTATACTCTCTTTACCGGGAAAAGGTATTGACTTTGGGAATTATCTTACACGCGATACATCTAAACTATTTTATAATAATAACATACCTGATTTCAGATCTTATTTCAAAGGGTTGTACTTCCAGTTGAATTCTACAAGTTCTGACCCCTTCCTCATATCTTTAAGTCTTCAATCGGACCAAACGACCTATAATAATTATTTTGTTTTATTTCTGCACGATACCACCGGGACTGCCAAAGAATATTCTTTCGAGCTTGATGCAAAGAACACGAATGCATCCTTTAATACGTTTTCACATGATTTTAGTACTGCCACACTTGGAGATAAGATGGCACACAGAAACACAACCTATAGAGACACACTTTCTTACGTGCAATCTCTTAACGGGGTCTATACAAAATTAATTTTACCCGGGCTCAGGGACCTGAAAAATGATAAATCATTTGGCAAAGTTGCCGTAAACAGAGCCAAGTTAGTTGTACCGGTTCATTTCAAATCCACCCCTGGTAATATCTATATTACGCGAAATGTCCCGCCACAATTATATATAAGATACAGATCAAAAACCGGGATCAAATATACTGTGCCCGATTATTCACTGGCATCGTCAGTAGATCTTAGTCATGCATTTTTTGACGGTAAGCTCGATTCAGTTGCCCAGGTATATAATTTCAATATTCCTGCATTCGTCCAGTCATATCTTGAAGATGCAACAGGCAATATAGAGCCGGAAGTGGATATATTTGAGGGAACCGGTACTAAAAATGTTGTCCTGGAAGCCAATAAAAGCAAAACTCCTATTAAATTTGAATTTACCTATACCAAGTTCTAGAATTTGTGAACCAGAATAACTACTTTGGTACTCACATTTTAAAACTTATTGAATATGTGCGGAATTATTGGCTATATAGGATCAAGACAAGCCCGTGAAATAATAATTAATGGTCTGAAAAGACTTGAATATCGCGGATATGATTCTGCCGGCATGGCTCTTGTAAACGGAGAAGCAAAAATATTTAAATGCGCGGGAAGAGTAAAAGACCTTGAGGATCTTGTTAACAAATCAAGCTTTGATGGTACGACAGGAATGGGTCATACCAGGTGGGCCACTCACGGCGAACCAAATGAATTGAATGCGCATCCTCAGTTATCCTTTAAAGGCAACTTCATTGTTGTTCATAATGGTATAATTGAAAATTATGCGCGTCTCAAGAAACATCTCGAGAGCAGGGGAGTAAAATTTAAAAGTCAGACTGATACAGAAGTTCTAGCTAATCTTATTGAGCATATGTATCTTGAAGGCGACCTCACTGCTGAACAGGCAATTACCCTGGCTCTAAACAGGGTTGAAGGTACATACGGACTGGTGATAATCTGTACAAAGGAGCTCGACAGGCTGTTTGCAGCCAAGAAGGGAAGCCCTCTTGTTATCGGAGTGGGAGAAGGTGAAAACTTTATTGCTTCGGATGCTACCCCAATTGTCGAATATACACAAAGAGTTATCTATATGAATGATGACGATATTGCAATAATCAAGAAAGATGAACTTGTCCTTAAAACTATAAGAACAGAAAAGATACAACCAGAAGTCAAAGAACTTGATCTTAAAATAGGGGAGATTGACAAAGAGGGTTTTGCTCATTTTATGCTGAAGGAAATTTTTGAACAGCCGCGAGCCATTCATGATACTTTCAGAGGAAGGATATTACCAGATTTTTCAGGGGTGAAGCTTGGTGGGCTGCTTGATGTTTTTGAAACAATGACACAATCAGAAAGAATTATAATAATCGCCTGCGGAACCTCATGGCATGCCGGATTAGTTGGAGAATATATTTTTGAAGAGTACACCAGGATTCCGGTGGAAGTGGAATATGCATCAGAATTCCGTTACAGGAATCCTATTATAAAAAAAGGTGATATTGTAATTGCGATAAGCCAGAGCGGTGAAACCGCCGACACTCTTGCTGCTGTCAAACTTGCCAGGGAGAAAGGAGCTAAAGTCATCGGAATATGCAATGTTGTAGGTAGCAGTATTCCACGGGAAACCGATGCAGGTGTTTATACACATGCAGGCCCCGAAATAGGTGTTGCATCAACAAAAGCATTTACAACTCAGGTTCTGGTTCTGGCAATGATGGCATTTGAAATCGGACATAAGAAAGGAATTATCTCCGATTCTGCATATAAAGAACTTATTACTGAGCTTACGGCAATTCCAGGTAAAATTGAGAATGCACTTAAAGTAAATAATCAGGCTCTTGAACTTGCAAAAGTTTTTCAAAATACACATAATGCTCTTTACCTTGGGAGAGGATATCTCTTTCCTGTAGCTCTTGAAGGCGCTCTTAAACTGAAGGAAATTTCATATATCCATGCTGAAGGTTATCCTGCTGCAGAAATGAAGCATGGCCCGATTGCCCTTATTGATGAGAATATGCCTGTTGTTGTCGTAGCTACAAAAGATGACACATATGAAAAGATTGTGAGTAACATTCAGGAAATTAAAGCAAGAAAAGGAAATGTTATTGCTATTGTTACCGAAGGAGATGAAATAATAAGTAAAATGGCTGATTATGTTCTTGAAGTACCTGAAACACTTCCTATCTTCTCCGGGTTGCTCGCAGTAATTCCGCTTCAATTGCTTTCATATCATATTGCAGTCCTTAGAGGATGCAATGTTGACCAGCCCAGGAACCTGGCAAAGTCGGTAACTGTCGAATAATAAATCTTAAATGTTCGAAATGAACATGACAGATGATTTCAGGAACATAAAAGAGCTGGAAATTTCGATTTTAATTTCTAATGGCTGCAGTTGCGATGACTGGAACCGTGTTAAAGTTAAGGATGGATTTGATCCTGAAAAGTGCGTTAATGTAATCTTCTCGGGTAATATTAGTCTTGGTGTTTTCAACGAACCTTTTATTGATGAATCAGGAGTAAGCGTACAAAGTGGTATTCGAAACGCCCGACTACATAATTGTATTATAGGATCTAATGTTATAATCAATAATATTGGTGATTATATCGCAAATTATAATATTGAAGATAAAGTAGTTATAAAAAACTGTGGAAAAATTCATTCAGAAGGCATTTCAGCTTTTGGAAACGGTACCATAGTAAATGTCCTGAACGAGACCGGGGGAAGAGCAGTTAAAATATGGGACAGGCTTTCGGCTCATGAGGCATATATTATCGCTCTCTACAGACACAGGTTCGAGGCTGTAAGAATAATTGAGAAAATGGTTGATGAATATTCTTTATCTCATTCATCCGAAACAGGAATAATAGGACAAAACTCAAGAATTTTCAACTCAAGCAATATCCGTAATGTAAAATTCGGCCCGTTCAGTCATGTTGAAGGAGCTATAACTCTGAACGAAGGATCAGTAAACAGTTGTGAAACTGATCCTGTTTTTATTGGTCCGGGAGTAATTATGGAACATTTTATAATTTGTTCAGGATCGAAAGTAACAGAATCCACTTTGATAGATAAATGTTTCATAGGACAGGGTTGCATCCTTGCCAAGCATTATTCTGCAGAGAACTCGCTTTTTTTTGCAAACTGCGGTGGATATCATGGAGAAGCATGTTCAATTTTTGCCGGACCCTATACGGTTACACACCATAAATCAACATTACTGATAGCAGGGATCTTTTCATTTATGAATGCAGGCAGTGGTTCTAACCAGAGTAACCACATGTATAAGCTTGGACCTATTCACCAGGGAATTATGGAAAGGGGTTCCAAAACAACAAGCGATTCATATCTCCTGTGGCCGGCACGTATCGGACCCTACACACTTATAATGGGGCGTCATTATAAGAATATTGATACTTCATCACTTCCTTTTTCATATCTCATTGAAAGCAACGATGAAAGCATACTTGTCCCGGGTATTAATTTAAGAAGCGTGGGTACTATCAGAGATGCGCAAAAATGGCCTGTCAGGGATGTAAGAAAAGATCCGTTCAAGATAGACCAGGTGAACTTTAACCTGCTTAGTCCTTATACAATCCGTAAAATGTTCGAAGGCAGGGAAATCCTGCGAAAACTAAAATCGGAATCACCTGCCGGGACTGATCCGTACACTTACAATAAAATGAAAATAACCGGTCACTCTCTCGAACGGGGAATAGAACTTTATCAGACAGGTATAAATAAGTTCCTTGGGAACTCATTAATAAAACGGCTTGAAAACTGTCAATTTAAAACAAATGAAGAGCTTCAGCATCGACTTGCTTCAGACAGTTCACAAGGAAAGGGAGAATGGGTTGATCTGGCAGGATTGATTGCGCCGAAGAAAGAAGTTGATGCTCTTTTAGAGGATGTTGAGTCAGAAAAGATTACTTCTGTTGAAGTGTTGGAACGGTCTTTTATCGGATTACACAATTCATACTATACGTGGGAATGGACATGGGTATGTGAAAGGATAGAAGAGGAAACAGGTATATCTGTAAGTAAATTAACTGCTAATGATGTTATTGGGATGGTTGAAAAGTGGAAAAAAAGCGTTATTGAACTGGATAATCTTCTTTATGAAGATGCAAGGAAGGAATTTACTTTGTCAGCCATGACAGGATTTGGTATAGACGGTAGTGCTGAAGATAAAAGGATGGATTTTGAGCAGGTTCGGGGAGAGTTTGAATCTAATAGTGTTGTTGCGGCCATTCGTGAACATATAAAGCAAAAAAGGGCTCTTGGAGATGAGCTGATAAATCGGTTGAACAAAATCCTTTGATTTTTAAAATTATCTGTCTGAATACATACGGTCATAATACTTACTATAATCACCTGACAGGACCCTGTCGAGCCATTTTGTATTTGCAAGATACCATTCGACTGTTTTACTGAGACCGTCTTCAAAATCAGGTATAGGCGACCAACCCAGCTCTTTCTGTAATTTTGAGGAGTCAATTGCATATCTGAGATCATGTCCCGGTCTGTCTTTAACATATGTAATCAGTTTTTCGGATGTTCCTGAAAAACGGTTAAGTTTCCTATCCATTATTCTGCAAAGAAGAAGTATAAGATCAATATTTTTCCATTCATTATTACCGCCGATATTATAGGTTTCCCCAATCTTGCCTCCATGAAAAATAAGATCGATTGCTGAAGCATGATCTTCGACATATAACCAGTCACGGATGTTTTCACCCTTCCCGTAGACAGGAATCGGTTTGTTATTTTTAATATTGTTTATAGCGAGAGGGATAAGTTTTTCAGGAAACTGGTTTGGGCCATAATTATTAGAACAATTGGATATCACAGCTGGAACTCCGAAGGTATGATAATAAGCTCTTACCAAATGGTCGGAGCTTGCTTTTGATGCGGAATAAGGGCTTCCGGGATCGTAGGCAGTTTCTTCAGTAAAGAGACCCTCTTTTCCCAGTGAACCATACACTTCATCGGTCGAAATATGATAGAATAGCTTTCCTTCGAATGCGGTTCTCCAGTTATTAAGCGCAGCATTAAGCAGGTTTACCGTTCCAACAATATTAGTAAAAACAAATTCATCGGGGCCGGTGATTGAACGATCGACATGTGATTCGGCTGCCAGATGAATTACTCCATCGAAGTTGTACTTCCCGAAAAGATCAAGAACAGATTTTTTTTCAACGATATCAGTTTTTTCAAACTTATAATTCTTTTCATTTTCGATATCCGTAAGGTTCTCAAGATTTCCTGCATAAGTTAGCTTATCGGCATTAACAATAAGGTATTCAGGATATTTGCCGACGAATCTTCTGACAACATGAGAACCAATAAAACCCGCACCACCTGTAATCAGAATAGTTCGTTTCATATTTAAATTTTGTTAGCTCTGATGTTTTTCTCCCAGTCCCATGCCGTTTTCATAGCTTCATCAAGGGAACTAAGGGTTTTCCAGCCAAGTTCTTTATTCGCATAAGATGGATCGGCCCATATTTTTTCTATATCTCCTGCTCGTCTTTCTACTATCTTATACTTCAATTTAATTCCCGAAACCCGTTCAAATGATTTTATAGCCTCGAACACTGAAACTCCCTTTCCGGTTCCGAGATTAAAAACCTCATAATCTGCTTTGTTTTTTCCTTCAATAAGCCTTTTTATTGCGACTACATGTGCTTTTGCAAGGTCGACTACATGAAGGTAATCTCTGATGCATGATCCGTCAGGTGTGTTATAATCATCTCCGAAAACTTTTAGTTCTTCCCTGATACCATATCCGGTCTGCGTTAAATAAGGAACAAGGTTTTCCGGAACACCTTTTGGCAGCTCCCCGATCAGAGCTGACGGGTGTGCCCCGATAGGATTAAAATATCTTAATGAAATTGCTTTAATGTTCCTGTCAGATAAGGTTGTATCCCTTATTATAGTTTCACCGATCTGTTTTGTATTTCCATAAGGGGAAGTGGCTGGTTGCAGAGGTGCGTCCTCAGTTACGGGAAGCTTTTCCGGCTGACCGTAAACTGTACATGAAGATGAGAATACCAGGTCAGGAATATCATAACGTTTCATTGATTCCAGCAGATTAACCAATGATAGAAGATTATTCCGGTAGTAATCAAGTGGTTTAATAACTGACTCACCCACAGCTTTATAAGCTGCGAAATGAATGACAGCAGAAATATCCCTGTGGTTCTGAATAAATCTGTCAAGTTTTTCCATGTCACACAGATCCAGAACTTCCAAAAATGGTCTGACTCCGGTTATTTTGTATATTCTTTCAACTACAGTTGCTTCCGAGTTGTACAGGTTATCAATAATTATTACTTCGAATCCTTCGTTGATAAGTTCAACTGCTGTATGAGATCCTATATATCCGGTTCCTCCGGTTACCAGAATTTTCTTTTTCATTAGAGGCTCCAATATGTATGATTATTTATTTTTCCGCGAAGAACACCTTTCACGTCCACAACAATTCCATTATTATTCAGAAAATTATTAAAATACGATTCATCCAGATTTAGATATTCTTTATGGCTTACTGCGAGGATTATTGCATCGTATTTTTCAAAGGGTTGAGCTTTAAGATCAATCTGATATTCTTCTTTTACCTCATGTTTCCCTGCACCGGGGTCAATAACATCAACAGATATTCCGAAATCATCCAGTTCACTGATTATGTCTATGACCTTTGAATTTCGGATATCTGTAACATCTTCTTTAAAAGTAATCCCCATTATCAGAACTCTTGAACCCTTCAGATTCTTGCCGGCAGCAATTATCTTTTTGACAGTCTGTTTTCCTATATATCTGCCCATGCTATCGTTGATGAACCTTCCCGAATCAATCATCTGGGGATGATATCCCAGTGCTTTTGCCTTGAATGAGAGATAATACGGATCAACACCTATGCAATGCCCTCCTACAAGACCAGGATAAAACTTAAGGAAGTTCCATTTTGTTCCTGCAGCTTCCAGTACTTCGAATGTATTTATACCCAGTCTGTTAAATATAATTGAAAGTTCATTCATAAAAGCAATATTAATATCACGCTGGGTGTTTTCAATGATCTTTGCCGATTCTGCAACCTTAATTGAACTTGCCCGGTGAACTCCTGCTTTGATTATAAGTTCGTAAGTTTTTGCGATGTTTTCAGCAGATTCGGTATCGCAACCGCTGGTTACTTTTACAATTTTTGTAAGAGTATGATCCTTGTCACCCGGATTTATTCTTTCGGGTGAGAAGCCAACCTTAAAATCAAGACCGCATTTTAATTCAGAATACCTTTCCAGGACGGGAATACAATCATCTTCAGTACAGCCCGGGTAGACAGTCGATTCATAAACAACATAATCTCCTTTTTTTAAAATTCTTCCAATTATTTCAGTTGCTTTCAGAACGGGAGTAAGGTCAGGCAAATTTGTCTTTGTAGTTGGTGTCGGAACAGCAATAATATGAAATGAAGCAGCTTTTAAATCTGCAGGATCGCTTGTAAGAACAATATCGGTATTCTTAAATGCATCTGAATTAAGTTCATTACTTGGATCTATGCCCTTTTTCATCAGGGCAATCCTTTCGTGTTTTATATCAAAGCCGACAACACTTATATGCTTTGCAAATTCAAGAGCGATCGGAAGGCCAACATAACCTAGGCCGATGACTGATAGCTTAGTTTCCTTATTAATTAGTTTATTGTACATAGGTTATATTGTTTTTAAAATCGGGTGATAGTCACCCATAAGGCCCACAGGTTTTGAATTTCTTATCGTGTAGGCAGTCTCGACCGATTGACGAGCCTCTTTAAGTCCGAATCCTCTTCCGGCAAGAATTTCTTTATAGGTCATGGTATGAAGGTCACCAAATCCTTCGCTGAATTCTATTTCCTCATCATTCACGGTTATTGACCTGTAAGTCCTCTTCCCGGTCTCTTTACATGATAAAGGAATATCGTTATAATCGAGACTCAGGAACCATCTGACTCGTGCGTTTTCCAGTTCAAGATAACCGGCAGTTTTATGAGGTTCCGAAATATGAACGATATTTTTCCGGGCATTTCCGAAGATCCAGGATAGCATATCGAAAAAATGAATACCGATATTGGTTGCCACTCCTCCAGATTTCTGTATATCTCCTTTCCATGATACAGAATACCAGTTTCCCCGGCTGGTAATATATGTCATGTCAACATCATAAATCTTATCTTTAGGTCCATTCCTTATCTTTTCCCGGAGTTCCAGTATTTTAGGGTGAAGACGAAGTTGAAGAACGGTGTAGATTTTACGACCAGTTTCATTTTCAATCTCCTGTAGCGCGTCTATATTCCAGGGATTAAGCACAATAGGTTTTTCACAGATGGCTTCAGCCTGATGGCGCAGAGCAAACCTTATATGAGAATCATGAAGATAATTCGGAGAACAAATGCTTACGTAATCAATTTTAGTCCCTGTCCGTTTAAGTTTATCAAAATGTCTGTCGAATCTTTCAAACTCTACAAAAAAATCACTTTCAGGGAAGTAGCTATCAATTCGACCTACACTATCAAACTTATCGAGACTGGCAAGAAGATTGTTACCGGTTTCCTTTATGGCGTTAAGATGTCTGACAGCTATATAGCCTGCTACACCTATAATCCCGAAATTCTTTGGAGATTCTGTCATTGGCGTTAACTTAAAATGCGGATAAAAATACTAAAATATTTTAGAAACTTTGCCATCCTCAATCTTGTAACTCTCTCCACTTTCAGGACAGGAAGCGAGGCCGGAAGTGTCAAAATTAAGTTTATGTCCGTATTCACTCATCCAACCGGTCTGTCTTGCAGGATTGCCAACTACCAGAGCATAAGGCTTGACATCTTTTGTAACAACAGCTCCGGCCCCGATAAATGAATAGGTCCCGATTTTATTTCCGCATATAATTGTGGAATTGGCTCCTATTGAGGATCCCTTCTCCACGATGGTTGTATAATAATGGTCCTTCCGGACTATTGCACTTCGGGGGTTAATCACATTTGTAAATACCATAGAAGGACCCAGGAACACGTCATCTTCACAAGTGACTCCGGTATAGATTGAGACATTATTCTGAACTTTGACATTATTCCCCAGTTTTACACCCGGAGAAATAACAACATTCTGGCCGATATTACAGTTTTCTCCTATTTCCGAACCTGTCATAATATGGCTGAAGTGCCATATCTTTGTTCCTTTTCCAATTTTACAGCCATCATCTATAACAGCTGTTTCATGAGCAAAGTATTCCTTCTCCATTATTGTAATTTATCGAAGAATTCCAAAACATTAAGCGTAATATAATCAATTTGTTCCCTCTCCATATCAGGATGTATCGGTAAAGAGAGCACCTCTTTACACAGAGAGGCTGTAACAGGAAAATCATTTTCTTTATAACCAAGGTAACCATAGGCATTTTGCAGATGAAGAGGACCCGGATAATAAACCATTGAAGGGATTTTTTTTGATTCAAGAAATTTCTTTAGTTCATCTCTTCTCCCGTTCTTTACTTTGATTGTATATTGATGAAAAATGTGGGAAGAATAGTTCACTCTTTCAGGAACCGATATTAAACGACACCCTTCAAAGGCTTTGTCATAGGAATCCGCAACCTTCTTTCTTGCCGAATTGAATTCCGAAAGATGTTTAAGTTTTACCCTCAGAACAGCTGCCTGAATAGTATCCAATCTTGAATTAACACCTATATCATCATAATGATACCTTATTTTCATACCGTGGTTAGCAATACTCCTTAGTTTCCTTGCGAATGTCTCATCGTCAGTATAAAGAGCGCCTCCATCACCGTAACAACCCAGGTTTTTGGAAGGGAAAAATGAAGTCGTCCCGATATGTCCTATGGTTCCTGCTTTTTTGGTAGTTCCGTTTTTAAAGATATAATCTGCTCCGGTTGCCTGTGCTGCATCTTCAATTACAAAGAGACCATTTTTCTTTGCAAGCTCCATAATACTCTCCATGTCGGCACATTGGCCAAAAAGATGGACAGGAACAATAGCTTTTGTTTTTGGAGTTATAGCTTTTTTGATAGCTGTTACCGAAATATTGAATGTCCCGGGTTCCGGATCAACAATAACCGGTTTTAAGCCAAGCAGGGCTACTACCTCAATCGTAGCAATAAAAGTGAAGTCTGTTGTGATTACCTCATCACCGGGTTTCAGACCGAGAATTGTCATTGCAAGTTGCAGTGCATCAGTTCCGTTTGCACACGAAACCACATGTTTTACACCCATATATTCCTGAAGCTCTTCTTCAAATAGCTTAACTTCAGGACCTTTTATAAATGCTGTTGATAAAAGGACAGATTTTATTGCACTATCAATATCCGACCCGATCTTTTCATACTGGGCTCTCAGGTCTACCATTTGTATCTCTCTCATTTCATGCAGGAAATTTGAAATACGAAGATAATATTTTTTATTGAACTACCCTCCAAAACCCCATTTGGGGGGCTAATACACTAAATGTGTAAGGATTTCCTCCTCTTTTAGGAAAGATGGTGCGAAGAGCCAGAGGGGTCTTACTCGCAAAACAGAATCGTCTAAGTGTGATCCTGCTCTTCAATGTACCCCCTTAAAAGGCTCACTGTTTTAGAAAAATGTGATTAAATGTCAGAGTATTATCACCCAGTTAGTTGAGATGTTCCGCATAATTGGGACTGATGGGTTTTACCACCGAACCTGAATAAATATTGTAATTAACTTTTTTTTCTTAAATTTGTATTAATCAAAAGAAGAACCGGCAGTGGATGTGACAGCTATTATAAGGGAATTATTATTCGGAAATGATTGTGTTATTGTCCCGGGTTTCGGTGGTTTTATAGGCAACTATACTCCTGCAAGAATAGAGAAAAGCACCGGTACTTTTTATCCCCCTGTAAAGCAGATATCTTTTAACAGGAATCTGAATCATAATGATGGACTACTGGCAGGAAGGATCTCTATAGCGTTAAAAATAAATTATGGCGATGCCAGAAATTTAGTAGAAGAATTTGTTGCCGGACTTAGAAAGAAACTTGAAAAAGGAGAGAAAGTTGTTTTTGATAATATTGGAAGTTTTGTTAACAACACGGAAGGAAATGTTCAGTTTGAGCCAGACAAAACTGTAAATTATCATCTTGATTCTTACGGATTTGAACCTTTCCAGTGTTTGCCTCTTGAAGGATATGATGTAAGGAAGAGAATAATCAGACACAGAGAAAAGGATCCATTAAAACAGGCATCAATAAGAAAGGTACTCTGGAGGGCTGCAGTGATCATTCCTCTTCTCTCACTTCTTTTTGTGGTTCCGTTTAAAACAGATCTATTCAAGGCAAAGGTTGAATCAACAACTATGAATCCGCTGGTAACAGCTGAATTTGAGAATAATAAAAAAGCAGTGGATCAGGGTAATTCTGTTGAAGCTTCCGGGAAAGAAGAAACCACCAATCCAATCTCCTATAAAACTTCCGCCATCGTTGTTGCTGCTCCTGCTCTTACGGCCAAAAGTGAATATTATGTAATAACCGGTAGTTTCAGATCAAAAGAGAATGCCGACTCGCAGATAAATATACTGAGAGAAGAAGGATTTACTCCGGAGATAGTTGCAGCTGAAAATGGCTTTTACAGAGTATGCGCGATGACATGCAATGATCTGAATTCAGCTGATATAAAAAAAGATAGCATTTTAAAAAAATTCCCCGGAGCCTGGGTCTCAAGAAAAAAATAGTTATTTAATCATACTTCCGTTATTCACTTTGTCAGCCGGAGCGACCATAACCAGTTTCCCACTTTTATCTTCAGCCATCAGTATCATACCTTTAGATTCTATTCCTTTAATCTTACGTGGTTCGAGATTGGCGACAATTGAAATCTGTTTACCTATTATGGATGCGGGATCATAATACTCCGCTATACCTGATACTATAGTTCGTATATCAATACCTGTGTCAATTTTAAGCTTAAGAAGTTTAGTGGTTCTCGGGATTTTTTCTGCTTCAAGTATAGTTGCGGTTCTGATATCTATTTTTGTAAAATCATCAAATGTAACAGGTTCTTTTCCCGGAGTAGTTTTTGAACTGTTATCTTCATTTGATTTTTTTGTTGCAAGAAGCTTATTTATCTGCCTCGCGATCTCTTCGTCTTCAATCTTATCAAAGAGCAGTTCGGCTTTGTTAATCATATGTCCTGTGGGAAGCAGGTTCTGTTTCCCTGCATTCTCCCATTTCAACTCATTCAGATTAATCAGAACCCGCAGTTTTTCCATTGAGAAAGGAAGAAAAGGTTCGCAGATAATAGTCAGATTTGCAGTTATCTGCAGAGCTATATTCATTATAGTTTTAACACGTTCCGGATCGGTTTTAATTACCTTCCAGGGTTCAGCATCAGCCAGATATTTATTGCCCAGTCGTGCCAGATTCATTGCTTCTTTAAGCGCTTCGCGGAACCTGAAAGTTTCAAGACAGGTTTCAACATTTTCCTTTAACCGTGTTATTTCCGCTAATACAGAATTATCATTTGAATCAGTTGTGCCGATTTCAGGAACTTTCCCTCCGTAATAATTATTTGTCAGTACCAGGGTCCTGTTGACAAAGTTTCCAAGAATTGCAACCAGTTCATTGTTATTTCGTGCCTGAAAATCTTTCCAGGTGAAATCATTATCCTTTGTCTCAGGAGCATTTGCGCAGAGAGAATATCTAAGGACATCCTGTTTCCCCGGAAAATCCTCAAGGTATTCATGAAGCCATACCGCCCAGTTTCTGGATGTTGAAATCTTATCATTTTCAAGGTTCAGAAACTCATTTGCCGGGACATTTTCAGGGAGAATATAACTGCCTTCAGCCTTGAGCATAGCCGGGAAAATAATGCAATGGAACACTATATTATCTTTTCCGATAAAATGAATCATTTTTGTATTATTATCCTTCCAGTATTTTTCCCATTCGGGTGTAAGTTCTTTTGTAGCAGATATATAACCGATAGGAGCATCGAACCAGACATATAGTACTTTCCCTTTTGCACCTTCGACAGGTACAGGAACACCCCAGTCGAGATCACGACTGACGGCCCTTGGCTGTAAACCCTGATCGAGCCACGATTTGCATTGTCCGTAAACATTTACTTTCCATTCTTTATGATCTTCAAGGATCCATTTTTTAAGCCATGTTTCATATTTATCGAGTGGGAGATACCAATGAAGAGTCTCACGCAATACCGGTTTACTGCCGCTTACGGTAGAGTGGGGATTAATAAGTTCATCAGGACTAAGCGATGTTCCGCACTTTTCGCACTGGTCACCGTAGGCATTCTCGTTCCCACAATGCGGACATGTACCCATAATATACCGGTCGGCCAGAAAACAATCTGCTTCCTCATCATAATATTGTTCAGATGTTTTTTCAGTGAACTCACCTTTGTCATATAAAGTTTTAAAGAATCCCGATGCAGTTTCGTAATGGACCTTATTGGAAGTGCGTGAATATATATCGAATGCGATTCCAAAATCCTCGAATGCTTTTTTATTCATTGCATGATATCTGTCAACAACAACCTGGGGTGACACCCCTTCCTTACGTGCTTTGAGAGTGATAGGTACACCATGTTCATCTGATCCGCAAATAGATAACACGTCCACTCCCTTCATTCTCAGATATCTTGTATAAATATCCGATGGAATATAAACACCGGCAAGATGACCGATATGAATAGGTCCGTTTGCATATGGCAATGCTGAAGTGACAAGATATCTTTTAAAATTCTTCATGATATTGATAATGAGGTAAGTGGTTAAACGGTTTCGCTTCGATTTGTCTGATAATCAGAATGCTGATATCAGAAGATCGAGGTCTTTAGATATGATTCCGAACTTCTGGCCCAATGTTTCATTCGTTAGCATGCCATTATATAAATAGGCGCTGTTTCGCACTCCCTGATCATTCTTGAGCAGTTGAGTAATACCGCCGGCATCGGCCATACTCTGAAGCAAAGGTGTAAAAATATTGCTGAGAGCTATAGAGGCTGTTCGTGCCACTCGCGACGGGAGATTCCATGCGGAAAAATGAATGACACCATGTTTTTCATATACAGGATCCTTTAAGGCCCGGCACTCAGTTGTTTCGATGCAACCGCCCCGGTCAATACTCAGGTCGATAATCACTGCACCTTTTTTCATGTTCCGCACCATATCTTCTGTAATGTAATACCATGGCCTGAGATCCTCAAGTTCAATAGCACCAATAAGCACATCGGCAGATTTAAGAGCCTTTTTAAGAACCTGGGGATGAAAAACTGAAGTCTGAAGACGCTGCCCCAGAAGATTCTGAAACCTTCTCAGGCGAGGAACGGAATTGTCGAAAATTTTTACGGTAGATCCAAGTCCGATAGCTGCCCTGGCAGCAAATTCACCTGCTGTATTTGCACCAAGAATGACAACTTCGGTTGGAGTGACTCCGGTAATTCCACCAAGCATCACACCCTTGCCTCCGTGCATATTACTCAGATATTCCGATGCAATAAGAAGAGATGTTATTCCTGCTATTTCGCTCATTGATTCCACAACAGGCATTTCCCCGTTTACATCACGTATTTTTTCAAAGGCGATGGCAGTCACTTTTTTTCTGATGAGCTTTCCAAGAGTTTCTTCGCTGAGTTTCAGAACATTCAGATATGATAAGATTACCTGATTGCCTTTAAGAAATTCAGTTTCTTTCTCAGAAAAAGGAGCAACCTTTATTACTGCATCAGCACTGAAGACTCTGGCTGGAGAATCACTTATTATGGCTCCGTTCTCACTATAATCCTTATCAGTATAATTTGCTCCGAGTCCGGCACCTTTCTGAACAATAACCTCATTATCGCTATCAACCAGCAGAGAAACTGCTTCCGGGGTCAGAGCGACCCGTTTTTCGTCGTCTTTTTTGTCGCAGGGAATACCGATCGAAATCCTGCGGTTTTTAACAGCAGTTTCGAGGTGTTCCTCTTTTGGCATGAATACAGTATTTTCAAAACTGACTTTTCCGCTCTTAGCTTTGCCATTCATCATTGTGAGAGAGATATTTCCTCAAAGGTAAATAATTTGGAATAGAGAGCAAAATAAGATAAATTTAAGATATTGAAAGTGTTCTCTGTTCTTGGTTATCAACTGAAATTCTCACAATTACTGTCTCTGGCGGGAGTAATTCTTCAATAAGTTCAGGCCATTCCATAAAACAATATGAATCGCCGGTAAGATACTCCTCAACACCAAAGTCGTAGACTTCTTCCTGTTTCTTAATTCTATAGAAATCGATATGATATAATGATTCTCCGCCGGATGTCCTGTATTCATTTACCAGGGTGAAAGTGGGACTGGTCACAATATCTATGACGCCCAGCGATTCACAGACAGCCTTGATAATTGTTGTTTTTCCTGCACCGATAGATCCATAAAAAGCAAATATTTTCTTATCACCCGAGAATTTCAGAAGTAGTCTGGCAGCGGAGGATATATGCCTTTTATCTTTTATTATAAGGTCCATATAGTGCTATACAGGTTCAAGATATGCAACAGGTATCATTATCTCCTGCATCGAAATACCGCCATGTTGAAAGGTATCCTTATAATAAGTGGCATAATGGTTGTAGTTGTTCTGGTAGACAAGAAAGTCCTGATTCATGGCGAAAATGTATCTTGAGCTTAAATTAGTTTTTGGCAGCATAGCTTTTTCGGGACTGATCAGTTCAAAAACTTTTTTTGGATCATAATCCAGGTTTCTGCCCATTTTATACCTGAGATTAGGTGATGTTTTCCTGTCCCCAATGATTTTAATAGGATTTTGTACTCTTATTGTACCATGGTCAGTGCTGAATACTACTTTAACCGGATGTGAGGCAATTGTTTTTAGTAATTCAAACAAAGATGAATGAATGAACCAGGAACGGGTCAGACTCCTGTATGCCGGCTCTTCGCTAGCGAGGTCGCGGATCATGCTAATCTCGGTTCTGGCATGCGACAGCATATCAACAAAATTGAAAACAAGTATATTGAGGTCATTTTCAAGCAGTGACCTTACTTTATCGTTTACTTTTTTACCTTCAAGGCTGCTGCTTACTTTTGTATAGGACCATTTGTAATTTAGCCCTTTACGCTTCAACTGGGCTCTGAATAATTCTTCTTCAGAATTGTTTTTTCCTACCTCCTCATCATCGTTTATCCATAGATCTGGCATAAGGTTTGCAATTGCTGAAGGCATCAGTCCTGCAAAAAGAGCGTTCCTGCTGAACTGGGTCGAAGTTGGCAGAATACTGTAATAAAGATCTTCTTCAATGATCCTGTACAACCCCGACAACTCTGCAGAAATTGTTTTCCACTGGTCATACCTCATGTTATCTATAAGGATAAAAAAAAGCGGACTGTTTTGATCTACCCGGGGAAAAATCTTCTGCGAAAAAAGGGCAGGGGAAAGCAACGGTTTGTCAGTACATTCAGGCTTTAACCAATCGAGATAATTACCGGTGATGAATTTCGAAAATGAATTATTTGCCTCGTTCAGCTGCAGTTTAAGTATTTCAGTCATCCCCGGATCAGTGGATTTTTCAAGTTCAGATTCCCAGAAGACTAATTTTTTATATAATTCAGACCAGTCAGTAAAAGTTGTGGCCGAAGAGATCAAACTGCTGATCCGATTGAATTCCAGTCTGTAATCAATGGTAGTCTTTTCTGTTATAAGGCGTCGCTGATCGAGAATCTTTTTTATTGCAAGAAGTACCTGTTTTGGTTTTACAGGTTTAATCAGATAATCAGCAATTTCTGATCCTATTGCTGCTTCCATTATATCTTCTTCATCACTTTTGGTGATCATAACAACAGGAATATCGGTCCTTACCTCCTTTATCAGCTTTAACGTCTCCATTCCGCTTAATCCGGGCATGTTTTCATCAAGAAAAATAAGATCATAACGATTCTGCCTGACAAGGTCAATCGTATCGTTACCATTTGAGCATGTATCAATCTCATAACCTTTTTCCTCAAGAAAAAAAATATGTGGTTTGAGAGCCTCTACCTCGTCATCGGTCCAAAGTATTTTTATTTTCCTCATTTCAAATATTTATCCTTGAAGAAAAGCTGATAACGTGCCGGATCCTTATCGTTTTTCAGGACTTTGAGGTTATTATCACTTATTATAAATGTCATCATTTTTGCGCCTGTCGGATTTCTTACAACCTTTTCAGTTTTGAAAGCATTGTAATAATCCATTGCCTGGGTATAATCATGAAACCCAGATACTATTATCTGAATAAATTTATTATCAATGAGTGCTCCGGCAGACTTGAAATTCTTATTTGTAAAATTATCAATATTATAGCTGATTACATCAAATGATGCCTGGTTCAAATTAAAGGCAGGATCGGTAATTATCAAAACAAATACATGATTTGAAGTTGTATCGGCGGTATAAATCTCAGCAGCAACTTTTTTATCTTCCTCAACTTTAAGTTCAGGCATCTTCTGGTTGAGATATGCGATAATCTCAACGGCTTTCTTGCTCTCGGCAGTTTGAGGCCATAGAACAACAAGATTCTTAAGTTCTTCCTTGAAAGTTCTTTCATCGGTAATTTTACCCACCGAGTATGCCCGTATTAGCATAAATTTAGGAGCGAGCTGATCCTGAGGATATTTTTTAAGTGCATCATTGCTGATAGAAATTACATCGTTGAATTTTTCGTTTTTATATGCGGTATAAGCATCTTCGTAAACTTTTTCAGCCATTTTCAGTTCTGCAATTTTTTTCTCATAATAGGCAGGATCTGATAGTATCCTGGCAAACTCATTATCGGGAAACTTTTGGAGTAATCGTTGTCTGTAAGTTTCGGATTTTGCATTGTTCCCTTCTTTGTTGACATTATACAGATTATATAATGTTTCAGGAACAAGTTCGTTGTTAGGGAATCGGTTAATAAGCGACTCGAATGTTTCAGTCGCCCTGACCATGTCAGGTATGCGTTCAGCATATGCTTTACCTGCATTTAGCAGAGCATTTGCTATTCTTTCGTTGGAAATGATAATTAAAGAGTCTTTTAACGGCAGGTTTTTTAAATAGAATTGAGGTTTCTTAAAATCGGTTTCGGCTGACAGTGTGTCAGATACATGCTGAGCAGCTTCATTAGGATTATTGGAAGCCTGCGTATTATTTACTCTCGCTTTGTTTGACCTTCTCCAGTTGTCTTCAAGTTTTCTGTCGCCCCACCGTTTATGAAATTCAGTACGGCCAAATGTCAATGCTGTCTGATTATAAAAATACCATTTGCCCTCCTGATCTATATTCCCCTGAGCCCGTCTTTCATTCTCATAGTATTCTCCAAGATTGTACCTGTCTGTATTAGCCGTGTTTCTGGCTTCAGTTTTGTCTTTAACGGCCTTTGCTATTATTGATGCAATCAAAGCATTTCTCTCAGGTTCAGTCATTCTGGCAACCTTTTGAAGGCTGTCCTCACGCTGAACTATTTTCAATTGGGAGACAAGGGCATTAAGGTCTTGTGATTTGGTTTTTATTGTCAGATAATCGGGATATTTCTGATTCAGAAAAAAAACAGCGCTATCATAGTAGGTTCCTGCCTTTATATAATCTTGTTTCTTTAAGAAATAACCTGCAAGAGCAAGGTAAGACCTGCCTTTCTGATTCTGATTCTGTGATCTTGCAACTGCAGATTTTCTATAGTATCCAAGGGCTTCCGACTCCTTCTGCTCTTTCATCGATATGTTACCAAGCGCAAAGTAAATCTGATCCTGATACTCCTTGTTTTTAGAATCATTCAACATTCTTTCAAGCTCCCTTCTTATTTCCTTCGGATTACCGGAATTAATATCAAAAACACCGGCTATGTTTATTCTGGCATTAAATTCAACATCATAAGGTGGGTTCATATTAACAACCTGTCTGTATAGTGATGTAGCCCTGGTTCCATCTCCTGTTTTCTCATATAACTGAGCTAGCAGATATGTAAGTCTGTATCTGGTCCTTTTGCCTGAAACAATCTCAATTGATTTTCCAAGGGGATCAATTGCTTCAGAGTATCTTTTTTGTTTGATGAACAGATCTGCCAGTGTCGTATAGTACATTGATCTTAGCGACTTTGAAATATCCGTTGTAATATCTATACCATTGATTAATCTGTATGACTCACTGTAATTGCCGGTTTCGTTATATATTCTGGCCAGCCATATAACAGCCTCGGTCTTGATTAACGAATCGTTTGCATCTGTTATACAGTAGTTGAATACTGAGGTGGCTGAATTGTACTCATGTTTATAGAACCTTGATTTGCCAATTAACAGATAACTGTCGTCAACCCAATCATTATATTCTTTCTTTTCCAGGAGTTTTTTATCCTTTTCAGAGAGATCATTCATATCCTTGAATTCCGGTTTTGCAGTTATGGATTTAAGAGAAATAAGTTTTGAAGCTTTCTGTATTGCCCTTTCCATATCGGAGGAACAAAGAGAGGCAGTTGAAGGATCACTGTATTCGAATACTCTCAATAACTCTGCATAGTCATCCTGATAACCCTTTGATATTTTATTCAGGCCTGCTTTAAAACTCTCATTCCCATTAAAATAGATATTATATCTCGAAGTCAGGCTCTGATAAAACCTGCTTGAGCCGGTGTTTTTTTCGACCGAACAGTAAGTAAGTATCAGGGCTAACCCCAATAACACCAGATATTTATATGATATTTTGTCTGAAGCCAATAGATGACTTTTAATACTATAACTAACTAATTTTGTGTATAGTATCTCAAAGGTAAATAAAATTGAGCGGATGTGTTTTCTCAGGCTGAAATAACTCTCTTTATTTCGGGTACTTCCTTCATAATTGCCTGTTCAACTCCTGCCTTTAATGTCTGCAAACTGTAAGGACAACCATGACATGCTCCGGTAAGTTTAACTTTCACTGTCATATCCTCTGAAACATTTATGAATTCAATATCTCCGCCATCAGACTGAAGATAAGGTCTTACTCTTTCAAGCGCTTTAAGGACGCGGTCTTTAATACTTGTAGTGTCTGTCATATATTTGGCAAATTTATTTAGTAATCTGAAGTTTAACGGTTGGTCTCAGCTCTTTATTTCTTTGGATGACTCTTTTGTCAAGTTCTTTTGCAAGTGTCATAAAAGCATTCCCAACAATTGAATCATCCAGGGCTGCAGGCTGCCCGTTATCGCTGCTTTCACAAATGCTCTGCACCAGAGGAATCTGTCCAAGCAGAGGCACATTCATTTTTTCAGCAAGTTTTCTGCAACCTTCTTTCCCGAAAATGTAATATCTGTTCTCAGGGAGTTCCGCGGGTGTAAACCACGACATGTTTTCGACCAATCCAAGAACCTGTACATCTATTTTATCGCTTCTGAACATTGAAATCCCTTTTACTGCATCAGCAAGAGCAACCTCCTGCGGTGTGCTGATTATAATAGCCCCGGTAACAGGAACCTCCTGAACAAGAGTCAGATGAATATCGCTGGTGCCTGGAGGTAAATCAACAAGCAGATAATCGAGTTGACCCCATTCACCCTGTATTATCAATTGTTTAAGGAAGTTGGAAGCCATGGGCCCGCGCCAGATAACTGCATCCGAAGGATCAACAAAAAAACCTGTTGAGAGTACTTTGACACCAAATTTAATTAACGGGATAATATGATCACCATGCTCATCTCTCTTTACTTCAGGTCTGAATTTTTCTTCATTAAACATTTTTGGAACCGATGGTCCAAAGATGTCTGCATCAAGCAGTCCGACCCTGTACCCCATTCTTGCGAGGGAAATAGCCAGGTTTACGGCTATTGTCGTCTTGCCGACCCCACCCTTTCCAGAGGCTACAGCAATTATATTTAACACTCCTGGTAACACATCCGAAGTTTTTTCCTGAACTTTTCCTACTATAACCCTGGGCTGGACTTTAATCTCGTTAATTATCATATCGGGTCCCAATACCTCTTTTATAGTCTTTACAATTGTGCTCTTAACAGATGAAATGAAAGGATCGTTCGATTTTTCCGGAGTAAGTGTGACAGATATTCCATTTTCTCCCGAATCTACTTCCGAGACCATCCCCAGAGTAACTATATCTTTCTTTTTTTCGGGATGAATAACCCTGGAAAGAGCTTTTAATATCTGATCTTTTGGAAATACCAAGTTATTTATTGTTATTTTTATTTGATTTAAATATAAACAAGGTGCAAGTTTACTGGTTTTTTGTCAAAATGCAAAATATAAAAAACCAATTAAAGATTTTTTTTGTGATTTAAACCCCCTCTGCCGCTTCGTGGAATCTCCCCCAAAGGAATCCGTTTGGGGAGTAGAACCCCTCTGTCAGCTTCGCTGACATCTCCCCCAGAGGGGCGATAATACTCTGGTATTTAGGCAAATTATACTAAAATAGAAAGGATTTTTCCCCCCTTGGGGGGAATGAAAAGGGGGTTAACGAAAGAGATTAATCTGTAACCTAAACTTATTAAAGTTCTTTCCCAGGGTCCCAGAACTTTTCCCTGAAATTGATAATCCGGTCATTTTCCACTATTATGCCCTCATTTTTGAGAAGTTGTTCCATAGTTGTCGAATTACCGAAATGATGTTTGCCTGATAGAATGCCATTACGGTTCACTACCCTGTGAGCTGGTATAAATTCCCGATTGCTGTGGCTTACATTAAGAGCCCAACCGACCATCCGGGCCGATCTGCCGGAACCCAGATAGCGGGCAATGGCCCCATATGAGGTTATCCTTCCGTATGGTATACTCTTTGTCACCGCATATACTTTTGAGAAAAAGTCGTCACTCACTTTTATCTTAAGCTGAGACATTTTCAATAATTTTGAGTTTATCCAGTCTGAAAGAGAGGAAATTGATTTTTAGACCAGCATCCAGAAAAATCTTTTCATAATGGGTCCTGATTGAAAGAATATTATCAATATTTTCCGAGTACAGATCATTTGTTGAGATGATGGTTTCAAGATTATTACGACTTAAAACTTCAGAAGTGAAATCGTAAAGTTCTTTGTTGTCGGTTTTAAGATGAATTAATCCCTTATCTTTTAGGAAATGACTGTAGGAATTCAGGAACCACGGAGATGTAAGTCTCTTATTTGAGTTTCTGACGCCGGTATGAGGATCGGGAAAAGTAATCCAGATCTCGTTAACCTCATCTTCAGAAAAAAAGGAATTAATGAATTCAATTCTGGTACGAAGAAAAGCTACATTAGTCAACTTCTGTTCATTGGCAGTTTTGGCTCCCCTCCACATTCGGGCTCCCTTAATGTCAATTCCTATGTAATTGTTATAAGGGAAATTATTGGCCAGGCCGACAGTATATTCTCCTTTACCGCATCCGAGCTCAAGAACAATAGGATTTTCATTTTTAAAGAGGTCTTTATTCCATCTCCCTTTTATAGGATGATCTTTATCTGAAATATCCTCTATTTCCGGTTGAATGACATTCTTGTATGATCCCAGCTCCGTCCATCTGGCCAGTTTATTCTTTCCCACCTGCAGAGATTTATTTTCCGATCTTTTCTATTCTCAATCCGAAATCATAAACACCTTTAAGATTTTCAATGCGCATACCATGTTGAATCTTAAACTCGTATGTTCCTTTTAAGGGGAAATAGACATTTGATTTATAAGGAAGATTTAGTTCATGTATATCTCCAAATCCCCTGCCATACCACTTTCCTTTTTCATCAGCAAGGTTGTACTGAAGAGTATCAGTAATTTTTTTCCCATCAGGGGATGTTGTGGTCACAAAGAGATAAATATTACGAAATGGGTATGAGGCTCCGTTTCTGATAGTAAAGACGACATTATTGCTGTTAACCGTATCTGTTATCGGAACTTTAAAGGTTGAGATATCCATCAGTTTCCAGGTCTCGTCAGCAAATGCCCGTGAATTTGTATAAACTACTTTACTGTTGCATGATAATAGTAATAATAAAGATGTCATTATAAAAATGAATGAAAATCTATTTATTCCTTTTATCATTGAATCTCCTGTTTTTTCTTTTGTGTGTACTCTTGTTCTGTTGACTTTTATTATCAGGAGGGTCGAACCTGGTGAGGCTGTTATTCTCTAACAAGTCCTGAGAAACAGGTGTTACTTCCCAGGATTCGTCTACCAGTTTAAGTTTGTCGACTTTCTTTCCTTTTTTGTTAATAGTCTGAATTTCTCTGACTCTCTGCACCGGAAGTGCGAATAGGTTTGCATTTGAATGGGGATCCGTCGAATACCAGTACAGACCTTTATGAACTTCAAGTTTCTGGAAATAGCCTGTACAGTCAATAGCTTCAAGCGGAATATCTCTTGGCGGGAATGATCTTTGCGCATCAACATAACAATCTAATTCAAAATTCAGGCAACATTTAAGTTTACTGCATTGCCCTGCCAGTTTTTGTGGATTCAGCGATAATTCCTGATATTTAGCATGAGTTGTTGTAACTGAAATAAAATTAGTTATATGTGTTGCACAGCACAATTCCCTTCCGCATGACCCTATTCCTCCAATTCTTCCCGCTTCCTGGCGCGCACCTATCTGGCGCATCTCAATTCTAACCCTGAATTCATCGGCAAGGACTTTGATAAGCTGGCGGAAATCAACTCTCTCGTCGGCAATGTAATAAAAAATAGCTTTTGTCTTATCTCCCTGATATTCAACATCCCCGATCTTCATATTAAGTTTGAGTTCTTCAGAAATCTTCCTTGAACGCAACATTGTGGGAGTCTCCAGCTTCTTTGCCTCCTCCCATTTCTGAATGTCAACCTCCTTTGCTTTACGGTAAACTTTTTTCAGATCATCAGGAGATGGATGTGCCTTGAGCCTCTTTAGCTGTTCTTCTACCAGGTGTCCAACCATCGAAACTCTTCCAATATCATGACCCGGAGATGCCTCAACTGCGACCACATCGCCTATCTCAAGCCTTAACCCGTTCACATTCCTGAAAAATCCTTTTCTGGTATTTTTGAATCGGATCTCAACTATGTCATTCAAGTCAGGAGTTTCAGGCAGATCTTTCAGCCAATTGAAAGAGTCCAGCTTATTATATCCGGGCTTATATGTTATATCAGGCATCCGGATCTCTTCACCGGTTTTCCCCTGAATATCTTCATTATCTGTCATAAAATATTTAAGATTCGAAATTATTTCGCAAAAGTAATGAATAAATGAATCAATTTCAATATTCGATATAATGATCAGCGGATAAGCCTGATAACTTTTAGGGCAAGGTCAAGGAAGATTATTTTTGCATTTCCGTTCGACTCAATATGGGAATATACAAGGTTGAACTCTTCTATAAGCGGATATATATTGTTCTCATTTATGAAAGGGTGGAAATTACCTGAGAAAGTCGCCTCTTCTCCTGTAAGGAAAACAAGACTGTTTTTCTGCTGATCGAGAGACAGCATAAGGTTTTCCCGAAGAATCCTCATGGAAAAGGAGATAAAGTTTTTCTGAGCTTCCCTGCCTGTGGTTGCAATCTCTTCAGACCAGTTAATGATTGAAAGGATGTCGCGTTTCCAGGCAAACCTCATCAGACTTTTAAAACGTTCCAGATTCGCCAGAGAAGAATCTTCATTTTCACAAAGCTCAATTGCCCTTGTAATATTTCCGTTTGAAACACGCGATATATCTTCAGCTTTTTCCCCTGCTATCTTAAACCTTTCGAACAGATATTTCTCTATATCACTACTTTTGAAGGATGGGATTTTTACAAGCTGACATCTTGAAAGGATAGTAGGTATAACCTTATCGGGCTCATCAGATACCAGGAGAAACAGAGTTTTTTCCGGCGGCTCCTCGATCATCTTAAGAAGTTTATTGGCAGTTGCCTGATGCATTTTTTCAGGGAGCCAGATTATCATTATCTTAAAGTCTGATTCGAAAGTCTTAAGGCTCAGTTTTTTTATTATTTCAGAAGCTTCCGAAGCAAATATCATTCCCTGGGCATTACCGACTTCTATTGAATCCATCCAGTTATTAAGAGAAAAATAAGGAGATCTCTTTAAGAACTCTCTCCACTCCACTAAATAATTGTCGCTAACCGGATCTGAAGCTTTCTTTCCTTTAATAACCGGAAAAACAAAATGAAGATCAGGATGGATAATTTTCTCATATTTTACACACGATTTGCAGGTGCCGCAAGAGTCAAAATCCGTTCTGTTTTCACAACTTATATACCTCGCATATGCCAATGCCAGAGCCATACTGCCACATCCTTCGGGTCCGGCAAAAAGCTGCGCATGGCTGACTCTTTCTTCCTTGACTGACCGTAGCAGTTTTGCTTTAATCTCTTTTTGGCCGGGGATCTGAGAAAAATTCATTTGAGTGTCTCAAAAAAACAAATAATAGACAGGCTATGTCGAGGCCTAACTTATTGAACAGCTTTAAGTGCTGCTTCATAATCAGGCTCCTGTGTGTGTTCAGGAACAAGCTCGGTATAAATGACAATCCCGGTTTCATCAATTACGACTATCCCTCTTGCATAGAGTCCGACCATTGGCCCGTCAATGTAATCAATGCCATATGCTCTGCCAAATTCTCTGTCGCGGAAACCTGACAGGGTTATAACATTGGTAATGCCTTCAGTAGTGCAGAAACGTCCATGTGCAAAAGGAAGATCCTTCGATATCCCGAGAACTTTCATATTTTTTATTCCTGCGGCCATCTGATTAAATTTTCTGACCGTTGCTGCACAGACAGATGTATCGAGACTGGGGAATATATTAAGAATAACTTTTTTCCCTTTAAGTTCTGATAACGATAATAATCCGAGATCTGATTTTACAAGCGAAAAATCAGGGGCCTTTGTACCTCTTGAAGGAAGATTTCCAGAGGTGTTTACCGGATTCCCTTTAAACGTAATTTTTGCCATAGCTTTTTTTTCAAATTTAATCATTCTTTTATAAAGGTGTAACATTAAACTAAAGCGTTCTCTTCAGTTCAGGAATTAATAATAGTTCTCTGTGGCTCTCTGTGCCTTCTCTGTGGCCCTCTGTGTAACTAAAATGCAAAGAACTTACACAACATTTCCCGCTAAGGCGGGAGAGTTGAACAGAGGTGAATATTTTGAGGCTTGATTAGAAAGGATTATTTCCAAAAAAAATGTAGGTTTGTAATTGAAAAATACTTGTGTTAATTAAAAATATTCGATTTATGAAAATGATTCAGGACTTTAATTTCAAAGGCAAGAAGGCAATAGTGAGGGTCGATTTCAATGTGCCCCTCGACAAAAAGACTTTTGCTGTTACTGATGATACCAGGATCAGGGGAGCATTACTGACAATAAATAAAATTCTAAACGATGGCGGATGTCTGATTCTTATGTCACATCTGGGAAGACCGGAAGGACGTATGGAGAAATACTCGCTTAAGCCTGTTCTTACCGTTCTGGAAAAGCTTCTTGGTAAAAAGGTATTATTCGCTGATGATTGCCTCGGCGAATCAGCTGTGAAGATGTCAGAGGCATTGAAACCAGGAGAAATTCTTCTTCTTGAAAATGTCCGTTTTTATCCTGAAGAAGAGGGTAAGCCAATTCTGTCTGAGACAGTTACTGATGAGGAGAAAAAAGCTGCAAAGGCTGAGATGAAAATAAAACAAAAAGAGATGGCAAAAAAACTTGCCGGCTATGCGGAAATTTATGTCGATGATGCATTTGGAACTGCCCACCGGGCTCATGCCACCACTACCGTAATGGCTGATTATTTTGACACTGATAAGAGAATGTTCGGTTTCCTCATAAATAGCGAGCTTGCAGCAATGGATAAGGTTCTTAAGAGTCCGCAAAAACCATTTACCGCAATAATGGGTGGTGCAAAAGTTTCGGATAAGATTATGCTGATAGAAAACCTTCTGAACAGGGTCGATAACCTGATTATCGGTGGTGGTATGACATATACTTTTATTAAAGCAATGGGTGGTAAGATAGGTAAGTCTCTGTGTGAAGAGGACAAGCTTGATCTTGCTCTGAAACTCATTGATAAAGCAAAAGAAAAGAAAGTTAAACTCTATCTGCCTATCGATAGTCTTAACGCTGATAAGTTTGATAATGAAGCTAATACTAAAGTTTCTGCTGTCGGTGCCGTTGAAGACGGATGGATGGGGCTGGATATAGCAGAGAAAACTATTAAAGAGTTTTCTTCGGTTATTGAAAATTCAAGAACAATACTCTGGAACGGACCGATGGGTGTCTTTGAGATGGAAAAATTTTCAAAAGGTACAACTGCAATTGCTAAAGCGATAGCTGCTGCTACTTCAAAAGGGGCATACAGCCTTATTGGAGGCGGCGATTCAGTTGCTGCAATCAATAAGAACGGACTCGCCGATAAGGTAAGCTACGTTTCAACCGGTGGCGGCGCTATGCTAGAGTATATGGAAGGAAAAAAACTTCCGGGGATTACTGCAATTCGCGGAGAGTAGCTGAAGACGAGAGACTTAGAGACGAAGAGACTGAGGGACGGAGAGAGGTAGCTACATGTTGATCATATCTTCTTTGGAAAGTGTGCCATTTACATTGAAACATGGTTAATTCTAAAACGATTATCTTTGCATTATGAAAAGGATAATATTTATATTAATTATTATTTCTTCAATTCTCCCGGGTTGCACAAAAAAAGAACCAACCCGCACATCAGGCCTTGATACAATTGATAACATTACTTACTACTCAACGACTTATTACAACTACGGCTTTTCATTTTCTACGGCAAAACTGGTCCCCACAACAAATAATCCTGGTCCGGATATCTCTATCTATGTTAATGTTGACAACCAGATCTCAAGATTAACTCTTCAGTCAAACAATCTCAATCCATCATTTTTTAAAGCAGGTGATTTTGCTGATGTAACTTCAGCCCAATCGGCCTTCGATAATCTAAAAACAGTCTCTGTAACACAATGGCAGGATATGGCCGATCCGATAAGTGCAAACCAGGTATGGATCTTCAGGTCAGGAACCGGAAACTATACAAAATTAAGAATCGTAAGTACTGTTAATGAAACAAGGCAGTCTGTAGCTTATGGGGAATGCACTTTTCAATGGGTTTATCAACCTGATGGCTCATCAACCTTTCCCGGTAAATGATGACGCAGTTGCAGAATTTGCAGAGGCGGATATTCAATATTAAAAGCAAGAAAGACTTTTGGGAAACTGCACTTGAAGTATTTAATTATCAATACGATCATAATTCTGTTTATCAGGATTTTATAAAGAAGCTTGGGAAAGTCCCTTCTGACATAAAAACTCCTTACCAGATACCTTTCCTTCCGGTAGAATTATTCAGAAATCATAAAATAATTTCCGGTAATTTTCCAGTTGAAATGATCTTTGAAAGCAGCGGTACGACAGGGATTATCCCCGGAAGACACTTTGTAACTGAATTACACTTATATGAAGAGAGTTTCCTGAGATGTTTCAAACTGTTTTACGGCGAACCTGAAAAATATCTTATTGCCGCTTTGCTTCCTTCCTACACTGAAAGAAGAGGATCTTCGCTCGTTTACATGGCTGATTATCTGATTAAGAGGAGCAGGAATCCACTCAGCGGTTTTTATAAAAATAACAACGGAAACTTATTTCTGACAATAAAGAATGCCAAAGAAGCAAAACAAAAAGTCCTGTTACTGGGTGTCAGTTTTGCACTGCTTGACCTTGCAGAAAACCAGGAACCTGATCTTTCCGGAGTAATCGTGATGGAGACAGGAGGTATGAAAGGAAGGCGGAAAGAAATTACACGTTCAGAGCTTCACACTATTTTAAAAGAAAAACTGAATGTTCTTTCAGTTCATTCTGAGTATGGGATGACCGAATTATTGAGTCAGGCTTATTCAAAAGAAGATGGGATATTTTACTGTCCGCCATGGATGAAAATAATTATCAGAGATCCTATGGATCCTCTGACCCTTTATAATGAATCATCCGGAACAGGAGGGATTAATATAATAGACCTGGCAAATATAAACTCATGTTCTTTTATTGCTACAGGGGATCTTGGCAGGATTCATGAAGATGAAGGCTTCGAGGTCCTTGGCAGGTTCGACAATTCCGATATCAGGGGCTGTAATCTTATGGCAGAATAGGGCCACGCCATGGCGTGGCCTCTCGATAGTTACAACCCCAGTTTTGTCTTTATTTCAGCAGGAATAGCATTTTTATTAACCATAATATAGATCGTTTTTGCCCTGACATAGTTTTCAGACATGTTCAGGTAGCCTCCGAACGGATTCCTGTCAGTTCCCCATGAGTTTTTGGTAATATAATATTTGGTGCCGTTCTGATCTTTCACAATACCGGTAATATGCATACTATGATCGTCAGTTGTAGTTTTATTATCATATCCTGTTTCACGAATTTCCTGCGTTACCTTAACCTCCGGGAAAGGCCTGCTGAACTTATAGGCTTCAGCTGTGCGCTCATCCGGGGTCATCTTCCCGAGTCTGGCTTTATCGGCAGGGGAATACTGGTCGACTTTTTCGAGCTCCGGTATTATAGCGACACCTTTGACATATGAGAATCCCTTTTCACTTACATCACCATCCCAGTTAACTGTGTAACCGTTTTTCAGAGAATAATCCATTATTTCTATCAATTCATCGAGAGGAACATTATAGTAATTAGCGTTTCGCCAATTGTCAGGAAATGGGACGACCCCCTGACTATAGAATGGGAACAGAGTAAAAGATGATATTTCAACATAATCATCAGGATTAATCTGAAGACTGGCTGCAAATGATTTTGGAGTATAGCCGACACCCTTATATGTAAATGTCTCAGGTAATTTGCCGAGATAAATGTCAAGTACTGCATTCACTATGCTAAAATACTGGTCGCTTTCTCTTTTTCTCTGTACAGGAACAGCGGCAATTGCATTGATAAAAGCGTTAAGTTCGCTATGGTTATGGTTCGGTATACCATAATTGAGGCCTGTATAAACTTCATTTGGTACAATGCCATTTTTCACGAATTCGACAATCCAATCATGACCCTGACCACCTCCTACGATGTTCCCTTTTCCCTCTTTGATAAAGTTATCTTTAAGCCTATCAACATAGTTACACCTGATTATATACATTTCCGAAAGATCATATTCTCCTTTCCCTTTCCGGAGTAATTCAGATTCAATAAATGAAGTTGTTGCGAAATCCCAGCAGGTACCGGTGCTTGCCTGGTTTTTAACGGAAGTCGCTTTTAATTCGGCTACAGGAGTAAACTTGTAACCCTCTTCAGTTTTCTGAGAAGCAGAATTTTTCTTTTGCGCAAAGGACGGTACAATAAAAAGTGACAGAATAAATGCCAGCAGGATACGGGTTTTCATGGTATAAGAATTTAATGACAATTTGACTTTGGGATATTTATAAAGATGATAAATAAAGCGCTAAGCTAGAAAAATTATCGAGCATTAGAATTGAATAATTGCAGAAATATTCCAAAAAAGATCTGTAATTCAGTTTTTTTTGAAGTAAGAACAATAGAACAAATGAATTAAGAATTCAGAAGTGATCATGGAAGGAAGTAAATTCTGATTTCTGACTTCGTTTGTTCAATTGTTCGTTTGTTCATTTTACCAGGTCATATGAATGATCGATCCATGAAAATACCTCTTTATCAGGTACAGATCCGTCAAGTAAAACAGTATTCCAGTGTTTTTTATTCATGTGTATTTTAACTATACTGTTTAATTATTTGATATACAGCATCTTTATCTAAATTTAAGGACATTGTTTTATGTTATTTCCTATGTTTAAAGATAAATTACTTATTGGTTTCATATTAAAGCGGTCGCTGATTCTAGCACAGCTGAGCCCACTTTTAATAATCAACCACTTGCGAGAAAAATCTGTAAGTGGTTTTTTATTTCATGCCAGGTTTAAGCCAGGTTTTGGACAATAATGAGGAGTTTGTTCAAGTTTTGAAACGCAAATTCTGATTGAATAAAATAAATCCAAATTTATCTTCCTTTCAGGTGACAGGAGGTTTGTTACAAAATACATATCTCGGTACAGAGGAAGAAGAATCGAAATAGACTATTTGGATTTAATGGAATTTATTGATAAAGAAAACCAGCAATATGTCATTCAAATTTTCTGTGGAAGGTCATCTTTATTTATTTAACCCTTTTTTATGGCTCGTTATTTCGTTCTTATCGGCAGTTTCAAATAGTCTTCAATCTTTACATTCTCTGGTAATGCTTTCTTCAAAGCTTCTGAAGGTTTGAACCATACAACGATAGTATCTTTTCTATTTCGCAATTTCGTTTCACTCATGCAAATGGCAACAGGGAAAAGCTTTAAATCTTCCGCCAAGGTTTCATTATTTAAACCTTGCTTTCCTTTAGTGTTCCCTATTAATATTGGGTAAAAATCATTTCTTGTTATTTCCATCTTAACTAACAACCTTTCATTTCTGTTTCTAGCTTTGATTACATCTGTCTCTGAGTAATGATTTGTAGTCAAATAATTGTTGCTACTACAATAGAAACTTAAACAAGAGTACCTAACCTTATCTTGTTTCCAGTTGGGATTAAGGTTTTTGTAAAACACCCCATCCTTATTAAGTTCAATACCTAATGGTTTTAATTGATCAGAGTTTAAAAACAAAAAATCCGATGTGTTTGAATATATATTTTTTTCACCAAAATTTCTTTTTATTTCAGTAAACTCATCTTTATTAATTGGAAATAGTTCTGGGTTTTCATTTTCAGGGAGAGTTGACATATTCTCATTCCCAATCGATTTTGTGGCATCATTATTTGATTTATCAATCTGTTTAGGAGTGGGGGAATTAACAAGAGATCCTCTATCATTAAGTTTTATGTTTACTTGTGCTTTGACATTTTTTACAACTGCTCTTCGTGTGTTCAAGCTATATGTAATCTCATCAGCTTCCATATCCTGAGAACCTTCTTTAAAGATTGGCTTACCAATAATCGTACCAGATCTACCTTGCCTCCCAATTGCATATACTTGGTTTGTTCTTTTATTAAAAACAATAGAATCGGCTTTAATAGTAATCTCACCAAAGCTTACAATGGCATTATCGACAAGTATAATCATTTGATTTATTGTATCTCGTTTAATATATCCTGAGGAGGTGTATGTAACCTTCTTGTCAATTACATTGGATGACTGAGTCGTAAGTTTCAAAATAGTCTTGCTGGTTTTTAAAGAATCTTCATCAATCAGTAATGTATCTATAGCATCTTTATGATTTGTTAATGAGATAATTGGTTGTGCATTCGATGGTTTAAAACTAAAGAAAAGGAAGAATACTAATATCATACATAGAGTCAATGTGATTCTTAATCCGTAAATGGCACTTTTAGACTTGGGTTTTGTTATCATTAGCAATCTCCTTTTCGTTAGTGAGTGATTAAATTCACTTGTTAATGGTATATTTCTTTTACAGCTAATAAAACTTAATAGTTTATCGGCATAGCTCTTTATATCGAGAGATTCCCTGAGGACGCCATTATCAGCCATATATTCATGATTAACTCGGATAGCTCTACTATACAAAATAAGAATCGGATTAAACCAGTAAACGATTCGGACTAATTCAAGGAATAATATATCAATTGAATGGGATTGCTTTATATGTTCCAGCTCATGCGCTAGTAACTCTGTTCCGATCTTTCTATTAAGATAGTCGTGTTTGTTTACGAATATGGTTTTGTAAAAGCAATACGGATTAATCAGATCTTCGATTAGAACTAGTCTTTTTCCAGAATATATAGCATTTTCAGACATTCTTATCTGTTTGGAGATGAGGTATATATTCCGTATGAAACGAGACATGAGTACAATAACCCCTGAAATGTATAGAAATAACAAAATTTTCGAGAGGGTGATAAAAGAAGGATGCACCTCATCGGTAGTTTGGTCCTCAGTAATCGGAAGATATGATATATCATTAATTATATTTTGTTCGGTATTAAATACAGAAAGGTTACTATTTAACACAGTAATAACATTTCTCTGGACATTGTTTCCCAGAATATCTACGGGGATTGATATAAAATGAATGATAACAGATAAGAGGATTGAGAATATAAGGAAATACCTGTTAAATGTGAAAAGTTTCTCTTTTCTCAGAATGAACCAGTAAAGTCCGAATAAAAATAACAGACTTAGACTTGATTTTAAAATATAAGCTATCATTTTTTCACCTTTTTTGATTCAATTTTTTCATCTACTAAATCTCGTAGTTCTTTTAATTCTTCAGGACTCATATCTGTCTCATTTGTAAAAAATGAGGCGAACTGAGCAGTTGAATTGTTAAAGAAGTCTTTGATCAATACATTAATATGATCTGAAAAGTAATCAGTCTTTTTGATCATAGGGTAGTATTCTCTAGAATTCCCGTACAGCTTATAACTGACAAATCCTTTATCAATCATTCGCTTTAATAATGTGAGTACAGTTGTCGGGGCTGGTTTTGGATCCGGAAATTCATTTAGAAGATCACGAATAAACGCTTTGTCTAGTCTCCAAAGCAGTTTCATAATTTGTTCTTCAGCGTTTGTGAGATGCATGCTACTCTACGTTTGATTTATAAACTCTACAAATGTAGATGGTATTTTTTAAATATCATAATAGTTTTAGAAATATTTTGTAATTAATATTGACTCCTGTTATAAATAAACCAAACAACCAGTCTTATAATGCCTAATACGTTATTAATCACATTAAATTCTGCTGAATGATTGGGGATTGATTCAGGTAATATATATTAATCAAGCACTTAATATAATATTTCGGTGCTCTACACCTTCTCTTTTCCGACAATAATTTGTCTGCTACAAATATTTCTGTGCTCTGCACCTTTAAATCTTCAACAGACAATTATCTACAAATATTATGGTGCTCTGCACCTTCATATCTCCACCGTACTAATTTACATTCAAATAGTCAGAATGTTTCAACCGAATGAGTATTTTGAAAAGCAGCAGAGCTGCGAAATATTTGTAGAAATTCATTTGAAAAGCAGAACCAAAGGTGCAGAGCACCGTAATATTAAAGCTCAGGAAAAAACAGAATTATTCCGGCCAATTGTTGTAATCTAATGCTTACCTGCAATCAGATCGTAAGAATGATCGATCCATGAAAATACCTCTTTATCAGGTACAGATCCGTCAAGTAAAACAGTATTCCAGTGTTTTTTATTCATGTGATAACCGCTAGTCACTGAGGAGTACCTTTCCCTTAGTTCAACTGCAAGAGTTGGATCACATTTCAGGTTTATGCTTAGGTCGCCATCGAGATTAACCAGTGCAAATATTTTTTCACCGGCTTTAAATACCAGAGTATCTTCTCCGAATGGGAAGCTTTCGGTTGCTCCTTTTTTTGAGATGCAATAGTCTCTTAATGTTACTATATCCATAATCAGAGTATTTTTATTTATAAAGTGCCTCGAGTTTTGCCCCCCTTCTCCCGCTTATGCGGGATTAATTCTCTGAAAACTATTGAAATTCTTCTTATTTCCACATTTTAGCTCCCTTTTAGAGGAGATGCCGCATTGCGGCAGAGAGATTTCAACTCTGGTTCACTTCAGATTTCTTATCTCAGTGTCGGGTAAAATGCTCCCTCTATATGATCTATATTAAAGGTATCGGACGATTTAATTACAGTTATTATATCAAACCGGCCCTCTTTATCTATATTGAATTTTTGCAGGTAACCATTGGCTGCCCTGATTATAGACTTTTGTTTTTCTTTGGTTACGGCAGTGACAGGATGCATCTGATAATCATCATTTCGAGTTTTTACTTCAACGAATATGATAAAATCCTGGTTCTCAGCAATCAGATCGATTTCATTTTTACCCCATTTCCAGTTTCGGAGGAGTATCTTGAAACCCGATTTCTCCAGGTGATCCGCAGCCAGGTCTTCTCCTTTCTGACCCAGGTTATGTGATTCAGCCATAGGGTATATTATAATTTATTTCTGAATTAATATTTTGTGTGCATAGGTGAATTCCTTTGTGGCCCTTTGTGGTTAAGTTTTTTTTACCACAAAGGAACTCAAAGGTTAAAACAAAGTAACTCTAAGAACCTTGTACTCATATAATTAAATATAGAATTTAATCAAATCTCTATTAATTTATTTCTTATTGCAAAAAGGATAAGGCTCGCTGTATTCTTGGAGTTTGTTTTTCCCAGAAGGTTTGCCCTGTGTTTATCTACTGTTCTTTTACTAATAAAAAGAGTCTCAGCGATCTCCTGGTTAGAGAGGCCTTCACAGATTTTGAACAGTATTTCTTTTTCTCTTTTTGACAGAGCGGCTGATTTGCTTTCCTGTTCCCTGTATTTTATCTTCTGAATGACATGATAAAGCAGTTCCTGTGAAAAATAGCTTCCTCCTTTTCGTACTGTGAGTATCGCTTCTTTAACTTCTGAGATGTCAGAATCTTTAAGCAGGAATCCCTTGGCACCTGCGTCAACCATTTTATAATAATACTCTTCCTCACCATACATTGAAAGAGCAATAATGTCAATTTCCGGACAAATTTTAAGCCCCTTTCTTGTAGCTTCTATGCCGTCCATTTCTGGCATATTAATATCCATCAGGGCAACATCTGCCTTTGTGTTTCTCAGAATTTTCAGAAATTCTTCGCCGTTGGAAGCTTCGGCTGTCACTTCGAATTCAGGGAAAGCGTTCAGAAGTATTTTTAAACCGTTGCGAAAAAGCTGGTGGTCATCTGCAATTACTATCCTTATTTTTTCCATTTTAGCCGGTTCCGGGTTAAAAAGATTCATTCAATCAGTTTGATAAGAGCACTTGTTCCTTTACCTGGAGTACTTTCAAGAATAAATACCCCTTCAACTGTTTTTACGCGGGTCTCAATGTTTGATAGTCCCATGCCTTTCGTATCTTCCTTGCTTAATGAGGATGTATCAAAACCTCGTCCGTTGTCATAGAACTGCAAAGTAACAAATTTTTCGTGTTTGTTTAATTCTATCTCAATCCGGGAAGCTCCGGAATGCAGAATAGAGTTATTAATGAGCTCACAGACAGCACGATAAATCACAACTTCTTTTTCATTTTCCAGCCTCTGGCCTTCCATATTCGACTTAAAATCAATTTCAACAGCTTTGGTTTGATTGATTTTTGTGGTAAATGCGCTGATTGCGCTCGCAAGGCCAAAATTTGAAAGGACGTGCGGGCTCAGGTTATTGGAGATGTCTTTAATGGTATTGATAGCTTCATTCACAAGGTGGTTTGTATTATTAAGGATCACCGATCCTGATGGATCTTTTATTCTTTCATTTAATGCGGAAAGAGACATTTTTACTGTTGACAGTATAGGTCCGAGACCGTCGTGAAGATCTTTTGCAAATCTCTTTCTTTCATTTTCTTCAGTGTTTATTATTGCATTTATAACTCTCTTTTCGGATCGTGATCTGTCAGTTTCAGCTCGTTTCAGCGAGTAAAATATTTCCCGGATGAGGATGACACCTCCAATTATCATCACTGAAATAAGAACTCCAATCCATTCATCTATAAGCTGCCAGGTAAATGACGGAGTACCCCGGAAGTACTCAAAAAGCTGAATGATCTTACGTACAGCCATGAAGACAAAGGAGAGTGATAACAATATCCACGAAAGTCTGTATTTGGTTAGCTTCATGAATCCCAACGCTATAGAAGCAGCAATTATCTGCAAAATTATAGAGATGATCAGGGCAATAAGTCTTACCATATGGAAAGATAATTTCATTCAAAAATAGGACTATTTTAATTAATGGCATAACTGAAATGACTTAGTCATTTTATCCCCCCTTTGCCCATTACGCCATTACGCCTTTTTTATTACCTTTGGCAACTCGAAACCAGTATTTATGGAAGTTTTATACAACATAGGAATCCTCATTTTCTCAGCGCTTGCTCAACTTGTGGCTCCATTTAATTCACGGGCATCTTTATGGGTTAAAGGCAGGAAAAAGTGGGCTGAAAAAATAGCTGATAAAATAAAACCCGGAGACAGGGTAATATGGATACATTGTGCATCACTTGGTGAATTTGAGCAGGGAAGACCTGTAATAGAATCCATCAAAAGAGAAATGCCGGTATTTAAAATTGTGCTGACATTTTTTTCTCCCTCAGGATTTGAAATAAGAAAGAATTATGATAATGCAGATTGTATTAGTTATCTGCCTGCAGATACTCCGGGCAATGCTGCCAAGTTTTTAAATCTGGTCAAACCCGAAATTGTGATATTTGTCAAATATGAATTCTGGAATAATTATATATCAGCGCTTTACAGGAAGAAGATTCCGTTATATCTTATCTCAGGAATATTTCGGCCCGGACAACATTTTTTCAAGTGGTATGGGTCGTTTTTCAGAAATATGCTGAGAAAATTTGAAAGAATATTTGTGCAGGATCAGCGATCCTTTGACCTTCTTACAGGAATCGGATTAGAGAAAGTCTCTCTTGCAGGTGATACGAGGTTCGACAGAGTAGTTCAGATAGCAGGTACTGCCAGAGATATTCCTCAGCTCGATCATTTCAGGGGAAATGAAAAATTATTCCTGGCCGGTAGTAGCTGGAGGCAGGATGAGGAGATAATTGCAGAGTATATTAACCGTTTCCCTTCGAGAATGAAATGGGTCTTTGCCCCACACGAAATTGATAAAGGGAATATCGAAAGACTGGAAAAACTTATCAGGGTAAAACATGCAAGATTCTCCGAATACTCTGAAGTTTCAGCTGATATACGTGTGCTTATAATTGATAATATTGGTATGCTTTCTTCAGCTTACCGTTATGCATTTATAGCAGCTATCGGAGGCGGATTCGGGAAAGGCATCCATAACATACTTGAACCAGCGTGCTGGGGCATCCCTGTACTTTTCGGACCCAGATATGAATATTTCAAAGAAGCAGTTGATCTGCTTAATATAGGAGGCGCAAAGTTGTTTCTCGGTTTTGATGATTTTGAAAGAAATTTGGATTTATGGCTTTCTGATAATAAAACGTATACAATTTCAGCTGAAATGGCATCAGAATATGTAAAAAAAAATGCAGGAGCTTCAGAAATTATAATCAAAGAAATCTTCAAAAAAGATATCAACAGGCAGCACTCATAAGTTGTTAAAAACTAATCGATTCTTAATTAATTAGGTTCATTTAAAGAGCAGTAAATTGAAGCTACGGAATTAACATTATTGTAATTCTGATGTAACCTATAAGTCAATTATTTACGATAACCTTGTTGATATTTTATTAAACCTTAATCCTAACTTTCATGATTATGAAAAAAGTTTTACTAAACCTTGGTCTTGCCATTATTCTGGTTGGAGTCCTGATAACAAATACCTATGGACAGGTCACAACATCAGGTCTGAAAGGACTGGTTGTTGACGAAAAAAAGGAAGCTCTGGCAGGAGCTACCATTGTTGCAGTACATGTTCCATCAGGAACTCAGTATGGAGTTCTTACAAATAAAGATGGTCGTTTTACTATCTCTAATATGAGGGTTGGCGGACCTTACCAGGTGACTGTCTCTTTTATTGGTTATAAACAGGAAGTTTATAGTGATATTAATTTAAGCCTTGGAAACGTAACCGATATGGTAATCAATCTTTCTCCTTCAGTAACAAGTCTCAGTGAAGTTATTGTTACTGCCGGGAAAAACAGCATTATAAACTCAGGGAGAACCGGTGCAGCTATTAACGTATCCAATGAGACAGTTAATACTGTTCCTACTATTTCACGGGGTTTGAAAGATTTTACCAAGATCAGTCCTCTTGCAAATACTTCCGGTTCCGGTACCTCTTTTGCCGGTGCAAACAACAGGTACAATCAGTTTGCAATCGATGGATTGGTTAACAATGATGTTTTTGGTCTGACTTCTTCCGGTACAAACGGGGGGCAGGCAGGGATTGAGCCGATAAGCCTCGATGCGATTGAAGAGTTCCAGATAAACATTGCTCCTTATGATGTTCGTCAGGGAGGTTTTACAGGTGGTGGTATTAATGCCATAACTAAAAGCGGCACAAATAAATTTACCGGAACAGCTTATTATTATGGAAATAATGAAAATCTTGTAGGTAAATATGAACCAAAAACCGGAACAAAATCTCCTGTGGCAAATTATTCAGATTATCAGGGTGGTTTCTCACTTGGTGGTCCAATTGTAAAGAATAAAGTGTTTTTCTTTGTCAGTGGAGAAATAACCCGGAAATCTTATCCTCTTTCCAATGTACCGGGAACGGCAACTTCAAACATAACTCTTGATGATGTTAACAATGTTCTTGCAGTTTTGAACAGAGTTGCTCCCAATTACGATCCGGGAAGCTATCTTAATATAAATAGTATAACTAACAGCAATAAGATCCTGGCAAAGGTTAACTGGAATATAAATGACAAAAACAAATTAATTCTCAGGCATAGTTACACTTATGGTGAGAATTTCACTATAAGTCGTAATGCCAATGCTTTGCAATTTTATAACAACGGATACATCTTTCCAAGTACCACAAATTCAACCGGTTTAGAGCTAAGCAGTATTCTGGGCAATAGCTTGTCAAATCGCTTCATGCTTGGATACACTTCTGTTGTGGATGATCGCAATCCGGTAGGCGCTGACTTTCCAACCGTGCTGGTAAACCTGAGTGGTGGCAGAACAATTACTTTTGGAAGTGAATACTCATCTGTTGCTAACCTGCTTAAACAGAAGATTTTCTCGTTAGATGATGAATTCAGTATTTTCAGAGGAAAACATTCAATAACGATAGGGACCCATAATGAATTTTATTCATTCTATAATCTTTTTGTTCAGAACATTTTTGGCGACTATGCTTATAATTCACTGGCAAATTTTCAAACTGTAGGAACTCCTGCCGAGGTCGCTCCGACCTATTATGCAATTGGCTATTCTTTTGATACAACAGACAATCCTTCACAAAGCAAAGGCGCTGCTAAATTTAAGGCTTCTCAATTTGGTTTTTATGCCCAGGATGAGTATCAGATAATGAAGAATATGCAGATTACAGGCGGACTTCGTATAGATATTCCGGTATTTCCCGATAAACCCGGAGTAAATGATGCATTCAATACAGCCTATGCAACTCAGGGAGTAGCTACAGGCGTTTTACCAAAGTCCAGGATTATGTGGGGACCTCGTTTTGGATTCAACTGGGACGTGTTTGACAATAGAACCACGCAAGTCAGAGGAGGATCAGGACTGTTCACTGGGAGGGTGCCTTTTGTCTGGATATCAAATCAATATTCAAACAATGGAGAACTTAACGGAACCTATAGTGTGGGAAGTTCAGCTTCAAGTGCAACTCCGATAACCAATCCCGCCGGATTGAAATTTGACCCGGATCCATATACTCAGCCACTTGCAACTGATCTTGGAAAGGTTGCCGGAAGAGGTGCCATCAATGTCGTTGATAAAAACCTGAAATTTCCACAGGTATTCAGAACTAATCTTGCCATTGATCAAAAACTGCCATGGGGTGTTGTTGCAACAATAGAGGGAATCTATAGCAAAACTTTCAACAATGTCAATTTCATTGACCTTAACAGGACAGTCGATCCAAACTTTCAATTTACGGGTGTTGACCAGAGACCACGTTACTTAACGGGAAGGTTTGATCAAAATTTTGATGAAATCATAAAGTTTGAAAACACCAGTTTGGGGTATTCCTACAATTTTGTTTTCCAGTTGCAGAAACAATTTGATAACGGATTCAATGCACAGGTTTCATATACATTTGGAAGGTCGACCGATCTCAACTCCGGCACTTCGAGCGTAGCTTATTCGAACTGGCGTTATGTAAATAATATTTATGGTCCGAATTTTCTTGAGCTCACAAGATCAAATTTTGACCTGGGATCAAGAATCACCGGACTTATATCTTATAAGAAAGATTATCTGAAAGGTATGTTATCAACCCAGGTGTCACTCTTCTATAACGGACAATCGGGTCAGCCTCTTTCATACATCTACAACGGTGATATGAATAATGATGGAACTACAAATGATATGATTTTTATCCCTGCCAAACAGTCAGATATTAACCTTATCACAATTCCAGCGACCGCTTCAGCGCCAGCAGTAAGTCCGGCTGACCAATGGACCGCTCTGGATGCCTTCATTTCACACGACAAATATCTTAATAGTCACAGGGGACAGTATGCCCAACGAAATGCAGCCCGGTCACCCTGGCAGAATCAATTCGATTTCCAGTTTCTCCAGGAATTTAAGGTCAAAGCCGGAACCTCTGTAAATAAGTTGCAGGTCACTTTTGCTATCCTGAATGTTGGCAATATGCTGAACAAGAAGTGGGGTCATTCAATCTATGCCAGCAACCAGCAGTTTAACCTTATTAATTACAAAGGATTGACCGGTTCAACACCTAATTTTACCTATGATGCTTCAGGTCAGACAAACGGTAATCCATATTTATTGTCTGATTTGCTCTCCCGCTGGAGAGGTCAGATTGGTCTCAGATACATATTCAACTAATTATAATTTAGTTCTTTTTAAGGGGATGCCGGATTCAGGCAGCCCCTTTTTTATTATGATTTTTAAAAATACCGTGAACAAATATTATATAAGACAACAGCACTCTAAATCCTAATATTTGCCTGAACTTTTGGCTTTAGTAATTGTTTATATGACAGGCTGATACTAATTAACAAATTTATAATCAGGCACATATATAATAGTTAATAACTATGTCATCAAATGTTAATAAACTTAAATTTTTACTCTTGCATCAAGTGGTATGCTTGATTAATTTAGCAATTACCCGCTTAAAAAATCAGTGGCCGTTTAATCTCATTAAAATCAGAGAATAACAAAAATATATGGAAGAGCTATTTGTCCAGGAATCAGCTATTGTGACTGAAAAAGCAAAAAACCAGAATTCAGCACCCGAGATGCAGAAAACAGAGAAAGGGAAAGATATTGAAATGTATAAGAACCGGGGACACGGGAAAGTTGTTTATTCTCACGAAGAAGCTGTTGAAGAAAGTATACAGTATTTCAAAGGCGATGAACTTGCTGCAAGGGTATGGGCAAACAAATATGCTTTAAAGGATTCATACGGAAACCTGTACGAAAAATCACCCGACGACATGCATCGCAGACTGGCCCGGGAAATACATCGGGTGGAGATGAAATATAAGAACCCTCTTTCCGAGGAATTGATTTACAATGTTCTCAAGGATTTCAAATATATTGTTCCCCAGGGAGGCCCAATGACAGGCATAGGGAATGATTACCAGATTGCTTCATTATCGAACTGCTTTGTGATTGGTAACGACGGATCGTCCGATTCATACGGAGGGATTATGAAAATCGACCAGGAGCAGGTACAACTAATGAAACGACGAGGCGGCGTAGGTCACGATCTTTCACACATCAGACCTAAGGGAACTCCTGTGCTCAACAGTGCACTGACTTCCACAGGTGTGGTACCTTTTATGGAAAGATATTCCAATTCAACTCGCGAGGTGGCTCAGGATGGAAGACGAGGGGCCCTTATGCTCTCTATCTCAATCAAACACCCCGATTCGGGAAAATTCATCGATGCCAAGCTTGAGAGCGGGAAAGTTACAGGTGCTAACGTCTCTGTTAAGCTGACCGACGATTTTATGAAAGCCGTTGAAGATAAGACACTTTTCAGACAGCAATATCCTATTAATTCTGCCAATCCGAAATTTGCAAAAGATATAGATGCATTGCAACTCTGGACGAAGATTATACATAATGCATGGAAATCAGCTGAACCGGGCGTATTATTCTGGGATACAATTATAAGAGAGAGTGTTCCCGATTGCTACAGCGATCTGGGATATGCAACAGTTTCAACAAATCCCTGCGGTGAGATTCCATTATGCCCGTACGACAGCTGTCGTTTACTGGCAATTAACCTCTACAGCTATGTCAATAATCCTTTTACCGAAAAGTCCGAATTCGACTTTGATTTGTACAAGGAACATGTGGGTTTGGCTCAGCGAATGATGGATGATATTATTGATCTTGAACTGGAAAAGATCGATGTAATCCTTGCAAAGATAAATGCAGATCCGGAGATTGAAGAGATAAAACATGTAGAGAAAAACCTCTGGAGTAACATCAGGAAGAAATCGGAAGAGGGAAGAAGAACCGGAATTGGAATAACAGCGGAAGGAGATATGCTGGCAGGTCTTGGATTAAGATATGGCAGCGATGAGGCTACATACTTTTCAGTCGAAGTTCATAAAACACTCGCTCTTGAAGCCTATAAAGCTTCGACATACCTGGCAAAAGAGAGGGGTGCTTTTACAATTTATGATGCTGAACGCGAGAAAAACAACCCTTTTATTTTAAGAATGAAGGAGGCCGATCCTGTCATGTATAACAACATGGTTAAATTCGGCAGAAGAAATATAGCACTTCTTACTATTGCACCGACCGGCACTACAAGCCTTATGACACAGACAACATCCGGAATTGAACCGATATTCTCCACTTTTTACAAAAGAAGAAGGAAAGTTAACCCAAATGATCTGGATGTAAAGGTGACATTCAAAGATGAAGTTGGCGACTCATGGGAAGAATTTAATGTTTTCCACCATAAATTCGTCGATTGGCTGAAACTGAACGGCTACGATACCGATGAAGTCACAAGAATGAGAGACGAGGAGATTGAATCGATAATTGCAAAATCGCCCTATTATAAAGCCACTGCAAATGATGTTGACTGGATTGCAAAGGTTAAAATGCAGGGTGCAATTCAGAAATGGGTTGACCATTCAATAAGCGTTACTATAAACCTTCCCGCCGAGGCAAAAGAAGAACTTGTCAGTGAGCTTTATCTTACAGCCTGGAAATCGGGATGCAAGGGAGCTACAGTATACCGCGATGGATCGAGGAACGGTATCCTTATCGCAGGAAAAACAGAAGCACGGCCTGAAAGACCAAAACGTCCAAAAGTTCTTGATTGTGATGTTATCAGGTTTAATATAAATGAAGAAAAATGGGTCGCTTTTGTCGGACTTAAAGAGAGCCGCCCTTATGAGATATTTACCGGTATAGCTGATGAAGAGATATTCCCTATTCCAAAGAGCATCCTGAAAGGCAAAATAATAAAAATAAAGGACGAAGATGGGAATACCCGTTATGATTTTCAATATACCGACAAATATGGCTATAAGAAAACTATGGGAGGTTTATCTCACATGTTCAAGCCGGAATTCTGGAATTATGCAAAACTGATTTCAGGTGTTTTAAGACATGAGATGCCAATTCAGGATGTGGTTAATCTTGTAACATCTTTAAAGCTCGACAGTGAGTCGATTAATAACTGGAAGAATGGAGTTGAGAGAGCTTTGAAAAAATACATACCAAACGGAACAAAGGCAAAAGGCAAATGCGGTGAATGCGGTTCAGACAACCTTGTCTACGAAGAGGGATGTCTGATATGCAAAGATTGCGGATCATCCAAATGCGGTTAAAATTTTAATATGGGGTCCCGTGTTTTGGGAATTATCATATATCAGCGGGGTGCTTTCACGAGCACCCTTTTTTATTGAACAATTGAACAATAGAACAAACGAAATCAGAAGTCAGAATTTTTTTCCTGCCAAGATCACTTCTGCATTCTTAATTCGTTGGTTCAAATGTTCTTACTTCGTTGTTCCTTTATCTTACAGCTCTGATCAGCCCTCTCCTCAGATACGGCGCTTTCATTTTTTTATCATAATAATGGATCATATATCCTTTAGAAGGTGTTATCCTGAATCCATAACCATTCAGTAATAAAGCAAAATCTTTTTCATCATCATTTTTATGATATGTACAGAGGGCTAATTTGAAGGGCTTATCTGTGTTGAATACTTCATCACAACTTTTTAAAACAACCGATTCAGCGCCGTCAACATCAATTTTCAGAAAGGTAATATCCTCCCTGATTTTAAAAAAAGTATCAAATCTGGCATGTGAGTTATCATCGCGATCAGATACATACTTATTAATAATCTCAACTTTGTCTGACCATGGAGCAAATGTAGCCCTGAGTGCTTCGATCCACTCAGGGTCATATTCAAACATATAAACCTTCCTGATCTTTTCAATTACCGCCAGGGAAAAGTTTCCTTCGGCAGCTCCGATATCAGCTAAAACGTCATCTTTTCCAATAGTAAACGAATCTGTCAGATACCTGTGAGGGCTGTCCGGATCCTGTTCCCTTAAAAGCTCGCAATAGGCCTTTTTTATCCTTGCCTCCTTCCATCGTTTTTTAAAATACAGCCTCTTCCCTTCCTGTAACACATATCGCATACTATTTCCGCTATCGTACATCACTTCAATCTTTTCAGGGGAATAATTGTTATGAAAGTGATAGGGAAAAATCCTGAGCTCGTTGTGTTTAAGGTATTGCAGTACTTCTTTCTGCTCATCATTAACCTCATTTCCGGGCAAAGAGGCAAAATGTCTCAGAATTTTATTCCGGAACGTTTTCTTCAGGATAATAACTCTCAATGGCTTGGGAACCACGATGCGATATATTTGGAAAAGATACTTATTCATTATCTTATTACACCGAGTTGTCTGCCTATCTTCCCAAAAGCCCTGATCGCCTTATCCAAGTGTTCCTTTTCATGAGCTGCAGAGAGCTGAACCCTTATTCTTGCCTCTCCTTTTGCAACTACCGGGAAATAGAATCCGATAACATAGATGCCCTCTTTAAGCAGCCTCGATGCAAAGTCCTGAGATAATCTTGCATCATATAACATAACTGCACAAATAGCTGATTTAGTTGGTTTTATATCGAATCCCATTTTTTTCATGCAGGCAATGAAGTATTTAGCATTATAATGAAGTTTATCCTGAAGAACATTTGTTTCTGTCATCATTTCAATCATTCTGATCCCGGCTGCAGCTACCATAGGTGGTATGGAATTTGAAAAAAGATAGGGACGAGACCTTTGTCTAAGAATCTCAATTATCTCTTTTTTACCTGTTGTGAATCCGCCAATAGCTCCACCGAAGGCTTTTCCAAGTGTGCCTGTAATTATTTCAACTTTTCCGGTAATATTAAAGAGTTCGGTAACTCCTCTTCCTGTTTTTCCTACTACTCCAGCTGAGTGTGATTCATCAACCATAACCATGGCATTGTATTTATTTGCCAGCTCAACAATCTTGTCAAGAGGTGCCACATTGCCGTCCATCGAGAATACTCCATCAGTTACAATAAGTCTGAATCTCTGATTATGAGCTAGTTGTAGTTGTTTTTCGAGATCTGTCATATCAGCGTTTTCATATCTGTAGCGTTGAGCCTTGCAAAGACGTACACCATCAATAATCGAAGCATGATTCAGCGAATCGGAAATAATTGCATCCTCTTCATTCAGAAGAGGTTCAAAAACTCCACCATTTGCATCAAAACAGGCTGCGTAAAGAATAGTATCTTCTGTTCCGAAAAATCCGGCAATTTTTCTCTCAAGATCTTTATGGAGATCTGTTGTGCCGCAAATAAATCTTACCGACGACATTCCATAGCCATGATCATCGAGAGATGCTTTCGCTGCTTCAATAAGTGACTTGTCATTAGAAAGCCCAAGGTAATTATTGGCACAGAAATTCAGTACTTTCTGCCCGGTGTTCAGTTCAATTTCCGCACCCTGCGGTGATACGATTATACGTTCATTCTTGTATAAACCGGCTTCTTTTATTTCTTCAATTATTTTTTCCAGATGCGTCTGATAATCTTTATACATATTCTTATTTCTTTACTTTGTGAGCCTTTGGGAATTCCTTTGTGCTCTTTGTGGTTCAATTTTTTACCACTAAGGAACACAATGTAAACACCAGGTAACTCAAAGGATTATTATTAGTTAATCCCAGTTTAATATTACTTTTCCGCAGTTGCCTTTTTCCATCTCATCAAATCCTTTCTGAAAATCATCTATAGGAAAACGATGTGTTATAACAGGATTTAAGTCTATACCGCCTATAATCATTTGTTCCATCTTGTACCATGTTTCCCACATCTCACGGCCATAAATACCTTTTAAGGTTATTGCTTTGAAAATGATATCGCTCCACGGAACCTCGAAGTTTGACGGAAGTATTCCAAGTAATGAGATACTTGAACCATTATACATATTATTAAGCATTTCCACGAAAGCTTTCGGAGATCCTGACATTTCCAGGCCAATATCAAATCCTCTCATACCCAGCTTTTTAACTGCATCCGAAATTTTTTCTCCTTTTGATGGATTAACAGTAAGAGTGGCTCCCATTTTTTTGGCAATATCAAGACGGGAATCACTAAGGTCGCTGGCAACAATAAATCTTGCACCGGCAAACCTCGCAATCGCAACGGCCATACTGCCAATCAGACCCGATCCGGTAATCAGGACATCTTCACCTATCAAAGGAAACGATAAAGCTGTATGAGTTGCATTTCCGAATGGGTCCATAATTGCTGCCCATTCGTCTGGGATCCTGTGATCAAGCGGAATAACATTTACAGCTGGCACTTTTACATATTCTGCGAAAGATCCATCGATATGAATACCAATTCCCACAGTGTTTTCACATACATGCTCTTTTCCGCGGCGACAGTTACGGCAATGACCGCAGGCAAGATGGCCTTCCCCGGTAACTCTTTCACCAATTTTAAGGTTCGTAACTCCGGCACCCATTTTTTCGATATATCCCATGTACTCATGACCAATGACCATTGGAGTGCATATAGTTTTTTGCGACCAGGGATCCCATTCATAAATATGGAGATCAGTGCCACAAATAGCTGATTTTTTCACCTTGATAATGACATCATTAAGGCCCGGTTCAGGAACCGGTACATCCTGCATCCATAAACCCTTCCCGGGTCTCGCTTTTACCAACGCTTTCATCTTCATCATAAAGTGATAATTTTATCGCTGCTAAATTACTACAAATCCATCATTTAAAACCTGATTTTCGTTATAGTATTATATGTAATCGGGTTTGTCTATATTTGCAATTACAATTACCGATTTAATCTTAAAATGGAACAAGTACGAGTACGTTTTGCCCCAAGTCCCACGGGCCCTTTGCATATAGGAGGAGTAAGAACAGCTCTGTATAATTACCTTTTCGCAAAAAAGAACGGAGGAACTTTTATCTTAAGGATCGAAGATACGGATCAGGCAAGATACGTTGCGGGTGCCGAAGAATATATAATGGAATCTCTTGAATGGTGCGGAATAGTTGTTGATGAAGGAATCAGGGAAGGAGGAAATTATGGTCCGTACCGGCAGAGTGATAAGAAAACAGTATACAGGCAATATGCTGATATCCTTATTGATAAAGGCCATGCATATTATGCATTTGATACTCCCGAAAAACTTGAAACTCTGAGAACCGAATCAGAAAAAGTTGGAAAAACTTTTATTTATAATGATGAAGTAAGGGAAAAACTGATTAACTCAGTCTCATTAAAGGAGTCTGAATGGAGAGAGAAACTCGATAAAGGAGAACCTTATGTTATAAGGTATAGAATGCCGCATAATGAGGATATTCACTTTGATGATCTTATCAGGGGGCATATTGTGGTAAATACCAGGACTCTCGATGATAAGGTTTTGTTCAAATCAGACGGCATGCCGACTTATCACCTTGCACATATAGTTGATGACCATCTGATGAAGATCAGCCATGTAATCAGAGGAGAAGAATGGCTCCCTTCATTGCCACTTCATGTTTTGTTGTACAGATCTTTCGGCTGGACACCGCCTCTTTTTGCCCACCTGCCATTGCTGCTGAAACCCGATGGAAAAGGTAAATTAAGTAAACGTGATGGGGATAAAATGGGATTCCCTGTATTTCCTCTCTTCTGGCCATATGGAGAAACAGCAAAGGGTTATCGCGAGGATGGATATTATCCAGAAGCCTTTATTAATATGCTTGCATTGCTGGGCTGGAATCCAGGAACCGAGCAGGAAATATTTTCTATGGATGAGCTGATAAATGCTTTTTCAATTGACAGAGTTGGCAAATCGGGTTCCCGTTTTGACCCTGAAAAGGCAAAATGGTTTAATCACCAATATCTTCAAAATAAAACAAATAATCATCTCGCCCTGGAATTCAGAGAATTTCTGAGAGCACAAGGATATCATGTTGATATTATAAGACTTGAGACACTTATAGGACTTGTCAAAGAGAGGGTAAGTTTTGTTAAAGATTTCTGGGAACAGACAGATTTCTTTTTTAAAGCCCCGGAAACTTATGATCAGGAAGCTGTAAATAAACGTTGGAAAGAGGATTCTGCTGTTCTTATTACGGAATTAAGGTCTCTGCTTGAGAAAATGTCTGATTTCTCCCCTGCTGCAACTGAACCGGTAATTAAGACCTGGATTGAGAAAAATGGCTATAACACCGGCGCAATAATGAACGCATTCAGACTTGTGATCGTTGGCTCCTTAAGAGGCCCTCATATGTTTGATATTATAAGCTGGTTAGGAAAAGAAGAGACCCTCAGACGTATTGACAAAGGTATTACTCTGTTAAGCAAATAGAAGAGATGCATCTACCGCACCGCGGTGACTATATTGATATACATGTTCACGGAAATACTCCGGCTACCGGAATCTTTATCCTCGAAAGCCTGATGGCACATGAAGAAAAACTGCCTGCAGGAGTTTCAGGAGTCGCGTACACTTTTGGTATACACCCCTGGTTCCTTAATGAAGATAATTATAAACGACTTGTTACCTCAGTCAGGAACTCAGCAAATCATTCTGATATTATAGCTATAGGGGAGGCTGGTTTTGACAGGCTGAGAGGACCTGCCATTGAGCTTCAGCGCAAAGCCTTTGAAGAACAGGTAACCATTTCGGAAGAAACTCTGAAACCTGTTATTATTCATTGTGTCAGAGCCTGGGATGAGCTTCTTTCAGTTCAAAAAAAACTGAAACCAAAAATGCCCTGGCTGGTTCATGGATTCAGGGGAAACTTTGAACTGGCTGGTCAGTTGCTGTCGAAAGGTATGTATCTTTCATTCTGGTTCGATTTTATTCTCAGATCAGAGTCACGGGACTTATTAAGACGTTTACCGGTCGATAAAATATTTCTGGAAACTGACGGAGCAGAAGTGGATATCCGAAAGATTTATGATAAAGTGGCTAACGATCTGAACTTAGGAGTTGATAAGCTTAAAGCAATTATACTGAATAACTTTATGGTGTTCTTTAATTTCCATTCTCTTTTAACCACAGTATAACCCATAGTTTCACAGGCTAAAATCGACCTGACTTTATGTTTTGACCCGCACCCTTCTGCAAAAAAATAAATCCGGAGATTAATTCAGATATAATTGCAATCATATCCTTTTACTTTTTCTGAAATAATATTATTTAATATGACTCTCGGTAATGAGCAATAAAATAATATAAAATGTTTGAAGATCAGTTATTTATACTCATGAACTCACCCCAGCCCCTCTCTGCTTCGCAAAGAGGGGCTAAAAAGTGTCTCCCCCTTCTTTTGCCTGCAAGAGAAGGGGGTCGGGGGGTTGAGTACATGCAAAATAGAAAAATATACTCAGCTTTTATTATTCATTTCCGATACTCATTTTATTTAAATTGAATATTGGGAATCGTGAATATAAAAATTATTTCTTTTATACCAATATTCAGTTTCTATTGATTGGAGATTCCTCACTTCTCCGCCTGATGGCGGATTCGTTCTGAATTCCTAGCGCCAGCGAGGAATCTCACAATAAATTATTAGCAATTTACGATACTCATAATATTTATTTTATACCTTACAACACAAAATTGAAAAGCAAATTATTTCAATAGATCATTTTTGAAATGAAATCATATAAAGAAAAGATTTCAGCTGACCTGCCAGTCATTTTTATCGCCATATTCAATGTTTTTATTCATTTGCTGGTTATCGGAAACCTCGAATATCATAGAGATGAACTTCTCTATTTTTCTCTGGGAGAACACCCGGCATTAGGATTCGCCACTGTTCCGCCTATGATCGGATGGCTGGCATGGCTCCTTCAGAATACTGTCGGGCATGGTTTATTTGCTGTCAGAATTTTACCTGCACTTATGAGCGGAGTGATGATTTTGCTTGTTGCAGCAATCGCAAAAGACCTTGGAGGATCTCATTATGCAAGGGTTTTATCAGGAATAGGGTTTTTGATTGCCGGATTTGCCCTGAGATCATTTTCACTTTTTATGCCAGTTTTTCTGGACATTTTTTTCTGGACATTTTTATTGTTTCTGCTCGTTCGTTATATAAATTCAGGAAAGGGAAAATATCTGCTCTATTTCGGAATTGCCGCAGGCTTTTCAATACTTAACAAATACCTGATCGGAGTGTTTTTTGCCGGTTTATTGGTAATAGTTCCCTTTACCCGTTATCGAAATGTTTTTACAAAGAAAATGTTTTGGTTAGGTATAGCTGCCGGACTATTAATATGCTCTCCTAATATCATTTGGCAAATAATAAACAATCTCCCGGTTGTCAATCACCTGGCAGAACTGAAACGCACACAACTTGTCAACGTCGATAGGGTTACCTTTCTTGCTGAACAACTGATGATGGGTGCATTTGCATCGGTTCTTATTATAGCCGGACTGTTTTTCATTCTATTAAACAGGAAAGGTATAAAGTACCGCTTCCTGGGAATACTGGTTATCTTTATAATTGTTGTTCTAATGCTCTTGCGAGGTAAGAGCTATTATACCATAGGAATCTTCCCGTTCCTGATTGCTGCAGGAGCGGTTTCATTCGATTATAGTTTGAAAAGAGCATGGACAAGAATTGTTTTGCCTGTTATGCTTGTAGTGCTTACAATACCAGGAGTTCCGGTGGGTCTGCCGGTTTACAAAAGTGATGGACTGGTAAAATATTTCCATATTCTTGAAACAAAATATGGAATAATAATCGCCAGGCGATTTGAGGATAACTCAATACATTCATTGCCCCAGGATTATGCTGACATGCTGGGATGGGAAGAGTTGACATCCGTTGCTGATAGAGCATACAGCATGATAGGCGATAAAAAAGCCAGTTTTATATATTGTGAAAATTATGGTCAGGCAGGGGCAATTACAATAATTGGTAAAAAATATCAACTCCCCGAACCGGTTAGTTTCAATGAAAGTTTCAGGTACTGGATTCCCAGGAAGTTTAACCCTGATATCACATCGGTTATCTATATTAACAGTGAACTGGGACAGGATGTGCAATTACTTTTTAATAAAATCACTCTGGTTGGCAAAATATCAAATCCTGATGCTAGGGAATATGGGACTTCCGTATATCTGTGTGAAAATCCAAAGAGCAGTTTTAATGAATTCTGGAACAACAGGTTAAAGATTCTTTTTTCACATCATTGAGACTGACTATTGCCATAATACTGTAGAATTTACTATTTTCGTATTCCGTAAAAAACAATATCCCATCAAACATTTTAAAAGAATGAAGCCATTTATTTTATCCGAGACAAACTGGAAGGCACTCAAAGACAAACATATCAACCTTGCTGTTTTACCATGGGGCGCTACAGAAGCTCATAATTACCATCTGCCATTTGCCACTGATAATATTATGGTTGAGAGAATTGCAGAAGAGTCTGCCCGGATAGCCTTTGAAAAAGGCTCGGAGGTAATTGTTCTGCCAACAATTCCTTTCGGTGTGAATACAGGTCAGCTTGACATTAAGATAAATATTAACCTGAACCCCAGTACACAATTTTCAATCCTGAATGATGTTACGGATGTTCTTAACAGACATGAAATTTATAAGTTCTTGATTCTTAACGGACATGGAGGCAATGATTTTAAGCAAATGATCAGGGAACTGGGACCCAGGTATCCTAAGATGTTTATCTGTAGTTGTAATTGGTATCAGTCGTTTACAAATTCTGATTTTTTTGAAAATGGAGGGGGACATGCGGATGAAATGGAAACAAGTATTATGCAATTTCTTGCACCTGAATTAGTTCTGCCGTTAAATGAAGCAGGGAAGGGGATTGGCAAAAAATTCAGGATAAAAGCTTTAAATGAAAAATGGGCATGGACGGAAAGGAAATGGTCGAAGGTTACAGATGACACCGGCATTGGGAATCCGTATAAAGCAACACCGGAGAAAGGAGAAAAATGTTTAAAAGAGATAATTAATAAGGTTAGTAATCTTATGATCGGGATATCGGGTACGGATATTGATAATATGTATGAATGAAATATTGCCCGGTCCGGCTTGGCAATTGAAAAACATTTCAGTTTAATAATAATCAAAACTTATTTTCATGTTTTATAGATTTAAATACTTCTTAATAGCATTAGTACTTGTGGGAACATCCTGTAACAGAGGATCATTTGTCCCCATTCATAATACAATACTGCTTAACGGTTCCTGGAAGTTTTCGTTGGATACAGCCAGGAAAGGTATTCGTGAAAAGTGGTATAGCAGGAATCTTTCCGATTCAGTGAAACTACCGGGGACACTTGATGAAAACAAAAAAGGGATTCCTAATACCAACAGACTGGAAACTATGAGGCTTTCGCGTGAAATGATGTACGCCGGTATGGCATGGTATCAAAAGGAGATTGTTATCCCTGATACCTGGAACGGTAATTATATCAGGTTAATGATGGAGAGGACCAAACCAACGCAGGTTTGGGTTGATAATTATTTCATAGGGAGCAGCAATGATTTACTTACAGCACAGTACTATAATCTTACAGGCCATCTTTCTCCGGGGAAACACTTACTTACAATTCTGGTAAATAATGATAACAGTTCTGTACCGGAAGGTGTGACAGGTTCACATGCCTGGACAGAGCATACACAAAGCAACTGGAATGGGATTCTCGGTAAATTCTGTCTCGAGGCATATAACCCGGTTCACATTGAAACAGTTCAGGTCTATCCCGATATCGTCCTGAAAAAAATCACGGTAAAGGTGAAAATCTCTAATCCTGAAGGCTATGCCGGAAAGGCAAATCTGATCATGAAAGCTGATGCATGGAATACAGATGTCAAGCACAGTGTCCCACCAAAGTCATATCCGGTTTCACTCAGGAAAGGTGAAAACATAATTGAAGTTACTTATACCATGGGTAGCAAAACCCTCCTTTGGAGCGAGTTTAATCCGGCTTTATACAAACTGGCTGTCAGTCTGAAAAGTAACAGGCTTCTCGATAATACCTCCCTTGATTTTGGAATGCGTAAGTTTTCCACACAGGGAACTCAGTTTACAGTAAACGGAATAAAGACATTTCTTCGCGGAAAGCATGATGCCTGTGTTTTCCCGTTAACAGGTTATCCTCCAATGGATGTTAAAGGCTGGCAAAAAGTATTCAGAATTGCGAAATCGTATAATATAAATTTTTACCGCTTCCATTCATGGACACCACCTCTCGCAGCATTTGAAGCGGCAGATATTGAAGGAATATACCTTCAGCCGGAACTGCCTTTCTGGGGCGGATTCAGCAAAAACAGAAATTCTGATTTGAATACCTTTCTTCTCAAAGAGGGTGATCATATTCTTGACACTTATGGAAATCATGCATCATTTGTAATGTTTGCTCTCGGGAATGAACTTTCTGGCGATTTTGACATTATGAAAGAAGTTCTGAATCATTTTAAATCGATTGACAATCGACATCTAATGGCCTATGGATCAAATAATTATTTAGGTTTCAGAGGCCAGGCTGAGGGTGAGGATTATTATGCCGCTTGCCGGGTTGGTGCTGACAGGGATACAACATACAGCACACATATACGAGGCTCCTTCTCGTTCGCCGATGCAAACGATGGTGGTTATATTAACGGTCGCTATCCGTCAACTGATCGGAATTATTCAGGTGCCATATCAAAATGTTCGGTTCCATCTGTCGGAACAGAAGTTGGCCAGTATCAGATTTATCCTGATTATGCTGAGATAAAAAAGTATACCGGCGTTATGAAGCCATGGAATTTTGAAGTCTTCAGGGAACGTCTAAAGACGAATAATCTGAGTGATCAGGCTAAAGATTTCTTCAAAGCATCAGGAGCATTGAGTGCGATTTGTTATAAAGCTGATATTGAGATGGCAATGAGAACTCCCGGTTTTGGAGGTTTTCACCTTCTCGACCTCCAGGATTTCCCTGGGCAGGGGACTGCATTAGTTGGCCTTCTCGATGCATTTATGGATAACAAAGGAATTATAACTCCTGAGGAATTCAGTCATTTCTGCAACAAGGTTGTTCCTTTAGTTATTATGGAAAAATACTGCTGGGCAAGCAATGAACAATTCAGAGCAAAGATCCAGGTAGCAAATTATTCAGAAACCTCATTAGAAGCACAATCAGTAAGATGGGAACTTAAAAACGGAAAAGGCGAAACAGTTTTCCAGGGTGATGAAGCAGTTAATATAGTACAGGGAGGATTAACGAATGTTGGTTCAATTAATATTGATCTTTTAAAGTTTTCCAAAGCGGAGAAACTTATTCTTTCAATCATTATCGAAGGCACTCCTTATGAAAACTCTTATCCTGTCTGGGTATATCCCTCCTATACAAATACAAAGGTACCTGATAACATTCTTGTTACAAAAAATCTGGATAAAATCACAATGTCACAGCTTGTTGATGGTGCAAGGGTATTATTATTCCCTGATTTTAATGAAACAAGGGATCTTTCAGTTGGAGGTTTGTTTACTCCCGATTACTGGAACTTCAGGATGTTCAAAGGTATATCAGAATCAAATAATAAACCAGTATCGCCCGGTACTATGTCAATCCTTACCAATCCTAAACTTCCATTATTCAGTGATTTTCCAACTGAATTTCATTCAAACTGGCAATGGTGGCCTATTGTCAAAAACAGCCGTCCTTTTATTCTGGATAATGCACCAAAAGATTATCGTCCTCTTGTCCAGGTTATCGATAATATTGAAAGGAACCATAAACTGGGCTTAATATTCGAATTCACCGTAGGAAAAGGGAAATTGCTGGTATGTATGTCTGATCTGAAAAGGATTCAGAATAAACCGGAAGGAAGACAGCTATATAGCTCAATTCTTAAATACATGTCATCTGATAAATTCAATCCTTCACAAACCCTTAATCCGGAAGAACTTCTCTCTTTATTTAAAACAAAAATATCAAATGCAAAAATTGGAGGTGCGAAAAATATTTCTTATAAATAATATCAGGTATCCAATTGTCGGAATTTATTTGTTTGATCTGACTGATTTTATAACTTTATCCTTCGATTAATATTAAGAAACTATTGATTAAATTTAATCTAAAAACTCATTTATATGAAATCTTCAAGAAGAACATTCTTAAAATCAGGAGCCATGATCGCTCTTGGTGCAGCAATCCTCCCCAGGTCGGTTTTTGCTTCCGGTAAGCATAAACAAAAAGGAATGGTTGGAATACAACTGTATTCCGTACGCGATGATATGATGAAAGATCCTGAAGGATCCCTTGCACAGCTTGCTAAAATGGGCTATGTTTATGTAGAACATGCTAATTATATTAATAAGAAATTTTATGGGTTTTTAGCTCCTGAATTCAGAAAAGTGCTTGATGGACTTGGTCTGAAAATGATCAGCGGCCATACAGTCATGGGGAAAGAACATTGGGATGCAACAAAAAAAGATTTCAGCAACAGCTGGAAAAAAACCGTTGAAGATGCAGCGACGCTTGGGCAAAAGTGGGTAATCAGTCCTTTTATGGACGAGAGTATGAGAAAGACCTATGATGATTTTAAAGGATACATGGACGTCTTTAATAAATGCGGAGAGTTGTGCAAAAAGTCAGGGATGAAATTCGGGTATCATAATCACGATTTTGAGTTCAGCCAAAAACTGAATGGCGAAAAGATATTTGATATTATCATGAAGAGTATCGATCCTGATCTTGTTGCATTGCAGCTAGACATGGGTAACCTTTATAACGGGGGAGCAATCGCCCTTGACGTTATGAATCAATATCCCGGCAGATTTGAGATTGTTCATGTGAAAGATGAAATACCTGCCAAAGCCGGGACAGAAAAATATGAAAGCACAATCCTCGGTGAAGGTATCGTAAATACCCAAAAAGTCTGTGAGCTCGCAACTAACAAAGGAGGAACCAGATGCTATATTATTGAACAGGAATCATATGGAGATAAAACTCCTATGTATTGCGCTAAAGCGGACCTGGATATAATGAGGAAGTGGGGTTATTAATCCTGATAATCTCGGGATTAAATCATACAGAACCGGATCAAATGCAGGTTTTTTAATATTTAATTTGGGATTTCCTCTGTGGATCTCAATGGTTCTCTGTTTGATTATCCCGCCTCAGCGGGACAAGTTGTGTAAGTCCTTATTTTTTGTTACACAGAGCACAAGGGAGGAATCGCAGAAGTCCACAAAGGGTCTCAGATAATATTAACGGTCTTATTCATCGAGTAAGCCGAATAATTGCTTTGACCATGACGAAATATGTTATATAAATTTTATTAAATGAAAAGACTTGCTACCTTCGTTTCTGTTATATTTTTAACTTTATTCTTATCAACATCAGTCTTTTCTCAGAGGCCTAAAATTCAGGAAAATATAGTTCAGGATACATCTGTCATTTACAGAGATGGCACATATAAGGGGAAGTCACGGGCAAAGTATATTTATGAACCATTCTGGGGAAGTGTTCAATTTACACTTAAAAACGGTGTTTTTACCGATATTGATTTTATAATAAGAGATTCCAGCTTACACGAAGCCTTCAATGCAGAATATGAAAAGCATTTTGAAGGTAATGCTGAATATATTCAGCAAAGCAGGAATGACTGGAAAGGTGTTCAAACCTATCCGAAAAAACTGGCGGTAAAACAGGACATTAACAAAATTGACGCAATATCAGGAGCTACCTGGTCGTATAATATCTTCAGGGCATCGGTGAAGGAAGCATTGAAAGATGCAAAATAAATAGCATTGATTATCAGATAGTACTATATTAATCACAGAATATTTTGGGAAGGACCATGCCTGCAAAAGTTTCAATTAATTCGCAGGATAAGACTCTGTTAAATATAAATATTGATACCGGTATCAGGTAACCGGAATAAAACATATTCATTGCTTGTCTGTTTTACAGGATATGATTATTTTTTAATAATTCTGCAGAATTGAATAGCTTATAATGGAGAAAATTTCAGATTTGATCTCTTACATAGTTTATATTTGTTCATGAAAAGGTTTTTATTCATTTTACTTTTATATCTGATCTCATTCTCTGTTATTGCTCAGAAAGTGTCTATCCGGGTATTACAGACCGGAAACCCGGGATTAAACGGATGGCAAATTTTTGATGGCCAGAATGTACCTGTCTTTTCAGGAAAGGAATATCTGCAAAATGATACCGTAAGTTTTAGTCTTGAAGCAAACAGGCGCTATTATTTAAAGATCTCTGTTTCTGAAAAATTCAATCCTGACATTAGCTTATGTACTCTTTACCTGAACGGAGAACCTATCTTATTTATAAAATCAGATATAGGGAAAGGAGATCATTTATTTCCTTTTTTCACAGGAATAAAATCCATCAATGCTAAAATTACAGGTGGGACGAATACTGTTATTTCCGATTTCCCATGGCAGGTATATTATATTTCAGGTAATTACAGGTGTGGTGGTTCAATAATCAGCGGAAAATGGGTTGTCACGGCGGCTCATTGCACCCAAAACAGCACCGGAGGGGCAACTCCTGTATCTCAGATGTCAGTACAAGTGGGAGCTAACAACCCGGTTAATAATCCTCTTGATGGAAAGAAGTATGCTGTCAGCCAGGTAATAGTTAATGAAGGTTTCGATAGTCAAACCCTTTTAAACGATATTGCCTTGTTGGAACTGACAGACTCAATAAATTATCCAAATGCGGTTCCAATAAAAATAGTAACAGCTGATGATGTTGCCCAGGGTGCAATTGATCCGGGTGTTATGTCCTGGGTAACCGGTTGGGGATATACTCATGTTAATCCCGATGTACTTCCATCCGCACTTCAAAAGGTGCAGTTGCCAATTGTTTCAAACACACAAGCTTCTACGGTTTGGAGTTCTATCCCGGCAACAGATCTCATGGCAGGTTATCTTAACGGAAATAAAGATGCTTGTAATGGTGATAGTGGCGGGCCTTTGGTAGTCCCTGTGTTAGGTGAGTATAAATTAGCCGGATTAGTCAGCTGGGGGAGTTCAAACTGCGACACTTACGGAGCTTACACACGGACATCGGATTTTGAATCCTGGATTCAGACAAAAACAGGTATTGTCTATAATTTTAAACCGCCTCCTCCGGTTGGTGATTCAATAATCTGTCAGGGGACAGAATCAAGTCAATATTCAATAGGAACCATCACCGGAGCGACAAATTACGAGTGGAACCTGTTGCCATCCACTGCCGGTGTTATTTCAGGAAATGCCGGTAATGCTTCCATACTTTGGAATATTGGTTATACTGGGCCTGTTAATATTATTGTCAGGATTACAGTAAATAATTTAGTTTCAGATTGGTCAAGGCTTAATGGAAATGTTGTCCCCAATACGCAGTTAATCAGTCAATCAGGCGATACTGCCATCTGTGCGGCACAACCGGTTACACTTAATGCCAATGTTATAGGATATAATCTTCTCTTTAAGTGGTCCAAAAACAACCAGATTATTCAGTCCGGACCTTCATCCGAATTGATTTTTCCATCTGCTAGCATAACTGATTCCGGTGACTATATTTGTGAAATAACTGGTTCTTGCGGATCCGTAATATCCAACACTATAAAACTTAGTGTATACCCGCTGACCAAAATAAATTCCGTTTCTCCTGATATTGAGGTACCATTTGGAGATAATGTTACCCTGGAGGTTAATGCAGACGGACATAACCTGACTTATCAATGGCAAAAGGATGGTGTGCCTCTCAATAATAGCAATACTTCACAATATCTGATTCAGAACTTAAACGCTACCAACATTGGTCTTTACCGTACAATAGTGACCGGAACCTGTGGTGTTGAGACAAGTGATAAAATATATGTTTATGTAAAGAGGGCAAATTTTTCGGCCGATCCCGAAGTATTTCTGTGGCCTTCGGTCATCAGTGATGAATTTACGATAGCGCTCAGCACCGATGCATTATATAATGTTCAGATATTTAGCTCTATGGGCAAAAAAATAAGAGAACTTACAAACTGCCGTTACCAGACAAGTATCAACATAAGCACAACAGATAAAGGTATTTACATTGTAGAAGTCTTTAACGGCAACTTTCGAAAAACGATAAAAGTGATAAAAGAATAATCCTGTGACCCGGGATAAATCTTTTATTACTTTCTTTTATAAAGATTTGCTTCCTGTATCTTTTTTAAAAACAGTGTCCTGGGTGAGTTATAGAAATCTTTAAAATCATCAGGTGAAAACGAAATTGGATTTCCCGATACTGAAAACTTTGTATTATAAGCGTCTCTCCAAGTTAATACGTAGCCAACAGGGTATTTGCTTACAACAGGTAACAGCACTGAAGACCACCAGTTAGTCATTCCTCTTCTTTCGCCTGTTTCGCTCAGCGCTGTAAGTTTATTTCTCGTTATGGCTTCCTTGGTAACAAAGCCTAAGGCATTATCAAGTTCTCCTCCAAACTGTGCTCCGCGGTCATACATATCAAGTGAAAGCATATCGATAACATCATCGCCGGGATAGCCTCGCATGTATTGATCCAGGCTGGTTACGCGGTCGGTATTGTAAGCATAAAGAATGTTATGAATATTCTTTTTTTCTCTTAAAAAATCGACGGTATATCTCCAAAGGGCTGAGTATTCCTGGTCGGTACAAATGTTGGTGCCCCACCAGAAAAATGAACCGGAATGTTCATGAAATGGTCTGAAAATAAACGGGATTGGTAACCCTTTATCATCTTTTAAACCTGTAAAGAAGGTAGCCAGACGTTCCAGCCATATATTAAAGAGTTCATTATATTTGCCACCCGGAAGAATGGATGAAACCACATCTTTTGAGCTCACATCCCATGCCGTGCCGTGCTGCCTTGATGACAGCGTATCTTTGATTTGCATCGTAAGTGGATTGTTGAGATGCCAACTGATAGTAACGACACCCCCACGCTTATAATGCACTTTGATTTGTTCAGCAATCTGAGCAAAACTTACCGAATCCAGACTTCGTTCAACACCAAGCTCAATGTGACCGAGTTCAAATCCGGCAACAGCAGGGTAATCACCGGTGACTTCTTTTGTGTCCGAGCGGTCCTTTTCATACCACCATGTGTAACCGTACATCAGGTCATCCTGATGACCATACATTATTCCCTTATTCTTAAGTTCAAATAATGACTGGAAAAGTATAACAGTTTCCTTTGTAGCTTTTTTGTCGGCAGGCAAAGGAAGTTTCTGTCCAAAACCGTTCAGACCAAAAAAGATCAGTACCAATGTCAGATTTAAGTTTTTCATGTTCTGTAAAATAAAGTAATGTATAGGATTGTCTCAGCCAAATCAGAAGTTAAGGATTCCAACCTTAAAGATACAGTTTTTACTAATCCGTCCCGTATTGAGGATTGTCATAAATCATCTGAGTGTTAAATACTGACAAAAGAAATTCTATTTCGATAGGCAGAAAAGCCCTTAATACAGGATGTTTGTTAAAATAACGATGTAGGGTATAATTATTTGTCACTTTATACATTCTGTTAGTCAAAATTCAATTAGTTGGATTTTTAAAAGTATAAAAACCAGACTGGATGCATAATTGGCATAATATCAGCGCATTATAATTTTAAACTATGTTTTTAAGCAATTTTTCTGCCTTATTGTTCATAAAAGGCGGCCCATTTTTGACGAAGATCGATTTTTATAGTGTTAACAGTTTGTTCCCGTAATTATTCGTCAGGATTTGAACGACAAAGTACAATAAAACTAATCTCATTACCCCACTAATTGGGCATTAGACACTTGACATGCATAGTATTATACTATACTTTTACATCGAATATAATACAAATAATTATGGAAGATATTTCAGTTTTACAAAGGCCGGTCACGAGTACCTTTAACAATGTCAGGACAAAGATTTCGTCTGAAACTTTTAAAAATACTCTTTCTCCCAATAATTTGGTTGGGGAGGTGGACGAGAACTTTATAAATTACCTGAACTGGCATGGTCTTGCAAATGAAGACAATTTATTGGTACTATCTTCAAAGTTGCACTATTATTATGATTATGAAGAATTAAGAGAAGTGAAGACTTTAATTAACCTTAAAAAAATAAACCTTATTAAACATCTGGATGATTTTTTACATATTCTCTGCTACGGTTTATCCCCGAAAGCTAATTTTATCGGATGCTTTTCAGACATAAAAACTCAAAAAGGTGTTAGTTTGATTTCGAGGTTGTATAAAAAATTCATAAATTTTTTGGATTCAAAGATTGAAGTCGACATTGATAGCAAGGATTTCTCAAAACTTCTTGAATCGTACGGATTCAAAATTATTGACATGACTGAAATTAACGGGTTAACATATTTCAGGAGCCAAAACTATAGAAGATCAAACATTTAATACTTCGTTAGTTTTTACTAATTCATTATTAATAGTTTTTTGTTAAGACTTAGACGTTGTAGTGCAATATGTTGAGACCAGGTACGAGGAAATAACTCTATTAACCTTTTAAGTAAATTATTACCATCCGATGTTTTATTTTTTGTAGTGTTTAAGCGTAGCTCCAATATCTCTTCAGAGATTTTTGATCAATTTAAAAACAGGAAAGATAAAAAGGTATTTATACAGATCAGCAGGAATTAGAGCACAAAAGGAGAGACAAAGTCTTCTCAACACTTTATTGGCGGAGATTGAAAGTTTGTTAATAAAAGAAAGAGTTTGTTAATAAAAGGAATTGGATTTCATTTATTTACAACACGTTATCTTGTAAATTTGTTGGGTGGTAATTGCTCGTTACCTTTCGTATTGGACAACAGGGATGATTCGATTAATTTTTTAAACGAATAATTCAGCATTTAACGATGTACATTAATCTAAAAAGAATAATAATTGTATGCTTTTTATTGTTGTCCTTTTCTATGCGGGTTTCGGCACCCAGCATGAAATTATTTCCTGTTTGTAAACCGGCTCCCGTTGAACCATATAAACGACTTGCTTTAGCAATAGGTATGGTTGAAACAAAATGCGATACCATGGCTTATAATCCTTTGGAGTCGGCAGTTGGAATTTTCCAGATTCGTCCTATCAGACTAATTGATTATAATAAACGAACAGGAGGCACCTATAGCAGGCAAGATCTTTTTACCTATGAAATTTCAGAAAAAATTTTCTTATATTTTGCTGATCAGATTGGCCCATACGATTTGGAAAAGATAGCCAAAAGATGGAATGGATCAGGGCACCTTACTACCAATTACTGGTACAGGATAAAGAAATACCTGTAAAATTGGCATAAATTGATCAAACCCGGTTTGGGACATCAATATCTGATTATCTTAAGAAATTCAGATGTTACAATATTGAGTGATTTGATATATAAAATCAAGGATACACTTATGAAAACTATTTACCGGATCGCATCAGATGACCATGGTGTTTTCATTTTGAAAAGACGAAAGATCTGTAAAGCATTTCGATGGTGGTTAAGGGAAAATGGATTCCCCTACCATTCTACTTTCTTTATCAGATAGATCAGTTTACTGTCTTCGGTTTTAAGATCTAATACCTCAGGAACCTTTTAAAAGTTCTTCAGCTTCCCTCCAGTCGTCTTCAGGAGTTCCATGTTCGCCTCTGGCGATACGTTCGTAATATATCTCCCTGGCTTTCTCGCGAATCTCATCTTCAGTGGGTACATATTTGCCCGGGGTAACTTTCTTGTTCTTTAGCGTTTTACCAGCTTCAGAAGTTTTCTTTGGTTTACTGACCGTCTTGGTTTTAGTAGTTTTCATCATCACAACTTTTTTTTAAAACCCAGAAATTATTTTTTGTCTTCAATATCTCTTTTCTCGACTATAATTGTACAATGAGTTGCCAGAGCAGCCAATGTTCCGACAGCAGCAAATATTGGAGCCAGAACGACTCCAATGGCACCAATAGTCAGGGGGAATTCCATTATAATTTCGTCTTTTTCATTTTTAATAATTATTTTTCTGGCATTTCCTTCTTTAATTATCTCTTTGACCTTTGATAATATCTCATCACCGGAGACTTTAAATGATTCATGATCTGATTTCTGTTTCTGTTCCATTATATCTCAATTAGTTAACCATCAAAATTAATCTATAGTTTAATTTAAAGCAATTTTATTTTATTATAGGAATATTCAAATTTAGAATAAAATGAAAAACATACGGCAGTAGTTATAGTTTGAGATCATGGAGTAAAATTTAATATTAGTATCAGCAATCATGAATATAATATTGATTTCTTTTATCCCGATTTTCAGTTTCTATTAATTGAAGATTCCTCACTTCTCCGCCTGATGGCGGATTCGTTCGGAATTCCGGGCGTAATCGAGGAATCTCATGATCAATTATTTTGAGATTATTATTGAATGCGACACTCATAAAATTTAATATTTCATTCAAAAATAAATATGCCAAATTTATTATACTCATGAAAAGTTTTACTTGTTTTTTGCCAGCAGTAAGCTGCTTCACCATTATCATAATCAATACGATACATATTTGCCCTCCATCTTGTACCCTGTACGGGAGGTACATTGCTTAATGGTGAAAGCAATTTATAAGGAATGAAAAACTCAGCTATCCAGCCCGATATTGTACTTCCGCTTTCCTTCCTGCCTCCAGTGACACTTGTTTTGTGCTGAGTTTTTCTGTCTCCTTCGTAATGCCAGGGAAGCCATCCCAGAAAATTTCCTTTATTGTTCGGCACCATAATAGGTAATTCGAAATTAAAAGGAGAAAGTTCATATTCAAAATATACCGGAAAACTTTCATCAGTCCATAGAAAAACTTCAACGACATCTTCCTCCCAGAGATTAAGATTATCAGCTTTCATTGTCGATGTAAGCTTTTTATCTTCACAGTTGAAAAGGAAATAGATTCCAGTTCCGGAATAGAGGACTTTAACCTTAGTCTCGTATGACCGGGAATTTGGATCTTGCAGAACCAGGTTTATCCAAGCGGTTTTCTTCCAGGAGTCCGAAAGTCCATCACCGGTTACTTTAAAATCCTGGCATTTTTTTATTATAACTGAATCGTGGTCAATGTTTGCTGCAAGCAGATCACTATTTACGTTTTTAATTGCCGGGAGGAGACAAAAGCAAAGAAGTCCAATCAAGAAATCCGTCATCTTTTATTGTATTGTTTAATCAATTTAACTGCCTACCGGACTTGGATGCTAAAATCTTAACATGCAAATTACCTGCTTATGCTTTACAAATGTAAATATACCAATAAAGATCAAAGTCGCTTTACCTGTAAATTAATCCTCTAAAGTGGTAATATCTCCATCAGGAAGTCCTTGTGCACGGGATTTTAGAAGCCGACGCATAATTTTCCCCGACCGGGTTTTAGGCAGTTTGTCAACGAATGTTATTGACTCCGGTTTTGCAATCGGGCCGATTTCATGACCGAGATGGGTACGAAGTTCGTCCTTTAATGAATCTGAAGGATCAAAGCCTGTCCTCAGGATGACGTATGCGTGGATAGAATTACCTTTCACTTCATGTGGCAGACCGATAGCTGCCGCTTCTGCTACTGCCGGGTGGCTCACCAGAGCAGATTCGAGTTCAGCTGAACCCAACCGGTAACCTGAAACTTTGATCACATCATCAACACGTCCGATAATCCAGTAATATCCGTCACTGTCGCGCCTTGCCGAATCACCGGTCATATATTTATCAGGATATGTACTCCAATACTGTTTAATATATCGGTCAGGATCCCCATAGATGTTTCGAATCATAGCGGGCCATGGTTTGTTAATTACCAGGAATCCTTCCTCTCCATCAGGTACATCTTCTCCATCAGCATCTACAATTCCGGCACTAATACCAAAATATGGACGTGTGGCAGAACCTGGTTTCAATGGCATATCAGGAGTAGGTGTAATTATAAACATCCCCGTCTCAGTCTGCCACCATGTATCCATTATTGGACAGTTCCCCTTGCCTATGACCCGATGATACCATTTCCATGCTTCCGGATTTATGGGTTCGCCAACTGAACCCAGAAGACGCAGAGAAGTAAGATCATGCCGGTTGGGCCAGGCTTCACCAAAGCGCATAAGCCCGCGAACGGCAGTAGGAGCCGTATAAAGTATCGTGAGAGCATATTTTTCTATCATGAGCCACCACCGGTTAGGATATGGAAATGTAGGTGCTCCCTCATACATAAAAGATGTGGCACCATTCAGTAATGGACCATATACAAGGTAAGAATGGCCGGTGACCCATCCGGGATCAGCTGTACACCACCATCTGTCTTCATCCTTCAGGTCAAATACATCCTTTAGAGTAGCATAAACTCCTACCATATAACCACCATGGGTGTGTAATACTGCCTTTGGTTTGCCAGTTGTCCCTGAAGTATAAAGTATGTACAACGGGTCTTCTGCATCCATAACTTCAGTCTCACATTTAGGACTGGCAATGGGAAGAGACATCAGGTCGTGATACCACAAATCCCGTTCAGGTTCCATCATAACTTCCTGTCCGGTTCGCTTAATTACTATTACGTGCTCCACACTCGGTGATCGCTGGAGAGCTTCATCCATCATGTCTTTGAGCTTGACAATCTTCCCGTTCATCCATCCGCCGTCAGCAGTGATAGCAATTTTAGAGTGAGAGTCTAGAATTCGTCCATGCAACGATTCGACAGAAAATCCGCCATAGACAACCGAATGGATAGCCCCTATTTTGGCACAGGCCAGCATAGCAATAACAATCTCAGGAATACGTGGCAGATAAATAGTTACCCGGTCACCTTTAGTTATCCCCATTGCCTTGATTACACTAGCAAATTTGCATACCTCACGATTCAATGCATGGTACGAAAATGAACGCTGGTCTCCCGGTTCACCTTCCCATATCAGAGCCAGTTTATTCCGGCGCCATGTTTTGATATAGCGATCGAGACAATTATTCACAATGTTCACCTTGCCTCCGACAAACCATTTGTAAAACGGTTTACTGCTCTCATCAAGTACAGTATTCCATGGCTGATACCATTCAAGTTCACTGGCCCGTTCAGACCAGAAACCGGTCAGATCCTGTTCGGCCTGAATGATTTTTGAATCCCAGGTACGTACATTGGCTTTGGCTAAAAAGTCTGGTGACGGATGATAAAACTCCCCATTTGAAAGGGGTTCGAAGGGTGTATTGTCCGACATAATTTTCTTGATATTTTAAACAGGGAAACTGAGAGTGTTTAATATTTATATTGTGTACCAGACAGAGAAACAAAAAAATATTGAGTTTGTTTAGGTGTCTGTAATTGTCCGGGAGGATAAAATTGAACTTGATAAATTATTTTTTAACAATAATCATTGGTGGTATTCTATTCGGACATTCTGAATTTCTTTCAGCAGGTGGTACGACTTCAACGTTTTGTTTACCGGTTAAAACAGATAGTTTGTCGAAAATTATTTTGAAGAAATATATTTACAAACTAATTTGGTTTGAGAATATTTAACGAGTATGAAAAAATATCTTCTTGTAAGTATCATCTTCCTTTCATGTATAGCAAAAGGACAGGTAATAACGGTTCCTGAATCTGATCTGCATGCAAAAGAGCGTCTTTTGCAGGACTTTATCTCTTTCGATTCCTCCTATGTCAAAAAAAGAAGTGAAGCAGCCATTAAAGCCAAGTTGCTGGCACAAAAAGTTTTTGAATTAGAAGCCATGGGGTATAACACTTCATGTCTTCATCAGATTTTATATGAAGCAGGTTCATTGTTGTATTCCTCTGCTAACTTCAAACTTATTTACCAACGGTTGAATGAACTGGAAGCCGCCGTTTCCTCTCCTGAAACGCAAACTGATATTGAAATAAAGGATCCAACTGACGACAGTTACGGAAAATGTTATGTTGAATGGTTTCTAAAAGTAGTTGCTTCATATAATCAGCTGGAAAAAATTACGGTTGATAACCCTAAGCCTACACCATTACCGCTTTTTTTAGAGCGTATAAATACTCCTGAAAAACTTGAGGATTACCTCACTTCCATTTCTGTATCGGATATCAGAAAAACAGGTGAGGATAATGAACGCGAATATAATGAAATGCATGCAACCCTGATGGAGATGCTAATTAAAGGGAGTCCTCAGAATTATATCGTTGATTCTGTATTAATACATTCATTTAAAAACATGTTATTTAATAAGTTACGCAATCCTATAACCGGATGGTGGGGCGAAAGCTATATACGAAACGGCCATACCGAATTTGTTGATGATTTAAGCACAACTTTTCATACTGTTTCCTATCTAAAAGGAAATGTTCCGGAGATGGGAAAAATAATTGCCACACTTTTAGCTGTTAAAAATGTTCCTTATCCTGTCGGGTGGTTATGGAAGAATGAATATTGGAATCATAACAATATGGACGTTGTGACAATTTTTAAATACGGATGGCAACAATCAAATGAGCAGGTAAGGAATGAAATGAGCAGTGAAATTGATAAAATGCTTCAATGGTGTTTAACCAGTTCATTACAGCCCGATGGTTCTTTCAAAAATATACCTGAAGACGGCTCAATTGAAGAAGCACAGTACTATGGTACGTCATTCTTAGCCCGCATTGGTTATTTTGATAAGTCAAAGCGGTTTTGGACAAATAAAGAATTCCCGGAAGCAAGTGCAATAAAAGACAAGTTAATAACCTACATAAAACAGAATCAAAAAACTGGAGGTTCAGGAGGCGATTATTATAAAAACGCACTTGAAGCTTTAGATTATCCGGAATCGAAATAAGTTGATAGTGAAGAAATCAATGATGAATTTTTTTTTCCGTTTAAATAATCCCTGGTTCAGAAGTTTCATACATTTACAAAACTTTTTGTTCGGTTCAGGGAACAGTGGAAGGATAAATATTGATCATAGCAGTTAATCTGCCAATAATGAAACAAGAATATATTGAAGAAAAGACTTTTGACAACATAAACTTCACATTGACTTCACTGATCAAAGGTGAATATGAATCATGCATCTTTATAAATTGTGATTTTTCAAACTCCGACCTCAAAGATGTAGTATTTATGGAATGCGAATTTGAAAATTGCAACCTCAGCATGGTTAAATTGACCAAAACAGCTTTACGCGATGTGAAATTCAGGCATTGCAAAATGTTGGGTCTGAACTTTGAAAACTGCAATCAATTTGGTTTGTCAATTAACTTTGAAAATTGTAATCTGAGTCATTCTTCTTTTTATCATGCAAAACTTAAAAAGACATCATTCAGAAATTCAAAACTTATTGAAGTAGATTTTACCGAAAGCGATTTAAGCAGTTCAGTTTTTGATAGCTGCGACTTAACCGGAGCGACATTTGAAAACACTATTATTGAAAAAGCTGACTTTCATAATTCATTCAACTATTCAATTGACCCTGAAAAAAACCGGATCAGAAAAGCAAGATTTTCGTTAGCCGGAATTCCAGGACTATTGGATAAGTATGATATCGAAATAGATATCAAAAGTTAGAATATATACCGAATTGGAACCCAGAATTGAAATATTTTCCGAAAAAAAATTTGCCGGGCTACGCATCAGAATGTCTATTTCCAATAACAAAACCAGGGAATTGTGGGAGAGTTTTATGCCCAAAAGAAGAGAGATTATAAACAGAATTTGTTCGGATCTGTATTCAATTGAAGTTTATGAACCTCATTACTTTGAAAATTTCAGTCTTGAAAGAGAATTTGATAAATGGGCAGTTGTTGAAGTAATAGGAATTGATACTGTTCCTGGTGAAATGGAAACTATTACAGTGTCAAGCGGACTTTATGCCGTATTTCATTACAAAGGAACTGCGAGCAAAGGACAGGAAACGTACAGTTATATCTTCAAAACCTGGCTTCCGGAATCAATCTATACTTTGGACGACAGACCTCATATTGCAATAATGGGTGAAAAATATAGAAATGAAGATCCCGATTCAGAAGAAGATATATGGATACCAATAAAAACACATTAAATTTATTGGCCTGAAAAACTAAATAATGGGGAAAATGAATTTAAGAAATATTTCTGCTATGGTTGTAACGGGTTTTATGCTTTTCTTCCGGTTAACGGAGAAAACAAAGACAAAACTATTATTTCTCTTCTGATTACGTAAAACTGAAAATGATGGACTTCATGGTACATAAGGATGCTGTGAAGAATCTTTTAGATACATTTTAAAAATTAATCTTACTCATATGAAAACACAGACATCAAGGAGAAAATTTCTCCAGAATATCGGGGGCACCGCAGTGCTTCTATCTGCCGGACCATTAATCGGTTTTGCATCACGCGAAAAAATGGAAGAACATATCATCGCTTATGATAAGAATTTCTCTTCAAATGACAAGATAAGGATTGCAGGCATAGGTTTGGGTATAATGGGCAATCAGGATTTAGATACTGCTATAAAAATTCCGGGTGTAGAACTGGTAGCAGCATGCGATCTGTATTCAGGCAGGCTTGAGAGAGTAAAGGAGAAGTATGGTAAGGATGTTTATACAACCAGAGACTACAGAGAAATCCTGAACCGTAAAGATATTGACGCAGTTGTAATCGCTACCAGCGACAATTGGCATGCAAGAATATCAATGGATGCCATGAATGCAGGTAAATCAGTTTATTGTGAAAAGCCTATGGTTCATAAACTAAGTGAAGGACTTGAAGTTATCGCAACCCGGGATAAAACAAAAAAAACAATGCAGGTGGGTAGTCAGAGGGTAAGCAGCATTGTTTATCGAAAAGCCAAGGAATTATATAAAACCGGGATAATTGGTAAGCTGAATTGTATTGAGGCTTCATTTGACAGGCAGGATGCTCTTGGCGCATGGGAGTACACAATGCCTACCGACGGATCACCCCAGACTGTAGATTGGAATAGGTACATTGAAGGTACGCCGAAGATACTTTATGATGCCAAGAAATTCTTCTGGTGGAGGAATTACCGCGATTTTGGAACAGGCGTTGCCGGCGACCTGTTTGTTCACCTGTTGTCAGGAATCCACGTTTTAACCGATTCCAAAGGTCCTGAAAAAATATTCGCTTCGGGCCAGCTTACCTGGTGGAAAGATGAACGTGATGTTCCTGACGTAATGGTCGCAATAATGCATTATCCGGAAACTAAAGAACATTCCTCATTCCAGATAATGTTAAGGGTGAATTTTGTCAGCGGAAATGGAGAAAAGTCAGTTACCAGGTTTATCGGCAGCGAAGGTGTTATTGAAATGGTGGACAACGGATTTGTTATAAGCAACAGTATTATGTCAAAAGCACCCGGGATAGGGGGATGGGATGCTCTGGATACTTATCCGAAAGCTATGCAGGAAGAATTATTGAAAAGATATAATCAGAAATATTCAAAAGAAGAACAGCAAAGGCCTGTAAAACCTGATACAAAATATTCTGCCCCTGCAGGTTATGATGAACATCTTGAACATTTTGCAAATTTCTTTGAAGGAGTCAGAACCGGTAAACCTGTTGTTGAGGACCCTGTATTTGCTTTCAGAGCATGCGCTCCCTGTCTTGCATGCAACGACAGCTATTTCCAGAAGAAAATAATCAACTGGGATCCTGTAAATATGAAGGTTATCTAACCTCATCCCCATCGTCCCCTTCTCCTGGAAGAGAAGGGTGTAATGAAAAGATAATCAAATATATAGCCCCCCTCCATCTCCTTAAAGAGAGGGGCAGGGGTGAGGTTATTTATTATAAGGAGCAATAACCTTATTTACAAGTGCTATTGAAGCCTTAACACCATCCGGTTCACTAAGTTTATCACCTTCATATTCAACATCAATATAACCCTTGAAACCTGAGTCGGAGATAATCTTCATCATTTTTACATAATCAATAACTGTTTCATTTCCATCCTGATCAAATTCGTGTGTTTTACCGCTGACTCCCTTAGCGAATGGCATCATATCCTTGACTCCCGCATAACGGTCATATTCGTAAAAATTTCCCAGGTCAGGCAGGGTTCCGCAATTGGGTCTGTTGACTGTTTTCATAATCTCCGCAAGCCATCTGCCTATCGAGGAATTACCGCCATGATTCTCTACGATAACGTTGATATTGAATTTCGCAGCATAATCTGACAGCTTTGAAAGTCCGTCAATTGCTGCAGTCTGCATCTGTCCCATCGTGCCTCTTCCGGCAGCATTCACCCGAATTGAATGACATCCCAGGAACTGGGCTGCTTTAACCCATTTATAGTGGTTTTCAACAGCTTTTTGTCTTGCTGTTGCAGATGTATCAGCTAAGTTACCTTCGCCGTCGACCATTATCAATAAGCTATTAACACCATATTTTGTACAGGTGTCTTTTAAACTTTTAAGGTATTCAGGGTCTTCTGCCTTCCCCTTAAAAAAGGATGAAACATACTCTACGGCATCAAGATTGTAAACCGTTTTTGCAATTTTCGGAAAATCGAGATTAGTCATTTCTCCCTTTCCAAGTGCACGGTGAAATGACCATTCTGCAAGTGAGATTTTAAATCTTGGCGTCTGACCGATTGAATTTAAAACAGAAACTCCTGCGAACAGGATTACGAATAAAAACAGTTTGATTTTCATATGCGTCAGTTAGTTTATATAAAGTACGAAGGTAGTTAAAAGAGATATCCGGTATCCTTAATAATTGTTAAAACAAGGGAATCATTCCGGGACTTGAATCCCCGTGAGCGCATTGGCTTCGCCGAGCTCTCCTACTTATGCGGGATCAGTTCTCCGTTGATTCCTACGAAGATCTTCAATCTGACGATATAGATTTTTATGACTATCAGGAATGAATATTATTTATCTGAGAAATGCTTTTACCTTGTATGTACTCATCCCCCTGCCCCCGTTGACTTCGTCGATCCCGCAAGCGGGATTCTCTTGCAGGCAAAAGAAGGGGGAGATATCCTTCTTAGCCCCTCTTTGCAGAGACTACCCTTTATACACATCTTTTAAATTAGAGTTTGCAAATAGCATTATCCACGAAGTTGATAAATATGAATAACCCCCGGTGCCAACCCATAGCCGTTAACTTAAGTATATATATAACTCATTAAGTATTTTAGGATGAGATACTTTATGCTTTTTCTCTTCTATTATTATTGACTCTGTTAATGTTAAAATGATTTTTGTCAGCCACTTAAAT
>JBARBF010000041.1:0-8777 GCA_049792755.1 Bacteroidales bacterium | reverse complement strand
AGAGATTATAAAAGAGACAGCAGATTCGGAAAAAAAGATAAGAAGAAATACAGCAGATAATCAGAATAAATCTCTTTAACCTGATCCATTAACCACAAAGGTCACAAAGGGTCAACACAAAGGTCACAAAGATCTGAATTACAGATTTTTACCTTTGTGTACTTTGCGCCTACTTTGTGTTCTTTGTGGTTAAATAGATCCGGTTAGTTCAGACAGATATTTTTTATTTAGGTTCTTTTACTTTAACAGCAAGCAGTACCATTGAAATCAATGCAATGGTTCCTCCAAAACCAAATGCAACTGTACACCCGTATCCGGGGAATTTTTTATCGAAATAGCTGTAAAGAAATCCAAAAATAATACTGGCCGGAAGAGCTCCCAGTCCGATTGAAAAGTTAAAAAGACCAAATGCTGTTCCCCTTTTTTCTTCGCCTACAAGATCAGCTACAAAAGCTTTTTCAGTACCCTCTGTAAATGCATAGAACAAAGCATAAACAGAGAAAAGGAAAAATGTGGCAATGATCTGAAGATCAGGAGACAAAAAAATGAGAAGAGCAAAAGAGATGTAAACAAAGGCATAAATTCCCCATCCGATATTAATCACAATTTTTCTCCCTATCTTATCAGAAAGGCTCCCAAGAGGAGTTGAGAAAATTACTTTAATTATATTGTAGAAAGCCCAGACAAGAGGGAGAAACAGGATATTGATCACCTTTGACCTGGCAGCCTCATCCCCAAAATTTGATACCATCCTGTTAAGAGGAGCTATACTATTTACGAAATTCACAACAGCCCCGCTTTTATGGATAGCCTCCTCAACCCTGAATAAGAGAAAAGCGTCCGAAGAGTTTCCAAGGGTAAACAGAATCATAATAAGCAAATAGTTCCTGAAGTTCCTGTCAAAGCTTTTTAACGAAAAAACAAAAGGTTTTCTGGTTCCATTATCCGGTACAGATTCTTTTACAAATAAAATAATTGTAAGCACTGCTAAAATCCCGGGTATTATTGCAAGAATGAAGGTCCATCTTAATGCTAACAGGGAATCTTTCATTCCAAAACCTATAAACAGCACAAGAAGTGTTATTATTGCCAGGACAGGTCCCGCAACCGCGCCAGTATTATCCATAGCCCGTTCAAAACCATAGGATTTTCCTCTGATACTTTCATCAACCGAAGAAGCTATTAATGCATCTCTGGGAGCTGTCCTGATGCCTTTCCCAACGCGGTCAAACATTCTGACTATTATTATTTGCCATGCTGCACTAACAATACCTGTCAGTGGTCTGAAAAAAGAAGATATCGAATAGCCGATAAGAACAAGCAGCTTTCTTTTTCCAATCTTATCGGATATAATTCCGCTGATAAGTTTTAACATTGAAGCAGTTGTTTCAGCAACACCTTCAATTACCCCAAGCAATATGGCGCCAGAGCCCAAAGCAGCAATGTAAACCGGAACCAGAGGGTAGATCATTTCCGATGCAGCATCTGTGAAGAGACTAACAATACCCAGCATTATTACAACATGTGGTATTCGTTTTTTAACATTATTAATCTGATCTACTGTCAATTAAAAAATTTTATATGTTAAATATATTCATCTTTTTAAATAATCGTTAAATAAAACCTGAAGATAGGCCTTCCCATTTTTCTCAGCAGAATCCGGATCTTTGCCTTCACTTAATACCCTCGTTCTGCTTTTCAGATCAAAACTAACGGCAGAGCTGTCGGTAACAAAACCGAATCCTTCGTTGTAAGTGTAGAATGCAAAGGATTTTGACTTATCTGATAACAGATCTTTGCTAAAAGGGAAATTCCCTGAAAGACCCAATTGATTTAGTAATGTAACCGGAATATCTACCTGACTGCCTAACTTACTTATCCTTAAATCCTTTTTTGATAATGCTCCTCCTATCCATAGCATCGGGATTTTGAAGACATTCTGTTTATAATTTGGCATATCACTTAAGATTCTGGCACAATGGTCTGCCACCAGAATGATCAGAGTGTTTTTCCACCAGTCTGTTCCTTGTGCCCAATCAAAAAATGATCCCAGAGTTTTATCAGTATAATAAATCGAATTTTTGTATTTCGACATAATATCAGTGCCGGTAAAAACCGGTTCCATCGGAACATCAAAAGGCTCATGACTTGATATTGTAAGAATTACTTTAAGAAAAGGTTCCTTCGCAATCTTCATCGAATCCTTAAGAGCCTGAAAAAGAATATGATCGTGAACACCCCATTTGGAATTATAATTAGCAGGATCAAAATTTTTCTCAGTAATTATATCCTGAAAACCCGATCCGACAACAAACGAATTAAAATTTGCAAAGTTTATCTCACCTCCGTACCAGAACGAACTTCTATATCCTTTTTCATTCAGAATTTTGACAATACTTGGTAATGTCTGACTCTTGTTAGGTTCTTTAATAATAGACTGGGCCGGCTGGGCCGGATAACCATCGAGGATTGCAGGCATAGCTTTGTCGGTTCTTGTTCCGGAGGCATAAAAATTGGAAAACAATATTCCTTCTTTTGCATATCGGTTAATATTTGGAGTCGCCAGAGAATCCCCCCCCAGCGGTGCGATCAGATAACCGCTGAAACTTTCCAGAATGATGATTATTATATCGGGTTTCGATGTATTTAAAACTCTTTCAGTTTTGCCTCTGTCTTCTATAAGTGTATCAACTACACTTTTGGCAGCCGAAAGGTCGCCGAATTCGTATGGGTTCTTCACAGGTCGCTGGCCAAAGCCGGAATAACCAACATTCCAGACTGCATTAATCGCTGTGTGATTCAGGAACATATTTTTACTGAAATAAACTGAACCAGCATTGATGGGAGCCACACCGAATCCGCCCCGGATAGGTAACAAAAGAGCAGCCCATAGAATTGTAAAGAAAAGAATACCGGGAAGGCAATTACGGACTCCTGCAAATCCTTTAAAAAACCTGTCAATAAATCTGTTATAAAAAAATATAAAGACAGAAACCATTGCAAAAACAGAAAACAATATCTGGATAATCTTAAACACACTTACTGAAGCAAAAGCTTCCTTAGGCGTTTTCAGATAAAGGATCGGCGTAAAATCCAGTCTGAAACCCCAGTAGGAATAAAGATTGGCATCAGAGACTATAATTATTGACGAGAAAATAATCAGAAAATAAGTGTACCACCTTATAAGCGTCCTGAACCAGTTGCCATTAAAATAAACTCCGGGAATTATAAACAAAAGAGGGATAATCAGATAATAACCTACAGTAGAAATATCAAGCCTGGCCCCATGCCAGAATGTAGCTGACAGTTCACCGATGCTGTTTTGAAATGAAGAATGAAATTGTATGAAAATAAAAAACAGCCGGGCTATAAAGAAAAATGCAAACCAGAACAATGTATAACAGAATATGGCCAGGAGTCTTTTTTTCATAATAAAATACTGTTTTCCGGATTGGTGGGACTTTCTTTTGTACTTCGATCGAAAATAATTTGGTGTCAAATATCAGAAAAAAATCATTCTGATTCATGTAACTTAATTTGATTTCAACTATAATATGAAGACATCAGAATATTTAATAGTTTTGTTTTAAATTCTATAGTTTAATAATGACTATCGCAGAATATATTGCAAATCAATTATTTAAACATGGAGTCCGATATGTATTCGGTATTCCGGGAGGACCATCAATACCTTATCTTGAAGCTTTCAGAAGTGCTGGTATAGAGTTCATACTCACATCAAATGAAGCTTCAGCGGGTATAATGGCAGATGTAACAGCAAGATTAACAGGAATTCCTGGTATTTGTCATGCCACATTCGGACCCGGGGCGACTAACATTTCAACAGGTATCGGAGGAGCTTTACTCGACAGATCTCCTGTAATAGTTTTTACAAGTGAAATGAGCGATAATATGCTCAAACGGACAACCCAGATGAATATCGATCATCAAAAACTGTTTGAGCCATTAACAAAAGCAACATACCGACTTAATGCTGAAAATGTGGTGGAAGTTTTGGAATCAGCTTTAAAACTCTGTCAGGATTCCTACCCCGGCCCGGTACATATCGGACTGCCTGCTGACATTTCAGAAATTGAAATAGAAATAGAAACTAAATCATCAGCCGGATTTATGACAGAGAATAACCAGTTCAGAAATAACATTCAAAAAGTGATTTCTCTGCTTGAAAATTCCCGCCGGCCCTTGATGGCAGTTGGACTTACTGCAACCCGGCTTAACATTAAGGATCAGCTGTTGTCATTTCTCGATACAGTTAAAATCCCTGTTGTAATAACCCCTATGGCAAAGGGAGTGATCCCTGAGGACCATCCATGCTATGCAGGGGTATTATTCCATTCACTTAGTGACTATCTTGAAGATATCTGCGAGAAATCAGATTTGGTGATTGGTATCGGTTATGATCCTGTTGAGTGCAATTATGAATCGTGGATGCCTGACGTGCCTCTTCTTCATTTTGATATCAGGGAAACAGATATGCCATCCGGCACCAATGCCACTCAATTTATTGGACAGGCCGAAGATTGGTTTGCCATACTTAAAAATCTTATTACCGGATCATTAATATTTGAAACGACAGTTATCAAAGGGATTCGCGATGAAATGGCTTCTGTTTTTAATGGCTTTACAAATCATTTTGGTCCGGCGGGAGCGCTAAGAGTTCTCCGGGAGGAATTGCCCGAAGACTCAATCCTTACTTCTGACGTTGGCTCTCACCTGCATCTTATCGGACAATTCTGGAATGCTTCCGATAAAGGGAAGCTGATAATTACGAACGGATGGTCCTCAATGGGCTTTGGCATTCCTGCGGCAATGGCGGCCCAGTTGAATAATCCTGAAGCAACAGTTGTTTGTGTTACAGGCGATGGCGGGTTTCTGATGATGGCCGGCGAAATTATTACTTTAAAAAGATATGATCTTCCCGTAATTATTGTGGTCTTCTCTGATGGGGAACTTAACCTGATTAAAATAAAACAATCGTGGAAAAATCTTCCGGCCTACGGGACATTACTCTATCATGGAGACCTTTTCGATGCCGATATATTTCTGGGTATTAAAGTGTTAAGAGCCGATACTCTAGAAGAGATGAGGAAAGCTACAATAGAGGCACTTTCTGTGAATGAACCTGTGATAATTAATGCAGTAATTGATCCTGAGGATTATAAGTGGCTTATAGTGAGAAGAGGTTGAGGTTGAGGTTGAGGTTGAGGTTGAGGTTGAGGTTGAGGTTGAGGTCGAGGTTGAGGTTTAGGTTGATGCTATGGCAGTATTTGATAAATTAGCTTAACCTTAACCTAAGCCTTAACCTCAATCGGAAATGATTTAAAATCTTCTCTGAGAACAGAATAGATACAACTATCCTTAATAATGTCGTTTTTTATAATATTTTTTTTCAGTGTGGCTTCAAGTCTGAAACCGGCTTTCTCAAGCGCTCGCCTTGAACCTGTGTTATCTGTAAATGATTCCGCATACACTCTTACAATATCGAATTCCCTGAAAGCATATGACGTTATTGCCTTGATAGCCCTGGTAGCAATACCTTTTCCCCAGAAATCTTCAGAGACGAAAAAACCAATCTCAAAGTTTTTTCTGTAGATATTAGATTTGGTGACAATACCAATACTTCCTGCCATCAGATTACCGATTGTTATGGCAAAATATTTTGGTGGATTATTTTCGGGCAATATCAGATTAAGCCAATCCTGGGCATCTTTTATTGAATAAGGATTCGGAAACCCGTCTCGAATATTGTCAGCAATCTTTTTATTATCGGCTACTAGAGCCAGCTCACCAGCATCACTGAAGACCCAGGGTCTGAGAACTATCCCTTCGAAAGAAATCTCCATTAAATATTTTAGCTTTTCTTCTCTTTTTTCGGTTTAGGTTCCTTCTCAGCCTTTTCTGCCTTCTCTGCCTTTATTTCCTTCTTCTCTTCCTTTATTTCTTTTTTCTCTTCCTTTATTTCTTTTTTCTCTTTTGCAGCCTTAGGAGGCTTTGACTCAGTTTTTTCCTTTACCGTTTTTGTTTCTTTGACTTTAACAACAGGCTTTATCTCTTTTGCTTCTGTTACTTCTTTTATCTCTTTAACTTCTTTTATCTCTTTAACTTCTTTTACTATTGTTGCTTCTTTTGGTTCTTTCTTCTCCTTTAAAGGTTTTTTATCTTTGGGTTCCTTAACCAGCACTTCTTTAACGGGTTTAATTTCCGGTTTGTCTTTCTTTTTACGCGGACGTCTTACACCATAAGATCCAAGTATTATTTTACCTCGTCTTGTTTTTTTGTCACCTTTTCCCATATCAATTGGTTTTGATTAGTTTAATTAACCCTAATTAAGGGAGGACGCAAAGTTAATAAATTTCTTTATTTTTATTGAATATTTTTTGAGATTGAATAAACAAACCAGGAAAAAAGAATAATAGAAATGGCTATGACATACTGTGATTATCTGTATACAATTACTGGTGATCAACTTTCTCTTCATAAGGAATATCATGATAATCATTATGGGTTTCCTATTAAAAATGATGATGAACTTTTCGAAAGGCTGATGTTCGAAATTAACCAGGCCGGGCTAAACTGGATACTCATCCTCAAGAAGCAGCATAATTTCCGTAAAGCCTTTGATAACTACAATATTGAGAAAGTTGCAAATTATGGAGAAAAGGAATTTCTGCGTCTGATGAGTGATCAGGGAATTATACGGAACAGGTTGAAAATTGTTGCAGCAATTGAAAATGCAAAAGTCATACTGAAGATCAGGAAAGAATCCGGTTCCTTCAGAATGTGGCTGGATATTCACTCAGAAAAAACCGGCTCTCTTGAAGAATGGACAAAACTGTTCAAAAAAACCTTTAAGTTCACCGGAGAGGAAATTGTTAATGAATTTCTGGTGAGTACAGGTTATCTTCCCGGAGCCCATAGTCCTGAGTGTCCTGTGTATGAACGTATTAAACTGTTAAAGCAAAACAAATGAGACGAAATGACCGGAAAATATCAGGCATTCAGGAAATTGAAGAAATGATAAAGGAAGCTGATGTGTGCAGAATAGCTCTTGCCGGCAATAATATCCCATATATTGTTACAATGAATTTCGGGTATGTTAAAGACCCTGAACAAACACTTTATTTTCATTGTGCAAACACAGGAAAAAAACTCGATATGATCCGTCAGAATAACTATGTCTGTTTTGAAATGGACATTGATCATCAGATGTTCAGGGGGGAAAAAAGTTGCGACTGGGGAATGAAATTCCGGAGCATTATAGGATATGGAAATATATCGGTTGTCACTGAACATGATGAAAGGATTCTGGGTCTGAACAGCATAATGACTCACTACGGTGGAGGTGGTGAGTATTCTTATGATGACAAAGTCCTTGAAAAAACGACAATTCTCAGTCTGAAAATTCTGGAAATGACGGGAAAAAAGAAATGAATCCGGAGGATTTAGCGACAAATTCACTGCATGCGTACCCAGACACGGTGTTGTCATGATAAAAATATGGCCTTTGTCAGAAAAATAATTGATCTGGTAATCAATTGTTAAGGATTTTTTATCACTCTTCCCAGTTAATTAGAGTAACTTGCACCTTATTTTAAACTCGTATTATGCAAACATTAAACGATTTACGGCTGGCTGTCCTTATTGATGCCGACAATATACCATATAGCAATGTAAAAGGGATGCTTGAGGAAATAGCAAAGTACGGTACTCCTACCTTTAAAAGGATATATGGAGACTGGACCAAACCAACAATTTCCGGATGGAAATCTGTTCTTCTTGAAAATGCCATCACACCTATTCAGCAGTATAGTTACACAAAAGGTAAAAACTCTACCGATTCCGCTTTGATAATTGACGGAATGGATATTCTTTATTCGGGTAAAGTTGACGGATTTTGTATTGTATCAAGCGACAGCGATTTTACCAGACTTGCGACAAGATTAAGGGAGGCAGGTATGAAAGTTATTGGTATTGGTGAAAGGAAAACACCCCATCCGTTCATTGTGGCATGTGATAAATTTATCTACCTTGAAATCATTACCGCCTCAGCAGCTGCATTGGATACTGCTCCTGAAATAAAGAAAAGAGGGAAACCTGTTGTGAAAAAGAAGAAAACAGAAGATAATGAAACACAGACCCCTGCAAGTCTTGTAAGAAGACTTATTGCGTCATCAATTACCGATTTGGCTGATGAAAACGGCTGGGCATATCTTGGCGATGTAGGAAATCTGATACTTAAGAAACAGCCCGATTTTGATCCCAGGAACTTCGGATTCCCGAAACTGACACCACTTATCAGATCTCTCGATTTTGAAATTGATGAAAGAGAGTCCGGTCAGAACCATATAAAGCATATCTATATCAGGAACCGCAAGTAACAACGAAGGGACGAAGAGACTAAGAGACTTAGGGACTTGAGGGACAAAAAACCCGATCCAATCGAACAAAATTATCAAATCAGATGTTAAAGATAAAAACTATCGATATTTGATGGTAATTTTATTTTATTGAGTGCGAAAACGTGCAGAATGCCAAAAAGTTATTTAAATACAATATATTATGAATATTTATTTTTTGTTTTCAAAAATAAATATGACCTTTGTCCCTGTTTTATAAATACTTTAATTATTTGAATTATGAACATTTACGTAGGAAGTCTTCATTTTAAAATGAGTGAAGCAGAATTAAAAGAAATTTTTGAAGAGTATGGCGAAGTAACATCCGCAAAAATCATTATTGACAAGTACTCTGGGAAA
>JBARBF010000040.1:0-22383 GCA_049792755.1 Bacteroidales bacterium | reverse complement strand
CAATTCAAATGCGAATCGCCACTTCTGCCCCTTTGAGTTTCTCAGGGACATTGTCATCCCGAGCGCGAGCGAGGGATCTCAAATCGCTTTAATAGTATTTGATCAAAAAAAGAACCCCGGAGGGGTTCCATTCTACTCGAAGATTTAAGATGCCTTTAGAATCTTAAGATTTACTCTTTCAAGCTTATGACTGGCGTAATCTATAGTTATTTCGAGTTCATTTGTTTCAACAGATGGCATTTCGAACATAGCATCAAGCATTATCGTTTCACAGATTGATCGCAGACCGCGGGCGCCAAGTTTGAATTCAATGGCTTTATCTACGATATATTCGAGTACACCTTGTGCAAAAGTGAGTTCAATATTGTCCATTCTGAACAGTTTGATATATTGTTTCACCAACGCATTTTTTGGTTCAGTAAGTATCGCTCTCAGAGCTTCTCTGTCGAGAGGATTGAGATGTGTAAGCACCGGCAATCTGCCGATTATTTCGGGTATCAGCCCGTACGATCTGAGATCCTGTGGTGCAATATATTGAAGCAGATTGTCTTTATCCACTTTTTCTCGGATTTTTGAAGCGCCGAAACCGACGATCTGAGTATTGAGTCGCTGTGCAATTTTCTTCTCAATACCTTCAAAAGCACCTCCACAGATGAAAAGTATATTTTTTGTATCTACAGGGATCATTTTCTGTTCAGGATGTTTTCTTCCGCCCTGTGGCGGCACATTTACTATAGATCCTTCAAGTAATTTCAGCAGCCCCTGTTGAACACCCTCACCCGATACATCGCGGGTAATTGAAGGATTGTCGCCTTTTCTGGCGATTTTATCGATCTCATCAATAAAGACTATGCCCTTTTCAGCTGCTTTAACGTCATAATCGGCGTTTTGCAGCAGCCTGGTCAGAAGACTTTCAATATCCTCTCCAACGTATCCTGCTTCAGTAAGAACTGTTGCATCTACAATGGTAAATGGGACATGCAGCATTTTTGCCACAGTTCTGGCCAGAAGAGTCTTTCCAGTACCGGTCTCTCCGACAAGAATTATATTTGATTTTTCAATTTCAATATCATCAGCATCGGGTTTTTGCATCAACCTTTTGTAATGGTTGTAAACCGCCACAGAGATAATCTTCTTGGCCATATCCTGGCCAATAACATACTGGTCAAGAAAATTTTTGATTTCAGCAGGTTTAAGAAGGTTGATAGTATCAAAAGGTATATTCTTCTTGCTGCCAAGTTCTTCGTTCATTATGCTGTGAGCCTGTTCAATGCAATGGTCACAAATATGGCCTTCGAGACCTGCAATAAGCATGTTGGCCTCTTTCTTGGTTCTGCCGCAAAATGAACATTTATCCATCATGACTATTTTTGAGTTTTCACCAGGATCTCATCAATCATTCCGTACTCTTTGGCTTCCTGAGATGTCATCCAATAATCTCTGTCAGAATCCTTTTCAACCTTTTCTACAGGATTACCGGAATGGAATGCGATTATTTCGTAAAGTTCCCTTTTCAGTTTCATGATTTCCCGTGCCTGGATCTCTATATCAGAAGCCTGACCTTCAAATCCACCTGCAGGTTGATGGATCATAATCCGCGAATGCTTCAAAGCAGATCTTTTTCCCTTTTTCCCTGCCGTAAGCAGAACAGCGCCCATGGAAGCTGCCATCCCTGTACAGATTGTAGCTATATCAGCGGAAATGTACTGCATTGTATCGTAAATACCCAATCCGGCATTGACCGATCCACCGGGAGTATTAAAATATATCTGTATATCTTTTCCAGGATCTGCTGAATCGAGATAGAGCAGCTGTGCCTGAATTATATTTGCAACATAATCATCAATAGGCAACCCGAGGAAAATGATCCTGTCCATCATAAGACGTGAAAAGACATCCATTGAAGCAACATTTAATTGCCGCTCCTCAATAATTGTTGGTGATATATAACTGTCATTATAAACGGTAGCGAATTTGTGTAAGCCTGTACTGCTTATTCCGCGCTTACTTCTTGCAAACTTTCCAAAATCATCAAGAATACTCATATTTTCGGTATTAAAAATTAACTGGTAAAGATAGTGAAATAAAAATAAATCATCACAAAGCGTTGATTACTATTCAAAAAGCTTATTAAATTCTTCGATAGTAACACTCTTGTTCTCAAGCTTTATCAGATCCTTTAAAAGCAAGATCACCTTATCCTCAAGTATTTTATCAGCTATTCTTTTTGCATCTTCATCTTTTTTTAGCGTTTCTTTTGCATAATTAGTAATCTGTTCATCTGTAGCATAGAACAGGCCATATTGCTGGAACTGATATTTTGTTATTTTTTCGGCTTCTTTCTGCAACTCTTCCTCGCTTATTTTCACGTCATTTTCTCGGGCGACTTTATTTCTTATCAGTTGCCACTTAAGGTCTTTCCTGAAACTGTCAAATTCTTTCTCTATCTGTTCTTCAGTGGATTTTTCATTGACTCTGAGGAGCCATCTTTTCAGGAAATCCTCAGGAAGACGGAAATCAGTTTTTTCCATTGTCATGTTTTTAATATCCATCATAAGCTTAAAATCGCTTTCTCGTCTGAGGTTAACAACGATTTCTTCTTCAATCTTTTTCATGAATTCATCTTCCGAGTTTACGACTCCTTCGCCAAAGATCCTGTCGAACAGTTCTTTCCCCATTTCAGCAGGATAAAACCGGCTTATATCATTAATAGTAAATCTGTAATTTGCACCAAGATCTGCAACCTCTTCCTTTTTCTTATGTAATATCCCTGCTATCTCAGTATCATTTGGGAAAGCTTTTTTCAGATCGAATTCAATCTGATCCCCGATATTCTTCCCGATAAACTCCTTTTTTATTTTTTTATCTTTAATTATGTCAATACCGAGTGACGTTTCTTCAACGGAAGGACCTTCAGGTATTGCATTGCCATTATCATCAATAGCTTCAATTTTCCCTTTTACCACATCTTTTTCTTCCGTCTGGTCAACTTTTTTTAATTCACCGTACCTTCGTGTATAATTTTCGAGATACTCTTTTCTCATCTTTTCGTCTACGATGATCTCGTACTGGTTTACCTTATTTTTTTTCGAAAGTTTAAGATCAATTGAAGGTGTAAGTCCTATTTCAAATGAAAAGGTAAAATCATTCTGGGTTTCGAAATCTATTTTTTCCTGTTCATCGGCTTTTGGAAGCGGATCCCCAAGGATTTCAAGTTTTTCGTCAGTAATATATTTCTGTATGTTTTCTGTTACGACCTTATTGATTTCATCTATCTGGACTGCTCTTCCGTACATTTTCTTTATGAGTCCGATTGGAACCATTCCGGGACGGAATCCTTTTATAGTTGCTTTCTTCCTGTAGTCTTTTAATACTGTTTCAACTTTATCTTCATAATCGGTTTTCCCGATCTTAACTTTTAAAACAGCATTCAGATCGTCGATGTTTTCTCTCGTAATATTCATTTTTGTTGTTGTTTATGCCTGGTTAAAAAAACCGCCAAAACGCACTATTAAAGAGGTTACGGGCGGCTTGACACTTTAGTGCGGATGAAGGGACTCGAACCCCCACGTCACGAAGACACAAGATCCTAAGTCTTGCTCGGCTACCAATTACGACACATCCGCGGTAAAATTCCCCGCAAAAGTATAATAATTTATTATGAAAACAAATTGATCGGATTACCTGCGAAGTTCAAAGTTCTTCCCCAGATATACTTTTCTTACATGCTCATCATCTGCCAATTGCGCTGATGTACCTGATTTAAGTATCCGACCCTCGAAAAGTAGATATGCACGATCGGTTATCGAAAGGGTCTCATGAACATTATGATCTGTTATAAGAATTCCTATGTTTTTCTCCCTTAGTTTTGAGACAATCTCCTGGATATCCTCAACCGCAATCGGATCGACACCTGCAAAGGGTTCATCGAGTAAAATGAATTTAGGCTTAAGTGCAAGTGCCCGTGCAATTTCAGTACGTCTTCTTTCACCTCCCGAAAGCTGGATCCCTTTACTTGACCTTATTTTAAGTAACCCGAATTCCCCTAAAAGAGTTTCAAGCCTTTCTGCCTGCTCCAGTTTGGGGAAACCTGACATTTCAAGAACTGCACGTATGTTGTCTTCAACTGACATGTTTCTGAATACCGAGGCTTCCTGTGCAAGATAACCGATACCCTTTCTTGCCCGTTTATAGACGGGAAGTGTTGTAATTTCCTCCTGGTCAAGAAATATTCTTCCTTCCCTTGGTCTTATTAACCCGACAATCATGTAGAAAGTTGTTGTTTTACCTGCGCCATTAGGCCCAAGCAAACCAACTATTTCACCCTGTTCGACCTCAACAGAAACATGATCAACGACGGTCCTGCTGTGATATTTTTTGACAAGATTTTCTGTATACAGTTTCATTTAAAATACTATGAAGTTGCAGGTTCGGTTTTTTCATCTTCACCAAAGAATTCTTTGCGATCTTTTTCTTTCTGCTTTATGACTCTTGCGGAAATAAAGATGCTGAGCTCATAAAGAATAATAAGAGGAATGGCGACAAGTGTCTGAGAAAAGACATCCGGGGGAGTAATAATTGCGGCAACTATGAAGATGACCACGATTGAATGCTTCCTGTATTTTCTCATGAATGCAGGTGTAAGAATACCAATTTTAGTAAGAAAGAATGCTATTATCGGCAGTTCAAAAACCAGTCCGGTGGCCAGGCATATTGAAGTCAGGAGACCGATATATGATCTGATATTAATCTGATTGACAACTGATGGATCAACCTCATACGAGCTGAGAAAATGTATCGAGAGGGGTGCAAGCATAAAATATCCGAACAGAACGCCTACAAAAAACAACCCGGAAGCCGACATTACTGCACCTTTCGCATACCTTGCCTCGCTGGGCTTGAGTGCCGGCTTGAAGAATTGCCAGAACTCCCAGGTTATAACCGGAAATGCAAGGATAAGTCCTGCAACCATAGCAACCGTTACGTGGGTAGTAAATTGCCCCGTCATTTTGATGTTTATAAGGTTTAATGGCTTGGTGTTAATACAAAGAGCAGCGGTTTTAAGATATTCTCCAAGCTGGCAAAGCAGACGGTTGGTAATAAAATCAGGACTTTTAGGGCCAAGAATAATTTTATTGAAAAGAATATTTTTAAATATAAAAGCAATAACCATAAAGAACACAATAGCTAATATTGCCCGGATAATATGCCACCTTAATTCCTCGAGATGTTGAAGGAATGACATCTCTTTCTCTCCATTCTTCCCTTTTTTCCCAAATATTGCCATCGACCAATGTATTAGTTTGGTTTAAATTCAGCCTGTAAAGATGATAAATCTTCTTTTGCAAAACAATATTATTCTTTCAGTGTATTCTTCGTTATTTAGCTCAATATCATTTTTGTTAATTAATTCTTAAAAATATTATTTGATAAAGAAATTTAGTAACTTTATATAAACTGTAAAATCAAAGTTCTTTATAGTTGACTAAAATTATCATTTTGGGAAGGTAATGTTGAATGATTCTACCATACATGACTACTTAAAGAAGTATTTTGGTTTTGATACTTTCAAAGGTAATCAGGAGATTATAATAAGGAATGTCTTGTCGGGACGTGACACTTTCGTCCTGATGCCTACCGGTGGTGGCAAATCGCTCTGCTACCAGCTACCGGCTGTTATGAAGAAGGGTATAGCAATCGTGATTTCTCCTCTGATAGCTCTTATGAAGAACCAGGTAGACGCGATGAGAAACTTCAGCACTAATGATGATGTTGCCCACTTCCTTAATTCATCACTTACCAAGACTGAGATTGCCAGAGTCAAAAAAGATGTATTATCCGGGAAAGCCAAACTTCTGTATGTTGCTCCCGAATCGCTTACCAAAGAGGAGAATATTGAATTCCTGAAAAATATAGACATCTCGTTCTATGCTATTGACGAAGCACATTGTATTTCGGAGTGGGGCCATGATTTCAGACCTGAATACAGAAGGATAAGACCTATTATAGACATGATCGGGAGATCTCCCATTATAGCTCTTACAGCAACAGCCACTCCTAAAGTACAGCATGATATTCAGAAAAATCTTAGTATTCTGGATGCTGACGTATTTAAATCCTCCTTTAACAGACCTAACCTTTATTATGAGGTTAAGTCAAAACAGGATGTGACTAAGGAAATAATAAAATATATTAAGAACAATGCAGGAAAATCCGGAATAATTTATTGTCTGAGCCGGAAAAAAGTAGAGGAAATAGCCGAAGTTCTCAAGGTAAACGGGATAAAAGCGCTGCCATACCATGCAGGTATGGACTCTGCTACCCGAACTTCAAACCAGGATAAGTTCCTTATGGAAGAGGCGGATATAATAGTTGCAACTATAGCATTTGGAATGGGTATTGATAAACCAGATGTGAGGTTCGTAATTCATTATGATATACCTAAAAGCCTTGAAGGGTATTACCAGGAAACCGGAAGAGCAGGACGAGACGGTGGTGAGGGGAACTGTATAGCTTATTACAGTTATAATGATATTCTGAAACTTGAGAAATTCATGCAGGGGAAACCGATTGCAGAACAGGAGATCGGGAAACAACTTCTTCTTGAAACAGTTTCATATGCTGAGTCCTCAGTGTGCAGAAGGAAACTTCTCCTCCATTATTTCGGGGAAGAATATCTGAAAGATAACTGTGAAGCTTGTGATAACTGTCTCCATCCTAAATCGCAGTTCGAAGGGAATGAGGCAGTTGTCAGTGTTCTTGAGACGATTCTGGCAGTTAAAGAGAAATTTAAAGCAGATCATATTGCAAATATTCTGTCAGGAAAAGTCACTTCGGCAATAAAATCGTATAAACATCATAAACTCGAGTTTTTCGGCATAGGGGAAGATAAAGACGAAAAATTCTGGAACATGGTTATCAGACAGGCTCTTATAGCCAAATTCCTTACCAAGGATATTGAAAATTATGGACTTCTTAAACTGACACAGAAAGGTATGGATTTTCTTGAAAATCCAACGTCATTCATGTTGGCAGAAGATCACGACTATGCCGATACTACCGATGAGGAAAATGCTTTCGGAGCAAGAACTGCAGCAGTTGATGAGGAGTTATTCAGTATACTCAAGGATCTTCGTAAAAAGCTGTCGAAACAAAAGGATGTACCACCCTTTGTGATTTTCCAGGATCCTTCTCTTGAAGATATGGCTATTCAGTACCCGATAACAATTGATGAACTTCAGAATATTTCAGGCGTTGGCGCCGGAAAGGCACAGCGCTATGGAAAAGAATTCGTGGAGATAATTAAAAAATATGTTGACGAGAAGGAGATCATCAGACCACTGGATATGGTTGTCAAATCGGTTGTTAATAAATCGGGTATTAAAGTCTATATCATCCAGAGCATTGATATGAAAAGGCCACTTGAGGATATTGCTGAAGCGAAGGGACTGGAGATGTCGGAACTTGTCTCGGAAATTGAAGCTATTGTAAATTCAGGAACCAGGTTAAACCTCGATTATTATATCAATATGACTATTGATGAGGAACGCCAGCACGATATCTATTCGTATTTCAGGGAGGAAGCTGAATCCGATTCACTTGAAGACGCTATTAAAGAACTTGGCAACGAATTCGAAGAGGAGGAAATAAGGCTTGTAAGGATTAAATTTCTATCGGAAATGGGGAACTGATAAAATTATTTCGGATTTCTGATTTTGGATTGCGGATTTAATCTTTAATCCTCAATCACCAATCCGTATCCGCAATCATTTATCCCCTGAATATCAAAGAGCAGACTATAACAGAAAGAACATAAAAGGGATATAGAAACTGACCGGGTAAAAACCACCACAAAAGATTTCTCCTGTTATACCTTCCTGCAGTATTAATCAGGATTAAGAAATCGGGAAATGATTTCAGAAAGAAAATTGCAAGAAAGACCATTATTAAATCCGGATAGATTATTGCAGCTATAAGAAATAAGATTTGTAAAACAATAGTAAAAAATGTCACAACCCCAAGAAGGATTGTATCATTGTCTTCATAAGCTTTACCTTTTGAAATCCATCTGCTTCTTTGTTTCAGGAACGATTTAAGTGTTACCGGTGATTGGGTTGTTACCAACGCATCAGACGATTCTAGCCACAATATTTTTGCATGGGTTCCTCTTTTCAGACTGTGCAATAAAAAAACATCGTCTCCCGAGTTTATTTCATCATGAAGATTATGGGAATTACTAAGATATACTTCCCTTGTAAAAGCCAGGTTTGCACCATTGCACATAGTTGGTTTCCCGCAAACCGCAGTGCCGGCAGTAATTCCCTGCAGGCTCATAAACTCCAGTTCACGGAATTTTCCGAAAAACCCTGGAACTGATTCCAGCTGAACAGGACAGATAATCATATCGGGTTTTTTTAGTTCATAAAATGAAGCAACTATTCTGATCCAGTTCTTACCCATTATGCAATCAGCATCAGTTGTTATGATCAGCTTTCCTTTAGCAGCAGTTATTCCGGTTCTGAGAGCCTGTTTTTTTCCTTTTCCATTATTATATATGGTAAGAATATTGCCAATACCATCAAGTCCTTCAGCAATTTCAAAGGTTTTGTCTGTGGATTTATCATCTACAATTATGACCTCAAATAAATCTTCAGGGTAATTTTGCTGAGCAATACTGTTTAAAAGAAACGGGAGACTTTTTTGCTCATTATGGCATGCAACAATTATTGATACAAAAGTTACCGGATCTGTTGATGCATAAAAGGCCTCAATTTTGAGAAGGCTCCTGTAGAATTTAAAAAGGAGAAAAAAATAGGGCAGAATCAGTATAGCCGGGAGCCAATACATAATTTATTGCTTCATCCATTCGTACATTTTATAATGAAGACTCTTCATACCGAGAGCCTCGTAGGTACTTTGTGCTCCGGAATTATTTGTTTCCACATAAAGACGAAGCCCTGCAATACCATTTTTTTCAGCCTCATTTTTAATATGCTGGTACATTGATCTGAAGATGCCTGTTCTCCTGAATTCCGGCAAAACGTAAACTGACTGGAACCACCAGACGTTACTGTTCCTCCAATCACTCCATTCATGAGTTATAAGCAGGGAGGCTACAACCTTGCCTTTATCTTCTGCCACCCAGTATTGTCCATGGGTGGAATCAGCAAAAACGGCATTAACACCTCTATTGATTATTTCAGGGACAAGGGTCATTTGTTCAGTTTCCCAGGCCATCTTCTGCTGAAAATCAATGATTATCAGTGCGTCTTCAAGTGTGGCTTTTCGGATTATTATCATATTTTTTTTTGTCTTTTTACTTTTCTTTTTTGTCATTTTCCATGAGCTTCAAGCTCAAGCTCAAGCTCAACCTCAACCTTTATTTGTATTCATCCCAGCTTTTAATTTCGAGGTCGTCTATACTCATTTTACAAAAGGCCAGTATGAAAGCACTTGCAAGCCGGGCATTGGTAATGAGAGGTACATTATAATCCACCGCACTTCTCCTTATTGTATAATCGTTATTAAGCTCTTTATCGCTGAGATCTTTAGGTATGTTTACAACAAGATCAACCTGGCGTGATTTAATAAGTTCAATAGTGTTTGGAGATTTATTCTCATCAGGCCAGTAAGCCACTTGTGCTTCGACACCGGCATTTTTCAGAAATTGTTGTGTCCCTCTTGTTGCATAAAGTTTATGGCCCTTTTCGCGAAGAGCTTTAGCACTGTTAAGGAGCTCTACTTTAGAGCGGGCCGGACCTGTTGAAAGCAGAATACTTTTTTTTGGGACCCTGTAACCTACGGAAAACATGGCTTTAAGAATTGCTTCATAAAAGCCTTCTCCTATACAACCGACTTCTCCGGTTGACGACATATCAACTCCCAGAACCGGGTCGGCTTTGGCAAGACGAGAAAAGCTGAACTGAGGCGCTTTAACTCCAACATAATCGAGCTCGAATACTGTTTTCCCGGGCTTCTCAGTAGGCAGTCCCAACATCACTTTTGTTGCAAGTTCAATAAGATTGGTTTTGAGAACTTTGGATACAAAGGGCATGCTCCGGCTGGCACGCAGGTTGCATTCAATAACCTTTATATCATTGTCTTTCGCAAGAAACTGAATGTTAAAAGGTCCGGAAATATTAAGTTCTTTTGAAATCTGGCGTGAGATACGTTTTATTCTTCTTGATGTTTCAAAGTATATTTTCTGAGCAGGGAAGACCATCGTTGCATCGCCTGAGTGAACTCCTGCAAACTCCACATGTTCACTGATAGCGTAAGCCAGTATTTCCCCGTCTCGTGCCACAGCATCTATCTCAATCTCCTTTGCGTTCTCAATAAACTCAGATACAACCACGGGATATTGTTTTGATACCTGGGCTGCAAGTTTTAGGTAATGAGATAATTCATTTTTATTTGAAACTACGTTCATAGCAGCTCCTGATAAAACATATGAAGGTCTGATCAGTACAGGAAAACCAATACGGTCTACAAAATCAAAAATATCCTCTATGGTTGATAGTTCTTTCCAACGGGGCTGGTCAACTTTCAGAATATCAAGCATTCCTGAAAATTTATGCCGGTTCTCTGCCCTGTCGATTGAAACAGGAGAAGTACCCAGAACCGGTATATTCTCTTTGTAAAGCCTCATCGCCAGATTATTGGGTATCTGACCACCAACAGACACAATAACTCCTCCGGGGTTTTCGAGGTCAATTATATCCAGAACCCTTTCGAAAGTCAGCTCATCGAAGTAAAGTCTGTCGCAAATATCATAATCTGTGCTGACAGTTTCCGGATTATAATTAATCATTATGGATCTGAATCCTTCTTTTTTTATTGTATCAATGGCATTTACAGAACACCAGTCGAATTCAACACTCGATCCAATTCTGTATGCCCCTGATCCCAGAACAATGACCGATTTTTTATCGTTTTCACATATTATGTCGTGTTCCGATCCGCTATAAGTAAGATACAGGTAATTGGTTATAGCCGGGTATTCAGCGGCAAGTGTATCAATTTGTTTGATATAAGGAACTATCCCTGATTTTTTCCTGTGACTCCTTACTTTCATAAGGTCGTCGTTGATCTGACCGGCATCTGATTTTAATACATGCCGGGCAATCTGAAAATCGCTGAATCCGTTTATCTTGGAATGTGAAAGAAGATCTGTCGGTAAATACTCCAATGAGCTGTACTTACAAAGTTCATCTTTAATGTTTATTATATTTCTGAGCTTAAACAGAAACCACTTATCAATTTTAGTCAGCTCATAGATTCTTTCGACAGGCATTCCGGCTTCAAGAGCTGCTGCAATTGAAAAGATCCTCATATCAGTGGGTTCGGCAAGCTCTTTCTCAATATCCTCAAAGCCAAGATCACGGTTTCCGGTAAATCCGTGCATTCCCTGACCGATCATTCTTAATCCTTTCTGGATAACCTCTTCAAATGTCCTGCCAATAGCCATAACCTCACCGACACTTTTCATGCTGCTGCCGATAAGATGAGACACACCTTCAAATTTATTAAGATCCCACCGTGGAATCTTGCATACTATATAATCAAGTGCGGGTTCGAAACAGGCAGTAGTGTTTTTAGTAACTGAATTTTTGAGTTCATGAAGTCCATAACCCATTCCGAGTTTTGCAGCAATAAATGCCAGAGGATAACCTGTAGCTTTTGAGGCAAGTGCACTTGACCTCGACAGACGCGCATTTACTTCAATAACCCTGTAGTCCTCAGAATCAGGAGCAAGAGCATATTGAACATTACATTCGCCTACAATTCCTATATGCCTGATTATCCTGATTGATAGTTCTCTCAGTTTATGGTATTCACTGTTTGTCAGAGTCTGGGACGGTGCAACAACAATACTTTCACCCGTATGTATTCCAAGGGGATCGAAATTCTCCATATTACATACCGTGATACAGTTATCATATTTGTCCCTTACAACTTCATATTCAACCTCTTTCCAACCTTTTAGCGATTCTTCAACCAGGATCTGATCTGAATAAGAAAAAGCCTTTGAGGCAAGCGTTCTAAGTTCTTCAGAATTTGAAGCAAAACCGCTTCCCTGTCCCCCAAGAGTAAATGCTGCCCTGATGATAATGGGGTATCCGAGCTTACCCGCTGCTTCTATGGCTTCCTCTACTCCCGATACTGCAATACTGCTTGGAGTCTTGACCTCAATTTCATTCAGTTTTCTGACAAAAAGCTCTCTGTCTTCGGTTGCCATGATAGCAGTAACCGGTGTTCCGAGAACCTTCACATTATATTTTTTAAAGACTCCGGCTTTGTATAGTTCCGTTCCGCAATTGAGGGCTGTTTGCCCTCCAAATGATAAAAGAATACCATCGGGTCTCTCCCTTGCAATCACCTTTTCGACAAAGTAAGGAGTAACAGGAAGGAAATAGATCTTGTCAGCCAATTCTTCAGATGTCTGAACAGTTGCAATATTTGGATTTATCAGAACCGTGCTGACGTTTTCTTCTTTTAATGCTTTCAGAGCCTGGGAGCCGGAGTAATCAAACTCGCCCGCTTCTCCTATTTTCAAAGCTCCTGACCCCAGGATTATTACCTTCTTTACATCATCTTTCATCATCCGGATTTGAAGTTCAAAAATAATATAATTTTTTAATTTGATTTTGCAAATATAAGAAAATGCATATATTTGCAAAACATATGTATAAATATGCAAAAAGCTAAAAGACTTCTGGCGATTGAAAAAATTATTTCTGAAGAAAAAATATCAACTCAGGAAGAATTACTTAAAAAACTGAAAGGGAAAGGGATGAGCTGTACTCAGGCTACACTGTCCCGCAATTTAAGACAGCTTGGGGTCGGACATATCCCCGATGGCACAGGTGGATACAAATATTCATTATCTGAAAACAACAGAGTTCCGGAAAACCCCTCTCTTAAATTAAATATTGTGCCTGTGATTCAGGATATAGTTGAAGCTAAAGGGCTTATGATAATTAAAACTATTCCTGGAAATGCCAGTAATACCGCATTTTATATCGATGGAGCCGGAAGATATGAAATAGCAGGAACAATTGCAGGTGACGATACGATCCTTGTTATCCCCAGGGATGGAGTTACAATCCAGCAGGTTCATACTTGTCTTGAGATTATTCTTCCCGGAATTCACGAACAGATAAAAAGTAAAAAGTGATTAGTCAAAAGTAGAAAAGATAAAAGACAAAAGTAAAAGGGAGAATAGGAGAAAAGGGGAAAGGGAGATTTTACTCCGTGATAAAAAAAGATTAAAAATCATATAATAATTAAAACATATAGATAATGAAAGAAAAAGTCGTTCTCGCATATAGCGGAGGTTTGGATACTTCGGTGATAATCAAATGGTTAATTGAAAAAAATTATAACGTTATTGCCTTTGTTGCAGACGTTGGACAGAAAGATGATTTTGAGGCATGTAAAGAAAAAGCTTTATTGCTTGGAGCATCAAAAGTTATCATTGCTGACCTGAAACGGGAATTTATTGACAATTATGTTCTTAAAGCAATAATGGCTAATGCAATATACGAAGACAGGTATCTGCTTGGAACTGCACTTGCTAGGCCGCTTATTGCAAAGAAACAGATTGAAGTTGCAAAGGCAGAAGGAGCCAATGCAGTTGCACACGGTGCTACGGGTAAAGGTAACGACCAGGTTAGGTTCGAATTATGCTATTATGCTCTTATGCCAGGTGTTAAAGTTATTTCACCATGGAAAGATAAGGAGTTCCTTGCAACATTTAAAGGAAGAACCGATCTGCTTAAATATGCTTCTGAGAAAAAGATCCCGGTAAAAGCGAGTATCGATAAACCTTATAGCGAGGATGATAACCTTATGCATATCAGTCATGAAGCTGGAATACTAGAAGACCCAATGTACACACTCCATAAAAGTATGCTGGAAAAAATGGTAATGCCACAGGATGCCCCCGATAAGGAAACACGGATTGTTATTCATTTCAAAAACGGGATCCCTGTGAAACTTGTCAATAAAGAAGATGGAACAGTGAAAGAAGATTCCTATGATATGTACGTTTATCTTAATGAAATAGCCGGAAAAAACGGTATAGGACTTCTGGATATGGTAGAAAACAGATTTGTGGGCATAAAATCGAGAGGTGTTTATGAGACACCTGCAGCAACAGTTTTACATATTGCACACAAAGACATTGAAGGGATAGCCATGGACAGAGAGGTAATGAGACTCGTAAACATGCTTACTCCTAAGTTTGCCGAGATCATTTATAATGGTTTCTGGTTTAGTCCAGAAATGGATTTTCTTATGGCAGCAATTGAAAAAAGCCAGGAGCTTATTGATGGTAGTGTTCATCTCTGTCTGTATAAAGGCAATGTACTCATTGAAGGTCGTGAATCACCCTCCTCACTTTATAATAAAAAGCTTTCAAGTATGGATATCGAAGGAGGATTTGATCAGACCGACAGTAAAGGATTCATACGTATAAATGCAATTCGCTTGATGGCACACAGAGCTATAATTGAGGCAAGTCAGAGGAAGTAATAGAAAATGCCCCCTGTCCCGTCCGCCTGCTTTACGGACGGGACTTTCCCCTAAAGGGGGACTAATTAGTGGGTTTGACCAAGATTACACTTGAATAGAAAGGATTAGCCCCCCCTCGGGGGGGTGGGGGGTAAAAAACCTTTGCTAACTTTGCGATTAATGGTTTTTTCTTTTTACTAAATTAAAGAAACAAAATGAAACTCTGGGAAAAAGGGATCAATCCCGAACCTGCAATCATCGAGTTTACAGCAGGTAAGGACAGAAAAACCGATCTGGCTCTTGCAAAATGGGATATAATCGGTTCGATGGCTCATGTAATAATGCTTGAGAATGTCGGACTGGTTTCAGAAGATGAAAAAAATGATTTGCTGAAAGCGCTTCATTCGTTGTTTGTATGGGACGAGGAAGGAAGCCTTCTTATTGAAAAAGATGTGGAAGATATCCATTCACAGATTGAAAAAGAGATGTCATCAATCCTGGGAACAACAGGGAAAAAGATTCATACCGGACGATCAAGGAACGACCAGGTCCTGGTCGATATCCGTCTTTATACCAGGGAAGAGATCGATAAGCTATCTGTATTGATAAGAAATCTTTTTAACAGACTTCAGACGTTGAGCGAACAACATAAGGAAGTACTGATACCGGGGTATACTCATATGCAGCCTGCTATGGTATCTTCATTTGGTTTATGGTTCGGTGCATATGCCGAATGTCTTGCTGATGATATTCTTTTATTATCGGGAGCAAGAGCCCTGAATAATCAGAACCCGCTGGGAACTGCCGCTGGTTTTGGAACTACACTGCCAATTAACAGGAAGCTGACATCTGAACTTCTGGAATTTGATGATCTGCTTTATAATTCGGCCTATGCAAGCCTTAGCAGGGGGAAAATTGAATTGGCAATAGCTTCAGCTCTTGCCTCCGTCGCACAGACACTTTCAAGGTTTTCAATGGATGTTTGTCTTTATATGACATCTGAATTCAGGTTCATTGATTTCCCGGATGAATATATCACAGGTTCCAGCATAATGCCGCAGAAAAGAAATCCCGACGTTTTCGAACTAATAAGAGCCAGGTCTAATGTACTTCAAACCCTGCCGAACCAGATAGCAATTCTTACGACCAACTTGCCATCAGGATATAACAGGGATCTTCAGCTTCTTAAACAACTGGTATTTGATGCATTCGGAGAGTTGAGGGAGTGCATCGAAATTATGCTGTTAATGCTTCATAACATTAAAATAAAAAAGAATATAACCGAGAATCCTTTATATAACACCATCTTCAGCACTGAAGAGGTGAACCGGTTAGTTAAACAGGGTATACCATTCAGAGATGCCTATAAAGCAGTTTCTGAAATGGTGAGAAACTCCACATTCTCAAAAACTTCTCTGGCGGATTATGTTCATGAAGGCAGCATTGGCAATCTCTGCAACAAAGAAATTGCCGAAATATTCGAGAACAGGATGAAAAGTTTTAAAAACAGAACGGCATCTGAACTTGCAGATAAGATGATGCATCATGTTACAAATGGAAAAAGCCAATCAGGTTCCTAATTAAATCTACTTCCATCCAAAAAAAAGTTTTAACCGCAAAGATCACAAAGACTTAAAACCAAAGGTCACAAAGACGTAAGGGATATGATTTTAACTTTGTGCCCATTGTGCCTACTTTGCGTACTTTGTGGTTATAATGGATTTCTATTTTGATTTTTCAATATTCTCTAAAAACACATCAAACAGATAGTCAGTATCCGTAGGCCCACCTGATGCTTCAGGGTGAAACTGGGTTGAGAAGAAGGGTTTATTTTTGTGCCTCATACCCTCATTCGTCTTATCATTAATATTGATGAAAAAAGGTTCCCAGTCTGGCCCCAGGGTTTTATTATCAACTGCAAATCCGTGATTTTGGGAAGTGATATAAGCTTTATCGGTTCCTACCTGCAAAACAGGCTGATTATGGCTCCTGTGTCCGTATTTAAGTTTGTAAGTATCGGCTCCTGAAGCCAGCCCCATTAACTGGTTGCCAAGACAAATACCGAAAATGGGTTTATCAACTTCGAATGATTTCTTAATATTTTCTATTGTTATGCCGCACATTTTGGGATCACCAGGTCCATTTGATAGAAAAAGTCCATCAAAATCTTCCTTATGGTAATTATAATTCCAGGGTACTCTAATGATTGTTGTATCTCTTTTCAACAGGTTTCGGATTATGTTGTATTTAACTCCGCAGTCAACCAGTAGTATCCTATATTTTCCGGTCCCATAGGTTTTCTTTTCGTGAGTGCTGACTTCTTCAACAAGATTCACTTTATTCGGATCGTAGAAGCAGGTTTCTGTTCCTTCCGGCTCTACCTTACCAAGCATGGCTCCTTTTTCGCGGATTCTTTTGGTCAGTGCCCTCGTATCTATTCCATAAACTCCCGGCACATTATTTCTTTTCAGCCATTCATCGAGGCTTTCGGTCGCATTCCAGTGACTGTATTCGAATGAGTAATCAGATACAATCAACCCTGAAATATGAATTGATGAAGACTCATAAAACCGATACAGATCATTTTCTTCGCTTTTCCCCGGAGCTCCATAATTTCCAACAAGCGGATAAGTTAAACACAGGATCTGTCCCCTGTAGGATGGATCGGTCAGGCTCTCGGGATAACCGGTCATAGCGGTATTGAAAACCACCTCTCCTGCAGCTGGGAGAGGTGCTCCAAATGATCTGCCTGAATATACCATTCCATCTTCGAGAGTAAGCTTTACCTTTATTTTATCTGTCATCATTATGTAATACTTAAATCTTAATTCTTTCAAATGTTCTTATTTCAGGTAAATCTACCTTATTAATGCTACAGCTTTTTCAATCTGTTCCATAGCTTTCATTACTACCTGATGAGTCGTGCCAAGGTTCATTCTCATAAATCCTTCACCACCAGGACCAAATGTGGACCCTTCGTTCATGCCGACACCGGCTTTGGTCACAAAAAAATTCTGAAGATCTTTTCCTGACATTCCGAATCTGCGGCAATCCAACCAGATCATATATGTCGCTTCGGGTTGAACCGGTATGATTTCGGGTATCATTTTTCTACAATAATCCTTAACAAATTCCATATTACTATCAATATAGTCAAGAAGTGCATCGAGCCATTTATGCCCGTTCGAATAAGCTGCTATTGAAGCTGAATTCCCGAATATATTGCCATTTCCCACATGGAGATTGTCAATTACCCTGTTAAATGATTTTCTTAAAACAGGATTCGGAATAATGACAGATGATGTTGAGAGACCGGCAAGATTAAATGTTTTGCTTGGTGCTATTAATGTTATTGTATTTTCTGCAATTTTATCAGAAAGCGATGCAACAGGCGTGTGAACATAACCGGGCAGAACAAGATCGCAGTGTATTTCATCCGAGATGATCAGAATGTTGTTTTTAAGACAAATATCAGCCAGAACGTTGAGTTCCTCAGGTGTCCATACCCTTCCAACGGGATTATGCGGATTGGATATAATTATCAATTTTGTTTTGCTGTTAATTCCGGCTAACAGTGAATTAAAATCCATAGCCCATTTCCCTTCAGACTCGATCAATCTGTTATAGATCAGACTGCGACCATGAGATTCTGCAGCTGAAAAGAAAGGAAAATATACAGGTGGCTGAACAATAATACTATCACCCGCCTGAGTATAAGCCAGAGTGCAGAAATTCAGTGCTGGAACAACACCCGGACAAAAAGTAATCCATTCTTTTTCAATTGTCCAGTTATGTCTCGATTTGATCCAGCTAATAATCGATCCGAAATATTCCGGAGGACGGAATGAATAACCGTATATCTCATGTTCAAGACGTTTCTTAAGGGACTCAACAATAAAATCAGGAGTATTAAAATCCATGTCTGCAACCCACATTGGTATAATGTTTTTTACACCGAATGTCTCTTCCCTGAGGTCGTATTTAATACAGTTAGTGCCTTCTCTTCCGGCAGGTTCATCGAAATTCCACATCCTCAAAAATGATCTTGATTCAGGGGTTTAAAGATATATAAAAATATACCCCTAAAATGAAAACTTTCGGCATTTTAGTTACTTCTGACTTTAACCACTCATTAGTTTCAATATTATTTATTACTTTTATGGACGTTTTTGAATGAGATTTTAAAATTTAAATTGTTTTAAGATGAAAAAGATTTTTGCTGGTTTTATACTTCCATTTCTGATAATAAGTTTCACTTGTCTGAGTTCATGTAAAGACAGGGCAGCTTCGAAACAACAGAAAAAAGCTGAAAAAGAACAGGTTAAAGAAATTCAAGGTCAGATTGAGACTAATGTTTATCCTTTACCCACATCTGCAGAGGTTATTAAGATGCTTACAGAGCTTGAGGTTGGTTATATCATGGGGATTTCAAATCCGGTCGAGGATTCTAAAAAGTATTTCGATAGCCAGAAAAGAGCTCTGAACCTTGGTGGTTATGGAGCCGATCTGAGTTATGCAACACTTTATAATCAGCAGCAGTCAGTAATTGATTATCTGAACGTTATAAAATCTCTTTCCAATGAACTCAACATGGGGAAGGTTTATAATGAAGATATTTATAATCAGATAAAAAAGAATGGTGATAACAAAGATGAACTTGTAAAAATTCTTACTACTGAATTTAACGACACTTATGCATATCTGAGTGACAATGATCAGCAGCCGTTAGCACTTCTTGTAGTTGGAGGAGCATGGGTTGAAGGTATGTATCTTACAACACATGTATCGGAGGCAGCATACCAGGTCGCAGGCATCTCCAGAGTATTGCTTGAGCAGAAAAAATCATTCGAAACTTACCTCGAAATAACAAAACCTTATCTTAATGATCCGAGTGTCAGTGATTTTGTAAAAATCCTCGATCCTGTCAAAAAAGTATATGAAGGAATTGGCACCAGTCTTACTGAACAGAATATTAAAGACATAACTAAAGTAATTGTTGACGTAAGAGAGCAGATGGTAAAGTAGTTATTACATAATTCTTTGGCCGCAAAGAATAATACTTTGCGGTCTTTTTTTTACATATTATTATATGAGGGAATCGGTATTACTAGCCTTAATTCACATTTTTGCCATTGTTTCTACCATCAACCCTGCCGGAATATCATCAAGGGGCAAAAAAATTCTGCGCAGTTACCTCAGAAGATATCTTAACCGTGAGCTTGAAGAAGAGTATTATGCTCTGTTCGAGAATAATCTTGAATTCTATTCAAATGAGCTTAAAAGTGTTGATAAAGCAGAACTGGCAGATGATGAATCGCTTATCTCATTCCAGATAACTAATATCTGCAGGCAGATAAAGAAAGGGTTGTTTCTTGAAGAAAGAATGATCGTTTTTCTTCAATTAATTGAATTTGCTTTTGAAGATGGAATGATCTCCGAACAGGAGAAGACTATAATAGACATTGTTTCAAGGACTTTCAATATCTCGAAAAAGGAATATGATAACGCAACTGCTTTCATGATTGGCAGATCATATGATGAAGTATCACCTGAATGTATTCTTATAATTGAAAGTGATAATCCGGAATTTTCAGGATCCGGTATTTATAAAAATTACGACAAGTGGCGTCACATAAGATTAAAAGGCTTCAAAGGCCATCTTGTTGTCTTGCATATTGAGAGCACCGGCACTCTTTTATTTACGTACGATGGTTCCCTGGTTCTGTATTTTAAAGGACGGGATATTATTGCCTGCAGACCTTATCTTCTCGACCGTGGAGTGAATATTAAAGGTCAGGGTATCGATCCGATTTACTATTCTAAAATTTATAAAAAATTTGTTTCCAGGAAATTTCCGGAAAAGATATTCTTTGAAGGCCACGATATTGAATTCCTGTTTAAAAATTCCGACAACGGACTTCAGAAAATGAATTTCAGGGTCGAATCAGGAAACATGATCGGCATTATGGGAGGCAGCGGAGTAGGCAAGACCACAATGCTTAATCTGCTGAATGGTAAAATAAAACCAACATCCGGTAACCTGTATATTAACGGATATGATATCAATGAAGATTCGGAAGCGCTAAAAGGATTGATAGGATTTGTCCCTCAGGATGATATGCTTATCGAAGAGCTCACAGTATATCAGAATCTCTATTTTAATGCAAGGTTATGTTTTGGAGATTATAACGAAGAGCAGTTAAAAAACGTCGTTCAGAAAGTCCTTCAGGATCTGGATCTTTACGGAATCAAGGATCTGCAGGTTGGGGATGTGATGAATAAGAAGGTTAGCGGAGGAGAACGTAAGAGGCTAAACATTGGTCTTGAACTTATGCGTGAACCTGTGCTTCTGTTTATTGACGAACCTACATCGGGTTTATCCTCCTTTGATTCTGAAAAAGTAATGAGTCTGCTGAGGAATCAGTCATTAAGCGGGAAACTGGTATTTGCTATCATACATCAGCCCTCATCTGATATTATTAAAATGTTTGACAGGTTGTGGTTGATTGATAAAGGCGGCTATATGATTTATGATGGAGATCCTGTTGAAGCCCTGGTATACTTTAAAACTGAAACATCCCAGGCAAATGCAGCTGAAAGTGAATGTCCGAATTGCGGAAATGTGGAGGCCGATAATATCCTGCATATTGTTGAGGTCAAGGTTATTGATAATGTTGGACTTCCCGGGAAAGACAGGCAGATAAGTCCAAGAGAGTGGTACGAGAAGTATAAAAAGAAGATGATGCCTGTCCTTGGTGAAAAGCCCTCCAAAACAGTTATTCCTCCAAGCAACTTCAGGGTACCAAAGAAATATGATCAGATAAGGACATTCATAAGGCGAAACATTACCAGGAAACTCGCTGACCGTCAATATATGACTATAAACCTTGTTGAAGCTCCCTTGTTGGCGACCATCTTAGGGTATATCTCAAAATTCAGTGAAAACGGAGTGTACAGTTTCGCCGCTAATAAGAATTATCCGATATTCCTTTTCATGGCAGTAATTGTTGCATTATTTATTGGATTGACTGTAAGCGCTGAGGAAATTTTCCGTGACAGAAAGATCCTTGAACGGGAAAAATTTTTGGATCTTAGCAGATTAAGCTACCTTATTTCTAAGATTAACTTCCTTTTTACTTTATCTGCAATCCAATCACTGTCGTTCATTCTTTTTGCAAGTTTAATTCTCGGGGTCAGGGGAATGCTTCTTCAGCAGTGGATTATACTTTTCTCGACTGCCTGTTTTGGTAACATTTTGGGATTGAATATTTCTGCCGGAATGAGAACTGCTGTAAGCATTTATATACTAATTCCGCTTATACTTGTTCCTCAGCTTCTGCTTGGGGGAGCTATGATAAAATTTGATGATCTTCACAAATCGATAAGCAATAAAATTTATGTTCCTATAATTGGTGATATAATGGTTACCAGATGGGCATACGAAGCTTTATGTGTTGAACAGTTTAAAGGGAATAGATTTGAGAAGCCATTTTTCAATTATGAAATGGAAATCAGTCAGGATGATTGGTACGCATCCTTCCTTATCCCTGCCTTAAAAGTCAAGGTCAGCAATTGTCTTACTGCAGGGAAAAATCCTGATTATAAGGCAGATACAGAAGCTAATCTTAAAAAGATTGATTATCATATTAATTATCTTTCATCAATTTCAGGTATTGCTCCCGGGAACTGGATCAGTAATTTGAAATATCAGGCATTCAATGAATCCGTGGCAATGCAGGCAAACCAGTTACTTGACAGTATAAAAACCTCGTTCAGAATGAAAAGCAGGTTAATAACTTATAAACATGACTCGCTATACAAACAGATTTTAACGGGGATGGGAGAGGAAAAATTCCTTCTCCTGAGGGC
>JBARBF010000039.1:0-8825 GCA_049792755.1 Bacteroidales bacterium | reverse complement strand
ATTAATTAAACCGTCCGAGTTAGGTTGTCGTAGTACTTTTATCGTCTAAAATATATCGGAATTACCATAAATACTTTCACGTTCTTCCCATTTAAAGTTGCTGGGATCATATTGGGGATTAGTTTTGTTACTCTTATTGCTTCTGCATCACACACTGGACTCAATGTCCTAATGACTGTTGGAAATTGAATTCCACCTTTTTCATCTATAACAAATCGGACTATTACTTTACCAGACACTTTGCCTTGCTTAACTTCTTCTGGTATGACACAAATTTTTTCTAAAAATTCTGTAGTATTGAATCCAACAGGGAATGATGGCATAACATCTGTGTAAATATATACTGTATCTCCATTATCTAAATAGGATCTACTATACTCAATTTTCCCGTTTATACTATAATTAGACTCCGATTCAAGTTTTCCTGTTCCCGAATATGAAATTTCCTTGCCTATTCTCGTGTAATCATCCTTATCTAACATTTTTATGAGAGTACTCTTATTGATAAAGTCTTCTTTTGATTGTATGGTAAATTTACTTTTTAAAGTATTTGACTTTTGGTATAGATTGACATGATATAAGAATCTATTGGCAGAATCATGCTTTATTATGTAATAATAGTCAAAACTACCTTTCTCCTTTGTTATCTTGTTTTTTGTTACATAAAGTGTATCAACGTTTTGGCAATAAAGATTAGCAAAGGTAACCGTTACCAGTTGGAATAGAAGAATTAGTCTCATATGATTATTTTTTGGGGGATTGTTGTTAACTATGCAACCTAACGGCCCGGCGGTTGAGTTTGTTGCCGTCCGTGTCCGGGTTGGATTTGTTTTTGCACAATCCAGATAGATGGACGATAACTGTCGCGTCATGATAAAGTTGTCAAGACGGCTTTGTCCCGATAAATGAGCAGGAATTGTCATGTCACGATAAATTTGTCAAGGTAGCGATGCAAAAACAAAGACAACAGCGCGTCAGCCGGCAGCCTATTGACTTTATCCCGGCAGACGGATCTGTCCGGTTGGCACAAGGTTTAATAAGCGGATCAAAATTAATTCTCATAGACTTTATCTTGCATTATGGATTTGTCCGGCTGCCGAAGGCAATGAACCCAACCGTCCGAGTTAGGTAATGCTTTTTTAAGGTTGTCTCGGTGCCGCAAAACTGTCATGGTAAACTCAAAATTACGTTACGAATTTGTCTCATAGAAACTGATTCTGCTTATGACTATGTCCAGCTAGATGACTGAAAAACTTGGCATCAGGATTTAATTATCTAAGTGGCATTGTCCCGATTGAAGTTACGAAATATTAAAATAATAAGCTGATTTTCAAGTGTTACCTAACGGCCCGGCGGTTTAATTAGGTGCCGAATGCGTCGCGGTGCCGAGTTTTTTGCCAGTCCCGGTAAATGGACGATAAGCTTTGGGTCACGATAAAACTGTCTTGACGGTACCAAGTCCGGGTGACGGATGTGAGTGTTGGGTCACGATTAAATAGTCTAGATGGCGAGCAAAAAACAAGGCACCAGAGCGTCGGCCAGCAGCCCTATTGACTTTGTCTCGGCAGCAGGATTTGTCCGGGGGACATAAATTTTAATAAGTTGAGATGAGTTTACTCGCATAGACTTTTAAAATCGATGATGAAGCTGTCCGGGCTGCCGAAGCCAATTAACTAAACCGTCCGTGTTAGCAAATGTGTGCAATCTTAATTTTTAAGTCCAAATTCCGGTTTTAATTTTTTGTCCTGATAAACGGCCTGAATTTGTCATGATGATGAAAATCTCTATAAAAATTGTCGCCCGATAAATAGCCGGAAACTGTAACGTCATGCTGGATTACAATAAGTGGAGTTAGCAAATGTGTGCCCTTGCAAATGGCTAAATCATCAAGCAGTAATTTGTCTCGCCAAAGATCATTTGCAAGGCCCCAGCGTCGGCATAAAAAATTGGCCAGGTTATGTTTCGCGGTACAAGTTTTATAATTTGATGAATCTGTTATGTTTATGAAACTTAATAAAATGTAGTGGTGCGAGCGCCAATTTTTTATATGTGCGCTGGCAGAAGTATTCGGCTGGCGAAGTAAATTGTCATGGTTGCAGAATTTGTCATGTTAAACAAAATTTCTAAAACACCTGTGGAGCGTCGAGTTGTGGGAAGCCGAATGTACCTATGCTTCCGCACATTTTTGCTAACGGCCCGGCGGTTTAATTAGTTGCCGCCTGTGTCGCGGTGACGCGTTTTTTGCCAGTCCCGGTAGATGGACGAGAGTTGTCTTGTCATGATGAAACTGTCTAGAAGGTACCAAGTCCGGGTAAGGATTGTGAATTTTGGGTCACGATGAAATAGTCTAGATGGCGAGCAAAAAACAAGGCACCAGAGCGTCGGCCGGCAGCCCTACTGACTCTGTCCCGGAAGCACAAAACAGTCCGGGTGGCAGAAGCTTGAAGAGCGGGTTTTAAGTTTTCTCTCATAGACTTTTAGGGTTGATTGAGAAGCTGTCTGGGCTGCCGAAGGCAATTAATTAAACCGCCCGAGTTAGGTTTAGGATTAATTTTAAAATTATCAGGATGTGACGAACTTGTCTCGTTAAAACTTTGTCTCGATATTCTGGCGGGTTGTGCTGTTAGGCTCTTTTGCAGCTTTAGGTTTTAATGCGGTTTGGCGTGAGCTGCAAATGTGCCTAAAAGCGTAGGGAAGCGTTGTCTGACAGGTATATTGTGAAGGATTAAGTCAACAATTATTCTCATAATTTATTACCTTCTTTAGTGGTTTTCTCACAATACTCATTCAACTCGTCATTGTTTGACAGTTTTTGTTTTGTTTTTAATTCATAGAATAATTTATACTTCAAGAACATTTCTCTTGAGATGTAGTCTTTACTCCAGGTGCAATATTGAAGTTTATTCAACGGTTTTAAAAATATTAATCCTTGTGTAATGTCTTCAAAACAAATTGTTTTATATGTTTTAAAATAAGACGCAGTGCTATCGCGAAGTTTCCCAAAAGGTGAGTCTTCAATACTAAAACCAACAGGCAAATTATCACGTGCAATCATAATTGACTCTATAAAATTAGTCAAAGCTTTACTTGTATCAGCTTCATCATCAATAGAATGCCATAATAAAATTTGACCTATATCGTTTTTGAATTTTTGACTAAGTAGTAAACCAAACCTTGCTTTTACAAAAAGAATTTTGTTATTGTTGATTATTGGATAACCATAATTAAGAGTCGTGTGAGCTGAGCCAATCAACACGACAGCCTTATCTCCTTTTTCAATTATTTCTTTTTCAACATTCCTAGCCAATAATTCATCTCTATAAATAAGTTTAACCAAATCATCAATTGTTGTAAATAGCTTTAATTTTTCCCATATAGGAACATTTTTTAATCCATCATCCGAACCTCCAGGAAGCACCAAGGCCAAATTAGGCCCATTCCAATTCTCATCAATTCCAATCATCCGCATTTTAGGACAGCTATCTGGTAGATTTTTGTTCAATTTCCAAACAGTTTCAAGCACGTCCCAGTATCCCTTCATTCCCCACAGTTTCCATGGTTGGCTTCTTGCAATTTGTAAAGCTAATTTATTATCGTATGCCTTACCGTTTATCAATTCCTTAATTTTTTTGTTCATTGATGACGGAATACATTCCATTCCGATACATCTTATTCCTGCTTTGTAATATAAGTCAGGGATTATATTGTTAAAAAAATCAAGATTTTCTTTTATGCCATGCTCTTCTCCAAAAAGCGTCAGTTTATGGTTTGATGCAGTTTGGATGGCATATTCTTCCGGTGTTTGTGCATATTTATTAAGCCAATTTATAAAAAATGTATCCGAAGTAATTTTTGAAATATCTTTTACTTCAGTTAAGTTTCTTTCAACAAAAGGTAAATTCAAAGGCTTCTTTGGTAATTCCATTTTTTGGCCTGTATATATAAGATTTGACACTTTCCACACATAACTTCCGAATAAAATAGTGAAAGAACATATTCCTATTATTTTCCAAATAGTAGCTCTTTTTGAAAAGCTATTTATTTTAATAACTTTTGAACTTATAATGTTATCGTGCCATCCATTTTTCTCCCGGGAAAAAGCAATCCGAAAAAAGCCTATAAATAAGATTAGACCTGAAAAAAGTTTCAAAATACTTTCTCGAAGAATAGACTTTCCAATTGATAATTTCTCATTTTTTTTATTTAAAACCTTTAAATCCAATAGCCATTTTCCAATGGTATATCCCTTAAGGCTAATTGCAAAAGCAAAATAGGCCATTGTAAGTATTAAAAAAGATAATTCCATTGGTAAATAGAGGTTTACATGAAACAATAGAAAAGCGTAAAAGAGAACTTTCAATACAATATATTCCAATATAAGGTCTAACCATGTAGCCAGCAGTCTAATCCAAAAACCAGCCTTTTTTTGTTCTTCTGTTTTCATTGTCATTATATTATTAATTAATATTCATGTATTTCTGAAAATAGTAGTGTAGTAATTGTCATCAAATATGTCAAAGTATAAAGGAATCGAGGGTTGGTAAAAAGCATGTGTTTGGCAGCAGCGGTGGCTGTCGCGGTGGCGAGCTGCCAAACTCTTGCTTGCGCGTTGGCTATCATGGTATTGCACCGAAATCTTAAACCTAACGGCCCGGCGGTTTAATTAGGTGCCGTCTGCGTCGCGGTGACGCGTTTTTTGCCAGTCCCGGTAGACGGAAGTAAGCTTCGGGTCACGGTGAATCTTCGAGACGATACCAAGTCCCGATAGACGGCAGTGAAGTTTCGTGTCACGATAAAATAGTCTCGGTGAAGAGCAAAAAACAAGGCACCAGAGCGTCGGCCGACAGCGCCAACGATTTGTCATGGTAGCAGGATCAGTCCGGGTGCCACAGGATTTTATAAATGGTAAAGAGTTTAAGGGCATAGAATTGGGGATTGATCACAAATCTGTCCTGGCACTGGCGAAGGCAATTAATTAAACCGTCCGTGTTAGGTGGTCGTAGCAATTTATTCTGGTCATTGTATTATTCTGTTATTTAATAATATCTCATTTTTTGCCTAAGAGCAAATTAGTCCTTGGTTAACGAAGTTAGTTCTTTAATGTATTTAACTATTAGATCTGTATGGTCTCTATAAATGTAATGCCCTCCAATTAGCTCTATTTGTCTAGCATTTTTTAGACCTATTATCTCCTCTTTCTGAAATTTGTACAAATTTGTTTTTGATGCACTTACTAATATTATAGGTAAATCTTTAGAAATATTCAGTTTCTTCATATAAACCAGATTTGATATTAATTGGTCCGATTCTTTCCAATATTTCGTGTTATGATAAGTAATTCTTACTGTATCAGCACAAAATTTGATAAAATTTTTAAGATCTCTTTTTGACAAACTTTCTACATATGCTTCAGGGGTAGGGTCAAGTAATAAAAGTCCTTTAACATCAGAGGGAAATAGACTAGTAAAATATCTTGTAATAAGTCCTCCCATGGAATGTCCGACTAAAATATATGGTGGGCAAATATTCTCATGATTCAGAATACTTTTTAATTCGAGTACTATGTTTGGTATTGTTCTTTTCTGTCTTGATGTATCAGATTTTCCAAAATCTGCCCTGTCATATAAAAATACACGAGCAAATAAAGCAACAGAATCCGGGATTGATCCCCATGCTTCGAGACTATCACACATACCACTCTCAAATATTACTGTTTTCTCTCCAACACCATATTCCTTAATACGAAACTTTTGTCCATCAATATTAACATATCGTTCCTGACCGTGTAGAGTCAAACAAAAGAACAATAGTATAAATGTAAAAATGCTCTTCATAATATGTTTATTTAATGTATTGTATTCCAATGATTTGAATAGCAATGTTTAGATGAAATTTACACTGTCAACTAAATTAAACATTAGGAGAATATTTTCATTTTGCTGTTAGGTGGCGTTGCTCTTTAAGTCCCAGTAGATGGACGAGAACTAGGCTTGCGCGGGAAGGTAAAGCTTGCAGATGATGCTCATGAACCGGTTTTGTAAATTTCCAAAAAGCAAAACCGTGAATTATCATATGCAAATGAGCGCGAGGGCTAGCCGAACAGGTCAAGATAAAATTGGCAGATAACTGAATCCCGCTAGATGGACGAAAGTTAAGTGTCATGATAATTTCTCTAATGTAGAAGTCTCTGGTTTTGCGAGCTATGCCACCTAACGGCCCGGCGGTTTAATTGAGTTGCCGACCGTGTCAGGGTTGGCGTGCGTTTTTGCAAAGTCCCGATAGATGAACGAAGGTTTCGTGTCAAGATAATATTGTCCAGATGACGTGGTCCCGATAAGTGGGCAGGATTTGTCATGTCACGATAAATCTGTCTAGGTGGCATTGCAAAAACCATGACAACTCGAGCGTCGGCTTGCAACCCTATTGACTTTGTCTTGGCAGCAGGAACAGTCCGGGTGGCACAAGATTTTATAAGTCGGTTAAATTCTTCTCTCATAGACTTTTGAATGCGAAGATAAAATAGTCCGGGTTGCAAAAGGCAATTAATTAAACCGTCCGAGTTAGGTGTTCGTAGCAAGAATTTTTACTAGGAGGATGCCAATCATAAAACCTGCAATCATTGTTAAAATTTCTACAAAAGCACCAGTGAAGATTGAAAGCTTATGATTCCAATTGCTCCCTTGAATCTTAATTCTTAAAAGATCACCTAAGTATAGACTTCCTGCAAAAGAAATAAGGAGCAAGAAAAGATAAAAACCATCTGTAAAATTAAAACTAGTTTTCATGTTTTTCAAAAAGATAAAGATACAATTCTAAAAAGCAAAAGTCAATTTATTTTAAGTAGTATGAATAGCCATTCAATTGTCTAATGTGGATACAATATTGTTATGATACTTAAGAGTCTAGGATCAGTCTCTCGAAAGTGGTCGAGTAGGTAAGGGGAGTTTCACCCCAAACCTCTCACGGAACCGTACGTGATACTCTCGCATCATACGGCTCTTGTTACACAAAAGATTAAGCTGTTTGAAAGCCATATTGCCAGTGAACAAACAACCCCGGATAGCTAATAGCAAGATTCCTAAGCCATCGTCCAGCTTTATGCATGCTGTTCCCAAAACGCCCATACCGATTTACCGCCCATCTGATTAGCCGCCAATGAAAGATACGGAAGATTCGCATCAGCTTGTGCATTCTGAACTTTCCATAATAGTTAATCCATCCACGGATCTTAGGATTAAAAGCTTCCGCAATCCTGTAGATGTCACTACCAGTCCAGCGATGAAACTCTGATTTTCTAAATTCCTCCGCTATTTTATTTTCACTCTTTCGACTAATCGCACAGTCATAACCTAAGAACATCTCTCCATTCGGGTTTGATGTAGGTCGTGGTTGAAAGCTAAACCCAAGAAAATCAAACTGTACTGTTTTGAATTTGTCCTTTCGGTGTTCCTTCTTGCAGTAAACAATTTTGGTCTTCTTTTCATTCAGTTGTAAACTGCACTCCCCTAGTCTTATTCTGATTGCGTTTAACACCTCCTCCGCTTCTGTTTGGTTACTGCAATGAACAATAATGTCATCAGCATATCGCACAAAACACAAGGCTGGATAAGTTTTGTCAAGCCATCTGTCAAAGGCATAGTGAAGAAACAGGTTTGCAAGCAAGGGACTGATTACCCCTCCCTGTGGCGTTCCCTCTCCGTTTCGTGAGCGCTTGTTCCCTTTCCTGTCTTCAATGGGTGCTTCTATCCATCTTGTAATGTACATCTTCGCCCATTTCTCCTCAACGTGCCGCTCAATTGCTTTCATTAGTAATTCATGCGACATCTTGTCAAAGAAACTGGATATGTCCATGTCGATCACCCAATGGTAGCGTCGAACGTTCTTACGAACCTGTTCTACTGCCTGATGGGCATTCTTTAGTGGTCTGTATCCATAAGATTGAGCTGAGAACTCTGCTTCAAACCGTGGTTGTAGATAGGCCTTGACAACTTGTTGTGCCACCCTGTCGTTAACCGTGGGAATGCCTAGTTTTCGCTTCCTTCCATCATCTTTGGCAATCTCTACTTCCAGTACGGGTGGTGGAAAGTAACTGCCTGAACTCATCCGATTCCATAGAATGTATAGATTGTCTTCAAGACGCTCCTCATACATTTGTATGGTTTCATCATCTATCCCTGCTGCTCCTTTGTTCTTCCGTACCTTTTTGTAGGATTCCCAAATCATTCTCTTGGTAATTGGTATACTTTTCGTCTCAGCTCCGCTATCCCTCCCCCCTTTTGGGGTTGTCAGCGGTAACCTCAACTGTGTAACCTCAGCCCTTCGCTCCACTCCCATTACAGAAGTTTCATCACTACTATGACTGAGTCCGAGTTCATACAAATCATCGGTATTAAGCCTCACAGATGTTTGCCCTGCTTGTGCCATTCCCTTTGCATCTTTGTATGATTTCCCTTGTTCCATAATTAAGCCTGAATAGACCTCATGCCTCCTCTATGACGCCAGCCATGTAGCCAGTAAACAGGTTACCGCTACATTCCTCCCCCGGCATCAAGGACCGTTGGGTTTTGACTGGTTGTTCGTTTTCTCGACACCTCATCGGAGGTTCACTCTCGTTCATCTTTTCTATTCTTACCTTATCCTTCTAACAGGACTTTTTCCCTATTCCGTTCAATACCACTCAGTCACCCGAGCAGCACCGTAGGGCGGTTTGCAGGTCTCGCCTGTACGATACCTGCGGAGGGCCTACCTCCATCTTAATTACAGCATCGACTTCGGTCTCTCGATCGTTGTCGGCAAGGCACACCTATGAAACCTAACGGCCCGGC
>JBARBF010000038.1:0-49234 GCA_049792755.1 Bacteroidales bacterium | reverse complement strand
ATAACCATGGCACAGGTGACTAACCTTCTGAACAACAATGGCAGAGATAAAACTTTTGTCGGGTCGGTAAAAGAAGGGACGAATAAGTTTTTTGTAAATGTAACATCTGAATATACTGATGTTAAAGACATTGGAAATATAATTGTGAAGCCAAACGGGTCAGTCGCCCTGAAAGATATTGCGGAAATAATTTTTGGAGTTAAAGAGCAAACTTCATACAGCCGGGTCAACGGGCTCGATGCAGTGACGATCACATTGGTGAATGATAACCAGACCAATCTGATTGATCTTTCCCACAAAACACTTGAGGTGGTCAAGACGCTTAATGAGAATCTGAAATCTGAAGGTGTTGAAATAGTTGTTCAGAACAATAACGCCGAAATTATGGAGAACAACTTAAACCAGATAATTCATCTGGCAGTTATCGGAGGTTTACTGGCAGTGCTTATATTATGGTTCTTTTTACGTAATATCCGCCTGGTTTTCATAATTGCTCTTTCAATTCCAATATCGGTTTACGCAGCTTTTAACTTTTTCTACGCGTACAATATATCAATAAACAGTCTGACGCTTGTTGGCATGGCTCTTGCCATTGGTATGCTGGTGGATAATTCGGTGGTTGTACTTGAGAATATTTACCGGCTTGTAAGCCAGGGAGTGGAAATAGATACAGCAGTCAAGCAGGGAACCAGTGAGGTATGGAGATCTATCTTCGCCGCAACACTTACGACTATAACCGTATTCCTGCCATTTCTTTTCTCTGACAACTTCATGATCAAGATTATCGGTAAGAATATTGGAGTTTCAATTGTTTCAACACTGCTGATTTCACTATCCGTTGCTCTTCTTTTCATACCGATGGCAGCACATTTTATCCTTAAACTGGTCAGGGAATCCGATTTGGGAATATTTAAAAAACTATCAATACATAACCGGCTCATCCAGGGTTATTACCTCACACTCAAAGCCAGTATGAGGAACCCGGCAGGTACAATTATAGGAACGCTTGTGGTGTTCTTTGCTGCACTTCTTATAAGTCTGGGATTAAGTGTTTCCTCGACAAAGGAAGTCGAAACTTCAAGCTTCAGACTTTCAGTCACAATGCCCTCCGGATCGACACTTGAAAAGACTGATATTTTCGTCTCTGAAATTGAACATGCCCTTAACGGAATTCCGGAAAAAGGCGATATCATAAGCAGGGTGGAGGAAACCGATGCTACTATGACTATTAACCTTGCTGAGAACTGGGATAAGACAAGTAAAAGATCTCTTCCGGAAATTAAAAATGATATTCTGGAAAAAGTCAGAAATCTGAAGACGGGAGAAATCACCATGAACGAGATTTCTTCCGGAGGAGGTTATACCGGAGCGGCCGGAGGAGCCGGAGCTGTAAATCCCGGAGCTGACTTTATGAACCTTCTGGGTATTGGTACAACAACGGAAAGTGTCATCATAAAAGGGCAGAATTTCAGCCAGATGAAAAACATTTCAGATGATATTAAAGCAGCCGTTCAGAATCTGTCTGCAATAAGCAGTGTAAATGTTAATGTCCAGGACAATACTCCTGAAGTACATTTAAAATTTGACATGGATTATATAGGACGAAATAGCTTCACCCTGGATAATATTTCTTCAGCTCTTTCCACCTTTGGGAAAGAGTATTCTTCAGGCGCAACTTTTTTACAGGGTACTGAAACATACGATATCACGCTCAAATACGCTGACGATTCGGGGAAGGTCAAGGTAAATACCGACAAGACAATTGATGATCTGAAGAACCTAGAGGTGACAGGGACAAATTCCAATTTAATGGAAATACAGGAATTGTCAGATATAGTATTTTCATCCGGAATGGGAAACATCCACCGGGAAAACCGTGAGAAAAAGATTACGGTAACCTATAGTTTCAACTCCGATATCACAGGCTCAAAAGATTTACTGGAAGGTGCCAGGGCTGAAATTGAATCAATAGTATCTGGTATCAATATTCCTTCCGGGATAGCTGTTGAAGTAATTCATGAAGAAGACCCTCTAAAAGATTTCTATTGGCTTATCGGGATGGCATTCCTGCTTATTTATATGATTCTTGCATCGGTCTTTGAATCATTTTCAACCCCTGTGGTTCTGATGTTCAGCATACCGCTTGCCGCTCTGGGATCGCTTATTGCTCTTATCCTTACAAACAATTCGCTCCTGAATGCCAATACACTTATCGGATTTCTTATACTTCTTGGCGTAGTCGTAAACAATGGAATTCTCCTTATAGATTATACAAATATCTTAAGAAAGAGAGGTTATAGACGATCACGGGCATTGATGACTGCAGGTATCGCCCGGGTCAGGCCAATTCTGATCACTGCCGCTACAACCGTAATTGCTCTTTTCCCGCTGGCTATGGGAAAGTCTGAATTTGTCGCTTCCATCGGCGCAGCTTTTGCAATTACTGTAATCGGAGGACTGACTCTGAGTACCATGCTTACACTCATTTTTATTCCGACCTTTTATTCCGGCCTAGAAAATGCTCTGCAATGGATCTACTCACAGAACTGGAAAATAAAGACAATTCAACTATTAATATTTGCCTTCCTTATATTTTTAATATACAATTTCATTGATCAATTTCTTTGGAAACTTATAACAATAATAGTCGCACTAATCCTTGTTCCTGCAGGTACCTGGTTCTTTATCAATTCTCTCAGAAAGGCAAGAGAGTCTGTGATTTCTCCTGATGAACCAGTAAATATTTATATACAGAGTCTTGTCAAAATATATGACAGGGAAAGCCGTCTGTTAAGAGAATGGAACAGTGGAGCTAAAATCAGGGAAAGGTTGGGCCTGACAAAAAAATACACATCATGGCTTGAAATGAACCATCTGAGCTGGCAACTTCCACTGATTGGTTTTGTCACCTATTTCACGTACTTCTATCTGAAAAGCGGTTTCTGGATCTTTGTTTTCAGTATTTGTATCTGGTTTTTTCTTCTTGGCGTCTGGATCCCATTTAAAAAACTGTTGACAAATTTCCTCACATCCGACACGAGGAACATATGGTTAAGGATCATAAAAATTCCTGATACTCTTATATTCTGGTTCATACCACTGGCCAATATTTATCTTTTTCAAATCAGATGGCATAACATTGTCATAGTAATTATGCTCGGAGTTATATGGTTATCGGGACTTATAATATACAAGGCAGGGATAAAAATGAGCCGGGAAAACATAGATATCTATCGCCTCGAAGGCAGGTTTAAAAATATACGGAAAAATTTCTATAAGATTGTCATCTTAATACCATTGATAGGCAGAAAGAAAAAACCTTTCAAAGCACTAAGCTGTGTTTCACTGAACATCGGAAGCGGAATGTTTGGGCTTCTGGGTCCTAACGGTGCAGGCAAAACGACACTTATGCGAATAATTTGCGGCATCCTTGAACAAAGTTATGGCAAGGTATGGATAAACGGAATGGACACTCAAAAGAAGAGAGAAGAACTTCAGGGACTTATCGGATATCTTCCCCAGGAGTTTGGCAGTTATGAGAATATGACAGCCAATGAATATCTTCACTACCAGGCCATGCTGAAGAATATTATTGATGTTCAGACGCGGGAAGAAAGAGTCACCTATGTACTGAAAGCTGTCCATCTGGAAGACCGGAGAAATGAGAAAATCGGCTCATATTCCGGCGGAATGAAACAAAGGATGGGAATTGCCCAAATATTGCTGCACCTGCCAAGGATACTGGTCGTCGATGAGCCAACCGCTGGTCTCGATCCAAGAGAAAGGATCAGGTTCAGAAATCTTCTGGTAGAGCTTAGTCGCGACAGAGTAGTCATTTTCTCTACTCATATTATCGAAGATGTTTCCAGTTCCTGTAACAAAGTTGCGGTTCTTAACAAGGGGCTTTTGATGTATCTCGGTAAACCTATTGATATGACAAAAGAAGCTGAAGGACATGTATGGCAGTTCTATATTCCGGTACATGACTTTGAAGGTTTTATCAACAGTCATATGGTTGTACATCACATGTCCGAAGGAAATATGGTCAGAGTAAGATGCATTTCTGAAGATAAGCCACATCAGGATGCCATATGTGTAACTCCAAATCTCGAGGATGCATATCTGTGGCTTCTCAGGAAGAATGTAAGAACAACTTCTTAGGATAATCAGGTAAATATCAATAAAATGAAAAGTAAAAGACTATATAACAATTATATACTTATTTATAAGATGATCATTTATAACTTACGGATCATTTTCTCAAATAAGTTCATATGGTTTCTTACCGGTTCAATCCTTTTCTATATTGGTCTTTCAGTAATTTATGTGTTTTCAAATGATGTCTCAAAAATGGAGGATCTGTATGGCATCTTCCTTTTCTCGGGAATACTTCTTGTTTTCTATCCTTCGGTTTTTGGAGTACAGAATGATCAGGATGCCAGGACGATAGAAATATTATTCGGAATCCCCAATTACAGATATAAAGTCTGGCTTGTAAGAATTGCGCTGATATTTACAATTGCTTTTCTCATCATATTTATATTCACAATGCTATCTTCCTATTTTATAGTAAAATTCCGGACAGTTAATATGACATCACAGGTAATGCTGCCTGTAATTTTTATTGGAGTGATGGCTTTTATGCTTTCAACCGTTATCAGAAACGGCAATGGGACAGCTGTAGTAATGATAGTGTTCGGGATGATATTCCTTATTCTGAGCGATCCGATGAGCAAGAGCCAATGGAACGTATTCCTGAATCCCTTCGAGATGCCACATGATGTAAATGAAACGACCTGGGCAATCATAACATTTAAAAATCGCATAATCCTGATTACAGGATCCGTACTTTTTCTACTTGTTGCTCTTTATAACCTTCAGAAGAGGGAGAAATTTATGTAGCCCCATTTCTCCCCAAATGGAGGGATAAATCCTATCAGTAAAATTCAGGATGGGAATATAAGATTGCTTCGTTGCACTCACAATGACGGTAGAAGTAAGGTAATTTCAGGTTAGGAGTTTAAGAGAATCTGGTTAAGTCCACGGTCATTGCGAGGAGTGAAACGACAAAGCAATCTCATCGCACATGTCTGATTATAATAAATATTAGGCTCTTTCCTTTAACAAGCTTGTAAAGGTGGTTGTGGTGTTATTCAAATGGATTTTCTTTACTGAAATCCGGCCTGTAATTCTTATAACTATCCATATCCTGCACCCACCCATTCCTGAAACCAAGAGCTCCCATTTTCTCTACAACCTCCTCATATTCCTCTTTATATAGCGGACGGTTAAGCACAGGATGTTGCCTGACCTGTTCTGTGGGATGGTATTGAGACATTAGTGAAAGATGAACTCCCGGGGATAACTCATCAGCAATTGAAACCAATACATTTTTACTCTCTTCAGCATTTCCAGGCAAAACAAGATGCCTGATCAATAACCCGTTTTGAACCCTTCCATTTTCATCCATTAAAAGGGTTGATCCTTTCTGATAGTACATTTCCTTTATCGCTTTCAGAGCTGTCTCAGGGTAATCCGAAGCGTCGGAATATTCTGATGCAATTTTTTCTGTAACATATTTATAATCCGGAAGATATACATCTATTATACCAGAAAGACCACGTACTGTTTCCAATTTTTCATAGCCATTGGTATTATAAACTGTTACTGGCTTATAACCACGCTCATTTAAGCCCCTGATTATTGCTTTTACCTGCGGTACAACATGGGAAGGAGATACAAAACCAATTGCCGGTATGCCTTCAGAAAGAATTTTAACAACCTGATCAAGAACTTCTTCCAGGCTCATTCCCTCATTTCCGTTCGATGAACTGCACCGGCTGATTTCATGATTCTGACAAAAAAGACATCGGAGATTACATCCGGAAAAGAAGATATTACAAATGCCATTACTGCCACTTATAACAGGCTCCTCACCCCTGTGAATACAAACCGATGCAATATTCAGTCCGGCATCTGTTCCGCAATATCCTATTCCTGCCCTTAACCTGTTTACCCTGCACTCCCTTGGACATAATGTGCAATTCTCAAGAATTAACCTGTCATCTGGGTCATAAATAACTTCATGTTTCACTAGGTTCACTTTAATTTATGAATATGTTTCCGTATAGTTTTTAACTGATTGCAAATATCGAAATGTTTCCCGGTCTTCAAGCTACATATTTGAGCCACAAGCATAGTACTTCAATATTAATATTGATTATTTTGGTGAATTAATATAAATATGTACCTTTGTCAGCGAATTGAGGTGAATTTGAGCTAGGGGACCAGAGTCCCCTATTTTATTCCCGGTTTTTGGAAAATGATAGAAAAACAGAAAATAGAGGGTTTGGTTAAGGAGTTCATAAAGGGAACGGGACTCTTTCTTGTTGCAGTAAAAGTAAATAATGCAAACAGGATCATTGTGCTTGCCGATAAAAATGAAGGTATAACCATAGATGAATGTGCAGGGATTCACAGGCATGTCGAAAACGGACTTGACCGCGAAACTGAGGACTATGAATTGCAGGTATCTTCACCCGGCCTTGACATGCCTTTTGGAGTTATTGAACAGTACCTCAAAAATGAAAATAAGAAAGTTGAAGTGGTTGACAAAGACGGTTCAAAATTTGTGGGGAAACTTAAAAATGTCACTGAAGGAGGATTTGAGCTTGAGACTGAATTAAAGAACAAAGGAAGAACAATAGAATTGAAGGATATTTCATTCAATTTCGAACAAATAAAATCAACAAGAGTTATTTTGACAATTAAATAATATTAAGAGGTTTACACCAGATGGAAAATGTTAATTTAATCGACACTTTTTCGGAATTCAAGGAGCTTAAAAATATAGACCGGCCTACAATGATGAGCGTTCTTGAAGATGTTTTCAGAAGCATGCTCGCAAAAAAATACGGCTCAGCGGATAATTTCGACATTATTGTCAATATCGATAAAGGTGACTTTGAAATATGGAGAAACAGGGTCGTTGTAGAAGACAAGGAGATGACTGATCCAATTATGCAGATACCCCTCTCAAAGGCTAAAGAGATTGATGAAGATTATGAAGTAGGCGAAGAGGTCTCTGATGAAGTCAAGTTTCTTGACTTTGGCAGAAGAGCTATTCTGTCATTAAGGCAAAACCTTACTGCAAGGATTCTTGATCTTGAGAAAAATAACATCTATATCAAGTATAAAGACAGGATAGGTGAGATAGTCACCGGAGAAGTATACCAAGTTTGGAAGAGAGAAATTCTTGTTCTTGATGATGATGGAAATGAACTTATCCTGCCCAAAAGCGAACAGATTCCCTCCGATCATTTCCGTAAAGGAGATTCAATAAGGGCTGTTGTCATAAAAGTTGAAATGAGAAATAATACTCCCTTTATAATACTCAGTCGAACCTCGCCTGTTTTTCTGGAAAGATTATTTGAACTTGAAGTTCCTGAAATATTTGATGGTCTGATAACGATCAAAAATATAGTCAGGGTACCAGGGGAACGTGCCAAAGTAGCCGTTGAATCTTATGACGAAAGAATCGATCCGGTTGGTGCATGTGTCGGAATGAAAGGCTCCAGAATACATGGCATAGTCAGGGAACTCCGAAATGAAAACATAGATGTTATAAATTATACTTCAAATAATCAGCTTTTTATACAGAGGGCTCTCAGTCCTGCAAAAATTACATCAATTAAACTTGTTGAGGAGACAAAGAGGGCAGAGATTTATCTGAAGCCAAATGAAGTATCTCTTGCGATCGGTAAAGGTGGTCTGAATATTAAACTGGCAAGCCAGCTTACCGGATATGAGATTGATGTTTACAGAGAACCGGGTGGAGAAGATGAGGAAGATGTTAATCTTGATGAATTTGAAGATGAAATTGAAGACTGGATTATCGAAGAGCTTAAGGCTATTGGTTGTGATACTGCGAGAAGCGTTCTGAATCTTTCAATCAGCGACCTTGTTAAGAGAACTGACCTTGAAGAAGAAACTGTTAAAGAGGTTGTTAACATCCTCAGGGCCGAATTTGAATAAAAACATAACTATAAACTATTCACAATCAGTTGTTTTTGAAGTTTTAATAAAGTCAAGGCACATTTATGACAGAGGATATTAAGGTTACAAGATTAAGCAAAGCAGCCCGCGAATTCAATGTGGGAATATCCACTATTGTGGAATTCCTGCATAAGAAAGGGTTTGATCTTGATCCCAACCCAAATACTAAACTCCCGCATGAAGCTTATATTTTGCTTGTAAAAGAATACAGTACAGATATCAGCGTAAAAAAGGAGTCTGAAAAACTCATCCTTAAAGATCTCCACAGAAAGAAGGAATCTGTCTCAATTGGTGATTTTTCAGAAAAGATTGAAGCAGAAGAATCTGAAAGAGATGATGATGTCCTTGTTAAAGATTCTTCAGGAGTCAAGTCAACAGTAGATATTAAAACTGAAGTTAAAAAACCTGAGGTAAAACTTATTGGTAAGATTGACCTTGAAAAGACATTAAAGCCAAAGATCGAAACTGTTGCTCCTCTTAAAGAGGAGCAGGTATTAAAGACTGCCCCGGTACCGGTTCAACCTGAAATTCCTTTGAAGAAAACACCTGTCACCGAGAAGGAAACAGTTGAAACTTCAACTCCGGCTGAGGAAAAAAAATCTAAATCAAATATTGATCTTCATATTGTTGGGAAGATTGATCTCGACACAGTTGCCAAAGAACCCCAAACGGTTAAAAAAGAGGAACTAAAGGAAAAAACAAAAGTTCCCCTGAAAGCAAAAGCAAAAGAAAAGGATATCCCTGCTGAAACAGAAGCAAAAACAACCGGTAAAACAGAAACTGAAGTTATAGAAGAACCTGTTTCTGAGCCGATAATTGATGAGATCCTTCTTGAAGACATTCTGGATGATACTGTTGTTCCTGAGCCTGAAGAAGATATCGTTGCTCTTTACAAGACTGATTTTAAGAAACTGGTTGGTCCAAGAGTTGTTGGAAGAATTGATCTTCCGTCTGAGGAGAAAAAGAAAGCAACACCGTTTCAACCTGTCAGGGTCAGCGGAGAATCTGATTTTAGGAGGAAAAAGAGAAGGAAAAGAATATTAAAAGAAAAAGAAGGCATTCCTGTTGTAAAACCTGTAACAACAGATAAAAAAGAGAAACCGTCCGGTAAAAAGGTCGTGAAAAAAAGACCTGTCAGGGCTGAAGTGAATGAAGAAGAGGTTCAGAAGCAGATAAAAGAGACCCTGGCACGGCTTACAACAAAAGGTAAATCAAAGGGTTCAAGATACCGCAGGGAAAAAAGAGAAGCTATTAGTCAGAAACATCAGGAGGTTGTTGATCAGCAGGAACTCGATAAAAATATTCTTAAAGTTACTGAATTCGTATCAGTTAACGAACTTGCTTCAATGATGAGCATTCCTGTTACGGATATCATTTCTACCTGCATGAATCTCGGACTTTTTGTTTCAATTAACCAGCGTCTCGATGCTGAAACAATGGCGCTTCTTGCTGACGAATTCGGCTTTAAGGTGGAATTTGTAAGTGCAGAATTACAGGAAGCTGTGCGTGAGGAAGAGGATGAAGAAGAGGATCTTAAACCAAGGCCTCCAATTGTTACGGTTATGGGCCATGTCGATCACGGCAAAACCAAGTTACTTGATTATATCCGGAACACAAATGTTATAGCCGGTGAAGCAGGCGGTATAACACAGCATATTGGGGCTTATGGTGTCATCCTTGAAGACGGACGCCAGATAACTTTCCTCGATACACCCGGCCATGAGGCCTTTACAGCAATGCGTGCCCGTGGTGCACAAATTACTGACATAGCTATTATTGTAGTTGCCGCAGACGATGGTGTGATGCCTCAGACAAAAGAAGCTATCAATCATGCTTCAGCTGCCGGTGTCCCGATAATATTTGCAATTAACAAAATTGACAAGCCGACTGCAAATCCCGATAAGATCAAAGAGGCTCTGGCAGCTATGAATTATCTTGTTGAAGATTGGGGAGGCAAGTATCAGTCGCAGGAGATTTCCGCAAAGAGCGGACTCAATATTGATGTACTTCTTGATAAAATACTTCTTGAAGCAGAGATGCTGGAGTTAAAAGCAAATCCCGACAAACCGGCTCTGGGAACAGTTATTGAATCGTCTCTCGATAAAGGAAGGGGATTCACTGCAACTGTACTTGTTAAAGCCGGAACTCTCAGAATAGGTGATATTATGCTGGCAGGAAGCTGTTTTGGACATATTAAAGCAATGTACAATGAAAGAGGGAATAAGGTTGAAGTAGTCGGGCCCGCTACACCCACTCTCATACTCGGATTAAACGGGGCGCCTCAGGCGGGTGACAAATTTAATGTTATGGAAAGCGACAGAGAAGCCAAAGATATCGCTACAAAAAGAGCTCAGCTTCAAAGGGAACAAGGGCTCCGTACCCAGAAACATATTACTCTCGATGAAATAGGCCGGAGAATTGCAATCGGCAATTTCCAGGAACTTAATATAATTGTTAAAGGTGATGTCGACGGGTCAGTGGAAGCTTTGAGTGACTCGCTCATCAAGCTCTCGACTCCTGAGATACAGCTCAACATTATTCATAAGGCTGTTGGTCAGATTTCAGAATCGGATGTTCTCCTGGCAGCAGCTTCCAATGCTATTATCGTCGGTTTCCAGGTAAGACCATCATTAAGCGCCAGAAAACTTGCTGAAAAAGAGGAAATTGATGTACGTCTGTATTCGATTATCTACAATGCAATAGAAGAGATAAGATCAGCTATGGAAGGGATGCTGATGCCTGAAGTAAGGGAGGAAATTGTTGCGACACTTGAAATACGTGAGATTTTTAAAGTCACTAAAGTCGGAACAGTAGCAGGTTGTTACGTTAAAGAAGGTAAGATTACCAGGAACACCAGGGTAAGAATAATCCGCGACGGTATTGTAATTTATACAGGTGAACTTGGATCGCTCAAAAGATTTAAAGATGACGTGAAAGAAGTCGTGGGCGGATATGAATGCGGACTCAACATCCATAATTTCAACGACATAAAAATAGGCGATGTAATTGAAGGTTACCAGGAATTTGAAGTCAAGAAGACTCTATAAGATTTGCTCCCAATCTCCCTGAAAAGGACTTTTATTCTGAGATATTTACCCCCTTTGTATTTCCCCCCAAGGGGGGACAAATCCTCACAGTCTTAGTATAATTTACCTAAATACCAGAGCATTATCGCTCCCTTGGGGGAGACGTCAGCGCAGCTGACAGAGGGGTTTTTGCCTCAAAACAAATCCCTTTAGGGGGAAGTCCCGCTACGGCGGGAGAGGGGTTTTACTCCCAAAACAAAATTCCTCTTTACAGCAGCGCTTTATATTTATCAGCAGAAAGCAAGTTATTAACCTCTGAAGGATTAGTAATTTTGATCTTTACCATCCATCCTTTTCCATAAGGATCCTTGTTTACTACCTGGGGTGACTCCTCAATGGCAGAATTCAATTCGAGTATCTCCCCACCTACAGGCATAAACATATCAGAGACTGTTTTTACGGCTTCAATAGTACCGAATACGTCTTCCTTCATAAGTGTTTCACCAACTGTTTCGATCTCTACGAAAACGACATCACCCAGCTCACCCTGAGCAAAATCGGTTACTCCTATGTAACCAAAGTTTCCTTCCACCCGGAGCCATTCATGGTCTTTTGTGTACAATAAATTTTCAGGAACATTCATATCTGAGATTGTTATAGGTAATAAATTGAATTCATTTCCAACTTCAGTCAGGTCGACCAAAAATAAAGCTTTTTTTGTTTATACAAAGTGAAAACCATCTTTTTTAGCTATGGATTTAACCTCTAAGGGCAAGATTTAAATAAATTTCTAGATACTCTTTGAAGATCCTTTTATAACCATTTCCGTCTTAATGACTATTGTCTGAAAAGGAAGATTATTTTTTCTTTCGAGACGGTCTATAAGCAGCTTCACAGCTTCCTTACCTATCATATAGCCATGTTGTTCGACAGATGACAAGGTAGGAAAAGTGATATCGGAGATCATTCCGCTAGTAAAACCAACCACTGAAACATCCTCCGGAACATTAAAACCACATTCCCTGATCATATTCATCGTTTCAACTGCAGTCAGGTCATTTACTGCAAAAATGCCATCGGGTCTTTTTGTTCTTTTCATTAATTCCGGAACAATTATCCTTGCTTCTTCCCTGGTATCACATCGGATAATGTTTTGATAATCTATTTGTTGATCAAAATATTTTAATGCTCTTAAATAGCCATCCTTTCTGTTTCTTCCGATCTCAAGATTCTGTGGCCCTGAAAGGTGAACTATGTTTTTACATCCAATTGTAATTAAATGTTTTACTGCATCAAATGCTCCCTGTTCATCATCCACAATTACCCTGTCTGTATCCAGTTCGTTACATATCCTGTCAAAAAAAACCAGAGGGATTCCATTCTCCTGGATTTTTCTGAAATGGCGGAAGTCTTCTGTAACTTTTGTAACGGAGACCAGAATGCCATCAACCCGGCTTGAGAGTAAAGTCTCGACGGCTTTAACTTCCCTTTCATAAGATTCATTTGACTGGCAAAACATCACATGGTATCCTGAATCATAAGCCAGATCTTCAATACCACTTATCACTGTAGAAAAAAAATAGTGAACTATTTCAGGAACAATTACACCGATTATTTTGGTAAGTCCACTTTTAAGACTCAGGGCTATAGGATCAGGTTTATAGTGCCATTTTTCGACCAGTTCACGCACAGCCTTTTTTGTCAATTGGCTAATGTCGGGATGGTCATTTAAAGCTTTAGATACAGTGGAAGGAGAAATCCCCAATTCTTTTGCAATATCTTTTATAGTCACCTGACCCTTGTGCATTTTCTTTTCCAGAGATTTTATACCTCTTCCCGAAATATAGAGGAAATATTTTGATTTTCACAAAAAATTGAAAAGTATCTCTCAGATAGATGAGTCCTGTTCTCATTTGATCATTTTCTGGAACAAACAACAAGCCAAAAATCGATCTCTTTATGAACATTTTCTGTCTAAAAAAGAAAAATAACCTAAAAGAAATTAAAAATAACTTAATCAAAATGAATAATAAATATTCATTTCAAACGTTTGCGGAACTGAATGTTAATTAATTGAAAATTAATGCTTTCAATTAGACATTTTTACAATTTCTTTTATAAATTTGTTGATTAGTATAGTAAGACTAATGTTCCTTTTAATTCTTTAGAGAAAACTTTTATAATCCTTAAACCAAACAATCTATGAAAAAACGAGTTTTTACAATGCTGTCTATGCTCTTCCTGGGAATCCTTCTTTCCGGAGCAATTAATGCTCAGGGAATCCGGGTTTCAGGTAAAATAACAGACGCAGCAGATGGTTCTGCCCTGGTGGGAGTTACTATCCAGGAAAAGGGAACCACTAATGGGACTAATACGGATGGTAATGGCAACTACAGTCTGACGGTTGCCCCTAATTCCACGTTGGTCATTACATATGTGGGTTATGCTAATCAGGAAATTCCGGTAAATAGCAGGACCGTAATCAATGTCGCAATGACAGTCAGCAACCTGAACCTTGGAGAAGTTGTTGTGATCGGTTATGGAACCGTGAAAAAATCTGATGCAACTGGTTCCATAGTCGCTGTCAGTTCAAAAGATTTTAACAAAGGTGCTATTACCTCGCCACAAGACCTCTTAGTTGGGAAAAGTCCGGGTGTGGTAATTACAAATGCAGGTGGTGCACCCGGTAGCGGGGCAACAATACGAGTTCGTGGCGGTTCATCTTTGAATGCCTCCAACGATCCTTTGATTATTATCGATGGAGTTCCTCTTGATAACAATGATGTTGCAGGCAGTTCGAACTTTCTTTCATTTATTAATCCTAACGACATCGAAACGTTCACAGTTTTAAAAGATGCTTCTGCTACCGCTATTTATGGTTCAAGAGCTTCTAACGGAGTGATCCTTATCACTACTAAAAAAGGTAAAGCCGGTAGTAAAATGAGTATTACCTACAATGGAAATACCTCTATAGCCAGCGCCATCAAATTTTTGGATGTATATTCCGGCGATCAGCTCAGACAAATAGCTTTAGATCATATTGACCTGTATGGAGCTGATAATTTAAGTAAACTTGGAACAGCCAACACTAACTGGCAAAAGCAAATTTTCCGCAATGCTGTTTCCCAGGATCATAATTTAAGTCTGTCAGGAGCTTACAAAACCCTGCCTTACAGAGTTTCCCTTGGGTACACCGACCAGAATGGAATCCTGAAGAACACCGATATGCAGAGAATGACGGGCGCCATAAGCCTCGATCCCACATTCCTGAATAACAATTTAAAGGTTAATATCAATGCTAAAGGAATGAGCACCAATAATAATTTTGGTGATGCCGGAGCATTGGGTTCTGCAATCAACATGGATCCAACCCAACCTGTCAAAGACGGCAATCCTGCTTCTGACGGATATTTTCAGTGGAACAATTACGGAGCTAATCTTGGTACGCCTAACCCGGTTGAGCAGCTTCTGGCTACAGATAACAAGTCGGTTGTTAACAGGGTAATTGGAAATATACAGGTCAATTATATAATCCCTTTTATTCAGGGTTTAAATGCCAATCTTAACCTGGCGACTGATTATACAAAGAGTAAAGGCCATGACAATCTTCCATCAACTGCACCTTCCGTTCTTACAAGTCCTTTGTTTGGTAAATTGAATGACTATAGCGGTAAAAATTATAATAATCTGCTCGATTTTTATCTGAGCTACTCAAAGGACCTGAAAAGCATCAACAGCAAAATTGATGCAACCGCCGGCTATTCATGGCAGCACTTTAAACGCGAGGGGAATAGTTATACCCGTGGAATAGTAAATGATACGCATCCGTACCAAAAATCAGATAGTTCATCTTTTGCTACTGAAAACTATCTTGTTTCATTCTTTGGACGACTGAACTATACTTTAATGGACAAGTATTTACTTACCGTTACTGTGCGCGATGATGGTTCTTCAAGATTTGCTAAAGGCAACCAGTGGGGTATCTTCCCATCGGCTGCACTGGCCTGGAAAATCAAAAATGAAGCATTCTTAAAAGATGTTGATCTAATTTCCGATCTTAAATTGAGGATAGGCTGGGGTGAAACCGGACAACAAGACATAGGTAATGATTACCCTTCACAGGCGAGATATATGATTTCTTCACCTGGAAGTTATTATGAGATTGGCGGTGAATATCTGCCAACATTGCGTCCAAACGCATATGACCCGACAATAAAATGGGAACAGACAGCAACCCAGAACTTAGGATTGGATTTCGGTTTCCTGAAGGACCGTATTACAGGATCAATAGATATATATAAACGGGTTACCACAAATCTACTGAACACTGTAACTATTCCGAGCGGCAGTAACTTTTCCAATACACTGTTGACAAACGTCGGTAGTTTGGATAACAAAGGTGTTGAATTCTCTTTGAACCTGGTACCAATTTCACAGAAAGATATGTCATTGAACATAGGATTCAATGTGAGCTACAATGTTAACAAAATTACAAAACTGCTTATAACAAACGATCCTAATTATATTGGTATACTATATGGTAATGCTTTTACGGGGCAGATACAGGTAACCAGAGTTGGCTATCCGGCTTATTCATACTTTGTTAACAAACAGGTATATGATGCAAGCGGCTACCCCATCGAAGGTCTTTATGTCGATCTGTCAGGAAAGGGAGGCACGGTGAACGGCAACACTTCTGATCAGTACATTTTCCATAATCCTGTTCCGGACTATTTACTGGGCTTCACTACACGCTTTAACTGCAAGAACTTCGACATTTCCGCCTCAGCCAGGGCCAGCATAGGAAATTATGTTTATAATGCTGTTGCTGCAGGTGCTTCTTATGACCAGATGTATCAGATAGGATACTGGAAAAATTTCACAACCTTTCTGAGTGACACACGCTTTGTAAAACGTCAGTTTACCAGTGACTATTTTGTAAGCAATGCCTCATTCTTAAAACTTGACAATTTAAGCGCCGGTTATAAGTTCGACCATATCCTGAATAATAAACTGAGTGCCAGGATAAGTCTTACCGCTCAGAATCTTATTACAATCACTAAGTACAAAGGTCTTGATCCTGAAGTTCCCGGTGGAGTTGATAACAACTTCTACCCCAGGCCCCGCACCTACATGCTTGGAATTAGTTTAACCTATTAATATTCTAATAATATATATATGAATAAGAAGATTTTAATATTAGGAATAATTCTTTCCACTGCGATGTTTATATCGTGTGTGAAAGACCTGGACGTCAAACCAATTGATCCAAATTCTATCCTTGCCGGCAACTTAAATGACAATCCTGCTTATATGAAAGAGGTGCTGGGGAAAATATATGCCAGCTTCATAATCAATGGTCAGGGAAGTAACGGAGGACCGGATATTTCTGCCCCGGATAATGACTTTTTTACTACTACCAGGGCACTCTGGAATTGCCAGGAAATTACTACCGATGAAGCCATTTGCGCCTGGGGAGATGTTGGAATAGCCGATTTGAATACTCAGACCTGGAGCCCAAATAATCCTTTTCTTACAGCACTATATCAGCGTTTAAGTCTTAGTGTTACGTATGCCAATGATTTCATTAGGTTTACAAACGGAAACACTGACGCCACTGTGATGCAATATAACGCTGAAGCGCGTTTTCTAAGGGCTCTTGCCTATTCGTGGGATATGGACCTGTTTGCCAATCCACCTTTTACAACTGATGCCGACGGAGTTGGAAAATTCTTTCCAAAACAGATTCAGCGCGCTAATTTGTTCAATTATGTAGTATCTGAATTGCATAGCATTGAAAATAAACTGGGAGCGCCAAAGTTCTCTTATCCCGAAGCTGATCAGGCTGCCTGCTGGATGTTACTGGCAAGGCTTTATCTGAACGCACAGGTTTACACCGGAACAGCCAAATGGGACAGCTGCAAAATTTATTGCGACAAAGTGATCAACAGCGGTGTCTATTCTCTGGCTACAAACTACAGACAGAATTTCAGTGCAGATAATGACGGTAATCACAATCCTGAAATGATATTTGCCTGGGAACAGGATGGAGTTAATACGCAGGGTTACGTCGGTACAACTTTTGTTATCGAATCTTGCAGCGATGCAACATATATAAGAGCTGAAAGATTTGGCGGGTTGACATCAAACACTGACTGGAACGGGAACAGGACAAAGAAATCCTTCATGAACGTTTTGGTGGATACACTCACAACGTACGGAAATGTCAGTATCCCAACCAGCGATTCGACATTTTCTCAATGCAAAGACAAACGTGTGTATCTGAAAACTAAAAAGAGTATGATCATCCCAAGTGCTTCCTCAAGCGGAGATTATGGTATTGGCGTATACAAATTTACTGCAAAAAATACCGATGGCAGCCAGGCCGCCGACTACAATCCTGCCTATGCCAGCACTGATTTCCCTGTATTTCGCTATGCTGATGCTCTGTTAATGAGAGCCGAAGCTTTGCACAGGTCAGGTGATGATGTCAACGCTGTGACGGATATCAATACCATCAGAACCCGTGCTTATGGAAATACAACAGGGAATATAACTGTGGGCCAGCTCACCGATCAGTTTATCCTCGATGAACGTGGCCGTGAATTCTATTATGAAGCTCAAAGACGTACCGATCTGGTCCGTTTCGGAAAATTCACGGATGGAAATTATAACTGGGCATGGAAAGGTGGTTCATTCAATGGTATAAATACTGACAGCCATTTGAATATTTTCCCTATTCCAGGTGCAGAGGTATCTTCAAATCCGAATATAAAACAAAATCCTGGTTATTAATTTTATAAAATTTAAAACAATGAAAAAGAATCTAATTATATACATAGCTTTCATTGGGTTGATCGGGCTTTTGTCTAGCTGCAAAAAGGAGGAGACAAGAGTAATAGCTCTGTCAAACCCTGTTGCTCCAACATTAGTGACATTACCTAATTTAACCCTTCAAAGGACTAGCGGAGCCGATACAATAATATTTGTTGGTACTCCTGTTGATCCTGGATTTGTCGCATCCGCAACTTATTTCCTTGAAGCTTGTCCGACAGGGAATAATTTTGCAAATTCAATTCTTCTCTATTCCGGTATTCAGGATACCCAAATAAAACTATCTATTAGTGAACTAAATGGGTTGTTACTTAAAAGTTTCCCTTCCGATTCGGTTTCATCTGTTGATTTCCGTATAAGGACAGTCCTGGTTGTTGATGCCGGCACAGGTTCAATCGGAACAAGTATTGCACCATTAGTGTATTCATCGGGAGCAGTAACAGCTCAGGTGACAGTTTACGGCTTACCCAGGCTGGATTTAATTAATTCAGGAATAGTGCAAAAAATTGAATCAGCGCTTGGTGATGGCTCGTATACCGGATATGTTAAGCTCGATGCGACCAAACCTTTTACATTAAAGGATCCTGACGCAAATATTGTATATGGAGCTAATGGAGCAGCACTTGCAGTGAACGGAACAGGCATATCAACCGGAACCACCGGAAGCGGATGGTATATACTTAGTGCGAACACAAAAACCCTGACTTACTCGCTGACTCAATATATGATCGGACTAATTGGTGATGCCACTCCAAATGGCTGGAATTCACCTGACCAAAAAATGGATTACAATTACCAGACCGGTCTTTGGTATATAACTCTCAATTTGACTGTTGGTTCTGTTAAAATAAGGGCTAATGATACCTGGGGTTCTATAAATCTGGGACTGGGAGATGCTTCACATCCGCAGTATACTTTAACTAATCTGTGGAATAATGGCAGCAGTCAGAATATTCCAATTGCAGCAGCAGGTAACTACACTGTAAATGTGTTCATAGGGACTTCTACTTATAGTTGTACAATTACCAAAAACAACTAATCAGGTATGAATTTAATTTAAAATCAATTGAATAACGAAATAATAAATTATTTATGAAAAAAATAATCTTATATAGACTTCTTGCTGTCCTGGTCATTGCTACAATCTTTTTTGCTGCATGCACAAAGGAACAATCGGATGTTAAATTAGACCCGAAGCTTTCAACCACACAGGTATTAAATCTTAGGTCTGACTCAGCAACCATTGTGAGTTTTATTATTGCCTCAGGTAGTGGTTTCAGTGAACGTGGCGTCTGCTATGATATAGCTACCGCTCCGACTACTGATAAATCTAAAGTTATCAATAATGCACCAAATACATCGGCGACATTTACGGTAAAATTAGGTGGTCTTTCTTTTGCTACCACATATTATGCACGTGCATATGCAATTAATGCAAATGGAACTATCTACGGAAAAGAAATCAGCTTCACTACTTTACCTGTTCTGCCAACAGTTACCACTGCTGTGATTACTTCAATTGCAGGTACTTCAGCTACCGGTGGGGGTGATATTACGAATGATGGAGGTTCGGCAGTTACAGCCCGTGGAATTTGCTATAGCCTGAATCCAAATCCTACTGTTTCCGGCAGCAAAACCTCTGATGGCGCAGGGAGCGGGGTATTTGTAAGCTCACTCACTAAATTAAATGGCCTGACTACTTATCATGTCCGGGCCTATGCCATTAATACTGTTGGTACAGCTTATGGCAGTGACGTACAGTTTACTACACTGGTTTCCACGCGCCTCTGGTATGTTCCGGGTGATTATGTGACTGCCAGTTACCCCGGATCAACATTACAGAATTGGGATCCTGCCAACTCACCTCAGGTGACGAGCTTAGCATCAGCTCCGGACAATATAGAAGGTTATGTATATATGGCAAATGCAACGAATCAATGGAAATTCGCCACTCTGCCGAATTGGAACGGACCTAATTATGGCGATGGAGGTTCAGGCAAACTGGATGCCAACGGAGGAAACTTCAGTTCTCCAATGGGCTATTATAAATTAGATGTTAATGCAGCAGCAAATCCAATGACATATACAGCAGTGGCAACCTTATGGGGTGTTATTGGGGATGCTTCACCTAACGGATGGAATGATGAAACAGCATTAACTTATAATCCTGCCCTTACTACATGGAATGGTGGTGTACATCTTACTGTTGGTTCCTTCAAATTCAGGGCTAATCATTCATGGGATTACAATTATGGCAGCACTGCAGCAAATGCTACCCTGGATGCCGGTGGCAGTAACATTGCTGAGACTTTTGAGGCTGATTACGCCTTCACTTTAGACTTAAGTCATCCATGGGCTTACACTTATAGTGCAAACCGCTGGGGTGTAATTGGTGATGCAACACCTGATGGATGGAATTCAGATCAGAATATGACCTGGGACCCGGTAAATCATGTCTTCAAAATTACTCTGAACCTGGTTGTCGGAGCTTTCAAATTCAGGGCAAACGACGCATGGGATATTAATTACGGTGGTGCAAATCTGAATGCCCTTACACCGGGAGGTGATAATATTCCTGTTACAACTGCAGGAAACTATACTATTACTTTCGATCCATGGGTTCATGTAGCTACCATAACTCAGAATTAATATAAATTCTGGTAGTAGTTCTTAAAAGAGAGTTGATAATTAGTTGAATAAGAGGCTGTCAATATACAAAGACAGCCTCTTTTATTATTTTATTATGTGAAGATTCAATCATTGAAAGTATCTTATATATGATAAATAACATTTATGATTGGCAATATAAAAAAACCCGGAAATATTATTTCAATCGTTTGCTGGAAAATACTATCCTATAGCATTGAATTTTAGCATTTTTCAACCAGATTCTGTAACTTTGAATTATATTATCATCTTATTTAAGGAAGCAATATGAAAAGGGTTCTTTATATAATATTTTGTTATTTGGTTTTCAGCTTTTCCCTGTTTGGCCAGATGATAACAACCGATCCTGCATTGCCGGCACCCGGCAAACTGATAAAGATTTATTACAATAGTTCTGCTGATGCCGGAACTTTGCATAATTATACAGGCGATCTTTATGCGCATACAGGTGTAACTATACAAGGACTGGCATGGCAGAAGGTCATCGGAACATGGGGTAACAATTCTATGCAGCCAAAACTGAACTACAATGGTAATTTCATATACGAGCTGGATATAGCACCTGATATTAAAACCTTCTATTCACTTGCCTCTACTGATATTGTTACAAAGATTTGTCTTGTAATACGTAACGCTGCCGGAGACAAACAGACATCTCCCGACATATTCATTAATGTTTTCCAAAATGGCCTTAATATTACATTTACTCTTCCTGTAAAGTCATCTTTTGTCACTGAATTAAATAAAAAAATAATTGTCCAGACCTCAGCAACATTAGCAGATTCAATTTCATTATACATTAATAATATTTTTATAAAATCCGGAGCAACGGCGGATCTTCTTACCGATACAATAATTCCTGATCAATATGGTGAATTTTGGGTCAAAGCAATTGCATGGGCCAAGCCTTCATTTGCTGCTGATTCATTTTTCTGCTATGTCAGAAAACCAATAGTAACAGAAACACTGCCCGGAGGCTGGACTGATGGAATAAATTATATCAGCAACACTTCTGTAGCCCTTGTTTTGCATGCACCTTATAAAAACTATGTATTTGCAACAGGCGATTTTACTGATTGGCTTGCCCGGGAAAAGGGATATATGAAAAGAACTCCTGATGGTGAAAGATTCTGGGTGCAGATAGACGGACTTAAACCGGGGAAAGAGTATCGTTTTCAGTATCTTGTTGATACTGCGCTATATATAGGCGAACCATATTGCGATAAGGTTCTTGATCCCGATAATGACCAGTATATCACAGCTTCCACATATCCCAACCTTATCCAGTATCCTAAAGACACAGCTTCGGGTATTGTTTCTGTACTTCAGACTGCACAGGTTCCTTATACCTGGCAAACAACCAGTTACACTCCTCCAAAGCAATCAAATCTAATAATCTATGAATTGCTGGTACGCGATTTTACTGCAAATCACAATTATAAAACTCTTATCGATACTTTAGATTATCTTGTTAATCTGGGAATAAATGCAATAGAACTCATGCCGGTAAACGAATTTGAAGGAAACATAAGCTGGGGATATAATCCATCCTTTTATTTTGCTCCTGATAAGTATTACGGCCTTAAAAACGATCTTAAAGCATTTATTGACAAATGCCATAGTAAGGGTATCGCAGTAATTATGGATATGGTTCTTAACCATTGCTTTGAACAATCTCCGTTTGTTCAGCTCTACCTCGATCACATAGGCACAGATCAGATCTACATGAAACTGCCCAATCCATGGTTCAACGCGCAATCACCTAACCCTGTATACCATTGGGGAGCCGATTTTAACCATGAAAGTAATTCAACTCAACAACTTGTAGACAGGATAAATGCCTACTGGCTTACAGAATATAAAGTAGATGGTTTTCGTTTTGACTTCACCAAAGGATTTACAAATACTCCGGGTGACGGGAGTGCCTATGATGCTTCAAGGATAACAATACTGGAAAGGATGGCTGATCAGATATGGAAAGTAAATTCCAGTGCCTACGTAATACTTGAACATTTTACGGCTAACAGTGAAGAAATTGTACTTGCTGATTATGGAATGATGCTCTGGGGAAATAACAACTATAATTATGCCGAAGCAGCCATGGGATATTCATCTGATCTGACAGCTGTCAGTGCACAGGGTGTGGGCTGGACTGTCCCCAATCTTGTAAGTTATATGGAAAGCCACGATGAGGAACGAATTATGTATAAAACGATTACTTATGGGGCTGCTTCAGGCAGCTATAATACAAGGAATCTTAAAATTGCATTGAAAAGAATGGAGCTTGATGCTCTCTTCTTGCTGACCGTGCCGGGTCCTAAAATGATCTGGCAATTTGGTGAGCTTGGTTACGATATCTCAATTGATTCTGCCGGGAGAACCGGTGAAAAACCAATAAAATGGGACTATTTTTCAGACCCCGATCGCCATAGATTATATATAATATATAAACTTCTTAATAATCTCAGGAGTTCCCAACCTGTATTTGGAACCGGCAGTTATTCTTATTCACTCTCAACTCCCTTGAAAAGTATCCAGTTGTTTGATCCAACGATGAATGTCGATGTCCTTGGTAATTTCGGGCTCAGTGAAGGTTCAATAACTCCGACCTTTCCTCAATCAGGTATATGGTATGAGTATTTTACCGGAGACTCGATTAATGTTCTGAATATCAACGATCAAATCAATCTGCAGCCAGGGGAGTACAGGCTTTACACAACAAAAAAGCTTGCATCTCCAACTTCATTACTTGGTATTAACGATCTTGAGATGACTGATAATGCGCACTTTGTTTCTGTATATCCTAATCCCTCCGCGGGTGAATTTACTTTTGGAATACAAAGTTTGTATCCCACAGCCGTATCTCTTTCAGTATTCGACATAACCGGGAAAATAATAAGGCAGCTTAAAACAAGTATTTCAACAGATGAGGTACAATCTGTAAAATGGGATGGGAAATCGGCTAACGGCACATCAGTTCCGGGAGGAATTTACTTTGTTCAGGTTCGGACTGCAACAAGGAGTGAAACTGTAAAGATCATAAAACAATAACATTTCATCTCTTCTTAAGAACAACTCCTGTCATTGGCTCAATATTTAATGCGAGCTTATTATTATTGCTCTTAATGCTCTTATCGTTTCCGGACAGAATGTTCAGATATTCCCCATTGTTTTTTACAGCCACTTTAACAGATTGAGGTTTTAACGACCGGTTAAAAACTACAACTATTTCATTATCTCCAACCCAGCGATTATATGCAAGTATCATTTTCTGATCATCAGCAACAGAAAAGGAAAGATCACCATATACCAGGACAGGATTTTCTTTTCGCATTTTACACAACTTCGTATAAAATGACTTTAATGCCGTATCGGGTCTGACAATATCAATCTGCCGTCTTCGAGTAGTATCAAAGGCAGTCCGTTCATCTTCATAAACAATATCATCCCAAAGCATCGGTTTCCTGCAATCCGGATCGTCGGCACCCCACATTCCGACCTCTTCCCCATAATAAATCTGAGGAGCTCCTATGAAAGTAAATTGATGGATTAGAAGTAGAATTTGTTCTTTTCTTGTCAATTCATCGGGTTTATTTATTTTATAATCAGGGTTGTCGGAAGGTTTCGCTTTGTATTTGTCCATTGTTTTATTATACAACGATGTTGACAGTCGGGGTGTATCATGGGTAGATGGTACATTCATCATTACCTGAAGATTCCCGGGGTTTATGCCTTTATTTATGCGGCTGATTTCTTTTATAAATCCTGTTGAATTTAAGACTGGTTCGGCTTGTCCGAAAAATCCCCGGGCAATTCTGTACCATCTGTAATTCATTATAGCATCAAACTGATCACCCTGTAGAAATATTTTTGGATTCATGAGTTTATCGGGCCAATCAAGCCACCATATTTCACCAATAAGATATGCTTCAGGATTTACCGAACGAACTACCTGACGGTATTCGCGCCAGAATCCCATGGGAATTTCCCCTGCCACATCGAGTCTGAAGCCATCTACACCATCAGCAGTTTTCCCATCACCGTCAGGATCAAGCCATCTCCTTGTAACACTGAATATATGCTGTTTTAATGATTCTGAATGAAAATTGCCTTCAAAAGGCATGACTTTATTATCAGGAGGTATTATGTCCTTTTTAAATACTGCCATATAAGGATTATTGCCCCCCCATCCTTCATAGCTGAATTCATCTTCCTTTGTTTCCGGATCATCAAAGTGAGTTATAGTGTACCAATCGACATACCTGGATTTCTTTCCGTTCTTTCTTATATCATTCAGTGCCCAAAACGTTTTGCCTGTATGGTTCCATGAATAGTCCATTATCACCCTGATACCTCTTCTGTGGAATTCTTTAATTACTTTAAGAAATAGCAAATCGGCAGAGGTCCATTTCCATGTTGCAGGGTCATCATGAATTTCGGAGTCCATTCTTGCTGCATCCCCTTTTGGGTCAGGGCCGAAATTTCTGTCGATATGTGCATAGTTCCTTGCATCATATTTATGCAACGACGGGGAATCGTTAAGAGGATTAAAATATATTGCTGTAACACCAAGTGACTGAATATAATCCATTTTATCGAGTACCCCCTGCAGATCCCCTCCATATCGGCGTGCCTGTATTTTTGAATAGAACCCTTTTGCTTTGACACTGTCAAGCCAGGGTTCATGAGAATACCAGTCGTGGCCCCATGGAGTAATCTTCCACTTTGCAGGTATCCTGTCGGGATAAGAACCATATATATCTGCCGGGGTCGGATCGTTTGCAGTATCTCCGTTACGGAACCGCTCAACAAAGATCTGATACCATATAGCCTCCTTTGCCCAGGAAGGAACAGAAGCAAGAGACTTATCAACCGGTATTTTGTTCCTGTTTTGCATTGGTCCGCATCCAAAAAGGAATAGACATATTATATTCAATAATAATATAGTTCTAATTGAATGCATAATCTGAACATTGGACATGCCATGGCATGTCACTACTTTTATCTTTTACTTTTATCTTTTATCTTACAAATACTTTATAACCCCATGGTCCGAGTCTGAGCGAATCGGTTAAAGGAAGGACTGTCTTTAAACCCGTAAAGTAATCCGAATATTCACCATTAAGGGATTCTTCAAGGGATTTTAAAGCAACTCTCTTCTTACTGAGATTTAATAAAACAACAACCCTGTTTTCATCCTTTTCCCTGTAAAAAGCAAAGATCTGATTGTCTTTGTTGGTTCTGATTTTGACCATTGGTCCACCTGCATCACCATTCCAGAGTGCTTTATTCTTTTTCTTTAAGGATATCAGGTTTCTGTAAAATCCTGTAAGATTGCATGTATCCCATTTAATTGTATCCCGTACAAAGAATTTAAGCTTTTTATTAAGACAAACTTCCTGACCACTGTATATTAATGGAACTCCCTGTGAAGTGAATATTAGTGTTGCCAATGATTTCTGAGCCTCTCCCATTAAAGAGTCTATTGTTCCTCCCCAGGAATTCTCATCATGATTGGTCAGGAATTGAAGTCTGTAAACATTGTTTGGATATGTTGCCCAGTCCTTATTATAGTACTTATTAAGCATTTTAACACTGTCTTTCCCCTCAGCAATATTTACCATCAGGTGATACATTTCCCAGGCATAGTTCATATCAAAGCCCTTTTCCAGAAAATAGGTCGGTTCCTCAATTTCACCGATTAACAGAACCGGTTTTATAGCAGTCAGCTCTGTTCTTGCCCTTTCCCAGAATTCCTTCGGTGTATTATGAGGGTGATCAACACGGAAGCCATCAACCCCCATAGTTAACCAGAATTTCATCGCTTCGATCATATAATCCTGAAGTCCTTTCTTTGACCAGTCAAGCTGAATTACATCTGTCCAGTCAGTTCCAAGGGGCGGTGTAAATTTACCTGAAGCATCTTTGATATACCAGTCGGGATGTTCTACGGTCAGCTTGTTATCCCATGAAGTATGATTCGGCACCCAATCCATTATTACATGCATTCCAAAATCATGGGCTTTTATAATGACAGACTTGAAATCATCAAGTGTTCCATAATTAGGATTTACGTTCATAAAGTCTTTTACCGAGTAATAACTTCCAAGTTCTCCTTTCTTGTTAATAATACCAATCGGGAATGTTGGCATAAACCATAATACATTCACTCCGAGAGCTTTCAGTCTTGGCAGATGTTCGGCAAAAGCGTTAAACGTGCCCTGATCTGTGAATTGTCTTACGTTTACCTCATACAACACTGAGTTTTTGGACCATTCGGGATGTACAACATCAGAATGAAGAGGAGATATTTCCTTTTTCTTTCCAAAAATCGAACAACCTGCTATTGTAATAGTCAAAGCAAGAAATATTACCAGAATACTTAAAGGCAGTTTTTCCATTTTCTGAATAGTTAATTTATGTTTATTACAGTTAAAATTATGATTCATAATAACTTAAGTGAAAAAATCTACTTTCAGATTATGAATAAGTTTTTCCAATCCTTTTATCTGATATTCTTTACCATAAATATCCAGATCCAGCGGTTTTTCCGATAAATTATTTATTCTGATATAATCTTTTGTTACTTTAACTTCGAAGAGGATACTACGGAATCGGGCATGAAATGAATAGGACTGCCAGTTAGCCGGTATCAGTGGATTCAGCAATATTTTACCATCGTTTATCCTCATACCTCCAAATCCCTCAACAATTGCCAGCCACGTGCCAGCCATGCTTGTTATATGAAGTCCGTTTGAGACTTCGTTATTATAATCATCCAGATCCAACCTGGCAGTGCGAAGGTAGAGCTCATAAGCTTTTTCAATATTGCCAATCCTGGAGGCAACAATTGAATGAATACAGGCTGATAATGAAGATTCATGAACAGTCATTGGTTCATAAAACTCAAAATTACGTTTAATTGTTCCGGTATCAAAATGATCTTCAAAGACGTACAAACCCTGCAAAACATCTGCCTGTTTAATAAAACAGGATCTCAATATCCTGTCCCACGACCAGTGCTGGTTGATTGGTCTTTCGTCAGACGGGATCCTGATTGCCGGCATTAATTCCTTATCCAGAAATCCATCCTGCTGAAGGAAGATATTGCGTGAACTATCAACCGGAAAGTGCATGTGTTTAATTACCTCCTGCCACCTGCCTGTTTCGTCAGAAAAATTAAAATGTAATTTACTGTAAAGAGCCGTCAATTTATCCCGGTTTTCCTTATCCAGAACCCTGATGTTTTTCAGAGTATAGGATAATGTCCAAACAGCTAATGAATTGGTATACCAGTTATTATTAACATTGTTCTCATACTCATTTGGGCCGGTGACTCCTAAAATCACATATTTTTTAAGGTTTTCAGAAAATGTCGTTCGCTGGCTCCAGAATCGTGATATTCCAATTAAAGTTTCCAATCCATAATCAACCATATATTCATCATCGCCAGTATGCCTTATATAGTTGAATATAGCGAACGCAATTGCACCATTTCTATGTATCTCCTCAAAGGTAATCTCCCATTCATTATGACATTCTTCGCCGTTCATCGTTACCATGGGATACAAGGCAGCTCCATTTTTAAAACCTAGTTTTTCAGCATTGGATATACTTTTGTCCAAATGTTTGTATCTGTACAGCAACAGGTTTTTCCCGACTTTCGGATCAGCTGTTTTAAGAAAAAAAGGTAAACCAAAAGCTTCGGTATCCCAGTATGTACTTCCTCCATATTTTTCGCCTGTAAACCCCTTTGGACCAATATTCAGACGTTCGTCTTTTCCCGTATAGGTCTGATTAATATGGAATATATTAAATCGAATTGCCTGCTGAGCAGATAAATCACCTTCAATCACTACATCAGAAGTAGCCCATATCTTTTCCCATTCTTTGGCATGATCAAGGAAGAGGGCAGCATAACCTTTAGCTTTTGCTTCTTTAATGCGGGTTTTGGTATCTTCCATCAACCTTTCCTTTTGGTTATTCAACGAAGAAAGAACCGATACGTATTTGGTCAGAGTGAGCTCCTCTCCGGTTTTTATCCCAAGGGAAACAGAACCTGCAATATATTTATCCCTGTCAGTACCATCAGCTTTTACAACAATCTCACTGTTGTCCTTCAGGAACTCAAAACACATTCCGGTAGCGACATGGAAATCTGTCTTCAATGTCCTGGTAATAAGTACACCTTCATTTCCATTAATATATTTGTTTACCTCTTCCCAGAATTTCTCCCCATAATTTGTATCTTCATTTTTTACATCACCGTCAATATAAACGTCGAAATTGAGTGTTCCTTCAAAGTCAATTGATTTAACTGTATATCTTATTATTCCCAGGTCAGGTTCTGCCATACTGACGAATCGCCTGGTTGTGATCTCAATTATTTTATTTTCCGAAACTGTTACCCTGAAGGATCTTTCAAGATACCCTTGCCTCATATTCAGAATCCTTGTAAATGATATGATTTTTGATTTTGCAAGATCGATTTCTTTTTTGTTTACTGAGAGGTCAATACCTATCCAGTTTGGGGCATTCAGGACTTTAGCAAAGTATTCAGGATATCCGTTTTTCCACCATCCTACCCTGGTTTTATCAGGGTAATAAACACCAGCAACATAGCTGCCCTGCAAGCTATCGCCTGAATAATGTTCTTCAAAATTGGCTCTCTGACCCATATAGCCGTTTCCAATCGAAAAAATACTTTCCGACTCCCTGTTCATATCAGGATGGAAACCCTCCTCGATAATCTGCCAGTTATCCCTTTTATAACAACTATTCATGCGATGATTTCTTTTTCTATACTAATTAACTTAACCATGTTCATCTCATTTAATCCGGAGATAACATACCGGGCCTTTTTCAAGATCTTGGCAGATCCGACACCGATACACATCATACCGGCATTAAATGCAGCCTCAACACCTGCAACGGCATCTTCAAATACAACACATTTCCCTGGTTTGATCCTAACCATTTCTGCAGCTTTGATGAAAACTTCCGGATCGGGTTTCGCTTTTCTGACGATGTTCCCGTCAGCAACGGCATCAAAAAGCTTAAGAATGCCAACCCTTTCGAGTATCAGGGGAGTATTTTTGCTTGCTGATCCAATTGCGACACGGACATTTGCATCTTTCAGTTCCCTAATAAAGTCTAAAGATCCGGGAAGTATTTCATCCGGGGTCATTTTGCTTATATAATCTACATACCATTTATTCTTTAGGTCAGCATATTCATATTTCAGGTTATCTTCAATTTTTCTTTTACCAATCTCGAGTATTATATCAAGAGAAGCCATCCGGCTCACTCCTTTTAACCTTTCATTATCTTCTTCAGTAAATTGAATGCCAAGCTGGTCTGTCAGTCTTTTCCATGCCAGAAAATGGTATCTGGCAGTATTAACAATAACTCCGTCAAGATCAAAAATACATGCAGCAGTATGCATCATTGTTTTTTTGATTTTGTTTCATCCACATCTTTTACGAAGAGAATCAGAACTGCGGCTATAAACATTGAAATACCTCCTGTTACAAGCGCGTAGATACTCTCACCCCCAAAGATGTCGCGCACAAAGAATCCTAGAATACTTGCAGCAAGTATTTGCGGAATAACAATAAAAAAATTAAAAATACCCATATAGGTTCCCATTTTATTGGCAGGAAGTGACCCTGTAAGAATTGCATAAGGCATCGCAAGGATACTTGCCCAGGCCAGGCCAATGCCAAGCATAGACAATATCAACATTCCCGGAGTGTGGACCAGGATAATGGAGATTAACCCCAATCCTCCCGCAACCAAGCTTACAGAGTGTGTAATACGTCTGTTCGTAAGTTTTGCCAGTACCGGAAGCAGAAAAGCAACCAGCGCAGCAAATCCATTGTATACCGCAAAGAGAATTCCTACCCAGTTTGCACCCTGATTGTACAACTCACTGGTAGGATCTTTTGTTCCATAAATATGACTTGTAACAGCCGATGTTGTATATATCCACATCGAGAAAAGTGCAAACCATGAAAAGAACTGTACAATTGCCAGCTGGCCCATAGTTTTAGGCATCCTGTAAAGATCACTCAGAACAATTACCAGTCCGCTCCTGGTTTTTCCTCCTGAAACAAAGAGCCCTGAAATTATCTGAATCAATCCAAAAGCTCCTATCCCGAATGACAGAATATATAATTCCTTCTCAAATGAATAAAAATAGACAATGAGACTTATGACAAGTCCTGCAAAAATCCAGTAAAAACCTCTTTTTACAAATATGCCGGTACCAAAGGAATTATCTGTATATGTCTCATAATCAGCAACAGTATTTTCCTCATCCGAGAATTCGCGAAGCTCATCAGGAGAGTACTCTTTTGTTTTGATTATAGTCCATATCACAGCTGAAATAAAGACAGCTCCTCCTATATAGAATGATAGTTTAACAGATAACGGTATCTGTCCCGCCGGTGCAGTATTTTGAATATGAAACCAATTTGTAAGGACATATGGAAGAACCGACGCAATAACGGCACCGGTGCCAATAAAAAAACTCTGAGTAGCAAAACCTGCTGTCCTTTGTTCTGAAGGTAACATATCACCTACAAATGCTCTGAACGGTTCCATTGAAATATTGATTGATGCATCCATAATCCAGAGCGTCCCGGCAGCTATCCAGAGAACTGGAGAATTTGGCATAAAAATAAGTGCGAGAGAAGCGAGAATAGCGCCTGTAAGAAAATATGGACGCCGCCGACCCAGTCTATTCCATGTGTTATCACTCATATGCCCTATTATCGGCTGAATAATTAGCCCTGTGACCGGAGCAGCAATCCACAAAATCGGTATGTTTTCTACTTTAGCACCAAGTGTTTCAAAAATCCTGCTGACATTTGCATTCTGAAGAGCAAAGCCAAACTGTATTCCCAGAAATCCAAAACTCATGTTCCAGATCTGCCAGAACGTCAAACGAGGTTTTGATCTTTTCATATATGGTGAGTAAATTTTATGAATTTAAAAACATCCGGTTTCTATTCAAAAATAGAAAAAATGGTTCGATTAATGCAACTTAAATGTCATTTATTTTAACGCAGAATAGCTGATTTTCAGATAGAAAGACCGGATTGACTATGTTTCAAACGTTTTCTGAAAAATAAAAATATTTATATATTTCCGGTGGTCCAGCTATTGAACCAGGGTAAACTTCAGACTGAATCCGAAATTGGTATTTGAAGTGGGAAAAGTAGTGGCGACAAACGGATTATTCATTGTACGGTCATAAAAAACCTGCAGATTAAATTTATCGCTTAATACATAATCAGCAGTTACCCCTAAAGTATACACTTTTTGTCCTATTACCGGTTGATCAACATCCTCTACCAGCTTCCTTGCAAGTGTCTGATCATCTCTGATAGAAAGGTCGAAACGTAAGTTCAGATCGCTTTTCAGCGATCTCTGTACACCTCCGGTTTTAAGAATTATCTTAACATTATCAAACCGGTAACCTGCACCGAATACCAGTTCATTTGTTCGTGCATCAGCGACCTGGTTGCTGGTCATATTAAGTGAAACGGTGCGCGATTTTTTCCATTCAAACCTGGTTGTAAGACTGTTTTTCCAGTTCATATCAACATTGATCAGAGGACTGAATTGTTCACTTATCGTCACTACACTTATATCATATTGCTGTATGAAATTACTCTGAAGATCGCGGATACTGTTTATACCGTTTTCATCGAGCCTGTAATTCAGATTAGTGTTAAAAGACCCGATCTGATATGTACTTCTGTATTGGTGAGTTAAGCTGACAGACCTGAATACACTTTGAATAAAATCGAATTTCGATAACCCGTCAAAAGTTATTCTCCAGTTAGGCATCATTTTAAGAGCAGATGGGAACGTCTCCAGACCCACATTATTTGGGCTTGTTTTGGTATAGGCAGCTATGAATGCGGGGATCATAACCTCACTGGATGTCTGCCCGTATCCACTCTTATATCCGCCTGTAACAGGATTACCTGTAACAGGATCAATATCAGGGTTATATCCCGGGTCTGTTTTTTGCCTCGCTGCAGCTCTCCTTGCCGAAATAATAATAATATCCTTTTTAAAATTTTCAAATGCTGAAGAGGCATAATCATTTGTCTTTGAGATCTTCTCAAAAGCCGTGCCCCACGAAATAATCGAAATTGAATAATTACCCGATACCATACGGTTTCGCGTACTGTCAGGAAAATGCCCGTTATAATCAGCAATATAATAGGAACTTATATCCTCCTGGTATCTTCTGTCGGCATTAATATCAATTCTCAACCCCGGAAAAGGTTCTATCAGACTTCGTAATGAGAGAGTGACACTATTATTATACATGGCCGGAGTATTAAGCAAAGTATCTTTTGACAGCCATCCGTTTGTAACAGCTTTGTTAAAAAAGTTTTTATCACTATATCCCAGAACAAATGGCCATCCTGGGGCAAGCTTATTATTAAATGTTGACATACCCAGGAACTTTGTTTCAGGAGTATACCCAGGAAGGTATTCTCCCTGGGATGTGGTATAGGTCAAACTCAATGACCTTATGCCCATTATTGCCCTGATCAGGTATTCACCTGTAACTATTATCGGGTTTCTGCTTTTTCTTACCTTACCTTCAATCACCACTTTAGCGCTGTCAGTCTTTTGGGCGGCAGTGAAATTAATCCTGTTCTCACTAATAATATCCACCTTGCCCTTCACCTCTACGCCCTTCTTTCCTAATATCTTGACTTTTACATCTTTTGTTTTAAGATTATGATAAATTGGTTTGATAACATTGGCTTTGAAGCTGACATTTTCTTTAGTATAGGTTACTGATATTAATTCTGCTTTCATTTTCTGTGCAGCGCCGGGCATTGTATTATTTTCAATTCGTTTTAGGAATTTCAATTTAGTATAGAGTGTCGAAAAATTTGCCATAGCGGTAAACGTCATTTCACTATGATTTTTGATTGAATTACCCAGATTGATCTTCAAACTGTCGGGGAAAAGAGGTCCTGCAAGCCAGGTATAATCTGCGCTGTAGCGGGCATTGGCATTAACCCAGGAAAGCATAGGAAGCTTATTTACAGGAATGGTATAGGTAACATTCATGAAATGATTATAATCGGTTGTTCTGCCGCCTTTTCTTAAATTAATCAAAACCGAATCGCGCCATGCATCGTAAAGGCTGCTGTACCTTTTTTTATCAACACCTCCGGGAGGTTCGTCAATACGCGAAAGGTTAGTTGCCGTAAAATCAAATTTCAGATTCCGGGTAATATCATATTTGAAATCGTAAATCCTGCTCCATTCAAAATCCTTTTTGAAAGAAGGAGTGATTTGCAGGAATGGATTGTTTATATCTCTTGTTATTAATTCATTATAATTTCGACTCAGGTCTGTCCTGAATGAAAGGCTCTTTGGAAAAGTATAAAAGTTAAAGTCTTTTATAATTTTAAAAACAGGACCATTCAGAAATCTGACATTCTTAAATGGCATTATATTGGCAGGTTGTGCCTGAAAATCATAATTAATTCCACCCCTGTAGTCTCTTTCAAGATTAATTTCGGTAGTAGTGTTGCTACTGTAAATTTCATTGTAAGTATAGTTGACACTTAAGTTCGCAAGGTCCCATGGATGTGGGGTTTTTCCACGTTTTGTTATGCCTGCATTGCTTATTGTAATTGTCTTTCTTCTTGAATAATCCTCTGCAATAGATAATATTGAGTCTTTGGCGGCCTTGGTATTAGCATTCTTAATGGCACTCGTTAAAAGAATATCAGGATCGAGAGGATCATATTGAGGTCTGATCCTGGTTTCGGAATAACCAATATAAACAGGAAGTCTTACACCAATCTTTTCAGGAAAGAATTTTCCAAGTTCAATATTGGATGAAATGTCATATTTCAATGTTTGATCCTTGCTTCTCTCATTCACTTTCTTATCTATACTTCCCCATCCGGGTGTACTAAACTGACCAACCATGTCAACTGTTCCCAGATCAGCAAGACGTGCCTGCATATGTCCGTTTGCCGCCCATCCTCCATTTTCAATAAAATCGTTCAGACGCAGTTCATCAAACCACACTTCACCATATTTCGGACTACCGTCATCAGTTCCTTTGTTCCTTGTTTTTATCGGGTTCCTCACCCCTAACATGAGGACCTTAATATTACTCATATTGGGGTTCCCCGAAACTGAGATCCGGGCTGTTCCATTTGTATAAACGAAGACATCGGAGATACTTAATGACGAACCCGGAAGCTGCATCTGACGGTTACGCTCTTCCTTTGCAGCCTGCAACAGAGATAGATCAATATCAAAGCTGTTTTCCGCAGGCCACACCTTTAACCTGTCAGCGTCATTACCAGGATCATAATGACCTTGCGGAGTAAGTTTCAAAGGGAGCTCATATTCATAAAAATTCCCCTTATAATCGGTACCGATTCGTATAAATGCTGTCAGATCACCATCTTTCAACGGCTGTCCAATCATTGCTTCCGCATGAACCTCCATCCTTAATTTGCGGTACTGCCTCATATCGAGAATCTGATTTTTGAATGCAGCCCTGGCATCACCATCATCGAGATTCATTACCCTTAATACCATCGATTGTTCGTTAAGCAATTGCAGCTGAGGGTTCTGCGGGTCTGTTTGCCTGTTAAATCCGGGAGGTAATACGTAATTAACCGGCACTTTACCTGAATTCTCCTCAATACTGACCGAACTTATCTCAAAAGTTCCATCTGTAGCTTCAGGCACTGTAATCCTTTCCGCACCTTCTGAAAATGAAATATTATATTTTCTCCATTCTGCCCTTACAAGATCAAGGTTAGCAAACCTCATAATGACAGGATTCTTGAATCCTTTCAGAAACACTCTCATAAAGCGGATTGATTTAAAGTCCTGAATTGGACCAATAATCTGCTGATAATCAGTTATAGGAATCTGAAACTGATACCATTTAACACTCGATTTTTTACCGTTTGGGAAGGTAACAGGCGGCGGGTCAACTTCATCAACTACATAGTTTGAACCGACTTTTATATCTCCCGGACGAATACTGACTTTATACTGGTAGTAACTTTCTGTTTCACTTAATGTATTATCACGGTTAATATCTTCCATATCAGGCAGGGTTGATCCTGCTGTGGGATAAGACTCTTTCGACATAGCAGAAGTGGGAGAATTACCTTCCTCCCCATTATATTTTTTATACCTGTCGAGAATACCCAGATGCTGAATATCATAATCTGTTCCTCTGTAATAATGATAATCATCTCCCGACGGGTCTTTATAAATATTCTGGTAGGCATCAGGGCTGACGATAAGTGCTGATTTCTGAAGGTAATCCTTGAAGAATGTCTCTTCATCTGCATCGCTGAGACCATCAAGTCCTACATCCTGGTATAGTCTCGATTCGGGTGCATTGTCAAAAGCATTAACAACAGCCTGAATGGTCGGGACCCTTCCCCATGCAGTAGTATCGACATTTTTTACCACGGGCGAACCAGGGAGTCCATTCTCAAAACTTTTCCTTGAATCGCGTAAAATATCTTCGGAAATGTTACCGAGGTTAATATAAAGATCACCTCCTTCATCAGTAGGATTATCAACAAAAGGGTCCATTACCCAAAACTTAATATATTGAATATTAGCAGCTTCGAAATCGTTTGTCAGGATTTCCCGCATTATGCCACCCCATCTTGATTTAGGGTCATTAAGGTTTCCACTGGGATCCATTCCAGCTGAATATGCGCCAGGGTCAGTATCATAGTTATACGGACCTTTCTCCTCAGGATAATAGGCCAGGTTTAACACTGCTATTGTTGCAGGAATTCCATTGGGGCTTTGCTTATAGGGGAAAATTTCATTTTCATATATCTCTCTTACGAAATGACTCGACTGTTCATCAGGGTTATCCCTTATGTATTGCGGTGTTGAAGATCCATTTCGTAAAAAAAGAGGGTCTATCACGTACCAGGCAATTTTTGCCCTGTTGAAGCCACTGACAAGATTGTTATTAAACTTAGCTTCAGGAAAAAGCTGTTCCTGACCTTGCGGGACACTTGAAATACTCCATGCATTAAATGCTTTAAGGTCAAGGGGAATTTCGCTTGCTTCAAAATCATCAATATATGAATTCCCTGCGCTTGAAATTGCCTGAGAATGACCAGGAATCAGGTTTGCAAACTCACCAAAGAAAGAGATTGAAGACGGAGCTTTTGTATTGAGAAGGGGGATTTTGTCAATTATTTTTGTAAGTAATTGTGATTCTGTCTTGTATGAAGTGTTTAAACCCCAGATTGTATTTGAAATCGGTTCCTCTCCGTAATTTACTTTCTGGGTATATGGTCTTTCTGTGAGATGAAGTATAGTTGCACCTATATCGAATTTATCCGAGGCCCTGTAATCGAGATGAGTACCAACGAGTGTTTTTGTCTGGAATCCGAAAAATTGATTGTTTTCAAGTGAAACCTGAATTGGCGTTTGTGATTCAACAAGGGCGCTGTTTATTATTGTAACCGTACCCATATTATAATCAACTATATAATCAGTGTTTTCAGTAAGTGGCACCCCGCCGGCTGTGACTTTAACTGATCCCTGAGGTATACTCGTTGCATTAAGCCTGATCACTGAACCCGATTGAGATGAGTATTGCCCTTTAAATTCGAATTTATCTTTTTCGGCAATCTGGCGGGCTACTGTTTGGGTTGAATCGTATAATTCCTGATAGATGTAATTACTGGCCAGTGCGGGATCGGAAATCACGCTTTTAAGATGGCTCCCAAAAGGTTCTATAAAAGGAAAAATAATTCTTCCTCTGTCTGCTATTACAGTCACGCCATCTATAAAATCGAAAAAACCGTCAGGCTGTCTGTCTAGCTGTGAATTCAGATTGTCAAGACCCATAACCTGTAATAATATCTTGTTGGCAAGATTTCCTTCAGGGAGATAGTTAATTGAATTACCTGTTTTGTTATCCTGGTAAAGGATATTAAATACAAAGTTATTTTTATCCAGTTTCCCTGAGCCGAGAGAATAAATGTTTTTCATCATCAGCTTCCATGTAGGCAATTTCGGACTCAGGTTAGTTCCTTTTAACAGTTTAAGTATCAGCGTTTGCGGAGCAGCTATTCCATCTGTGGAGAACTCACCAACTTTGTACACCTGCCCTGCTATTGTATATTCATAAGCAACAGCCAAAACCTCATCTGCATTCAAAGCCGTATTAAGTGAGATAAATCCCAGCTGTTTATTAAAATAATACTCCCTTTCATCAAGTTTTCGTGCATTCTCAATCTTTTCATAATCACGTCCGATCTGGAAGCCCGGGTATAATGGACCAAACGCATTTGTGACCTGGTCAACACTCCGGATGATGTTGTATGCAGAAGTTAACTGTGCATACATCTTATTTGTATTATTGTCGGGGTATATCATTGCACCCGGAGTTGTCTGAAAAGCCGGTACCTTATTGAAAATATGGTTTTTGCTCTCACCAAGGTCAACAAAAGCAACTATATTCCTGTTGCTGGCATCCTGAAAACTGGTAAGCTTGTTTGTCACCCATACTTCAATCCTGTCAATATTGATTCCTGAGCTGATAATCGGCAGGTTCTTAAGGGACGCATCATAAGTATCTCTGAAGTATTGTGAAATAAAGAAATGCTTGTTTGCCTCATAGGCATCAGCAAGTATATCAAAATCTGTCAATTGAGCTCCTCCTGCAGCATTTATGACAGAGGACTGCCCCTTCTGTTGGGAAAGTACTGTGGTAACTGTAAGCTTTCCGAATTGCATTTCCGTTTTAAGCCCAAAAAGGCTGTAACTACCAGTGATAAGAGTCCCGGTCAGTGGAAGAGTAACATCTCCGGCTTCAACTTTTTTCAGTATCTCATCTTCCTTCCCTGCATATTGAAGTTTTGTTCTGTTCTCAAATTCAAACATTGCATCGGTGTTATAATTCACTCCGAGAGTCATTTTATCACCAATTGTTCCAGTGACATTCATTTGAATTTTTTCTTTGAAATCGAATGTTGGAATTGTTCTGAGCTTTTCGGAGAGTGTGGGGTTTTCAGTTTTTGAAATGTTAATTCCAAAAATAAGTTCGGCCGATCCCTGGGGGATGATATTGATTGTATTACTGCCAAATATTTTGTCGAATGCAGCACCCCCTATTTCAATTTGCGGAATCAGGTTTGACTTGAAACCGGCCTGAGCTCCTGATATTCGTGATTGCCAGTATTCGCGCATTGCTCTGGCATATTCATATTTCCTGAACTCCTCAGGACTCATATGCACAGGTGTGCGATAGTCTAAAGCTCCTATTTTCTCATAGAGGATATATTCATTCTTATCAGGATCATAAATTACATTTGATTTGAAATTTGATGGCTTGTCCAAAAAAAGTGGGGCCTTTTGTTGAGATTCCCATGGAATCCCTGAATCATCTTTAAGTTTAAGAATTGACTTGCGCGTGGTATCGGGAGTTCCACCTTTTTGCAAAGCAGTCTGACTACTTGCTTCTGAGGTCATTAAGAGAAAAGAAGCTAACAGCAGAAGATACGAAAATATCAGAATATTTTTATATGATATCCCTGATCTCAATCCGTCTTATATTCAGAATTACAAGTTTTTAAGCGCTCTCTTTATCATATCCTCAACGGTCAGGTTTTTTTCATTTCTGACAATGTTATCAAGGGCTTTGGAGACAGCGCTTTTGGCAAATCCCAGCATTACTAATGCAGATAACGCTTCTTCACGCCTGGTATTGTCTGCGAAGGCAAATATTTCACCACTTCCGGCATGCTTGCCAAGCTTATCTTTAAGGTCAACTATAATTCTTTGGGCCGTTTTTAATCCTATTCCTTTTACGCTTTTTAAAAGGTCAGCATCTGAACCTAAAATTGCTTTCTCTATTTCTCCCGGACTAAGTGAAGAGAGCATCATTCTTGCAGTATTCGCACCGACACCTGAAACTGAAATAAGCAATCTGAAAATGTCCCGTTCCTCTGCATCAGCAAACCCAAACAGCTGGTGGCTGTCTTCCCTGATAACTTCGTGAATCAGAATTTTAAATTCTCTTTTGGCTTCAAGCTTCGAATAGGTTGTCAGTGAGATATTTATCAGATAACCGATTCCCGCTGATTCCGTGGTAAGAAATGTCGGTGTAATCTGGGTAATGTCACCTTTAATGTAATCAATCATATTTATTGTTCAGGATTAAAAATATCGGGAGGAAGTTCATCAATCCGGTCGCTGTGAATTTCAATATCCTGATGCTTTAACGGATTTTTTGATATTTCAGCAAATAATTGTCTGTTTCTAAAAATATCACATGCGACATAAATGGCCTGACGGAAAGAATTTTCTGATGCTTCACCTTTACCTGCAATATCAAAAGCAGTTCCATGCACAGGTGACGTTCTTATAAAAGGTAATCCGGCAGTGAAGTTGACCCCAGAATCAAAAGATAATGCTTTGAAAGGAGTAAGGCCCTGATCATGATACATTGCAAGTATTCCATCGAATTTAGTAAATGATCCGGCACCAAAAAAACCATCAGCCGGGAAAGGTCCAAATGCCAATATCCCTTCTTTTTGAGCTTGCTGAATAGCCGGACTGATTATTTCAACCTCCTCAGTCCCGAGCAACGAGTTATCGCCGGCATGAGGATTAAGTCCGAGGACCGCAATCCTGGGTTTCCGGATTCCGAAATCGAGAATAAGTGACTGATTCATAAGCCTGATCTTATTTATAAGCGTTCCCAAGGTTATCAAGCCTGAAACTTTGCTAAGAGGGACATGGTCGGTGGCAATGCCGATTCTCATACTCTCGCCAATCATAAACATAAGAGCTTCACCGGCACCGGCCTCGGATTTCAGATAATCGGTATGCCCGTTAAAGTGGAAATTCTCCGATTGAACATTCTGTTTGTCAATAGGGGCAGTAATCAGGACATCAATTTTACCATTTTTCAGATCCTCCACCGCTTTTTGGAGTGATATAATAGCAGCTTCCCCACCCTGGGGAGTTGACTTTCCCAGTTCCACTCTGATGTTATCGTCGAGACAATTAATCATGTTGGCCTTCTTCGCGTGAGCTTCATCTGCCGTCCTGATATTATTAAAACTGAAATTATTAACATTCAATGCCTTACGGTGGTAAGCAGCTACTTTAGGGGAACCATAGACAATAGTTGTACAAATATCATTTATCGCAGGATCAGAAAGGACTTTAATAATAATCTCATATCCGATACCATTAATGTCTCCGTGTGAGATGCCGGCTATTATTGTTTTCTTTTCCATAAAATTTCTATTTCTTTTCTGAATAGTTCGATGCAATTTTTTTAAGGAATGTCGAGAGTAACCTTAACCCCGATGCGACACCGTTTTTCAGTCTGTAATAATCATCTTTCTTAAGCATTTCTGTCCCGGCGATATCCATATGTATTAAAGGGAATTCGGCAAATCGTTCAAGAAATTTTCCGGCTGTAATAGCTCCGGCTTCACGTCCGCCGACATTTTTTATATCAGCAACATCAGATTTCAGCAATTCGCCATATTCATCCCAGAAAGGTAATTCTGCAACTCTTTCATAAACATCATTCCCGCATTCTTCAAGAAGGTCGATATATTTTCTGTCGGCATTTGTCATAACTGCTATCGCCTGATTTCCAAACGTCATTGCTGCCGAACCCGTAAGTGTTGCGATATCGATTATTAATTCCGGTGAATATTTTGAAGCATAGCTGATAGCATCTGCGAGTATCAGTCTACCTTCAGCGTCGGTATTCCCGATTTCGACACTCATTTTATTAAACATGGTTATGATATCACCCTGGGTATAGGCATTTCCACCCGGACGATTATCAGTTGAGGGGATCAATCCTATTATATGAAGAGGGATGCCTGTTTTTGCCATAGTATACAAAACACCTGTCACAGTCGCGGCTCCGGCCATGTCACCGTTCATCCCGGTCATGAAATCACCCGTCTTAATATTTAAGCCTCCTGTATCATATACGACTCCCTTTCCTACCAGTACAATCGGTTTCTTGTTAAAGCAATTTGCCGGATGCCATTCCAATATACAAAAAACGGGTGGATCGACACTTCCTTTATTTACGGCAAGCAGGCCTCCCATTTTCAATGCTTCTATCTTACCCTTTGTCAAAACCTCAACTTTAAATCCTGCCGAATCACCGATCTTTTTGATCTCCGCTGCCAGAGAAGTCGCATTTAACTGATTAACAGGTTCTTTAATAAGATTACGGGTAAAATAGACAGCGTCGGTCAGATCAACAAGCCATTTAATATCCGTATCCGTCACTTCGCCCTGCAACAGAAGCTTTTGCGGATAGGATTTTTTATCATCCGTTCCTGCTTTTGTTTTGTATTTATCGAAAGAATAAAAACTCAGAAGCAGTCCTTCTGCAAAATCTTCAACTGCTCCTTTATAAGCTTTATTGGAGGTTATTACTAACTCGGAATGGTTATTCTCTTTAATAAGCTTTCTCAGAGTATAGGATGCTCTTCTAAGTTGCTCTCTGATTTTATAAAGCGCAATATCCTCCTTTAATCTGATCAGGTAAGTACACCTGTTATAAGAATTAATGAAAATAAATTCTTCCTTCGCCTTAAGCTGATTCCGTGCAAAATCAATTTCCTGTTTAGATAATTTTAGTCGTTCAGGAATCTGATCCTTTCCAAGAATACATATAACAGATTGGTTAGATGATATTTGTGATATTATTTTAATTTCTGGTTTCATAATATTATCAGGTAGAATTTGAAGTTGTAAAGTTAACTAAAATATTGAATGTTTCGTTTGCAAAGAGTTACCTTTGAGAAGTCGGAAGAGGGAAGCCGGAAGTCGGAAGCAGTTGGACTGAGACAGTATTGATTTCCTTCTTCGGACTTCTGACTTATTGGTTACTAATGTGTTAGCAAAGATGATCCTCGAACAATTATATGAGAAAGCTCTGGAACTTATTCCGATGACTGTTGAGGAAGGAGTTGCACTTTATAACACTGCACCACTTGAAGAGCTGATGTTTGTGGCAAATAAACTCAGACAATTGCATAATCCGGGGAAAACTGTGGGATGGATGATTGACAGGAATGTTAACATTACCAATATCTGCTTTTCTCAATGTACATTTTGTAACTTTTGCAGGAAAAAAGCATCTCAGGAAGCTTATATTACATCATTGGATGATTATAAAACCAAAATTGATGAATTATATTCTCTCGGAGGAGATCAGCTTCTTTTGCAGGGAGGCATGAATCCGGATCTTGGTATAAGTTTTTATATTGATCTTTTTAAAAATCTAAAGAGACTATATCCCTTATTAAAGCTTCATGCCCTGGGGCCTCCTGAGATTGTTTACCTGGCAAAGAAGGAACGGATATCGTATGCGAAGGTTCTTGTTCTTTTAATTAATGCCGGACTTGACAGCCTTCCCGGAGCAGGTGCAGAGATACTTTCTGACAGGGTAAGGAGAATAGTTTCTCCGGCAAAAGCTACAAAAGAAGAGTGGCTTGATGTAATGCGTGAAGCACATAGATTGAATCTGCCAACTTCGGCAACAATGATGTTTGGCCATATAGAAACAACCAGGGAGAGGATTGAGCACCTTTTGCTCATCAGAGATCTGCAGGCTGAGAAACAGAAAAATCAGTATGGATTCATAACTTTTATTCCATGGGCCTTTCAGGATAAAGGAACCATCCTTCTGAAAAAACATGGAATCAGAAGCAGTTACAATGGACCTGATTACATCAGGATGATTGCCATAAGCCGTATCTTATTAAATAATATCAGGAATATTCAGGCCTCGATATTAACAGTAGGTAAGCAAATTGGAATGTTATCACTTCATTCAGGGGCAAACGATCTAGGATCTATTATGATAGAGGAGAACGTAGTAAGCGCAGCCGGGGCAAATAACCGCTTCAGTGCCAATGAGATGCAGTCAATAATAAAAGAAGCAGGATTTACACCGGGAAGAAGGAATCAAAAGTATGAATTGGTTTAAGTATTGGATTGTTGAAAAAGTCGAAATCCATTAACTACAAAGATCACAAAGTTTAACACAAAGATCACAAAGAACTTATAGACATAGTTTTACCTTTGTGAACTTTGCGGCTTCTTTGAGCCCTTTGTGATTGAAAAAAAAATTCAAATGCTTCGAAAAAATAATAATAATCCTGAATTCTATTTTCGGATTAGTCGAAGGACATCATTTCCATTGGCATAGAGTAAAAGCGCCAATAATATTATCATTCCTGCAATTTGAGCATACTCCAGGAATTTGTCACTCGGTTTTCTCCCTGTAATTACCTCAAATAATAAAAAGAGAACATGACCTCCGTCGAGAGCAGGTATCGGCAGAATATTCATGACTGCCAGTATGATTGAAAGAAATGCTGTCAGATTCCAGAACCTTTGCCAGTCCCATACACCGGGAAAAATGTTCCCGATTGTAATAAACCCACCCAATGATTGATATGCTTTAGTGTGTTTAGAAAAAATGAGTTTGAACTGCTTGAGGTAATCGGTAATCGTTTTGACGCCTTTATGAATACCTGCAGGCACTGATTGCAGGAACCCATATTTAATGGTTTTAAGATCAAATATCTGGGCAAGAGCAACGGATCTGCCTATTCCCAGCATCCCTAAAGAGTCGGGCGTTACGGTAATATCACTGTTAATCCCTTTACGCAGAATGTTCAGGGTTACCGGATGTTCCTTGTTTTCGAAGAGATACTTTTGAAATTCATCATAATAAGTGAATCGTTTATTGTCGAGTCCGACAAGTTGATCATTAATCAGGACACCGGCCGTTTTTGCAGGAGATTTTTTACCAAAGCTTTCTACTATATACGGCCCGAACGGTATCCTGGAATCAATCTGACCTTTGCCCTTCAGCATTTTAGGAACATATTCCTTAGGTATTTCAATATTCAATCTTTCACCATCGCGGTTAACCTGTATCGTTTTGCGGTTGTTCAAAACAATATCTGAGGTTATCTCCAGAAAGTTTTCCACATGCTGGTTATCGACTGAAACGATCTTGTCTCCGTTTCTGAGACCAATCGCATAACCAACTGAGTCAGTAACAATTCCATATTTAACATTAGCTGTTGGCAGGTATGTTTCACCCCAGGCAAACAAAACCAGAATGAAGATCAGCATAGCGAAGATAAAATTAAAAATAACTCCTCCGGTCATTATCAGAAGTCGCTGCCAGGAGGTCTTGGATCTGAATTCCCAGGGTTGAGGAGGAAGTTTCATCTGTTCCTTATCCATCGATTCATCAATCATTCCGGAAATTTTCACATAGCCTCCAAGAGGAAGCCATCCTATACCATATTCGGTATCGCCTTTTTTATATTTAAAAAGTGAAAACCATGGATCAAAAAACAGGTAAAATTTTTCAACGCGGGTTTTGAAAAATTTGGCAAGTGTAAAATGACCTAATTCATGTATAATCACAAGAATTGAGAGGCTCATCACAAACTGCAGGATTTTAATAAGTATTGTCATCTTTCTTTTTGAAGTTTATTAATAAAGCGGAGAGCTGTTTCCCTCGCACTTGCATCAGTGATATCAAGGAAATCCAGATCCGGTGAATGAGAATAAAGACTATTTTCCATAGCATACTCCACAACTTCCGGCATTTGTGTAAATCCTATTTTTTCTTCAAGAAATGCTTTTACTGCCATTTCATTGGCTGCATTTAATATACATGGCATATTTCCACCCTGGTTTAGTGCCTCATACGCCAGTGCAAGATTTCTAAATTTTTTTATGTCAGGTTCACTGAATGTCAAAGATTTACAATCATTTAATACAAGTCGCGGAAGATCAGATTGCAATCGTTCGGGATAACTCAGGGCATAAAGGATCGGAACCCTCATATCGGGAACACCAAGCTGAGCTTTTACAGATCCGTCAGCAAAGTGAACAAATGAATGAATTATTGATTGCGGGTGAATAATAACCGAAATCTGTTCAGAAGTGAGATCAAAAAGCCATTTTGCTTCTATCACTTCAAGACCTTTGTTCATCAGTGATGCAGAATCTATTGTGACCTTACATCCCATATTCCAATTGGGGTGTTTAAGTGCATCACATGGTTTAACATTCCTCAGCATATTTTCAGACAAATTCAGGAATGGGCCTCCTGAAGCTGTCAGTGTAATTTTCTCAATAGGGTTTCCGGCTTCCCCGACAAGACATTGAAAAATTGCCGAATGCTCTGAATCTACAGGAATAATAATACTTCCCGATTCTTGTACCAGCCGGCCAATAATCTCCCCTGCCACCACAAGAGTTTCTTTGTTCGCAAGGGCTATCTTTTTCCCTGCTTTTATAGCGGCGATAGTGGGTCTCACTCCTGAATAACCAACAATTGAAGCAATGACCACATCGACTGTTGATGAAGCTACTACCTGTTCAATAGCCTCGTTACCTGCAAAAACATTGATATTAGTACCTTGAAGGCTCTCCTTTAATTGCAGATAATGATCGGGATTTGCGATTACCACGGAATCAGGCAAAAATTTGCGCGCCTGTTCTATCAGAAGATCAATATTATTTCCGGCTATCAGTACCTCAACAGTAAAATTTTCCGGATACTTTGAAATGATATCCAGAGACTGAGTTCCTATCGACCCAGTTGATCCCAACAACGCAATTCTTTCTGGCATACCGGGTATCCTGGTTATTAGAATAAAATATGTTTCTCGGGATCGAGAGGGCTTCCTTTGTACCAGATCTCAAAATGAAGATGAGGGCCAGAAGTATATAGTTCACCTGAATCACCGACTACAGAAATTACATCACCGGCCCTGACCAGATCTCCCGGTTCTTTTAACAGGCTGGCATTATGTTTATATACAGAAACAATATTATTCGGATGCTGTATCTCAATTACAAACCCTGTTTCCATAGTCCAGCCGGTGAAGATTACTGTTCCGTCAAGAACTGCAGATACGAGTGCTTTAGGTTTTGTAACGATATCTGTACCAAAATGTTTTGTCCGTATATCGTATTTTCCTGAAACAATTCCCGTTACAGGGGCGAAAAAATGTAAGCTGGCCAGGCCGGAGACAGATTCGGATGCTGAAGGTCCAAGTGTCAGATTATACTTTTCTTCATTCTCGACATGTGCCCTTAAAACAGAATCGTTTGATGAATTACTGAAATTAATATTTTTATAATTCTTGTTAGTTTCTTTTTGTTCAGGTATTTCAACAGGTTTGTTACCCGAAATGATAGCATTCAGATTGTCGAAATACTTATCTCTCAATTTCAATTCACGATCGAGGGAATCAAGACGAATTGCACTCATGAGAATATTACGACGCATTGTAACGTCAGGATAACCAGGAATAAACTCCCTCAGGTTCGTAAATGAGATTAAAGTGGCAGTACCCCAGATAACAAAAAGGAAAATAAATGTGACTAGTAGGAAAGCATTATATCTTGTCAGAAGTATTCTCCAGACCTCTTCTAAAGTATGATCATTTCTTACGGTAAATACGTATTTATCGCGCCAGTTGCTTTTTTTCTTTTCGTCCTTAGCCATATTCTATAACCTGATCGGCCTGCAAAGATAACAATCCTGCCTCATCTAATGAATTAACATGACCAAAAAAGGGAAATTTTACCGGTTATACTACCCTGACCGGTTTATCTTCACTCTGCCAGAGTCCATGTTTTGTACATACTGACATTGCAGAAAGATTCATTGATACTTCAGGAGCAACGATATAGAAATCGACTTCAAAATGAGAAGGTATATTGCCATAAACACCAGCAGTATAACGTGCTTCCGCAAGGAGTGTTTCCCTGTTCCACAGTTGGATTACACTTATAAAATGGTCATGTTCATCAGGATGAGGATATTCTTCACCAAGTTTTACTTTAACCTCAAATTTCTCTCCTCTTTTCACTTTGTCAGGACAGAAAACATGTGGCATATGTCTGTCGAGATAATCGCGTTTTATCTCTTTTTCTTCCCTTTCGATTTCTGTTGCTTTAAATACTCTTGGCATAGTAATTTGTTTTCAGTTGGTATATAGTTTCTAAGATGTAATAACAGCTGAGATAATATTTTGATAACAAAACTAGTAATTAAAATTTAAATAAATGACTAGCGGAAATCAGGTAAAAGTAATTGAAAATCCATTGAAAATCAATTTATTTACCCCAACCCCAAGGGGAGTAAATTGATTTTCAAGCGACTGGCTTTGGTCTTCTGACTTTTAATTCAAAATAAATTCAAAATTGTTTTGCCAATTGCCTCTTATATACTACATTTGCCCCTCGATATTGCGGGGTGGAGCAGTGGTAGCTCGTTGGGCTCATAACCCAAAGGTCGGAGGTTCGAATCCTCCCTCCGCTACAAGTCAAAAGCCTTGGTGCGAAAGCACCAGGGTTTTTTTGTTGATGGCCCGAACCGAGCTTGCTCGAGCGAGGGGCAGAAACAAAAAAGCCCGTGGCAGTCCGCTATCCGGCGGACTGCATGGCTTTTGACTTGTTAAGCACCTCCCTGAGGATCGCGAGGAACGAAGTGATAAGCAATCCTTTTTTATCTTATGAACTCACCCCTGCCCTTCTCTGCTTCCCAACTACCCTTTGTACACATCTTTTTTGAGGGTTGGTAGCAGATTCTGAGCTTTTTATGTAAGAATAGTCTTATCCTGCAGAGATTTCTCGCTCCGCTACTAAGGATAATAATTTATAAGTTACACATTTAAAGGTACTTAATCTTTTGTAATAAGACCAGGAGCAGTGGCAGATATTATGACTCTCAATAGCATTGAATACTTTTATGTAAACGGAGATAATTATTAAGATTTAAATTTATTTGGAGCATATATTCCGGAGTAGTTTTAATTCCTGATATTTTTGATCAGCCCCGTCTGGGGCGGAAGATTTAAAGCAGGGCAGCGCCCTGCTTATACAGACAATGAAGCTTAATAAGCCCCGTAGCGGGCGTAATACAATCCAAACTAACTTTTGACTTAACCAATTTATTCTATACCTTTTAATAATATTTCGTAAATTTGGTCTGATGCAATAATTATGTCACAATCATTTGTTCAAATCTATATTCACATTGTTTTTCATACCAAAGACAATGTAAAGTTAATAATGGAAGACATTGAGAAGGAGTTGTTCTCTTATCTGGGCGGAATTCTTAAAAACTATAAATCAAACCCCTTACAGATTGGTGGAACCTCCGATCATATTCATATACTGTGTACCCTTCCAAAGACCATAGCTCCGGCTGATCTTGTAGAAGAGATCAAGAAGAGTTCTTCAAAGTGGATAAAAACCAAGGGGGCACATTACAATAATTTCTATTGGCAGGATGGCTATGGCGGATTTTCAGTCAGTAATTCAGGTGTTGATACAGTAAAAAAGTATATACTGAACCAGAAGAAACATCATGAAAAAGTATCATTTTTGGATGAATATAAAAACCTTTTGGAAGCATATGGGATTCTCTATGAAGAGCGATATCTCTGATGTTTTTATTACGCCCACTTCGGGGCTTGATATTATTGTGGTAGTTCATACGTCGGGCTTGGCCCGACGTTAACATATATAAGGCCTACGGCCTTTTTCATCAT
>JBARBF010000037.1:0-35123 GCA_049792755.1 Bacteroidales bacterium | reverse complement strand
GATACTCGCATGATTGTCATAATCCCTGATGTACAAAATATTTGTATGGAGACTCGGAATTCCGAGCGAATCGAGGAATCTCCAATCTTGTTATAATTCATATATTTAGCTCTTTCAGAGCTATTTATAACATAAATCAATTTCGCGAAAAAGATGTGTATAAAGGGTAGTCCTTCAAAAGAAGGGGAAAGTCGGGTATTTAAAGTGCTAAATAATCAGATCTTCACGAACTTATCCCTTATCCTGCAAGCCTCAGTCAGCAGTTCAGGATTTTTTTCACAGCCGTTTCCCAGAATAATCAGGTTGGCGCCTGCATCGAAAATAGCCTCAACCTCATCCTTGTTTTTTATCCCTCCGCCAACGGCCAACGGAATAGAAATGTTTTGCCTGACGGCTTTGATCAGGTTAACTGGAACAGTATTTGATGCGCCGCTGCCTGCTTCCAGATATATCATCTTCAGACCAAGCATTTCTCCTGCCAGGGCTGTTGCAACTGCAATTTCAGGCTTATCGCATGGAATTGCTTCAGTCTGACTTATATATTCCACGGAAGTAGTTTTCCCACCACCAATCAGAATGTATCCAACCGGAACAAGTTTCTCCCTGATGTTTTTCAGGTGTGGTGCTGCAATTACATGATTACCAATGAGTAATTCCGGATTGCGTCCTGATATAAGAGAAAGAAGCAAAATAATATCTGCTTTAACAGTGAGTTGTAACAGGTTACCGGGAAAAAGAACTAATGGAATTGATGAAAGTTTCCTTACTTCATCTATCAGATTGTCGATACTGTTAAATGTGAGACTTCCTCCGGCAAAGATATAATCGGCACGGCATTCATTGGCAGTCTTGAGTATATCCTTCAGCAGGTCCCCTTTTGTTTTATCAGGATCAAGGAGCAGAGCTATGCTATTTCTTATAGGGAAATCCGGTGTTTTCATTTCTCAATTTATATGCTTTTTGGTCGTGCCGTTCTGAATCGCTCGTTTTTTTACTTTTAATGTTCCTTTGTTTTCCTTTCTTTTTCCTAAATGATACTTGTAGCTAAATTATTTTTTAACACTGAGGAACACAAAGGTTAACGCTATGGTTCACATAGGTTTTTTAACAATCGGCGACTTATTGCTTTTTGTCTTTCTGAATTGGTTCTTCCTGTTGGAGTTTCCAATTCTTTTTTGTCCATACTATTGCATAATTATCATATCTTGAATAGAACAGTTCAAATGATTCATTTATTTTATTGGTATGAACATGTCCGGTTATCTCACCTGATTCCCTGACTATAAAAGGTTCTATTGTAATGTTGTTTCTTATGCTTATACCCTCTTTGTCGCAAATTTTATAAAGAGCTTCTTTTGCACACCAGTGAATATACAGGTGATATCGGCGTTCTTCCTGTTCTTTTGTGACTTTTTCCTTCCTGTTAATGAATTTAAATGCCAGTGCCGCTATGTTTGAACTCATGTACTCCAGATCTATTCCGACCTTCTCATTAGTACTTAACAGGATTGCTGTAAGTTTATGCGAATGTGAAATGCTGATAAACCTCGAACCATCATGCAGGAATGGTTTATTATTTTTATTATAAACAATCCTGGCATCTCTTCCGATCAGCTCAGAAAGCAATGCCCTCACACTCAGAAATTCAAGCTTCCGTGAGTTACTGCTGAATCCTTTATATTTCTTTTTTTCTTCATTATCGAGTAAAACAAGGTCCAGAAGGGCATTAAGATCTTCTTCTATTTTCCACACCCCCAGGATGGAGAACTCGTTAAGATAATGTTTTGTAATACAACCCATTGGAAGTTTTTAGTTGTTATTATTTCCACTTCAGAGTTTCAATAACATGAATGATATCTTCTCTGAAAAAATTAATTACCGGAGCCAGCGAATCTGCATTTGGTTCAGAAGCAAAATAGAGAGATCCTCTAAGGTAATGACTGAGGCTGTCAGTAACATAAAACTCAACAGCCGATGCAGCATTCCCTTTTAAATCGTACAAAATGCCATAGACTTTATTTTCGCGATTGCTGAAGACTTGTTCATTAATAGCGTCAGCTTTTGCCACATGGTATTTCACATTTAGATTATAATTCTGCTCAAGCAGACTGTCCAGATCATTTTTTACATCCTTATAGGTAAGATATATTTTGGCTTTATAAAATGGGAATTCGATATTGAACCATCCCGGGTCTGAACCATTCTCGACCTGAAAAGTGAGTTTCCCGTATGCCGGATATTCAAAAGATAATGGAATATTCAGGCCTTTGCCTTCAGGTTCATTGAATTGAAGGTACTGATGTTCAGGCAAATCTATCCTGAAGTGACCCCTTGGTTTTGGAACAGTGACGTTCCTGCAACCATAAGAAGCGCTTAAAAAGATCAGCACTATCAGGATTCTAGTCCTTCTTGATATCAGCATCATTATCAGTTATTTCTACCCGGATCTCCTTTATTCTTCTTCTGTCAGCAGATTCAATCCTGAAAATAAATCCCCCATATTTTATTACCTCGTCCTTTTGTGGAATTTCTCCGGTAAGTTCAAGGATAAGCCCGGCAAGTGTTTCAGATTCTCCTCTGACTTCTTCAAAGAGTTCCTCTTCTATACCTACTACCTTGCAGAAATCATTAAGAAGGATCTTGGCTTCAAAGATATATGTCTTTTCATCCAGTTTACGGAATAATAACTGATCTTCATCGCTTTCATCAGTTATTTCTCCGACAATTTCTTCCAGGATATCTTCAAGTGTCACAATCCCTGATGTACCTCCATATTCATCAATAACAATCGCCATGTGGATCTTCTTTGTCTGAAATTCCTTAAGAAGATCATTTATCTTTTTTGTTTCAGGTACGAAATAAGGTGGCCGCATTAAGGCCTGCCATTTAAAACTTCCCGGATTATTGGTATAGGGAAGAACATCTTTTGCGTACAGAATGCCTTTAACAGAATCGAATGAACCGGAATAAACAGGAATTCTCGAAAATCCCGAACTTATTATGATTGGAACAATTTTGTCAAATCCGCATTTAATATCAATAGCAGTAACATCGATTCTTGAACACATTATGGCACTGACGTTGATATTCCCGAAATTAACGATTCCTTTAAGTATTTTTTCATCCTCTGCAAAGTCGTCAGATGTTAATTCAAGAGCATCGGAAAGGTCATCCATACTTATGTTCGATCGTCGTGTTCCCGTTCTTTTTTTCACAAATGAGGAGGAGAAAATAAGCAAAGAAGTAACAGGTTTAAAAGCTTTTTCCAGCAAGGTCAACGGATAAGCCATAAAGAGAGCAATTGAAATATGGTTTCTTGAAGCATAAACCTTAGGCATCACTTCGCCGAAAAAAAGCAGTAAAAAAGTTATTATTATTACGTTTATAATGAATCCTAAAACAGGTTTCGAACTGAAATCAAACATTTTCAGGCTGAGAAATGCAGCCAGCAGGACTATCGCTATATTAATTGTATTATTTGCAACCAGTACTGTGCTCAGAAGTTTTTCAGGATTGTTATAAAGTTTCAGGACAGTTTTTGACTTTTTATCTTTATTCGTTTTGAGTTTTTCAAGATCATCAGGACCGAAAGAGAAAAATGCAACTTCAGAAGCGGACATGAGGGCTGATCCGAAAAGCAGAATTATGATTACCAACAGACCTACAGCTATTTTAAAATCAGGAGTGTTGATACCAATCCCTGAAAGTGGTGCTAAGAAAGATAGTGGATAATCGGTTTCCAACTGGTTTCTATTAATAAAACTATCTAAAAAGGCAGATCATCTTCATCGGGAGAGTTGCCGGATCTGCTTTCAATGCCGGGATCTTCATTTATGGTATTAGCTTTATCTGACCTTTCATTTTCTGACTGATATGAAACGGAAGGATCATTTATTACCGAGCCGGAGATTTCCTTATCGTGAGTTTCACCACCTGTTCTGTCTGCCTGTGCCGTGGAAGTGCCGGGCGATTGTTTTTTCTCAAGTAATAAAAGTGTATCTGCAAGTATTTCAGTTATATACTTATTAACTCCATCTTTATCTACATACGATCTGGTTTTAATTTTTCCTACAATATATACCTGAGAACCCTTTTTTATGGTTTTTTCCGCTACTTCAGCCATTGCACGCCATAAGACAATATTATGCCATTCTGTTGAAGTTATTGTTTCCCCTTGTTGATTTGTATAGGTCTCACTTGTAGCCAGAGGGAAGGTCGCTTTGGCAACACCTTTATCAAAATACCGTACAACAGGATCTTTTCCTACATTACCGACCAGTATGACTTTATTGATTGACATATAGTTATATATTAATTAATATATTCAATTTCCGGATCGTAAAGTTAATAAAAAAACCACTTTCAGCAACCATAGTCCTGATTAATTGATTAAAATCCAATCGATCAATATTTTACAAATTTCCCGGTGATCTGTTTTTTTATAGTGTACTAATGCCGGTTTATGGTGGTCATTTATCTATTTCATTGTATTTAAGGCATTAATAAAACCTCAAAAAAAAATATATTATGTAAGTGTTTCTATTTAAACAAATAATATTTTTATATTTGCACAGTTGAAAAAACGAATACTCAAAATAATTTGTTGAATTTTAAACTTCACGAAAAATGACTAAAGCAGACATTGTTAACGAAATTGCCAAAAACACTGGTATTGAAAAGGTAACAGTACAAAAAACTGTTGAAGCCTTAATGGAAACTGTAAAAGATTCTATGGTAAAAGGTAGTAACGTTTATCTCAGGGGTTTTGGAAGCTTCATCGTCAAGAAAAGAGCCAAGAAAACTGCACGGAATATTTCCAAGAATACAACCATCATTATTCCTGCTCACAATATTCCAGCTTTCAAGCCGGCAAAATCTTTCATAACCAAAGTAAAATCACACGTTAAGAAATAATTCTCCATGCCAAGCGGTAAAAAAAGAAAAAGACATAAGATGGCCACTCACAAACGTAAGAAGCGTTTGCGTAAGAACAGACATAAAAAGAAGTAGCAGATCAGTAAGTGGTCAGTCATCAAATATATTAAACCTAAAGATCTGATGGTCTTTAGGTTTATTATATTAGTATATCGGATGTGGCGGATAATATATTAACTCAGATTAATATAGTGAAGTGGTAAACAAGGATTTAATCATTGATGTTGGTGATTCCGAGGTTTCTTTAGCGTTGTTGGAAGACAAGCAGTTAATTGAGTTAAACAAGGAAAAACGTAATGTAAAATTTTCAGTCGGGGATGTTTACCTTGGAAAGGTAAAAAAGATCATGCCCGGGCTGAATGCTGCATTTATAAATGTTGGTTACGAACGGGATGCTTTTCTCCATTATCTCGATCTTGGTGCACAATTCAGAACCCAGCAAAAATACTATCTTATAGCTCTTCAAAAACAAGGGAAAGTACTGCCTGTACATAAATTCAAACCGGAACCTGATATTGACAAAGACGGCAAAATAACCGATGTACTTGTCACCGGTCAGACTGTGATTGTTCAAATTACCAAGGAACCTATTTCAACAAAAGGACCAAGGCTTGCCTCAGAGATTTCGCTGGCAGGAAGAAACCTTGTCTTGATGCCATACTCTGATAAGGTATCCATATCATCAAAAATTGAAAGTATCGAAGAAAAAAACCGTCTTAAATCTCTCGTTCAGAGCATTAAACCGAGAAATTACGGTGTTATAGTCCGGACAGTGGCTGAAGGTAAAAAAGTCGCTGTGCTTGATGCTGAACTGAGGGAACTTGTACAGAAATGGGAATCTGCATTCATTTCAGTAAAGAAGGAGGTGAAATCACCGAAATTGTTTATCGGTGAGATGAACAGAACTTCAACAATCCTCAGGGATATGCTTAATGTTACATTTAACAGTATCCATATCAATGAACCTTCTTTAGCCGAGGATATAAAAACATATATACGCGGAATTGCACCAGAAAAAGAAAAAATAGTCAAATATTACAAAGGCACTCTTCCAATATTTGACCATTTTGGAATTAATAAACAGATTAAAGGGCTGTTCGGAAAGACAGTTTCTTTTAAACATGGCGCATATCTCATTATTGAACATACCGAAGCACTTCACGTCATTGACGTCAACAGCGGTAACAGATCGAGATCGGGAAATGATCAGGAATCCAATGCCCTGGAGGTAAACATGGAAGCTGCTACTGAAATAGCCAGACAATTGAGACTCAGGGATATGGGTGGTATTATTGTAGTTGATTTCATTGACATGCAATCACAGGAGAATAAACAGCAACTTTATGATAAAGTGAAAGATGTAATGGCAAACGACAGAACCAAACATAACATCCTTCCTCTTACCAAATTTGGACTGATGCAGATAACAAGACAAAGGGTCAGACCTGAAATGAATATAATTACCAATGAGAAATGTCCTTCATGTCAGGGAACGGGAGAAACTAAGCCTACCATTCTTTTTACTGATGAACTCGAGAGAGGTCTTTCCTTTATTGTAGATAAGATTAAGACCAGGAAACTCATTCTTAATGTACATCCGTTTATTGCATCTTATCTTAAAAAAGGTCTTTTCCCAATATACAGAAAATGGAACTTTAAATACAAAATAAGTCTTAAGATACAGGCCGTAACCTCATATTATATGCTGGAATACCATTTCTTCGATCATTTTAATAATGAAATAGATCTGGCCTGAATAAATTCAAAGAACTCAGTGCCAAGGGCTCAGAGCAAAACCCCAAAAGCTCTTAAGTTAAATTCTCTGTATGACTCAGTGTAAGTTCTTTTTTTATCTTTGTGAACCTTAGTGCATACCTTCGTGTTCCTTAGTGGTAAAAAGAAAGAATTTAACCACAAAGTATCACGAAGGAAAAACAAAGTAACACGAAGGGAATATTGACACAATAAATCATTATTGCAATGAGAAAACTTGTACTTTTTATATTATTTATAATTTTTGCCTCACATATTTCTGCTCAGATCTATGATCCGGTTACCTGGGATTTCAGCTATGAGAAAAAAGGGGATAAACAATATGAGCTTATTTTTACTGCCACTATTGAAAAGAATTCACATATCTATTCCATGGATATTCCTTCAGGAGGACCTATCCCGACATCATTCAGATTCGACACTTTGCCGGGGTACAAGCTTACGGGCTATGCTTATGAAGTAACAAAACCGGTTGAAGTCTTTGATGATGCTTTTGGCTTTAGGATAAAAACGTTTAGTAATTCTGCAGAGTTCCGGCAAAAAATTACCGCTGTTGCATCCTCGTTTACCGTTAAAGGCGCAGTTAATTTCATGGCATGTAACAATGCAACATGTTCTCCTCCGAAAGATATCGAATTCGCAATTAAGATAGCAGATAAGGATGAAAATGGTGCATTTAAAAATAATACCAAAAATGGAGTTGCCTCAGGGCCTTTAAGCTCCGGCAGAGGATTGCTAAGATTTTTTCTCATCTCTTTGCTTGCAGGTTTTGCAGGGGTTCTTACTCCATGCGTATTTCCAATGATACCGATGACAGTGGCCTTCTTTTCGCAAGGTGCGGCAGAAAGGAGGAAAGCAGTTTTTAAGGCTCTTGTTTTTGGTTTTTCAATAATTCTGATTTATGCATCACTCGGGATAATTGTTTCACTTACCAGCGCAGGTGCTGGATTTGCCAATACATTAAGTACTCATTGGATTCCCAATACTATATTCTTTATCTTATTTTTAGTATTTGCAGTTTCATTTTTTGGCGCCTTTGAGATTCTGCTTCCAAACAGCTGGGTCACAAGGGCTGATTCAAAGGTCGACAAAGGAGGTGTTCTTGCAGCATTTTTCATGGGATTAACAACTGTAATCGTCTCATTTTCATGCACTGGCCCTATTATTGGCGCTCTTCTGGTAGAGGCAGCTACCGGCGACGTTTTAAGACCAACACTCGGAATGGCTGGTTTTGGTATTGCATTTGCATTGCCTTTCACAGTTTTTGCCCTATTCCCCTCTGTAATGAGCCGGATACCTAAATCAGGCGGATGGCTAAATTCAATTAAAGTAGTTCTCGGGTTTATTATGCTCGCCTTCAGTATGAAATTTCTGATGACTATTGATAGTGTTTATTCACTTGGTTTATTATCACGGACTCTCTTCATTTCTATATGGATTGTTCTGTTTTCCCTTCTTGGTTTATATCTTATGGGTAGAATCAGATTTCCACACGACACTGATCTTAAGTTTATTGGAGTATTCAGATTATTCCTGATAATTATTGTATTTGCATTTGTTGTTTATCTGATACCCGGTCTTTTCGGGGCTCCCTTAAAGGGACTGTCATCTTTCCTGCCACCTCCTGAATCTTCAGAATTCAATCTTCCGAAGATGATTTTGGAAAACAGATCAGCGTCGGGCCCGGTCGCTCAACCTTCACAAACCAGTACGATTTGTTCTGAACCAAAGTATAACGATATCTTTCACATGCCACTGGGTCTTAAAGGCTACTTCGATTATAAGCAGGGTCTCGCATGCGCAAAAGAACAAAAAAAACCTGTACTGATAGACTTTAAAGGACATGCCTGTTCAAACTGCAAACGAATGGAAGCTAAAGTATGGTCCGATCCGGAAATACTCAGACGACTCAGAGATAACTTTGTGATAATCGAGCTCTATGTTGATGACAGAACTCAATTGGATGAAAATGAGTGGATAATATCTGCAATTGACGGTAAACAGAAAAAAACAATAGGGAAAATATATGAAGATCTTGAGATATCGAAGTATAAGACCAATGCTCTGCCTCTATACGTTATAGCTGATTATGAGGGAAATGCATTGAATAATCCAATACCGACAAATCTGAATATCGGAGAGTACAAAAAATGGCTCGATGAAGGGATAGAATTATTTAAATCCCGACATCAGGAATAAAAACTCTGTAGTTCTCTGTGTCATCGCTGTGGATCTCTGTGTAACGAAAAACAGAAGAACTTACACTGGGCCACACAGTGGAGCACTAAGTGACACAGAGTCAGAAAACATAGGAGACTGACAGGGCAAGATCAAAAGGCATCACTCTCACATATGCCGGTATCGCTATTTCAATATATGGCTTAAGATTCAGGCTGATATTCAAAGGTATCTCCTGAACCCTGTATTCTGCTGCCAGCCAGCCATCAGCACCAATAACAGGGCAAAAACATTCTCTGTGAGCAGGATACATATCACCGTGATATCCCGGACTATCAATATTAATAAATCCGACATGACCTCCATACCCCCAGGCAAAATACAAATCGGGTGATATGGTATTCAGTGATTTTTCATATATGATCCTCAATCCGGTAATCTGTAGTCCGTAATTCCTAAAACTAAGCATGGCATTATATCCAATTTCAGCATTACCGGCATCGCTTGTCAACTGATAGAAGATTCCGCCTGTATAACCAGCACGAAGTCCGGCTTGCTGTTTGCCATACTGGCCTATTATGACCGGCGATAAAATAAATGTGAAGGCAAAAAGTGTGAGATAGAATTTTTTCATATAAAGCATTTTTATTTATTTTTTTGTCTAAGGACAGCTTAAAAACATCAAAGTTGCATTCTTTGGAAATCATTTAATATATATATTGCCGCGCGTGGCATCTATCTTTACTTTTGCTGTTCCGGGGCTTTTACCAAAAGTGCCGGATATGATATATTCCTTCTTATCCTCGTTCAGGACCTTTTGTTCAGTTTTTATATTTCTGTCGGGCAATACAAGGAAGGAATTTGAGTGTTTGATGTCAAGATTATAAGAAGAGCCGGGCTCAAAGCTTAAGGTAAGGTCAGAGTAGCCTGAATTAATGTTTACAGATTCAAATACCTTAGCAATAACGCTAGCATCAACACTTCCATACCTTGTGGTAAGATTTATCTCTTTCCTGACATTATTCATTTTGTAATCGGTGAAATAGGCATTGCCCTGAAGAGATACAATATTCTCAATGAAAAATTTATCTCTGCGCGACTCTCCGCTGATCATATCAGCTTTTTTGATATCATATTTTGATGAGATGGAATTAATAGACAAATCTCCTGTTTCTCCTATCGAAAGATCTGAAAAGGAGGCATCAATGTTCCCTGATTCTATAGAATTTATTTTTGCATCGCAGAAGACCATTTTAATTGAGGTTTTTTTGCCCAGTGAATTAGCTTTAAATGAACCATTGGAAATTGAAATATTAAATTCGCCGGTGTTATTCTCCATATAAACATCACCATATTTATTTTCAATCTTAAGATTCAGATATTCAGGAATATTAATAAAGTAATTGATTTCAATATGAGAATCATAAGAAATTATTTTGCTAGTCATTCCCTTAAAACTTTCAAATAAAGTATTTATGTTCGAAGTGAATTCAGTCTGAGCTCTTACAAGGTACTTTGTATCAGAAATGTTCACCGTAATTCCGTCAAACATTTTCCCCAGTTTCGACCTGTCCTTTGCAAAGGCTTTTACCTCAGCCTTTATGTAAGCAGAATCTTTATTCCATGTTGTAACCTGTATTGTGCCATATTTATTCGATACCTCCAGTGTGGTCTCTTTTCCAACCGGTACTATCTTGAGAAAGCTCCGGGTTTCTGAATCATTTTGTGCTGATAATGGACTTAATACCAGTAATATCATGCTCAGAGTGAAAAAATTTTTATAGTTCATAGTTTTTCTTTTTTTCAGGATTGTTTTTATTTGCCTTAAGAACAGTCAGCATATCTTCAAGAATGTGGATTTTAATCCTGTAGTTCTGTATCAGAGCTTCTACAACATCGCGATTCGAAATGTTATCTTTCAGATCTTTTTTTAGGTCCACACAAATACTGTCAATGTGAGATAAATCGTTATTAAGTTCTGTTCTAATTTCAGGATTATTCGTCAGCATAGGTGTTGCTTCTTTGTAAAGTGAGTTCCCAAGATTGTTATAGTATTTCTCTATTTCTTTTAATTGGGGATCAATCTGAGTAAGTTTTTCATCATTGTTTTTTTGGCTCCCGGTAGCTGACCATCTGTAAACGGGTTTGAATAAAACTATTGCCGTACCAAGGATAACCACTATCATTGCTGCTACAGAAAGCCACGGTCTTATCAGGGATTTTTCCTTTTTTAACATTTTATTTATCTTTTTCCATATACCTGTTGCCGGAAGGTACCTGTCCAGATCTTCCCTGTTCTTCCTGATATAATCTTCAAGTCTGTCCATTATATTAGTTTTTTAAAAGTATACTTCTTAACTTTTCTTTAGCTCTCGAGTATTGTGATTTCGAAGTTGATTCAGAGATTCCTAATATCTGAGAGATTTCAGAATGGTCATAGCCTTCAAGCAGATAAAGTGTCAAAATAATTCTGTAACCATCAGGAAGCATTTCAATGCTTTTAAATATTTTTTCTGTTTCAAATCTGACTTCATCTTCCTCTGCCTCCTCATAAATAGTTGCAGGCAGTGTATCAAAGAGTGTAAGGTCAATCTTTTTTTTCTTAATGTGATTTATACATTTATTTACAGTTATTTTCTTAATCCAGCCGCCGAACGTTGATTCAAACCTGAATGAATCAAGGTTTCTGAAGCATTCCACAAATGCCTCCTGCAGGATATCCTCGGCATCTTCCCTGTTGTTCAGTATCCTGTATGCCAGGTTATACATGGCTTTTGAATAATGTTCATACAACATGAACTGAGCTTTGCTATTTCCCTTCCTGCACTCCTCAATCAGAGGGGCATGTACGTATAAATTCAAGTTATCCACCCGATAAGCTTATCTGTTAATAAAGACAACAGGATATTATAAGAGTTGCACTATTACCCTGATTGATATATTTTTTTTCTTAATGGAATACAGATGAAGACAATAATAATAATTATCCCGCTTATAAATGTGGAAATCAATAACAGGTAGTCACCATATTTTACATAAGCTGTGATTCTGGTTTCAGGGCAGATTTTCCCTTTTATTACTGCGCTGCTCCACCAATCAGTCTCATAAGTTCTCTTACCCCTTATATCAATTATACAGGAAATGCCTGTATTGGCAGCTCTTACGACCGGGCGCCGGGTTTCTATAGCTCTTAATGAGGCGAAATAAAGATGCTGTTTATAGCCATTGGTATTTTTCCACCACCCATCATTTGTTATTATAAATAAGGCTTCAGCGCCTTTTTTAACGTAGTCAGTCACAAATTTTCCGAAAACAGATTCATAGCATATAACAGGGGCTACTTTCATCGAAGTGGCAGTATGTTCAAAGCACACCCGCTCTTTTTGTGTACCATAACCCCATTTTGTGCCCCCAAGATATGGCAGTATTCTGGAAATAAGTCTCCCCGGGCCATTTGAAAACTGCATTTCAATACCTGGTACAAGTTTCGATTTATGATATATCCCGAAAGATTTTCCGGAATCGATCTGAACTGCCGAATTGAAATGGTCATAAAACAGACCGGAAGCATTTATCCTTCTTGCACTTACTGTTGGTGCAACCTTCATGGCCGGATAAAGCCGGAAGGTAACCAAGCCGATAACTACGTTAATATCAGGGTGTTGTATTGTTATGTTTTTAATTTGCTTTACATATTTATCATTTGCCAGATCATCAAGATTCGCGGGGTCATCAATAGTTGTTTCAGGAGTTATCAGCCACTCGGTTTTATCTGTTATAAAAGAATTGGCTGTTGCAATTACTTTTTTCAGTTGATCTTCAAAAGGGATAGTAAACTTTTCGGTATAAGGATCGGTATTTGGCTGGATGATCACTACTTCGGTAGCATTCTTATAATTTTGGTCAATTGTAAAATATCTGTAAACGGAAATACCTGGCGGTAAAATAATTATAATCAGCCAGATAATCAGATAAACTGAATTGCTGCTTTTTTTTGTCAGGGAATTTATAAGGAAGATTGTAAGAAAAAGATTGGAACTTAAAATCCAGAGTGAGCCACCGGCAGTTCCGGTCATCTCGTACCACTGGATAAAAAGTACATCTTTTGAAAGTCCGTTGCCAAGATTTAACCAGGGTGAAATAATGTTGACATTCAGACTTATGTATTCATAACAAAGCCAGAATGCAATTATAGAAATAAAACCGGGAATGTTCCCTGCCCTCAGACGAACAACATGAGCCAGCCAGGTTGTGAATGCCATTAAAAACGACAGTCCCATGATAACACATACAGCTCCTGTCAAACTTGCAACTCTCATCCACCCTAAGGAGATAATACTAAAGATCACAAAGCCCGGCAGTGTAAAAATAAAAAAGGCATTTGGAGTAAACCTTTCAGGATTATCAAATAAATAATTTTCAATAAGGAAAAAGGGTACAAAGGCTATAAGCAGGATTAACCCCGAACACCAACCTGTCCAGGCTAATCCCGATAAAATTCCTCCGGCAACCGACAGCCCGGTAAGCGTGTATTTGTTCATTTAATTTTCCCGTCTTATCTTTTTCAGAAAGTCGGGCTTGTTTATGATATATACTCCGGCAAATACAAAAATAACTGAGATAAGCATCGATGAAGAAAAATGTTCATTATCTGCCAAGCCCCACATAGTTGCTACAATTGGAATAAAGTACGTCACTGATGATGCAAATATCGGAGATGTATCTCTGATAAGCAGATAATATATAACCAGAGCAGTTGCGCTTCCAAGTATAGCCAGTATCCCTATACAGCACAGGCTTCTCACCCAGAATTCGGAATGCATGGGACCTGAAAAATCAGAGAAACACAGGTACGCAATTGCCAATGGACTGGTTACAAAGAAGGAAAGGGCCGTGATCTTGATTCCATTCAGCCCCTTTACCTTACTTACTTCATTGGAACTTATACCTGAAAGCACTGTAGCCAGTACCACAAAGAGTCCGAATATATTAAAGGTGAATGATCCCGTGTAGAGCAATCCGACAGCTCCCAGTAATCCAAGAAACACACCTGCAATCTGAGTTTTGATCGCTTTCCTCTTATAGATCGTTATTCCGAATAGAAGCGTAAAGACCGGACTTAGCGAATTCAACATACCTGCGAGTGAGCTGGTTATTTTAGTCTCGGCAAGCGGGAACAGGAATGCCGGAATCACACTACCGGATAATCCGATAATTATGATAGAAAATATGTTGGTTTTGCTAATGTGACGGAAATGTTTAAGTGCAACTGGCAGAAGACAAACAAAGGTTATCACTATTCTCAGAGCTCCAACCTGCATCGGGGAAAATGATTCCAGCCCCTTCTTCATTAAAATGTAACTTGTTCCCCAGATTAATGATAAAACAGCAAGAGCGAGCCAGTGCCAGATTTTTCTTTTTTCACCCATAATTTAATAACTTCTAAAAATAGCAGAAGAATTGCAATGTTCACTAAATTACTCAGAATAAATAGTAACTTATGGACAGCGGGCTCATGATCTTTGGCTGCTTTGAGGTTAAAAATCTTCTTATATTTGCCCATCATTATCATAATGGATGATTCAGGCTATTGAAATACTTTTGAAAGGAATAATTCTGGGGCTGGCAGTTTCAATGCCTCCGGGTCCGATCGGCATTGTACTTATTAACAGGACAATAAAGAGAGGGCTGCTATCTGGATTCTTCTCCGGACTGGGCCTTGCATCTGCAGACACTTTACTTGCAGTACTGGCAGGTCTGGGATTTACGGTAATAATCAGTATCATCAAGGAAGAAAGATTCGTTATTACAATCATTGCAGGCCTGGTTATTATCGGCGTCGGCCTGAAAGTGCTTTTATCTAATCCTATCAAAGAAATCAGGAACAGGGAAAAGGCTAATAAGTCACTATGGCGCGATTATTACTCGGTATTTGTTATTTCAATATCAAATCCGTACACAATCTTTATTTTTGTGGCTTTCTTTTCAGGGATACATATAAATGGAAATGTAAGACCGGAACTTGTGCCTTTTTTCCTTATTCCCGGAGTACTGGTAGGAACTATCAGCTGGTGGTTTTTTCTGGCCTATTTTGTCAGCCGCTTTAAAGAGAAGATCAGGCTACGGCTCATTGTCAGGATAAACAGGGTGGCAGGAATTGTAATCATTTTTATTGGTGCTATTGTCATGTTAAGTTTATTTACACCCCTGAAACTATAGTTCTTATTGATTTTCGATACCCGGGTGAAAATGGTATTTAAACTTGTTTTTTGTTGAAAATAAGCATATTTTTACTTAGAATAATTGAGCTTTTTACTTTCCGAAAAGCAATTTTCAATTCTTTTCATGGCTGCCCTGACCAAGCGATAGCAAACGTCAGGGCTTTTTACATTGTTAAAATAGGTTAAACATTTAAAAAACAGAATGCATCGGAATCATTTTAATTATCTTGCGACATATAACATTAAAAAATATGAAATTATTCATTAATTTTTTACTTGTGACCCTTTTTCTGACTGGTTGCGGAAACAGTGAGAAACAACTGGTTAAAAGGGCTGATAAAATTCATGCATCTATACTTACGGTAGATACTCACTGTGATACTCCTATGGAATTCTCAGATCCGGCATTTGATCTTGGAATAAGACATGATGAAGGATGTGTTGATTTTCCAAGAATGGTTGAAGGAGGGCTTCATGCTGAGTTCTTCGCCGTATTCACACCGCAGGGCCCGAGAAACGATTCGACCTACAACAAAGTGCATCAGAAAGCGCTTGACATTTTCCGTGCAATACATAAAAATGTTGAAAAAAATTCTTCGATGGCCGGAATGGCAACAACTCCTGATGATGCCTACAGGTTAAAGAAAGAAGGTAAAATAGCTGCATTTATTGGTATGGAAAACGGATATCCCATAGGCAAAGATATAACAAGGATCAAATTATATTATGATCTGGGTGCCAGGTACATAACGCTGGCCCATACTAAGAATAATGATATCTGTGATTCATCTACAGATCCGGCCGGCGCTGAAAACAATGGTCTGTCTGAATTTGGGACGAAGGTAGTCAATGAGATGAACAGACTCGGCATGATGGTTGATATTTCACATATTTCCGATAAATCTTTTTATGACGTTCTTAATATTACAAAGGCTCCGGTTATAGCTTCACATTCTTCCTGCAGAGCTCTCTGCGGAAGCCCAAGAAACCTTACGGATGACATGTTACTTGCACTCAAAGAAAACGGCGGAGTTATTCAAATCTGTATTCTGGGGAATTATCTTAAAACACCTGAACCTAACCCGGAACTGGATTCGAAACTTAAAGAACTTAAGGAGAAATATGGCGATTATGATATTCTTCCCGATTCTGCAAAAAAAATAATGCGTAAGGAATACAGGGATATTCAGAAGAAATACGAAAAGCCTGCTACCGTTAAAGATGTCGTCGATCATATTGATCACGTTGTGCAGGTGATAGGGATTAATTATGTCGGAATTGGAACTGATTTTGACGGCGGCGGCGGAGTAGAAGGTTGCAGTACAGCTTCTGAGATGAAAAATATTACAATTGAACTGCTGCGTCGGGGATATTCCAGGTCGGACATAACTAAGATATGGGGTGGCAATATAATGAGGGTTTTAAAGAAAGTTGAGGATATTGCTAAAAAGTCCTGACTCTCGAAAACCTCAATGTCTTCACTATCCAGTCGGGAAGTGATTTATCCGGATCTCTTTTCCGAAGATCGATGTACCATCCTAACTTCTTCAGAATAGGTACTTTATGCGTTTCAACAAATTCAATAAGTGTGCCGTCGGGATCTTCAATATATGAGAAATAGCCGGCAGCTTCTCCCATATCAAAACTACTTCCTTCATGGCTCTTTTTGCTGTCAACAGTAAAGGGGAATCCTTTGCTTTCACAGAAGTTTTTCAATTCATCCATTCCATGAATGTCATAACAGAGATGAATAAAACCCGGATCTCCCCAGAACCGGTTCTCATATATTTTTTTACCGGGATTCATTTTAGAAGAGATTAGTTCGATTACACTGTCTCCTAGTACTTTACTGAAAGCTCCTTGGAAAGGTTTTGATCTTTTAAGAAGAACCCTCCGGATCTCGTTATTTCCCCCGGGAAGACTGGATAGGTCAGTGAAGCTACCTGTTTTATCATAAATAACATCATCATATCCAAGTATATCAGAGTAAACAATCCTGGCTTTTTCAATGTCGGAGACTCCTATAATTGCTCCGTAAGCACCACCCGTGCCTTTCTTTTCATCCCGGAGCCAGTCGGTTGCTTCCACGAGCTGGAATATATTTCCATATGGGTCTTTTAAGAAAAAAGTCATTTTGCCTGATGGATCTTCACTAACGAATGAAGGAGCAGGAATTCCGTTCTTTTGAAATAAAGTCAAAGATCCCTTTATGTTCTTTGCTTTTATTTTGCATGCAATAATACCAAGGTCGCCTATCCTGATCTCTTCCTTAATTTTAACCGGTTCTCTTTCAGTATACTGCCAAATCTCGAATCCTCCTCCGCTCTGAAGATTCATTGCCAGTACGGCATGTTTTTTTCTTGGTTCTCCTCCTGTATAAGGGAGCATCAGTTTAGCCGGTTCATTATCATCAAAAATACGGCAATCCATTCCAAATTGATCGATATACCATTTCCATGCTTCTTCGACATTGATTACACCAATACCCATTTGCTGGATTCCGCTTATTATATATCCTTTCATTTTATATATAATTTAACTTAATTAGAATTTATTTAATCTCGTTCAACCTTTCAACTTTGAAAAATCCACCCCTTGATGGCTACTGAAAAAATCCATTAACCACAATGGGGCACAAGCGTTAAGAAATAGCCCGGTGGACTATTTTAGCGCCGTGGCCAGATTGCAGGGGTGGCTTTTTACACCAAATTCACAAAGAACAGAAATATAGGATTTTATCTTTGTGTCCTTTGTGCCTACTTAGTGTTCTTTGTGGTAAAAAAAATCTTTTTCAATAGCCTTTACTACTTGATCACATTGTTTTTATCTTATCTGCAATTCTGAAGAATAACCAGGGGCAATACCTTCTTAATTGCAGCATTAAAAGTTCATTTTTACCAACCAGGATTTCCCGCTTATTTCTTATCATTCCTCTTATAATAATTTTTGCTGCACGTTGAGGCAAAACACCCTTAGCCTGACCAGCGTCGAGCTTTCCATGTTCCTTACCTTCAGAATTCAGAGCATGATATGAGATTAACGTCCTGACTCTGCCGGGTATAATTACAGATGCTTTTATGTTGAATTTTTTGTTTTCAAGATAAAGAGTTTCAAAGAATCCATGTAAGGCTTGTTTGGAAGCTGAGTACGCAGAGCGCAACGGAAATCCAAATCTGCCAGATATACTGCTTGTTGCAATAATATGTCCTGAACACTGTTTTACCATGTAAGACAGGACTGCTTTGGTAAGAGCTATTGTTCCAAAATAGTTTATCTCAAAAATTTTTCTGTCGAGCCACATTGGTGTTTCTTCAATTCTTGCCCTCTGGCTTATTCCACCAATGTTAAGCAGAAAATCAATTTTTTTAAATCTAATGATTTGTTCTTCAACTATTTTATCTATTCCTGATGTGTCAGCAAGGTCAAAAGGAACGCAATGAACCATAATTGATTTATCCTCACATTCTGATTGTACCTTTTCCAATCCGGCCTGATCATTTGAGGAAGCTATGACAATTGCACCTCTTCTGACAAATTCATGTACAAGCGCTTCCCCTATCCCTGAAGATGCTCCCGTGATCCAGACAATTTTACCCGTAAATTGTTTCTCTTTCTTCATTTTATAATCCGTTAATCAGATTAACAAGTTCATTATGATTACTTCTGAGAAGATTGAATTCTTCATTGTTCTGTTTAATAAGGCTTCTTATTCTGAATCCCCCCATTATTCTGCGGAATTGAAGATAATAATTCCAGGCAAAAAGACCCGAAAGGGGAAGGGTAAGAAAAATAAGCAATCCCAACCACCAGGATGAAAAAATAAAAAGCGAAAGAACCAGATAAGCAGGCAGGAAAACAAACGCCAGGGCCAGAGAAATCCCATAGCGGATTGAAGAATGAAATTGCGGATCTTTTATTTTGCGTATTTGCAAATTAGGAATTTCCAGGAAAGTCAGGTTGAAAATATTCCCATAAATAAAAAAAGGGAATGTGAGTACTATGCCAAATATTCCTGCAATAAGCCACCCTAGAGGGTGCTTCTTTTTTTCGAGCAATCTATAATCGGTACTCAGTTCTTTTGCTTTCTCTTTTATTTGAATACTCAGAAAGCATATTCTCTTATAAACTGACTGATCCGATGTTTTCAGAAGATTCAGTTTATTAACTAGGATTCTGTCCCTGAAAAGCTTTGGAAACCTTATATCATCGCTGAATCTGCCATTAATCATAATTCTGAGTTCATCAATGGCTTCATAGTCTTCTTCAGATTCGATGTGCACCATAATGCCTTTCATCTCATCTGAAAGTCTTGATCTCAGCTCGTTTAGTGCTCTCTCAGGTCTGACTTTATATAAATCAAAGAATTCCGACACTTCTATTGGTTTCCCATAGGCTACTGTAAGCACCTGTCTGAACCTGCTGTAGTTTGAGAATTCCAGGCCAACCGGAATAATCTTAATATTAAGGGTGAAACCAGTAGCTTCATCTGACTGAAAAGCAACCCTGCAGATACCTTTCTTTAGCTGTCTGAGCCTTCTGAATCCGACATGATCTCCTTCAGGGAGAATTACGAGTCCGTTTTTGTTTTTCAGTACATCAATTGTCTTAAGAAATATTTCATCATTGCCTTTAAGGCTGCTGAATCCGTCCCTTATTCTGTATACAGGCAGAATTTTAAGAAAATAGAGAATTGAAGCGATTGTTTTTCTTTTGAAAATGTCGGCTCTTGCAAGAAATATCGGCTGTCCTTTATGGGTGAAAAGGACAGCCAGGGCATCCATTAATGCATTCTGATGGTTTGGGGCGAAGATCAAATGATCGTCGGGCTTAATATTTTCACGGCCCATGACAATGACTTTCCTGTAAAAAATATTATTATGCCAAAAACCTGCAACAGACTTTAACAGAGCATATCTGGCCGAATACTTCTCAATGTTTTCTTTCCCCATTTAATAAAAGAATATACACATCCACTCATCAGTTTAATGATGTCATGAAGTTATGAGTGCAAGATAAAAAAAAGTGAAATGTTGTTATTACAGCAGAATTACTTTTATAGCAAAAGTTGAAATATTACGTCTTTATACCACCTTGAAAAGGTTATGGCTGAGACTAAGGCTGAGAAAACTTAACCTCAACCTCAAACTCAACCTCAACCTCTGTCTTAGTCTCCTTTTATCCTGTCGATCTGTCTCCGCTCTTTTTTTGTGGGCCGTCCTGTGCCTTTATCCCTATGTATTATGCCGATCGAATCGCGGATATTCAGTTTATCTTTTTCTGCTTCCGGAGTCAAATCCTCAACGAATTGTTCCACAAGTCTTGCTGATACCCTGTTTTCTATTGGCTGAATAACTCTGTAAGAGAAATTGACAGGTGGTTTTTTTACTAAAATTATTTCGTTCTTTGAGACTGTTCTTGATGGCTTAACCGGAACATCATTAATGATAATTCTTCCTTTCCGGCATTCATCTGAAGCCAGGCTCCTTGTTTTATAAATTCTAACTGACCACAGGAACTTATCTATCCGTATAGTTTTATTATCAGTCATAATAAGATATTAACCTTAGAATCAAATACATAAAACTTCTGAGGATTAGCCCCTCCTTGTGGGGGATGGGGGGTCTTTTTCCGGAGAATGCACTTTACCTGCTTTATTATAAGTTGTCATAGTCAGTTCAACTCCTGCGAAGGTGAATGATTTTATCATATCGATCACAATTGAAATTCTTTCTTCCATGAATTTCCTTTCTTCCGGATCCCATTTACCAAGAACATAATCGATTTGTCCGCCTTTTCTGAAGCTGTTACCTATTCCGATTCTTATCCTCGAATACTCATTAGTATCAAGTATTGAACTGATATGAGCCAGTCCGTTATGGCCGCCATCGCTGCCCTTGCTTCTAAGACGGATACTTCCGAGTGGGAGAGCAATGTCGTCGACAATCACGAGCAGATTTTGAATAAGGATTTTTTCCTTTTTCAGCCAATAGTTAACTGCGTTTCCGCTAAGATTCATATATGTTGATGGTTTGAGAAGGAAAAGAACCCGTCCTTTATGACTGATCTCACAAACCGAACCATAACGTCTCTCCTTAAAAGAAACAGTGGACGCCAGGGCCATGGCGTCCAATATTGTAAATCCTATATTATGTCGGGTGTCTTTGTACCCTTCACCTATATTTCCCAGGCCAACTATCAGATATTTCATCAAGCCTGTATGTTTTTATAAAAAGGTGAGGTTCTATTTAGTTGCAGGTGTTTCAGGAGTTGCTGTTGCCCCTGCTGCTGCTGTAGCTGCTGCTTCAGCTGCTGCTGTTTCAGCCAGAACTTCTTCATCGGTTTTCTGTGCAACACGCGAAGTGGCAATTGTGAGAACCATAGATTTTTTCGGGTCAAGTAACTCTATTTTTTCGTATGATAATTCACCTACCTTTATCCCTTCATGAATTTTCAAATTAGTGATGTCAATAGGAAGAGCTTCAGGAAGATCAGTTGCTAATCCTTTTACTTTCAGGCTTCTTCTCTTAATGCTTAGTTTTCCACCAGCAATAACTCCTGCTGAATCTCCAGTTACTTTAATAGGTATATTGATCACTACCGGCCTGTTATCGTGAATTTCGATGAAATCCGCATGCAGAATATTGTCTTTTACAGGATGAAATTGCATATCTTTAAGTACCGCCTGGTACTCTTTGTCTTCAATAATGAGTTTAACAAGATGAGCTGCAGGGGTAAAAACAAGATTTTTAAAACTGTTCTCATGTGCATAAAAATGAATATTATTTTCTTTCCCGTAGATAACACATGGTACATTACCTGTTTTCCTGAGTTCTTTAGAACTCTTTTTCCCCAGTTCTTTTCTAAAAGATCCTTTAATTTCTATTGTCTTCATCTGTCTTAAAATTATTGTGCTACTAAGAGGTATCAATACGATAACTCCCCATTACACGTTTGATATTAATTAAAAAATTGGCCTGCAAATATAGAACAAAGGAATCAGAATACAAAATTTGTGCTAATCGATTGATTTTCTGTTACAGCCTTTATGGTTTTAGCAAAAATATCAGCAATTGAAAGCACTTTGATCTTTTCAGAACTATTGGTAAAGGGAACCGAATCAGTTACCACAAGTTCCTCTATAGCAGAGTCGTTTATCCTTTCAATTGCATTCCCTGAAAGAATAGGATGAGTAGCGAAAGCCCTGATGCTTGTGGCCCCTCTCTCTTTCATCATATTAGCAGCCAGTGCAAGCGTCCCTGCAGTATCGACCATATCATCAATAATTACAACATTTCTTCCGTCCACTTCACCGATAATTGACATTTCTTCTATAACATTTGGCTTTTTGCGCAGCTTGTAACATAATACCATTTCCGATTGAAGATGTCTTGAATAAGCATTGGCTCTCTTTGATCCACCCATATCGGGAGCTGAAACGGTAAGATTTTTTAGTTTCAGATTTGCAATGTAAGGTGCAAAGATAGCTGAACCGAAAAGGTGATCTACAGGCACATTGAAGAAACCCTGTATCTGATCTGCATGAAGATCCATGGTTATTACTCTGTCGACCCCCGCTGTACTTAGGAGATCAGCTGATAATTTTGACCCGATAGAAACACGCGGCCTGTCTTTCCTGTCCTGTCTTGCAAAACCATAGTAGGGTATAACAGCAATTACTTTGTAGGCAGAGGCTCTTTTTGCTGCATCAATCATTAGAAGAAGTTCAAAAAGATTATCAGCAGGAGGATTGGTTGACTGTATTATAAAAACCATACAGCCTCTGACAGATTCATCAAAACATGGTTGAAATTCTCCATCGCTGAAACTGGTAACGGAACTTTTCCCGAGTTCAATTCCGAGTTTCTCTGCAATCCTCTGGGCCAGATCTTTTGAAGACCTGCACGAAAAGAGTTTCATGGGTGCCGTTCCGAACATTTTCCTGCTTTTTAACGATTAATTAATGAGATTAAATTTGAATACAAAATTATAAATTCCGGCCGATATCAAATGGCATTTGAAAAATTGTTCATAGATTCTTCTATATAGTGCAGTATTTCATCTCTGCCATTGGCTTTTACTGCTGATGTAATGAAGGAAACAGGCAAAGACTCCCAGTTTTTCAACATTTCCGAATTATATATATTTACCGAATTCTCAAGGGCAGTTTCAGTAAGTTTGTCGCTTTTGGTGAATACCATTGCAAAAGGGATACCGTTCAGACCCAGAAATTCCATAAATTCAATATCTGACTTCTGGGGTTTATGTCTGGTATCCAGAAGCACAAATAGCGATACCAGGTTTCCTCTTCTCAGAATATACTCTTCAGTCGCTCTTACCCATTTTTCCCGGAGCTTCACAGGTACTTTGGCATAACCATAACCCGGAAGATCTACAAGATACCAGCTGTCATTCACCAGGAAGTGATTAATTGTTCTGGTCTTTCCTGGTTGCACCGATGTTTTTGCTAGTTTCGACCAGCCAGTTAACATATTTATCAGGGAAGATTTACCTACATTCGATCTGCCTATAAACCCGAATTCGGGTTTTGCAGGTGCCGGACAATCTTTTATTGTGGGACTGCTTTTAATGAAAACAGCTGAATGAATAATCATATGGATCCTTAGTTAAGATCGCGGTAAGGTAACTCGATCTTTTTAGAAACCAGGTAATTGTTTCCAAAACTGGTGAGGATTTCAGCTATGACATTTAAAGAGGGAAGTCCGGGTGACCCTGTTTTTTTTAGATCGAGAGAACCAACCCCTTTTATAGTTTTTATGATTTTACAATGCGCGGTATCGAATATGCCTTTTGAAAGATCTCCACGCCAATATCTTACATTAGTTGATTTATCCGTCAGTTCAAGAGATATTTTGTAGATACCTTTTGTCTTGTAATCATCCTTAACATTAATAACAAGCCCGGGGTATCCGTTGATAAGTTTTCCTTCCGGAGTGTACTCCTCAAAATATGTTGTGCGTAATCCTTTGGAATAGCCCAGTTTGGCTTTTAACCTGCCCGTTCTGTAGTACTGCTTCTGAATACCGTCGATAGTATCTCTTTTATAAGGAGTTGACCTGAAGGGTTGCCCTTCCAGGTAATACCAAATTGATGAATCCTCTCTTAAACCATTCTTGTACAGGAAAGTCTGACGGACTTCCCCGGTCTGATAGAATGATTTCATCAGACCTTCTCTTACCCCGTTTTTGAAAGTTACCTCCTTGAACAGTATTCTTCCGCTCATATATTGTTTAATACCTGTATACCCTGTATCAGGAACAGTTATTGAGTCAGTTGCTGCCTGAGTCTCTTTTTTGCCAGGTCCTTTGCCGTGGCATCCTGTAATAAGGAAGAAGCTCAAAATTAGAAGAAATGTATGCGAGAATATTTTCATAGTTCTTATGATTATTATTTGACTGAGATTTTTTGTTGCTTGTTGCTTGTTGCAAGTTGCTTGTTGCGACAAGAACTACCAACAAGTAACCAGTAACCAGCAACTCTTTTTACATTAGTCTTTTGTGACAGACCCAAATCGTTTTTAAATACTATTTTCGGAATTAATATATACCTCAAGTAGTCTGGCTTCATTCAAAGGCTTGAGAGTAACTTCCTTAATCATAGCAGGAAGAAGTACAGTCTCACCTTTTGTCACTTTCTCAGAGTTTCCTTCCCAGCAGATTGCGAATTCACCTTCAATACAAATGTACACAACAAATGAATCATTAAAGTAATATTCTTTAACAATCGAATTGTTAAAGCTGATTATGTTAGTGTTAAAAAACTCACAGCTTACCAGGTTTTCAGTTTTATTAATTACAGGTTCCAGCCTGATCTTGTTCTTCCCTGTCTGGTTGAAATCGATTGCCTCCAGTGCCAGATCTGTATGCAATTCCCTTTTTCCCTTTCCTGAACTCTTTCTGTTCCAGTCAAAAATCCTATAGGTAATATCAGATGTCTGTTGGATTTCTACCAGAACTATTCCTGCACCAATTGCATGAACTCTGCCGGCAGGTGTGAAGAAGGTATCTCCGGGATAAGCGAATTCAACATTCATCAGCTCCTCAATCCTTCCATTCCTTACGGCTTCTTCATAAATCTCCTTTGTAACTCCGTCTTTGAATCCTGTATATATCTTTGAGCCTTCTTTACATTCCAGGATGTACCACATTTCAGTTTTTCCATAAGCTTTATGTCTCTCCTTCGCCAGGAGATTGTTGGGATGGACCTGGATTGAAAGATCTTCCTGAGCTTCAATAAGTTTGATTAAAAGAGGAAACTCGTTTCCAAATTTTTCATATATAATGTCACCTGTGATATCACCCATGTAAACTTCAATGAGTTCCTCGATATTATTACCGGCGAGGAACCCGTTACTGATTACCGATTGATTATCATCAATTGCCGATAATTCCCAACTTTCACCAATATGAAGCGATCCCGTCGCTTTTTTATTAAATCTGGAAACAAGTGCATTTCCTCCCCAGACTTTCTCTTTCAGTACGGTTTCAAACTTCAGGGGATATAATTCAGTCATATAGATTATTTTTAGAAGAGTTTGAAGTGCCTAAAGTGCCTAAAATGCATTGAGTGCCTGGAGTTATTCTTAGTACACTAACTTTCATTCTTTAAATTTTAAGTACTCCAAACTTATTCTTATTTTTGATTTTAATTCTGCAAAATTATATAAATATGTCGATAGTAGAAATAGCAGGTGGTAAAGGTTCAGCGAAAACCAGACTTGTATCGAGGTTTTGATTTCAATAATAGAAAAGCAATTGTCAATAATTAAATCATAAGGATATGCTTGAGAATATTAAGATAGAGGATGTCATGTTTCTTGATATAGAAACAGTTCCCGAATCATCCTCATATGAGCTTTTGGATCCCGTGATGCAGAATTTGTGGGATAAAAAATCCAGACAGTTCAGAATTGCTGATCAATCAGCGCAGGATATTTATGAACGGGCAGGAATCTACTCAGAATTCGGGAAAATAATCTGTATCTCAGTGGGTTTGATCAGAGAAAAGAATCCAATCAGTTTCAGACTTAAATCTTTCTTTGGCAAAGAGGAAAAGTTGTTATTGTCAGAGTTCTCCATTATGCTGAAAAAGTTCTGCAGGACTAATAAGGGAGCTATTCTCTGTGCACACAACGGGAAAGAATTTGACTTCCCGTATATTGCCAGGAGGATGATTATCAATGGACTTTTTATCCCCGAAATACTCGATAATGCCGGGAAAAAACCCTGGGAAATCAAACTGCTTGATACAATGGATCTGTGGAAGTTTGGTGACTATAAAAATTATACATCTCTCGATCTTCTTACTACAGTTCTTGGCATTCCGACACCTAAAGATGATATTGACGGCAGTATGGTTGCCGGCATATTCTATAACGAAGACAATATTCAACGAATTGTACATTATTGCGAGAAAGATGTACTGGCGATTGCCCGTGTTCTGTTACGGTTTATGAACCTTCCCGGAATAAATGAAGATAATATAGAATCGGTTACAATTTTGTAATCCACTTCTCCCCAACCCCTCGACAACAAGTCGGGGCAGGCTCTCCCCCGGGAAGGAGGGGCTAAGCCAATAAAGATCATTTACTTACTCCTTCTCTCATAGGAGATGGGGCAGGAGATGAGGCAAAAAAAGAAGAAAGAAACAGGGGACGTGTAAGGTAACTCTAAGCTAGTAAATTTTTAAGATTTTTCACGACTTCATCCGGCTTATCAACCTGTATCCAGTGACCTGCTCCTGGAACTTCTATAATTTCTGCTACAGGAAAAACATTTCTGATATCTTTGAAATCAACTGTTGTTATATAATTTGAATCGCGACCCTTTAAAAAAATAACCGGGAATCCAGTGATTTGTTGGCTATAATCAGTTTGCCGCTCAACTCCCTCCATTATTTTTTCAAGATTTTTTAGTAATGATGAGGCATTCAGTTTCCATGCAAAAGTATTATCAGCAGTCCTCCGTAGATTTTTAAGTATAAGCTTTCTGACTTTTTCAGAAGGGATTTTTTCCATTAAGGCAGCTTCTGCCCCGCTACGGGTCGATATCTTGTGAAGATCAAGCGTGAGAATTGAATTTAGGATCGTCAAATGTTCAGAATTTACTATTTGCATCAGGGACTCATTTGCAAAGGGAGAGATGTCCGCAATCAGCAACCCGTTAATCATTTCGGGCCACCTGAGAGCAAATGAAATTGCTGTTTTGCCTCCCATGCTGTGCCCTGCAAGAAAAAACCTTTTAAGTGATAAGTCGTTTACCAGTTCGTACAGATCGTCTCTCATTGAACTATAATCATGTACTTCACTCCATGGGGATTGGCCATGGTTCCGCAGATCAGGAAGAAAAACTGTGAAATTATTGCTCAGACTTCTTGCGATTGTAATCCAGTTGTCGGATGATCCGTATAAACCATGTAGTATTATCAGTGGCGGACCGTTACCATATTTCCTGTAGAAAAGTTTCATCAACCTTGCAGTCAGGATAATTGACGCTTGTACATCTGAATAGCATTTTCAAGTCCGAGATAGAGGGCATCTGAAATAAGTGCATGACCGATTGAAACTTCCTCAATCCAGGGTACATTCTGATGAAAGAATTTCAGATTTTCAAGGTTGAGATCATGTCCGGCATTTATTTCTAACCCGGCATTCCGGGCTATTCCGGCAGCCAATAAAAAGGGGCTGACCGCTTCGATGGCATTCGTAGGAAAACCTGAAGCATATGGTTCAGTATATAGTTCCACTCTGTCGGTTTTAGTTAATGCAGCATTTTCAATATTAACAGGATTCGTATCTACAAATAAGGATGTGCGGATCCCTTCTTTTTTAAATTCTGAGACAATTTCAGTAAGAAAGATCCTGTTTTTCAAAGTATCCCATCCGGCATTTGAAGTGATGGCATCATGTGGGTCAGGAACCAGTGTGACCTGATCGGGTTTGACAGACAATACCAGAGTGATAAAATCTTCTGAAGGATAACCTTCTATGTTAAATTCAGTAGTGATGATCGGTTTAATCTCGAGGACATCGCTGTATCTGATATGTCTTCCATCAGGACGGGGATGAACCGTGATGCCATCGGCTCCGAAAATCTGACAATTAATTGCTGCGGATAACACATTTGGAACATTTCCACCGCGGGCATTTCTCAGGGTTGCTATCTTATTGATATTAACGCTTAACTTTGTCATATAATAATTATAAAAACTTTCCGTATTGTAAATGTGGTGCAAAATTACAATAACTGGCTTTTTTTTTACTATTTTAGTTGAAAATAAAACTATATGGTTGCTAAAGATTTAATATCCGAAGTTATACCTACCCTTAAGACCTCCGATCTGGGACAGACGGCTTTGAACTGGATGGAGATATTCAGGGTATCACATCTTCCTATTGTCAACAACCAGGATTTTCTTGGGCTCATTTCAGATACTGATATATATGACATGAATCAACCTGAAGAACCGATTGGAAATCATGCTCTTACTTTGTTTAAGCCTTATGTTGAGGAGGAGCAGCATATTTTTGAAGTTATTGGACTGGCCTCCCGTTTGAAGCTGACCTTAGTTCCTGTACTTGATAATAATAACCATTTTAAGGGGGTCATTACAACAAGTGATCTTATCAGGCATCTGGCAGGCATTTCCTCAATGGATCAGCCTGGCGGTATAATAGTCCTGGAGCTTATTGAAAGAGATTACTCACTTTCCCAGATAGCCCAGATTGTTGAAGGCAATAACGTTAAAGTACTCAGTATGTACATTACTTCTCCTCCGGAGTCGACTAAACTGGAGGTAACCCTCAAAGTTAACACCGGCGATTTGATTTCAGTGATCAGGACTTTTGAACGCTATAACTATGAAGTTAAGACATGGGTTTCAAATAATGATTCGATGGACCGTTTTTACTCTGAAAGATTTGACCTTCTGATGAAATATCTTAATATCTGAAAAATGCTGGAGAGAGTATCAATATTTTTCAAGGATAATAATTCAAAAACCAGGGATGGAGTAGACAAGCTGGTTGATGAGTTTTCCGGAAGAGGGATTAAGACCCGGATCTATCAGAAATTGTCAAATACTGTCACAGGCACTGGTTGGGAAGTAATTGAAAAGTCTCCCAGTCCTTCCTTTAAATCTGAATTACCCGATCTTGTGTTAAGTGTTGGCGGCGATGGTACTTTTCTTGAAACAGTGCTTAAGGTAAAAGACATGGGCATTCCGATTGCCGGCGTTAACACAGGACGAATGGGTTTTCTTGCAAACATTTCAACGGATGAAATAGGTCACTCGGTTGATATGTTATGCAAAGGTGAATACGAAATTATCCAACGATGTCTTCTTGAGATTTCGCACCCATCCCACCTGTTCGAAGGAAATTCTTCATCTGCTCTGAATGAGATCACTATTCAGAAAGCTGATCTTAGTATGATAACCATAAGCGTATTTATAGATGATACTCATCTTAACACATACTGGGCCGACGGATTGATTGTTTCTACTGCCACAGGGTCAACTGCCTATAATCTGAGCGTAGGAGGCCCTATACTCTCACCCGAAGATGAGAGTATCGTTATTTCCCCTATTGCACCGCATAATCTGACCATACGACCAATTATCCTATCGGGGGAGGGCAAGATAAGAATGATAATTGAAGGCAGAAGTAAAGAGTATCTGGCAACATGCGACTTTCGGTCAAAGAGAGTGCCATTCAACCAGGAGATTCATGTTGTGAGGGCTCCGGTGAAAATCAAAACAGTAATGTTAAGAGGAAGAGATTTTTACAGTACACTAAGAAATAAACTTATGTGGGGGGCAGACCGCAGGAATTGAGATAAATTATTATATTTGTTATTGTAATAAACTGAAATCCCTATGAAACGGTCCTTTCTAACTGTATTACTACTTTTTTTCATTGTATCATTCACTGAGGCCCAGATTTGGAAATTAAAGAGATATGAAGTAGTTGCAGGTTTAGGACCTTCTTTCTTCTTTGGCGATATCGGTGGTTATTCACAAACTAAAAACATACTCGGTATAAGAGATATAACTGTTAAACAGACAAGATTTGATGTTAATGCCAATATAAAATTCAGGTTTACTCAGACTTTTAATGTGAGGCTGAGCCTTACTTCAGGATTATTTCATGCAACTGACATAAGAGGATCAAATGAGAACAGAGGATATGAAGCTTCCATTCAATTCATTGAACCGGCACTTATCGGTGAATATTATTTCATTAAAAATAAGGCTGAAGACAGTTATCTGTTTACAAAAGGTGAAAAGCTAGGTTTTATAGGATTGATAAAGTCTCTGGACTTTTATGCATTTACCGGTATTGGCGGGCTTCATTATTCTATCACTCCAAATAGTAAACTTGAAAGTCATGGTTTAAATCCCAAAGGATTTACTGCTGTTATCCCTATCGGCATTGGAAGCACATTGATCTACACCCCAAATATTAATTTTGGAGTTGAACTGACAGGCAGATATTCATTTTCGGATAATCTCGATGGTTATTCTTCACAATATTCCCGCTCAAACGACGTTTATTATTTTTTCAATTTCACGATTACTTATAAGATGAAGTCCGGAGCAAAAGGGTGGCCCACCTTCAGATGATAAAGAGCTGGATCAGTTTTAATGAAAAGAATACACTGGTTATTATTGTTTTTAATTATATCACTCTCCTTATCCGGTCAGCGCAATTCTGATTACGGAGTATTTGCAGGAGTCTCATCATATATTGGTGACATAAATCCCAGCAGATTTCTCTATTCACCCATGCCTGCAGGAGGAATTTTTTACAGATATAACTTTAATCCAAGAGAAGCTTTAAGAACAAATCTGTTTATCGGGGGGTTACATGCAAATGACCTCGATTTCAATAATGCATTTCAACAAGCCAGGAGAGCATCATTCTCAGGTACGGTGGGTGAGTGGGCATTACAATTTGAGTTCAATTTCTTTCCTTATTCGACACAAGGCAAACGATGGAATTTTACTCCATATTTCGCAGCAGGAGCTGGAGTTGCCGTAGTTCATTCAGTTTTCTCGGCAAGAGTTCCCGTTGTTAATTCAGCAGCTTCCGGGGTTATACCTGTCATACCCTTCTCCTTTGGTTTTAAAGTTAATTTATTTAAAAATGTCGGATTAGAAGCCGAATATGGTTTTCGTAAAACTTTTTATGATAACTTTGACGGCGTAAAAGATTTGGTTGCCCCGTCAGATCATTCATGGATTCATAACAATGACTGGTACACTTTCACAGGAATAGCAGTCACGTGGAAAATCTATAATAAATTGGCCGGTTGTCCTGCTTATGGCGAACTGAATTCTAAAAGTAAACGCTAGGCTATGGAGTTTAGGAAACAGATAGATAGTAATAAAATGCCTTCACATGTGGCTATTATTATGGATGGAAACGGGAGATGGGCACAACAAAGGGGTCTTGATAGAATATTTGGACATCAGCAGGGTGTGAATGCGGTAAGAGAAGTAATTGAGACAGCAGCAGAACTTGAATTAGGATTTCTTACCCTTTACGCTTTTTCAAACGAAAACTGGGCCAGACCTGATGAAGAAGTTGCTGCTTTAATGGGAATAATGATACGGTCTCTTAGTAATGAGACAGAAACATTATTGAAGAATAATATCCGGCTCAAAGCGATTGGTGATATGGATCGGCTTGCAGATGATGTAAGGGAAAGGCTCTTTGAAACAATAAAACTGACTTCTTCATGCGCAGGACTTAACCTTATTATTGCACTGAGTTACAGTTCACGATGGGAGATTACCATGGCAGCAAAAAAAATTTCAACTGCTGCGATAAACGGATATCTTAATCCTGAATCTATTACTGAAAAGGATTTTGAAAAATATCTCAGTACCGACGGAATCCCTGATCCTGAACTTTTGATCAGAACCAGTGGTGAGTTAAGGATATCCAATTTCCTTTTATGGCAGGTCGCTTATGCTGAATTTTACTTTACTGAAACGCTGTGGCCCGATTTTGGTAAGGATGATTTTTACAAAGCAATAATTGACTTCCAGAAGAGAGAACGAAGGTTTGGAAAAACTAGTGAACAAGTTTCGGAAAAATGATAATATAATGGTGATTAAAAAAATTAGAAGGACAATAATAGTAATTATTCTGGCTTTGCTGAGCATATCACTGAATGCGCAGGAAAAGCAGAAGATAGTCGATTACATGACGGTTGAGGATTATATCATAGGAGGTGTGACAGTAACGGGAGTAAGATTTCTTGATACAAATGCACTTATAGGAATTTCGGGCCTCAGAATAGGAGAAGCTGTCACAATTCCCGGAGATGCTGTGACCACAGCTGTGCAGAAACTGTGGCAACAGGGGCTCTTTTCCGATGTCAAAATTTCAATATCCAAGATCCTATCCGATACTGTTTTCCTTGATATAAACTTACAGGAAAGGCCAAGAATATCTTCGATAAAACTTAATGGATTGAAAACCTCTGAGATAACAGATCTCAACAAAAAGATAAATCTACCTATAGGATCACAGGTTACTCCCTACTTGCTTAATACCGCTCAAAAAATAATTATTGACCATTTCGTAGAAAAAGGTTTTCTAAACACAACTGTCACTTACGTTCAGAAAGATGATCCTGACCAGCCTAATAATGTTATTTTAAATGTAAATGTCGAGAAGAAAGAAAAGGTTAAGATTGCTAACATCACTTTTGTCGGAAATGAATATTTTGAAGCTTCTAAGCTCCGGAGAAAACTAAAATCGACGAAAGTTAAGAATCTTAATTTTTTCAGAGCTTCAAAGTTTATCAACGAGAAGTTTATTGAAGATAAACAGAAACTTATCACTTTTTATAATGATAACGGATTCAAGGATTTTACTATTATCTCCGATTCCCTTTATAAAGTTTCAGAAAACCGTGTAGGTCTAAGGATAAAAATTGATGAAGGGAAACAATACTTCCTTAGAAATGTGGATTTTGTGGGTAACAGTGTCTACAAGAAGGAAGATCTTAAGAAGGTATTTAATGTCGAGAAAGGAACAGTCTATAACCAGTCGCTTATCGACGACAGACTCAACGGCTCTTCCGGGGCCCAGGACGCTGTAAGTAATTTGTACCAGGATAATGGTTATCTGTTTTCAAGGCTGACACCTGTTGAATCAAAAATTGATAATGACTCTATCGACCTTGAAGTCAGAATTTATGAAGGAGATCAGGCTTACCTTAATAATGTGCTTATTACCGGTAATACGAGAACTAACGAACATATAGCCCGACGTGAACTTTATACTCTTCCGGGAGATCTGTTCAGTAAGAAAAGTATTATGAGATCTATCCGTCAGCTTGGTGTTCTTGGTCATTTCGATCCGGAAAAGATCAAACCGGACGTCCTTCCTGATGTTACAAACGGTACAGTAGATCTTCTTTACAGGCTTGAAGAAAAAGCAAATGACCAGTTTGAGATTTCCGGAGGCTGGGGTGCAGGCATGCTTGTGGGTACTGTCGGAGTACGATTTAATAACTTTGCCATGCGTAACTTTTTTAAGCCCAGCGAGTGGCATCCTTATCCCTCCGGCGATGGCCAGTCGGTAAGTCTGAGAGTTCAGTCAAATGGCACCATCTATACGTCATATAATATCTCATTTGTTGAACCATGGCTCGGAGGTAAAAACCCCAATACATTCTCCGTTTCCTTATACGAGTCAGTTATGACGAATGGAAAGAAGGTTGGAGAAGATGGGCGACAATCTATGATTATCCAGGGTGCTTCAGTAGGATTAGGTAAAAGACTCTCGTGGCCTGATGACTTCTTTTCACTCTATGGTGAATTAAATTATCAGAGGTATGCTTTGAATAATTATACAGTTTACTCATTCCTTTTTGATAACGGCACTTCCAATCTGTTCAGTTTTACAACAAAACTGACAAGGTTTTCGACCGGACCTAACCTCATCTACCCCGAAAGCGGATCATCATTTACCCTTTCATTACAGGCGACTCCCCCTTATTCACTTATAAGCGGGCAGAATATGAAAAATGTCACAGATCAGGTGAAATACAGGTGGATTGAATTTCATAAATGGACATTTAAGTCAGACTATTATTATCCTATAACAAAGAATAATAAGTTGGTGCTCGATGCTCGTTTTAACTTCGGATATATTGGGTACTATAATAAAGATATCGGACCATCTCCTTTTGAAAACTTCTCAGTTGGTGGTGATGGAATGACAGGCTATAGCTTTTATGGTCGTGATATGATAAAGCTAAGGGGATATGGTTCCGGCAGCAATGGAGTGGGATCACTTACACCAGACGACCCGCTTAAACCAGGTGTTCCTTCGGGTAACGTTTATTCTAAAATCACTCTGGAACTTCGGTATCCTGTATCTCTGAACCCTCAGGCTACAATTTATGTTCTTGGGTTTCTCGAATCGGGAAAAGCCTGGTATTCGCTCAGTGAATATAATCCGTTCAAAATGAACAGAGCTGCAGGTATCGGTGTCAGGGCCAACCTGCCAATGTTCGGATTACTTGGCGTTGACTGGGGCTATGGTTTTGACCCTGTTCCTAATCCAACGGAATATCCAAATGCTAATAGATCACAATTCCAGTTCACTATAGGTCAAGAATTCTAAATAAGTAATAAAATTAAAAGTTATGAAGAAAACAGGGGTATTTATAGGATTATTAATTCTGACTTCGGCTATGGCTATAGCTCAGAAATATGCTTTTGTTGATTCGGAATATATAAGGAAAAACATTCCTGCATTCACAACTGCCCAGGATCAACTCGACAAACTTTCAAAACAATGGGAAAAAGAGGTTGCTGACGGTTATGCTGTTGTAGAACAGATGTACAAATCATATCAGAATGAGTCAGTTCTTCTTTCCCAGGATATGAAAACGAAAAGGGAAGAAGCAATCGTGGCAAAGGAAAAAGAAATGAAAGACCTTCAGAATAAATATTTTGGAGTGGAAGGCGATCTCT
>JBARBF010000036.1:0-9517 GCA_049792755.1 Bacteroidales bacterium | reverse complement strand
CATCACATAGTTCAAGGAAATCGGATGAGAATGGATTATGACTTGTTCGTATGGCATTACAGCCCGACTCTTTTAGTAAGTCCAGTCTTCGGGCTATCACCTGGCGGGGAACTGCCGAACCAAGTGTCCCGGCATCGTGGTGCATACATACACCTTTCAGTTTAAGATTCCTTCCATTAAGAAAAAATCCCTTGTCAGGATCAAATCTGATGTCCCGGAATCCGACAGGAGTCCTCTGACTATCCAGAAATTGATCACCCGCTACGGTAGTGACTAAAGAATAAAGATTGGGATTATCAACGTCCCACAGTTTTGGACCATAAATGTCCATATTCTGTGAAATGGTCTTTAAGGAAGAACCTGGTATTGATATTTTCTCCGATATTTTTTTTATAGTATCACCGTCAGATAACAAATAATTTGAAACTGTTACATCAGAAGGTTTGCCTGATTCATTTTTAACACTTACTTCAATATTCAGTCCTGCCTTTTCAACCGATACATCTTTTGCTGCGGCTAAAACTCCCCATTGATTGATATGCAAGGGCGATGTGAATATAAGTTTAACATCGCGGTATATACCTGAACCTGTATACCAGCGAGAATCTCCGTATTTTGAATGGTCTACTTTAACGGTGATAATATTTTCTTTCCCGGGTTTAATATAAGGGGTCAAATCATATTGAAATGAAATATATCCGTTGGGTCTTTTCCCAAGCCAGGTTCCGTTTATCCAGACTTCGCTGTTATTGTAAATACCATCAAAACTGATAAACACTTTCCGGTTTTTCTCATTCGCAGGAATTTGGAAGGATTTACGATACCATCCTATACCGGCCGGTAAAAATCCTGTGGAACTTGCATAGGTTTTATTGAAAATACCTTCTATGCTCCAATCATGAGGCAGATCCAGTACACGCCAGCCCGAATCATCCAGTTCAGGGGCCTGCCCATTGGAGATATCCCCTTTTAAAAATTTCCAGTTGAAATTAAAATTCTGAACTTCCCTGTCTGATAATTGTCCACTGACATGATTGTTTAGTGATAATGCAACTGTTATCAAAAACATTTTCAAAATAAATTCCCGGGGTTTCATATGTATGATTTAATTTAGTCGGATAAAAATCAAAAGTAATGAAAAAGTGTCTTTGCAGGATTAATAATTTCTTTACTGTTTTTTGTTCTATAATTTTTTATCTGCATTGTGAGAATTTTTTATATTTATCTTTTCAGACAGATAATTTTAAACCTGATTCCCTTCACATTCCATTACTAAATCCGTTCCGGTATTGTTAAAAAGATTAATAATAGGTATGTTTACATAACTTGACCATTTTCTGATCTTTGCCTTGCAGATTAATTTTATGAAGGTCATATTACCCTGACGATAACAATAATCCGGTGAATGAACAGTTATTAAATATATCTTTCTGCTGATTCAATGCCTGTTCGGACCTGAACAGAAAGAAATTTCATTTAAGCATTGACATTAAAGAAATAGTTTTTTTAACTTCGGTACCTGGGAAGGCTGAATTTCGAGGCTGATTTATGAGTGAAGAGATTCTAAAGGCATTAATGGAATTATTTGCCCTGATTGTAAAGCAGGACAGAGGGATACTCATAAATGAACGTGAGTATGTATCAGGCTTTCTGAATAAACAGCTTACCAGTGAATCCGTTCAGGAATATCTTGCCCTTTTTGATGAGCACGCCGGCCCGGTACTGGATAGATCAATGTTAAAAGAACCATCGGCTCCTTCTGTAAAAGATTCCGTCAAAATTCTCGGTATATGCAAAAAGATCAACCATACTCTTAACCAGGAACAGAAAGTTGTTGTTCTTATGCGGCTGTATGAACTTGTAAATACTGACCGCCAGTTTACTCTTCAGAGAATGAATATAATAAATACAGTCGCTGAAGTATTCAGGATATCTGCTGCAGAATTTGCTGCTATCGAGCAATTCGTGAAAAATGATTCCTCTGAAGATCTGAACAACACTGCAATACTGGTTCTTACTCCGGGAGATGATAAGTGTGAACTGTGCAAAAGGATGCTGACCGGTTATCATAACACCCGGATAATCATTTTAAGAGTAGCAAGTGTTGACCTGTATTTTATAAGGTATATATCAAATGACCAGTTATATCTTAATGGTCTTCCTGTCAGATCAGGCCAGGTCTATACATTTGCCAAGGGAGGATCAATAAAATCACAACAGGGGCATTCCATCTATTATAGTGACATCAGTTCAAGTTTTCTTTCAGACATAATTATTCATAAAATCTCATTCTCTGTTGAAAACCTCACCTATCGTTTCCGGGAAGGTCATGCGGCAGTTGATAATGTAAGCTTTTCCGTTGAGGAAGGTAAACTTATCGGCATAATGGGAGCTAGCGGATCAGGAAAAACAACATTGATGAATCTGATGAGCGGTATCCTGAAGCCGTCAGAAGGCAGCATAAAAATTAACGGACTGGATGTAGCAAAGGACAATGTTAAGCTCGAAGGAGTTTTTGGATATGTACCACAGGATGATCTGCTTATTGAGGATCTGACGGTATTTGAGAATCTTTTTTTTGCAGCTTGTCAGTGCTTCAGGGATAAAACAAGATCAGAGATTGGCGAACTTGTTGATCGTACGCTTTCAAATCTTGGTTTGCTGGAAAAGAGAGAATTAAAGGTAGGTTCACACCTTAATAAAGTAATAAGCGGCGGGCAGCGAAAAAGGTTGAATATCGCCCTGGAACTGATAAGGGAACCATCAGTTCTATTTCTTGATGAACCGACATCGGGTCTCTCTTCGAGAGATTCTGAAAATATGATGGACCTTTTACGTGACCTTACACTTAAAGGGAAACTGATATTCACTGTTATTCATCAGCCCTCATCAGAGATATTCAAGATGTTTGATAAAGTTGTTATCCTCGATCAGGGGGGGTGTATGGCCTATTTTGGTAATCCTGTCGATTCTGTAATTTATTTTAAAACACTCGATGCCCAGATCAACTCAAACCAGGGAGAATGCCCCTCATGCGGGAATGTGAACCCCGAAACCATATTTAATATTATTGAAACACAAGTTGTTGATGAGTTCGGGAAGTACACTGAAAAACGAAAAGTCAAGCCAAATGAGTGGGCAAATAAATTTAATTCCAAACATTCGTACAGACCGGTGGCTGAAATTAAAGAGCCGCCACATAAAAACCTTCAGAGGCCGGGAATTTTGAAGCAATTCCGGATATATTTTGCCAGAGATCTCAAGAGTAAAATTTCCAATAGTCAATATGTCATTCTGACTTTGCTCGAAGCCCCGATCCTGGGATTTGTACTTTCTTTTATTATCAGGTATATTCCCGATCCGGACTCCAGAATTTATGTCTTTTCTGAAAATGAGAATATACCTATTTACATTTTTATGAGCCTTATTGTTGCCCTTTTCCTGGGTTTGACAATCAGCGCGGAAGAGATTTTCAGGGACAGAAAAATTTTAAAGAGAGAGCATTTCCTTAATTTAAGCCGCAATAGCTATCTCTTTTCTAAAGTGGCAATTCTGATTCTCATATCCTCTGTACAAACTCTTCTTTTTGTATTGATAGCTAATCCGATTCTTGGTATAAAAGGAATGTATTCCCATTACTGGCTTGCATTATTTACCACAGCCTTTTGTGCCAATATGCTTGGGCTTAACATATCAGCATCATTTAATTCGGCTATTACAATCTATATCGTCATTCCGCTTCTGATAATACCAATGATGGTACTAAGCGGAGCTATGTTCTCCTTTGACAAGCTGAACAGGAAAATAGGCAACGTTGACAAAGTACCTTTGATTGCCGAATTTATGCCGACTCGGTGGACTTATGAAGCTCTCATTGTGTCTCAATTCAAGGACAATAAATACAGCCAGACTCAATTCACAAAGGAAGGTGATACATATTACGACCTGGAAAAGAAAAGAAGTGAAGCTGAATTCAACAAGGTTTACAAGATTAAAGCATTGCGCGATGCACTTGAAACTACTCTGTTTGAGTTCAGAAGCAATCCAAAAAATATTGGTAATAACGAGGATCTCATTATTAAAAAATCAACACGCAAATTCACCAAACTCCTGCTACTCAAAAACGAATTGGAAAAAATGGCCGCTGTTTTTCACGTACCTTTATTCAATTATATTTCTGATCTGACCCCGTATGAGTTCAATCCCGGAATTGCAGATTCACTGACAAAATACCTCGACAGAATGGATAAAACATTTAGCAGAATTTCAAATACCGCAAGCGACAGAAAGGATGTTTTTTACAATATGAATGATCTCAAACTGAAGAAAATTGAAGATGATTATTATAATTATAAACTTCTTGAATTAGTTACCAAACCTTACGAACGGAAAAAGATATTGGTCTATAATAACGCTCTCGTTCAAAATACAGATCCTATCTATCTTGACCCGGATAAGAAAGGATTTTTAAACTTCCGGACACATTTTTATGCTCCGTCGAAATATATTTTTGGAATGAAAACTGACACATTCGTATTCAACATTTCCCTTGTACTTTTAAGCTCGGTCGTTCTATATCTGGCTCTTTATTTTGAGGTACTTGGAAAAACAGTTAAGTTTTTCGAAAATTTAAAGTTCCGAAAATAATTATTTAATAGAATGTTAATAAGTTTTTTTGTATTTTTGTTATAACTTATACATCATCCTAAATGAAAGGAAGAGTATTCTTATTACTTATTATTGTATTTTTTGGTTTCTCCTGCAGGAATTCAAAAAGCAAAACGTCAGAGTTCGTATTCCCGCAGTCTGATTCGGTGCCGGTGTCAGAAGCTGAAAAATTAAGTCCTGAAGCCATCGCTGACATTTCAAAAAACATCTCATCACCGGTTGAAATAGCAAATCTCCTTCAGACACTTCAGGTCCCTTTCTCTCAAAACTATATTGCTGAATCAATCGACGCCAACAGGCAGAGTACCAGTTTTGATAAAGCTCTTAAACTGGGTGTTCTCGGAGCTGATCTCGGGTATCTGAATATGTATGAAAAAACGGGTTCCTCCCTGGATGTTCTATCATCAATAAGGAAAATTGCTGAAGATATTAAAGTTGGTCAGTTTTTTGATTTCGAATCTATAAAAAGGTTATCAAAGAACAGATCAAATCTCGACTCTCTTCTTTTCATTTCAATTGATTCTTATAATAAAATAGATAATTATCTACGGAGCAATAATCGGGGGCAGCTTTCAGCTCTTATGATAATTGGAGTCTGGATTGAAGGCCAGTACCTTGCAACTCAGGTGGTCAGTCAATTCCCTGATAAAAGGCTAAGTGACAGGATCGGGGAACAGAAAATAATTTTAAACGATCTTCTCCTTCTTATAAGCCCTTACTGTAAGCGCGATCCCCAATTCATCAGTCTGTGTAAGGATATGCAGGATATCAAAGATAAATATCGCGATATAAGAATAACTTACACCCAGGGAGATCCTGTCAGTGTGGAAAAAGACGGAGGTCTGACTATAAAACAGACTGAAACGAGTGTTGTCACCATGTCTAAAGAACAATTAAATGGTGTTGTAGAAATTACCAGGAATATCAGGGACAGGCTAATTTTAAATAATTAGTATGAAAAAAATCATTATAACTCTGACCATATTATTTACTTTCATTTTCGTGTCATTTGGACAGGTCACAGATCCTCTCATTAGTAACTGTGCAATAAATGCCGGGGCCAATGCCAAATACCTTAAAGATTTCAGGATACAGCTCGGTAAGGCTGCAACACAGAATGAATTAAGATACAAAGCAAATATGTCTCTCTGGAAAAATACCAAGTACAGGTTTACAATGTGCAATGCAGTGAATTCCAAGGGTCAGCTGATTTTGACTATTAAAGATGACGCCAATAAACTAATCGTTTCATCATTCGACAAAAAAACGGGCAAGATATTTTCCTTTGTTGATTTTGAATGCCAGAAAAGCGGCATATATCAGATCAGTTATGATTTCACAAATGGACAACAGGGGTCCGGTGTGGGAGTAGTTTCAATGATAAAATAATTGATCATCTAAGGTACCATATCTGGATAACCAGTATAAAAACAAAAAACAGGGAAAAAAAGATTTCAGGTACCAGTTTCTTTTTTACAAATACAAAATAGTGTGTCAGGAAATAACTGACAGGAATACTTGTCAGCCATACTATTTCAATTGAAGCCGAAGGGAGTGCTAAATAGACTATGATGGATATTAAAAAAACCCATATCATAAGGGAAAATGTTTTACGTGACTTTATTTTTTTAGCGCTCATATGATTAATCAGATGAACTAAGCTGACCAGTATTAAAACCGTGCTAAAGATCAAAGCCACTATCGTTACCTTCTGGAAATGATAGTAGATTGACTTTGTAAACAGATTATTCACCACAAGCTTCATAAGGGTCTCTACGTCTCTCCCAATCACATAATAGATACCAAATGTAATCGCATATGGCGTTAAAAGTCCAATTATTGAAATTACAATTTCTTTCAGGTTTCCCGTCCTTAACAAAGCAATCCCTATTATCAGCAATAATCCAAACCATATCAGGTTCGCATAAAATAAACTTCCTGTACTGATGAGAATCCCCGCATCAAAATAATTGTATGCAGTCCCCGTGTTGTGGTAACCGTCCATGATTCTGATAATTGCCACCATAAGAAATATTGAGGCTGGAATAACCGGATTTAAAAGCTGCTGGTCGGGAAAAAAGCCTCCCAACATCACATAAAATAATGCAGGAAGAAAAGTCCTTACATTTATAAAGAAGACATTTGTATTGAAATTTACCATAAGGAAAGCCATCAGGGAAACCATCAAAAAGGATAAAACTACTCCCAGATTATGGCTGTTGTGAATCATGAGTTTTATGAGTCCGTAAAGAGGCATAGGGTCAGTCTCATAAATAAATCTTGGATGTAGTCGTTGATTAAGGATTGCACTGATCCAGAGAGCAATAAGAATAATAATTATCAGAAATATTACTCCGGGACCGGTTCCTTTAAATATGCGTAGAAGCATTTATTTTATAGATCAAATCCAATATCAGACCTGTAATAACAGCCTTCATAATCCAGCAAACCTGCATTTCTGTAAGATGTTTCAAGAGCTTCCTCCATTGAAGACCCCCATGAACTGACAGCAAGAACACGGCCTCCTGAAGTAACTATTTTATCAGCTTCATTTTTTGTGCCGGCATGAAATATTACGCTTCCATCAGTCAGATCCAGTCCACGAATGGATTTACCTTTGCTGTAAGTTCCGGGATAGCCACCCGAGACAAGCATTACAGTGGTTACAAACCTGTCATCAATCTCAATTTTCCGTTGGGAAAGATCTCCATTGGCCACTCCTTCAATCAGTTCTAGAAAATCACTTTTTATTCTTGGAATTATTACTTCCGATTCAGGGTCCCCTAACCTGATGTTATATTCAATCACATAGGGGTTTCCATTCACATTTATCAGGCCGAAGAAAATAAATCCTTTATAAATAATTCCTTCCTCAGATAATCCTTTCATGGTCGGATCAATTATCCTGTTCTTCACCTTATTCATAAAGTCCCGATCTGCAAAAGGAACAGGAGAAACTGCTCCCATTCCACCAGTATTCAGACCTGTATCACCAACTCCTATCTTTTTATAATCTTTGGCTTCCGGTAATAATTTATAAGTAACTCCGTCAGTGACAATAAAAACCGAAAGTTCTATTCCCTTAAGGAATTGCTCAATAACAACTTTTTGGCCGGCAGGACCAAATTTCCCGTTCAGCATAGCGTCTACCTCTTTCTCCGCTTCGAAAATATCATTTACTATAACAACACCTTTCCCGGCTGCCAGGCCATCTGCTTTAATTACATAAGGAGCAGTAAGTGTTCTTAGAAATGACGGAACCTCTTTCAGATTCGTTTTGTCAAAGCTTTTATAATTTGAAGTCGGAATATTATTCCGGATGAGAAAAGCCTTTGCAAAATCCTTGCTGCCCTCCAACCGGGCTGCAGATTTATCGGGACCGATTAACGGTATGTTTTTTAGTTTAATATCATTAAGAAAAAAATCATGAATTCCCTTTGTAAGTGGAGCTTCGGGACCAACAATTACAATATCAATCTTGTTTTCTAAAACAGCTGTTTTAACTTCATTGAAGTTTTCAGGATCGAGCTCAAGGTTTGTTCCTAAATTATATGTCCCGGCATTTCCCGGGCCTATAAAAATCTTACTGACTTTTTTACTTTGGGCAAGTTTCCATGTAAGTGCATGTTCCCTGCCACCAGATCCCAGAATGAGAATATTCATTATTCAGGATAATTTTATCATTTCAAAAGTAACATTTCATTCTGATAAACAATATCTATAACGTAAAAACCATCAGCTGAGATCAACGGCCTGGCAATATTTTGAGAAAGTCTGCATTACCGTATTAACGTAAGTTTTTGAAACAGGAATATCTGTTAGAGAGGGATTATCAAACTCGAGTTTCAGGCCATCTTTATCCTTTCTGATAACCTTAACCTTTTCAAAATTAACCATATATGATCTATGGCACCTTATAATTTCAGTCCCTGAAAAGTTCTCTTCCATTTTTTTCAATGTATCGCGATGCAGGTATTTCGATACTTTGCCTTTATTGAGATAGCATATGTTCACGTAATTTTCTGCCGATTCAAGATAAAGCAAATTCTCTTTTTTGATCGAAAATTTCAGGATTCCCTTTTCATCATAAAATGGGATCATATTTCTCGTGTTTTCCGTATAAGGCGGATTCTCTGCCAGCCTGTCTATCTGTTCTTTTTTATCGCGCCACGAAAAATAAAGCCATAGTATGGAATATGGCAATAAAAGAACAAGTGCAGTATTTCGTGAAGAATTTTTTATCAGATCGGTAAACAACCGGGTATCTTTCAGAAATAGCTTTTCGAACAGGCCGTATGCGAGAGCCATTGAAAAAATTTCGGCAAATATCCATAAGAGATATTGCCACATGTTTATAGTATGTCTTTTACAGACATGGTACATCAGAATCCGGCTTATTACGACAACAAGGACGCCTAAAAGTATTGTCAGACTGGAATATGTAAAAAACTCAAGTCTTGTTAGATGATACCATCTGTCAGCCCCGAAAGGTGAATAAGCGTTAATGAAAATCAAAGCAAATAGAGAAGTAAAAAGCACCAGACGAATGAGATTCTGCTTTTCATTCAAATATGAAGGTATCGGTTTCTGTAAGTCGACCATTTGCTTTAAGATAACTGAATGTAAAATTAAGTATTTTCTTAATTTTAATTGGACCTAATTGAGTTCTGACTTTTTGCAATAAGCAGAATTCCGTCACAAATAATTGAATTATATCCCTCATCTGCAAATTTTATCACTTCGCATTAGTATTCACCACATAAATTTGTCTTACACGAATGTCACGATTTACTTTGTATTATTATCATATGATCAGAGTTGATGGAGTATACTAAAACATATAACGAAC
>JBARBF010000035.1:0-1731 GCA_049792755.1 Bacteroidales bacterium | reverse complement strand
GGAGGAGAAGTAGGACAAATGATTATTAATTTCGACAATGCCGTCAGTGATAAGGGGATCAGAGGTTCATATGAGCAATTTGCTTCGGCATCTGCAATAGTTCGCAGGTATAAGGAAGAAGCCGGGATAAACAATCTGCCTCCTGGAAATCCTCTGACTTGCAGAGAGATTTTTGAACTTAGTTACTCCAACTCGCCAATTGCCGTTAAAGTAGTAAAAGAAAATGCCGGACTTGTAGGTATTGGACTGGCGAATCTTATTACAATTTTTGCACCCGAAATAATTGTTCTTGGTGGTGGAATGTCAGAGGCAAAGGATAGTTATTTAGAGCTGATAAAGGAGAGCGCTTTTGCCAATTCCCTTGAAAACTGCAGATCGGAAGTAAAGATTGAAAGGGCTCACCTGGGATCAAATGCCTCTTTACTTGGCAGTGCATATTATGGTATGACAAGGCTGGCAGGGAAGAGTGTCTGAGAGCGGAGAGACTGAGAGACTGAGAGACTGAGAGAAAAAACTAAATGCCGTGTAACTCCGCGAAAAACTCAGTGTAACTCCGTGGTTAATAAGAGCTTAATTCACAATTGTGCTTAAAAACTGTGTCAACTTCCTGAGGTAAGAAACATCTTTGATCGTCTCTGTTCTGTTTGTTTTTAAAAACTCCTTGATTTTCTCGAAATTAACCGGAGAAATTGAGCAAAGCTTCTTTCTGTTCAGGCTTTTGAAAACGAATGTTTTATTATTTGTCAGCATGAAAACGTAAACGGGTTCTTCAACATAAATTGTCCTCTCAAGAAGATTACCATTCTGCCTCATAATTTCTGTTCCTGAGGTCTTATACGTGTGTAAAATGTAAAGTGACAGTTTCCCTTCATTTACTACCTGACCAAAGACTTCACTTGAGTCGGATATACTATTCCTTTTGAATTTAATTTTTTTGAAATACACAGTCTGATCCCCGTTGAAATTTTGAAAGTGAAACTGCAGAATTGCTTCCTTATCCAGCTTTATAATGTTTTTCGATTTGGGTTCCTGCCAGAAAAGCTCATCAAGCAATCCGTTGTATTTTATCAGTTTATTTCTGGAAACTTCGCCATCAGAAAGATATATATCACCCAAAAGCCATTCAGAATTAAAATAGGTCGAACCGTCAACAATAAAGTCAGGGGTGAAAAGTTCTCCGGTCAGACACACTTCAGAAGTTGTCAGGTCAACGTTATCTTTAATATGGGATTTTTGACCCTGCAAACTCTGAAAGCTGATGATCAGAAAAATTATGTATGAAAATATTCCAATGGGTTTCATTTTTTTATTCGGATTTGGATTTGACGGTTATTATTGCAGATCCGTTTACCGGAAGACCACTTGAAGTTAATCCCTGAACACTGATCAGGTACTGCCCCCGGAGGTCAGACGTAAAGCATTCAATTTGCAACTTGTCCTTATTATTCATTTTAATTTCCGGATCCCATAATAGTACCTGTCTCAAATCAGGAACATGATTATTATTATCCGGTACATAACGATCTGGTTTTGGGAAGCTCCGGCTCGATATAGCCTGGTATCTGATTGTTGGTGTTATAAACTGGATGTTGTTGATTTCAAGGTTCTTGCTAAATACAGCAAGAATGCCGGATAGAGGCATTTCTCCATAATACCTGATCACCGGCAAAAGATCAATCCGCTTAATTTCGTTGGTGCCCAGATTAATAATCTGATTAATATCATCGACAG
>JBARBF010000034.1:0-140308 GCA_049792755.1 Bacteroidales bacterium | reverse complement strand
TTAATTGGCTACGCCGAGCTCGGATCGAATGTGGATTTCATGTTGCTTCGCAAAGTGGAATTGTGATCGATCCTCGGTTGCCTTTTGCAACCCGGACTACTTCTCGATCAGCCCCTAAAGTCTACGTGAGCAAATTCATTTCGACTTATCAGATTTTGTTGCACCCGGACTGTTCCTGCTGTCAAAACAAAATCAATAGGGTTGCAAGCCGACGCTCAAGTTGTCATAGTTTTTGCACTCCACTTTGATAGCTTTATCGTGACATGACAAATCCTGCCCATTTATCGGGACCACGCCAGCTGGACAGCTTCATCGTGACACCAAACACTCATACATCAATCGGGACTTTGCAAAAACGTATGCCAACCCTGACATGGACGGCAACTCAATTAAACCGCCGGGCCGTTAGTGGACAGTTGCAGCCTTGTCTCAGAAAGAGAATAACTTGGCTTTGAATGTCGAAAAATATCTAAATTGCAGTTCTTTATAAATTCAACCTAAATGGTTATGGAGACAGTTGACAATTACATCAAAACATTTCCTGAAAAGGTTCAGATCCTATTAAATCAAATAAGATCCACAATTAAAGAATATGCTCCAGAAGCAGAAGAAAGCATAGCCTATAAAATGCCTGCTTACAAAACAAATGGAAAACCATTGGTTTATTTTGCAGGTTTTAAGAATCATATTGGCTTTTATGCTACTCCCACCGGACATGCTCAATTTGAAAAAGAACTCTCAAAATACAAACAGGGTAAAGGTTCTGTTCAATTTCCCTTGGATAAACCAATACCATTGACTCTTATCGCCCAGATTGTAAAATTTAGAGTAGAAGAAAACAATCTTAAAAAGAGAACAAAATAAAAAACCGAACCACTAACTCGGACGGTTTAATTAATTGGCTTCGGCAGCCCGGACAACCTCGTAATCAGCCCCAAAGTCTATACGAGTAAAATCATCTCAACTTATTAAATTTTGTTGCACCCGGACTGATCCTGCTGCCGAGACAATGTCAATAGGGCTGCCGGCCGACCCCGCCTTCGGCGAGGGCAGGCGCGCTGGTGCCTTGTTTTTTGCTCGCCATCTAGACTATTTTATCGTGACCCAAAACTCACATCCGTCACCCGGACTTGGTACCGTCAAGACAAATTACCGTGACCCAAAACTTATCCTCCACCTACCGGGACTGGCAAATAACGCGGCACCCCGACATGGACGCCAACTCAATTAAACCGCCGGACTGTTATAGGTAATGAGTTGCTTAATAACTAGTTAGTCTTTACCTTGACGTCTCATTTAGATAACGCGACCGCATATTTGGTACATTTGCTTTTGCGCGACACATGACCCACCGCTCATGCAAAAGCAAAAGAACCAAATTTCTTGCTCTCCATGATTATAAGTTAGCTCAATTCAATTCTAAAAATGTAACATTAATTTAATTTTTTTCAACCACTGACATTTGGTTGTGTCGTATTTTTACGTCATAATTCAAAATTGGATATCCGATGGAAAAATTTAAAGTCCTGTTTCTATGTGTTCATAATTCTGCCCGTAGTCAAATGGCTGAGGCTTTTCTGAATCAATTTGCAGGTGACATCTTTAAAGCTGAAAGTGCTGGACTTGAACCTGGTATTTTAAACCCTCTTGTAGTTGAAGTGATGCGGGAAATAGGAATTGATATTTCAGGCAACCAGACAAGAAGTGCATTTGATCTATTTAAACAAGGTCTTACATTCAATTATGTAATAACTGTTTGCGATGCTGCAAACGCAGAGCGTTGTCCTATATTTCCAGGAGTAACCAAAAGAATATACTGGTCATTTGATGATCCCTCTTCTTTTACTGGTACTCATGAAGAGAAGTTAGATAAAACAAGGCTTGTAAGGGATAAAATCAAATCTGAGGTTGAAAAATTTGCAAATGAATATCATCTAGCGAAGTTTTGACATAACATCAAGATCATCAGTTTTGCAAGCACATTTTAAAGCTGCACATGCTAACACGACAGCAAAGCTTTTAAAAGAGCTTGCAAAGAGAGAGTTCAATCAGCCATGACTAAAAAATTGGTTACATCATAACAGTTTTAAAACACTAGCTATAACTCGGACGGTTTAATTAATTGGCTACGCCGAGCTCGGATCGAATGTGGATTTCATGTTGCTTCGCAAAGTGGAATTGTGATCGATCCTCGGTTGCCTTCGGCAGCCCCGGACAAATCCGTTATGCATTTTAAAGCCTCTTAGAGTAAATTTAAGGGCACTTATTAAACTTTGGGTACCCTGATCCTTTAGCCGAGACAACATCAATAGGGCTACTTATCAATTAAGACAACTTATCAAATTTTCACAATTGTGATAGGTCCTTGTAACAAATTACTTCCCTACCTTTATACTGGATTAAACTAAATACTATTTGATAATGAAAAATTTATTAGGATTTTCAATTTTTTTTGTCTTAATTTCATTTAGTGTCATCGCACAGGATACTATTAAGTGTAATGATAAATATTTCAAAGACCATCTTTTAGACAAATTAGTTGGGAACTGGGATTTGAAAGGTACTATCGGGAACGAACATGTTACAAACAATTGTTCATGTCAATGGATATTGAATCATCAATTCATTGAGTTAAACTTAACTGATACTTTAAATATTCCTACCTATACAGCTAAGGTTTTCATTGGTTATGACTGTATCAGTGAACGTTACGTTGCCCACTGGATAGACAACTATGGCGGCAGATATTCGGAGACATTAGGTTTTGGACAATTAAAAGGAAGTTCTATTGAATTCAGATTCGAGTATCCTAATGGTCCATTTATAAATAAATTCATATTCGATAATAAAAATAACAAATGGCAACTCAACATGACAACCAAGAATTCTAAGGGAGATTGGGTATTATTTGGGAATGAATTCCTGTCAAGAAAAAACTAATTGGAACTGACGATCATGTATCATAAATTTGAACATTAAACAAGCCTGAAAACTACTTCACATAAATGAATTTTCATCTATAGCGACAAATTTTACTTTTTTTTTGATTAGCAGCTTTGCAAAATATCAAACACTGTTAAAACCGTTCGACCCAAAGCTAAACCGTTCACCTTAACATAATTCATAAATCATGACTGCATTTCCGTTGGAAAAGTCATGTCTTTTAAATATCTTTCGTGTAATCGGATAAGTTGAAGACACTTTAAAGATTTAAATATTTCATCCTAATTGGCTATTACAATTTGATTTGTATCGAGTATAAGAAACATAGATAAATCAATTTATTATGGAAATTCCTCATCACCTCAAACATTCAAAAAAAGCCCGGAAAACCAGGGAATACTTATTTGAATTTCTAATAATATTCGTTGCTATTACAGGAAGTTACTTTGCAGAAAACCTTCGTGAGCATTTTGTCGACAGACATAAAGAGAAAGAGTATATGAAAAGTATGTTACAGGATTTAAGAAGTGATTCAGCTAATCTTGCAAAAGTTATAGAACTTAATGAAGAACAGATAAAAGGTCTAGACAGTCTGCTCAATCTTTTTAACAATAAATTAGGTAATAATGAAATATTACAATTCTGCAATTATGATTTGAAGTATACCTTAAACTATAATGCATTCAATCCTATAAACCGGACAATTGCACAGTTAATGAATACTGGCGGATTAGGACTTGTAAAAGAAAAGGCTGTATCAGATGGCATTGTTGGTTATGACAATGCTAAAAACTCAATATTTAAACAAGCTGACCTGTTAGAAACTCAATTCACAAAAATACTTGCTCAACAAACTGAAATATTTGATTTTGTTTCAATAATGAAATCGAGGAATAAATCATCTATTTTAAATCTAAAAAAAGAATTTCCTATTTTGCTTACATACAATAAAAAGACTATGCATGCCTATTATTTCAATATTATTGTCTTTAAAGGATCAATCAATATATATACTCAAAAAACAGAAGGATTATTGAAGCAAGCCACGTTACTAATTCAATTAATTCAGAAAGTATATAATCTTTGAAGTAGATGAAATTTAAAGTTTATATAAGGTTAACTACAACGATAAAGTATTTTTAATTTAAAAATAACACTAAAACGGACGGTTCTTTAGTTTTTTGGCTTTGCCAGCCCGGACAGCTTCGTAACCAACCCTAAAAGTCTATGAGAGAAGAATTTAACCCACTTATTAAATTTTGCTGTACCCGGACTGATCCTGCTACCGAGACAAAGTCAATAGGGCTGCCGGCCGACCCCGCCTTCGGCGAGGGCAGGCGCGCTGCTACCTTGTTTTTTGCTCGACACCTAGACTATTTTATCGTGACCAAAAACTCACAGCCGTCTATCGGGACTTGGCCCACTTATACAATTTCATCATGACAAAAAACTTCACGTCCGTTTAGCGGGACTGGCAAAAAACGCGGCACCCCGACACGGACGCCAACTCATTAAACCGCCGGGCCGTTGTAAGCAAGCGGGGACGATAACAAGGACAATTTACGATTAACATGACAGTTTCGTAATTAAAACAGAAGGCCCGAAATGCTAACAGAAAAAGCAAAATATCAACTAATAACCCGGATTTAGACTTGATGCATGAGTATTCTGGACTAAACTGTACAATCCATTCTGGAGGAATGTGTACAACTGATTCTGGAGCAAAGTGTACAACTTTTTAAGCGGTCTTTAAGAGAAAAAGATTTTTATGCCGGGGTGCGCAGCACCAACTACGAGGACATTCTGGCATATAGTGGACAACTGATTCCGGAGTAAAGTGTACAATCGGGGTAAATAAAGGGATTGATTTGTGACTTTTGTGCCTTCTAAAAAAAGATTAGGCACTATGGCAAACAAATCAATCAGTATGACACAAGTACGGCGTATCATTCAATTAAAGGTAGAGGGTTTAAGCAAGCTAAAGATCTCTCAGTCGCTTCATATTCATCGGGCTACACTCAATAATTACCTTTTCAAACTAGCAGCATGCTGGAAAGCAGCTTGCCACCGCGACGTCCAACCTTGCTGCCAAACACATGCTTTTTTGCCGATATTGACTTCGCAGGAATGACAACAATTTGGGGTATGAAAGCAGCAAGACCTCTGATATCTATAAACACATAACCATCATGTGTTTCGATCATGTAAAGAGTCAGCTTGACACATTATACTTTGACTACAATTGTAATATTTAAGTATTGGAATTTTTCTATATTTACTACATAACGGAATCAACTATAATAGCACCACACACAAGTCAGAAATAAACCCCACTATGGCGTTTACATAGTCGTTGGCTGTAAGACGAGAATAGCAAAACTAATAGGAAATTAAACAAATTGATAATTTTGAAAAGTATGCAAAATAAGAAAGTATTAGTGTTTCTAGCAAAAGGATTTGAAACTATGGAATTTAGTGTTTTTATAGATGTTCTTGGTTGGGCTAGAAATGATTATGGACATAATTTGTTCGTTGATACATGTGGTTTTACTGATAAAGTTATAAGCACTTTTAATGTACCTGTTATAGTAGATAAAACCATTGGAGAAATAAACGTTGACGAATATGACGCCTTAGCAATACCTGGTGGATTTGGGGAATTTGGTTTTTATGAAGAAGCATATGACGAAAGGTTTTTAAAATTAATAAGGGAATTTAATGCAAAAGGTAAAATCATTGCGACAATTTGTTCTGCGGCATTGCCCTTAGGGAAAAGTGGAGTTCTTAAGAATCGGAAAGCAACTACATACCACTTAATAAACGCATATTGGCAAAAAAAACTGAAAGAATTTGGAGTGAATGTTGTGAATGAGCCAATTGTAGTTGATGGTAATATTATTACGTCTTATTGTCCTGAGACGGCTCCAAATGTTGCGTTTGAATTATTAAAAATACTGACTTCAGAAGAAGAAATGTCAGTAATAAAAAAAGCTATGGGATTTTAAGAAAAATGCTAACAAAATTATTGGAAGATTAAGTAATAGAAACGCCCAACAGCCAACAATGTATAAAAATAATAGCCGTGACAGCACATTTGCTACCCTCTCATTCCCGTTGCTCAAACCAATGTTATTAAATGAGGTTTACAGTCCCTCCACGCATCTATAACGAGACTAAGGACTGAACGATAAACTTCTCGTACAGCCTGACAGTTTTAAAATTAATCCTAAACCTAACTCTGACGGTCTAATTAAGTGCCTTCTGCCAACCCAGTACAGCTTTGTAACCAGCCCCAAAATCTATGCCCTTAAACTCTGTTCCGTTTATAAAATCCTGTGGCCCCTGACAGTTTCGTCTCCCGGAACAGCATCTTTAGGTTGGCGGGCTGACGCGCTGGTGCCTTGTTTTTTTCTCGCCAACTTGACTATTCCATTGTGACCAAAAACTTACACTTGTTACCCGGATTTGGTACCGTCAAGACAGTTTCATAGTGACCAGAAAGTACACGTCCACCTACCGGGACTTGCAAAAAACGCGGCTCCCAAAACGAACGCCGACTAATTAACCGCCGGGCCGTTAACATTCTTTAGTAATAAGTGATATCTTTAATACATAAAAGAAGTAGCAAAGGCTTTTAGATTTTTCTTTAATAAACTATTAATTAATGGATTTTATGAAAATTTCTAGACTTGTTTTTATACTCGCACTTGCCTCTCTTAACAGTTGCAGTGAGAAAGAAAACATAAACCCTCCCAGATTGGTTTGCAGCTATGATTGGCTCACTAATCCTATATACCATTCCCTACCCGAAATAGTTGATACATCTGGATTATATAAAAGACCTTCGTACAAACTTGCCAAATCTGATTCATCCCTATACTTATTTCCCGCCAACAACACTTCTGGGCAATTTGAGGGCGGTTGGTGGGAACTCATAGAGATTACTAATTGTAGTGCTGCAACTGTTTATTATCCCTGTGCACTTAATCCAGGTGAGAATTCAATGCTTGGGTTTGATCCTGATAAACACCCTGATTTATGTCAATCCTATCCTGACCTATTCCCGTATGAGAATTTCTGCATCGCAACAACATGGAATTCATCGACATTTACATATAAATATCTTAATGATTCTACAATTTTAACTTCACACGGAGGTGCAACTCAGGCTGGAGTCTCCCCGGAAGCAGCAGCTTTCTTTAAATTGTATTTGTCTTTATTACAAAATACAACACTTATTATTAAAAAGCAAAAGAATCTCCTTGAATTAAGAACACCTGATAATGTATTTCTCAGGTTTTATAAATAGAATTTAATGGTCCAAATTAAGGAATTTGAGGATAACATTGGAGAACTCAAAAAGTGATAAATTGATAAATAACCAATTCTGACACGGACAATAAAGGTAAGTTGCTTGTCACGGTTTTTGCTTTTGCTCCTGCTACCAGGACAAATTCGTAATGAGAGCTACACCCAGACTGTTCCTGCTACCCAAACAAAGTCAATAGGGATGCCGGCCGACGCTCTAGTGCTTTGTTTTTTGCTCGCCATCTGGACTGTTTCATCTTGACATGACTGCTCGCAACCATTTATTGGTAATTGGTACCGTCAAGACAACTTTATCTTTAAAGGACAACTTCCATCCATTTACGGGAAATGGCAAAAAACGCTGCACCCAACACCCCGCTTAAGGCGGGATAAACTCCCGCCAACTAATTAAACCGCCGGGCTGTCAGACTGCATAATACAGCCAACAAAACAATGTAACAATATTAAATTTTTGGATTTAGAACAAGAAGATTTTAAATAATCGTATCACTAAAATGAGATAATTATGGAAACGACTAATTACAATAATATTCCATCTTCACCTATAGAACGTCAACCGGCCTTCGCACCCTGGGGGTTCTTGTTAGTAACATTTGGATTTAGCTGGATTATTTGGATAATACCTATTCTAATGCATTTTGGTATTGTTTTTATTGCTAATCAAGCATTATTAAGAGGCATAACAATGAGTTTTGTGATTCTTGGAGCTTTTGGACCAATGACAGGTGCTATAGTTATGAGCCGTTTTGAATCTGGCAAGGGTGCTATTCGAAAACATTTCATTCGAATATTCAAGATAAAAAATTCCTGGGAATGGTATTTTATTCCTTTTATATTATTTGGAATTATTCAATTTACCGTTTGGGTGGTTTCTATATTTTGGGGAGAACCTCCTTTGAAATCATTTTTACCTAGCCCGTGGATCATACCAGTATATATGATATTAATGATGTTTTTAGGCGGTGGGCAGGAAGAGATTGGTTGGCGAGGTTTTGCTCTCGATCGGTTACTTTCGCGGCACAATGATTTTATAGCAAGTTTGATTCTGGGCGCTATATGGGGTTTATGGCATCTTCCACTTTGGTTTATGACCGGCAGTGGACAGGTTTACATCCCTTTTCCAGCTTTTCTTTTATGGACTATTTCTATGTCGGTAATAATGACATGGATTTATATAGGAAGTAAAAGATCGTTGTTTATCTCTATGTGGACTCATGGATTATCCAATTCGTTAACTGCGATTTTCCCTGTGTTGATTTTGATGATACATGCTAATCAGTTTAGATATTGGATTTATAGCTGTATTATAGCAATTACATCATTAATAATTACATTTATTCGAGGTTTTAATCGACGTTCTGGATCAATATAGGACTTTTATTCTTAATATACAATATTCTATTGGAATTAGAAATTTGATTAGAAAAATTATATAGATTGTAATAATTACTTTGGAATAATTACATGACCTAACACGGTCAATAAATGTAAGCTGTTTGTCACACATTTTGCTTTTGCACCTGCACCCTGGACAAATTCGTAATGCAAGATAAAGTCTATGAGAGATAATTTTAATCCGCCAGGCCGTTTGCACATATATCTGAGATTGTGCAACATATCTCCTCGCGCCATGTTAATAAAGTTTTATCTTGACAATATAAATTTCAGCACTTTTACCGGGACTTGCCAACGCGCGACAGACAATTGAACTACCCGCTGTCATCATAAACATTTGTTATTTTATTAACAATACTGCTTTCTACTTGGACTCTTCCATCACGCGACGAATAATACATGTGTTAACGAATAATTACCAATTCCTTCAAACAAATTTGCATTTAAATTGTTACAAAATGCTATAGACCAACTAAATCTATAGAGTAAAATGAGAAAAGTAATTGTTCTGTCTTTTATGACACTAGACGGTGTAATTCAGGCACCCGGTGGACCGGAAGAAGATACTTCCGGCGGCTTCAAATATGGCGGTTGGACATTTCCGTTTTTTGATGAATTTACGGGTAAGGTCATGAGCGAGCAGATGAGCAATAATTCAGATCTGTTACTGGGCAGAAAGACATTTGAAATATTTGCATCATATTGGCCTGATCATGAAAATGAATGGCCAGGAATCAACAAGGTTACAAAGTATGTCGCTTCAAACACTCTCTCCACTCATAGCTGGAGCAATACTGTTTTCCTGAAAGAGAATATTGAAGATCAGATTAAAAAATTAAAACAGCAAGCTGGTCCTGACCTTCAGGTGCACGGAAGCGGCAACTTTATTCAGACACTTCTGAAGTACGATCTTGTTGACGAATTTTGGCTTAAAATATTCCCAATAACACTGGGTAATGGCAAACGATTGTTTGAGAATGGAACTATCCCTGCCAACTTCAGTCTTCTTGAATATAAAGTTTCTCCGGGCGGGGTGTTAATTGCTAATTATAAAAGGGATGGGGAAGTTAAGACGGGATCGTTTCTCTAGCTTCCAATTCTTCTGGATTATAAACACCTCCTTATGAGAAAATTAATTGCAGCAATCAATATGACACTTGACGGGTATTGCGACCATACGGCAATGATTGCAGATGATGAAATACATCAACATTACAATGAGATATTAAATCACGCAGACACCCTTTTATTCGGAAGGATAACCTATCAACTTATGGAAAGTTATTGGCCAGCCGTCGTAAAAACCCCTACCGGTAATAAAGCAATAGATGAATTTGCAGTATTAATAGATAATATTTCAAAGATTGTTTTTTCCCACACGCTGAATAATGTTGATTGGCAAAATACACAATTGAAAAAGGAAGTCATTAAAGAAGAAGTCCTGGAACTCAAGCGACAAGCGGGCAAAAACATATTAGTTGGTAGCCCGAGTTTAATAATAGCCTTAACGCAACTTGACTTAATTGATGAATACCATCTTTGTGTTCAGCCAGTTGTTTTAGGAAGTGGCTTACCATTATTTAAAAGCGTCAAGGATAGAGTTAACCTTAAACTCTTAAAAACAAAAACATTTGGCTGCGGTGCAGTAACTCTATACTATGTTTTGCTGAAGGAAATGACTTGACTTACTTTGAGATAGGATTGGACTTGTTCAGTTTGAGTTTCTACTGCAGACAAAATCCAGATACCTGACAAATCCTGCCCACTTATCGGGACCACGCTATCAAGAAAACTTCATCATGACACCAAACGCTCGTCCACTTTTCGTGACTTTGCAAAAACACATGCCACCCCTGACACCCCGCCTACGGCGGGCAGGCTCCCTGCGACTAATTAAACCTCCAGACCGTTTATAAGGCATCAAACTCCTGCAAATAAGATAGTCTCATAGACAAATCGGTATTTTATCAAAATTTCTGATCAAAAAGCGAACAAACCTGCATAAAAAACTCTTATATTATAAATATACTTATCAAATGGAGGAAATATTATGAGTGAAATTAAAACAAAGCCCAGTGATTATGATATTGATAAATTTCTTATGAGTGTAGAGCCCGAAAAAAAGAGAGCAGATAGTATTGAATTAAAAAAGCTATTTGACAGTGTAGTTAAAGAAAAAGCTTCTTTGTGGAACAACAATATGATAGGATATGGTTCTTATCATTACAAATCTGAACACAGTGCTCAAGAAGGTGATTGGCCGTTAACGGGATTTTCACCACGGAAACAATATCTGGCAGTGTACATTATGTCACATGTTGACAAATATAAGGACTTATTAAGCAAGCTAGGGAAATATAAAATCAGCTCAGGCTCATGTATTTATATCAATAAAATTGAGGATATCAATCTGGATATATTGAAAGAAATTATCTCAACCTCAGTTTCAGATATGAAAAAAACATACAAGGTTGATTAAAATAAACGCCTTATAGCACGGATGGTTTGCAGAATTGCCTTTCTTAGCCCGGAATACTTCTCAATCAACTTCAAAAGTCTATGAGAGAAAAATTCAACTAACTTATCAAATTTTGTTGCATTCGGACAGATCCTTCTGCCGAGACAAAGTCAATGGGGTTGCAAGCCGACCCCGCCTTCGACGAGGGCAGGCGCTCAGTTGTCATGGTTTTTGCATCACCACTTAAATAATTTTATCTTAGCGGGACAGCCAACCCACAAAAGTAAAAGTTTGGCTGGTGTCAAACATATACTTTTTTGGTAACCTATGACAATGATAAAGTTTTAAATATTAAACAAATTAAAATGAATTCCGGGACAATTAGAAAAGTTGCAAGATCAATATTGAGAAATAAAACATTCCTTCTCTTTAACATCCTTGGATTGGCAGTTGGTATTCTTTGTCTTGTATATTCATCTCTATATATTATTCACGAAACAAAAGTTGATAGATATAACTTAAACTTTAGTAGAATTTATAGAGTAGTACAAAAATCCACTACTGATATGTTAGGATCTTCTCCATACCTTTTAAAGCCATTGTTAGAAAACATACCTGAGATAGAAACATCCGCAAGATTCATAAAGTCAAGTATTGCAATTAAGAAGAAGGATGAGTTTATCGTAGAAAGCAACTTAAAATATATAGATAAAGAGATGTTTAAAATATTTACGATCCCTATAATTTATGGTAATGTTAATAATTTTCTAAATGAACCTAATTCCATAATAATTACTCAGGATATTTCTGAAAAATATTTCGGAAAAACTAATCCAGTTGGGGCCGTTATAACAACTCGGTTAGATGGAAAAGATTATGATTTAAGGGTAGATGGAGTTGTTAAGAATTTTCCTGATTACTCTTCGTTCCAGGCAAAAATGTTTGTGAATTTCGATATGTATGCGAAATGCAATAATATAACTTATCAAACTAAATGGGTTGATTGGGGCTTCACAACTGTTATTCTAATCAAACCTTCTGTCGATAAAAGTCAATTTGAACATAGCTTTCAAGCATATTTCGAGAATTATTTCCTTAACGATCCAAATCAGAAATTTTCAGTGCAACCTTTAAGTTCAATATATTTTCATTCAAGTCATTTAGGTAATAATAAATTCATAGGAGGCAATCTTGATAATCTAATTCTTCTTGGTTCCATATGTTTTATAATATTTCTTGTCTCTTTTGTCAATTTCACTTTACTTTCAATTGCTAACAAACATTCTAATCTTAAAGAAATTGGTGTAATTAAAGTATTAGGAGCACAGAGGTGGGATTATATAAAAACTATTACTGTTGAATCACTAATCATTGCTTTCATAACTCTGATATTAACTAACATATTTCTCATTTTAATTTTAAAACAAATCAATCAATTGTTAGATATTGATTTTGCATTTAATCTGAAGGAAAGTTTTTCATTCTATTTAACATGCTTGATTATCACATTTGGAGCCAGTTTTATCTCAGGTCTTTACATAGCCAGCGTACTTTTTAGAATTAATCCTTTGGCAATTTTCAGGCAAAATGCGAAATTTAATTTGACTAATAATCCATTTGTCAAGACGCTAATAATATGTCAATTAACCAGCATATGTATACTCTTCGGAGTAACAGTTTCATTTAATAATCAACTTTCAAGGATCTTTCAGTATAATATGGGATATGAAAGTTCAAACCTAATGGTTATTGATATACACTCAAGTGATAAAGATTTCAATTATAATGTTTTGTTGGCCTTGCTTAGAAAATATCCCAACGTATTAAATGCCAGTGCCTCAGATTGCTCCATTCATGATTTAGGGCGCCAAACCACAACTCTTGAGCTTAGACAAGGAATTGATCCAGTTGAAACCGATTATATGAATGTTGAATCGAATTATTTTGAGACACTGAATTTAAAACTGGCTTCTGGAAGACTCTTTATGCCCAATGATTCTAATTCAATAATAATTAATGAGACATTAGCAAAACTATTTCCATCAAATCCAATCGGACAAATATTAGAAAAGAAGACTATAATTGGAATAGTCAAAGATTTTCGTTTCCGATCCTTCTATAATCCAATAACTCCACTCACAATTCAGTTATTCCCAAGCGGAATCAATCAAATAGTAATCAAGTTTGTATCGCCTGTAAACCGTAAATCAATAGCTGATCTTAGAAAAATTGTAACTATCAATAACCCAGGACTAATGTTTGATATTCATGATTATAAGTCTAAACTTGAAGCGACCTATACGAGTGAATTTAAACTTAAAGCATTATTCAGACTCTTTGTAATCTTATCAGTTATTTTGGTGTTTTCAGCTTTGCTGGGTTTTTCCTACTATATTACTCAATCTAAGACTAAAGAAATCTGTATTAGAAAGATTCATGGTGCTGGAACCATTTCTATTCTATGGCTAATATCCAAAGATTTCCTCCCCTTAGTTTTCATTTCAAACTTAATTGCGTTACCTTTTGCTTACTTAGTAATTAAAAAACTATTAAATCAATTCCTCGTTCAGGTCCCATTTAATTTTGGCAGCTACTTAATAACGTTGATTAGTACGTGTCTTTTTGTTTTTATTATCCTAGTCTTAAGAACAGTTTTTGTTCTCAGACAAAATTTAGTTCAGCATTTAAAATCTGAATAGAAACAGACCCTGCCTTTAAAACTCATCCCGCAAACTAATAAGACAATCTGGTGTCAAACCCTCGTTTCGCTTCGCTGAGCTCGTCATCCCGCCATGTGGGATTCCTCGGTTGGCTTCCCGCTTCGCCAGTTAATCGAGTCAAATTCTTTATAGTATGACAGAGGCTTCGCGGTACGGAAGCTAATTAACCGCCGGACAGATATGATTAATTCGAAGATTCTCTGCACGTTAGACAATATCATGACCAACTAGCCCAATGAAAGAAAACACTTACGACATAATTGGAACCGATTATAATTCAACAAGACAAGCTGATCCCTTTATTGCTGACAGACTTTATTACTTACTAAACCCTGATAAGGATAAACTTTATCTCGACATTGGTTGCGGGACAGGAAACTACACCGTTGCATTAGCAGAGAGAGGACTTAACTTTTATGGTGTAGATCCTTCAGAAAAAATGCTTAAAGTCGCCCAATTAAGCGATCAGAAAATAAATTGGCTTTTAGGAACAACTGAAAAAATCCCAACTAACAAAAATATATTTGACGGAGTTATTGCCATTCTGACCATTCATCACTGGTCTGACATTAAGCAATCTTTAAAAGATATTTATCGAGTGTTAAAAGCACGCGGAAAAATCGTGTTTTTTACCTCTACTCCTGAACAAATGAAAGGATATTGGCTGAATCATTATTTTCCAAAAATGCTAAACTCGTCGATATTAAAAATGCCTTCATTTGAAATAATGAATGACGCTTCTATGAGTGCGAGTTTTGAAATTATATCTACTGAAAAATATTATATAAAAGACGACTTGCAGGACCATTTTTTATATGTTGGTAAGAATAAACCGGAACTTTATTTTAATAAAAAAATACGTGAAGGAATCTCTTCTTTTTCTATTTTAGCTCATGAAAAAGAAGTTAAGCTAGGGCTTTCAAAGCTTCATTCAGACATAGAAAATGGAACATTTGAGGAAATAAAAAGACAATACAATAATTACCTTGGCGATTATTTATTCATAACGCTAGATAAGAAGGGCAACACTTAATACTAAATTTTTTTACCTTGACTACAATAATTGTATCATTTATCCATTTTAAGTATAATTTTAAATAATATTTTTTAAGAAAGAGAGGAACGAGACAATGAGTTTAAAGAAAGCATTGAACATTGGTCCGTCGAGAATCGAAATAGCATATGAGTGCTTTGGAGATGACACTGCTCCACCTGTGTTGCTGATCATGGGCCTCGGTGGCCAGATGATAGGCTGGAGTGAAGGTTTTTGCGCCGAACTTGTTAATCGAAGACTACGGGTTATTCGCTTCGACAATCGCGACGTTGGGCTTTCATCGCACATAACTTCTGCGCCCGTACCTGATTTCAAGGCTGCGCTTGAAGGTGATACATCTTCGGCAGCTTATAACCTGTCTGACATGGCAGCAGACACCATCGGTCTGCTGGATGCCCTGGAACTGGGCAGTGCTCATCTCGTAGGTGCTTCCATGGGCGGATTTATTGCCCAGACCATAGCGATAGAGTACCCTGAACGCGTCCGCTCGTTAACGTCCATGATGTCAACAACAGGAGACCTCTCTGTAGGGCGGCCTTCTCCGGAAGTAGTGCGCTTGTTGTTCGGTTGTTCGTCACCTAAGACTCGTGAAGAGGTAATGGATAAAGCTGTCGCGGCTTCGCGTTTGGTTGGTTCTCCGGGTTTTCCACGTGATGAAGAAGAGGTTCGTGAACGCGCCGGGCTTGCCTATGACCGCTCCTACGATCAGTTAGGTACAATGCGTCAATCGATTGCAGTCCTTGCTTCAGGTAATAGGACAGAGCGACTCCGGTCAATCAGAGTACCGACACTTGTAATACATGGAGCGGATGACCGGATGTGTGACGTTAGTGGAGGCCGTGCAACAGCTAACGCTATCAAGGGTGCAGAGCTGGAAGTGATTGAGGGAATGGGCCACAACATACCGAGTGTATTGTGGCCTAGAATCGCCTTTCTAATATCCAATCTTGTCCGACGTGTCGAAGGATGATACTTTAAATTGATGATTTGCACGAATGTGGTCTGACATCTAAAGAACAAAACTTTCTGTCTATCAAGAATAAAATTGCTATAAAAAACCAGCTCGGACGATTCAATTAGTTGGCTTCCAGCTTCGCTGACTGTTACAGATTATAAGTTGTAATGCCGTGACTGAGTCAGCTTCGCGGGACACAGTCGCTGAGCTCTCAGGATTGCAAAAACGCATGGCAACCCTGATCCGCCATCCGCCAACTGGCGCAGAAACGTCAACTTATTAAACCGCCGGGCGCCGTTAACAGTAAAAGTGATGTTGTCTCGTCCTGAAAAAGGTTGACCCAAAACTTATACTACCTAAAAGCAAGATTATGATTAAAATTATAAAGCTATGAGCAAAGGATTTGTTAAAGAAGACGATCAAGAAGAAGTTCCTTTAGTACCACAGAGGGCATATTTACCAGAAGGAATGACAAACTTTGTTACCCCATTTGGTATGAATCAACTATTGGATGAGAAACAGATGCTTGTCAATGAAAAAAACAATCTGAGTAATGCCGACGAGAATGAGAAGCGAATCGCGTTAAACTATATTAATGCAAAATTACAACTATTGAATAACCGAATTGCTGAAGCCAAAATAGTCAATTTAAAGGAGCAACCACAAAATGAAATAAGATTCGGTGCACTGATAACTCTCAAAATAGAAGCATCCAAAAGTATTCAGACTTTTCAAATTGTCGGAGTTGATGAAGCAGATATTTCCAAAGGTAAAGTCTCCTTTATATCACCTATAGCCAGGGTATTAATAAATAAACGAATTGGAGACAAAGTTATTTTAAAACAAGCCCAGAAAGATATTGTTTTTGAAATCACCGATATATCTTATAGTTAGGATAAAATTATATTGACCAATTTTATTGAAATCGATAGTAATAAAAATAAATTGAAAAATTGGGAATAAATTCTACTGCTAAATAGGACGGTTTAATTAATTAGCTTCGCTGAGCTCGTCATCCCGCCAGGCGGGATTCCTCGGTTGGCTTCCCGCTAAGGCGAATCAGACGATAACTAATTAAACCGCCGGTTCGTCAGATGTTAGTGGACCGGATGACCTTGAATTTCCCGTGGAATTAAATTTTTGAACCACCCAAATAAAATTTTAATTAGAAACAAGATTTATCGATTATTTAATAGTTTACCTTCAATGACAAAATATTTATTGAATTAAATCATGAAAACATTATTCAAATCTCTGCTGATACTGATTGTCAGTTGCGAGTTTCTTTCCTGCACACGCCAGATTCCTATATCAAAAGTGACCCCCGAAAATAACAAGACTTATAAAGTTGAATTTCTATTTGAATACGATGGTTGTAAAGTATATCGTTTTCAAGATTATGGATATCCCGTCTATTTTACAAACTGTAATGGAGAGATAACAAGTATAAAGTCAGATTCCACAAAAAACCGGACTATTAATGTTATAGGGAATGATACTAAAAAGTGATCATAGATTCAAAATATAGGTGAAAAATTAATTAAAAAAACAACACCTAACACGGATGCTATGAGTAATTGGCTACGCCGAGCTCGTCCCGCTTAAGCGGGACTCGGTTGCCTTCAGCAGTCCCTTATGCTGACCCTCTCTTGAAAGATATGACAATTATAGCTTTTTTCAACAGGAAGATTGATCCTGTTTCGGGAGGCAGAATTGGAAATTGCGACATGACTATCGGCAAAAGAAAAGCGAAGATCTCAAGGATTAAAGTTGACGGTCCCAATTTGTATATAACCGTGAGAGATGACAAATTCAACCCCGGGGAACTTGATTCCTGTCACTTAAGTATTAAAACCCTTAAAGACATTAATGGCAATATACTTGACAAACGAAGAGATCTTGAATTTCGTCAGTTCAGGGAACTTTTTGTGCAGGAATATAATAAGCCGCTGGAATTTCAGAATAATTTTCTTATACAGGCTATGCCCCTTGAACAAAACTGTATTTCCAACTCCGACAATTCAGCTAGATTTTGGATGAATACACCTTTAAAAGCTGAAGAAAAACAACAGGATTCTCAGAATTATTAAATGTAACTATAAATTTGGATTAAAACTATTTGGCAGATAATGGCATTAACATGCCCCTCAAATTCATATCAAATTAGAAATCTTCAATAAAGCGCCTTGTAAAAGCAACTATTTCTATATATGTACCAGGACTCCCAACGCGCAAGCAAGAATTTGACATCTTGCCACAGCGACGGCCTACACAGCACCAGCAAAAGCAAAAGAACCAAATGCTTTCGCACCTTATTAATTTGATTAAACCTTCCTGGGGGAGAGAAAATATATGCTTAAAAGAGTGTTGCTTACAAACAGGAGAATACTTCTTAATTCATCCTTAATTATTCAAAAAGCACTGTTCATTTAACTAATCGAACATATAAGGATACCTGAAATCGGTCGCCGGAATTAATGTCTCTTTTACTGTTCGTGGACTAACCCATCTGAGAAGATTAAGATAGCTTCCGGCTTTATCATTAGTACCCGATCCCCGGGCGCCGCCAAACGGTTGCTGACCTACCATTGCTCCTGTGGGTTTATCATTTATATAGAAGTTTCCTGCAGCATAGCGCAAAGCTCTGCATGCCTGAATCATTGCAAATTTATCATTACTGAATATTGATCCTGTTAATCCGTAGGGAGATGTTGTATCACAGAGTTTCAGTGTCTCCTCAAATTTGTTATCATCATATACAAAGATTGTCATAACCGGACCAAATATTTCCTCTTCCATGGTTATGAAATGCGGATCTTTGGTTACGATAATAGTTGGTTCAACGAAGTAACCAATTGATTTATCTCCTTTTCCACCTGTAATTATTTCAACCTCATCTGATAGTCTGGCCTTTTCAATATAGGTCATAATCGTATCAAATGAGTTTTCATCAATTACTGCATTAACAAAGGTTTTAAAATCTCTGACATCTCCTATCTTAATTTCATTACACATTTTAAGCAGGATTTCACGAGTTTCATCCCAGATGGATTTTGGAATATAAGATCTTGACGCTGCTGAACATTTCTGTCCCTGAAATTCAAAACCTCCCCTGATAATTGCGGTAGCCAGTTCAGCCGGGTTTGCAGAATTATGAGCAAAAATAAAATCCTTACCACCAGTTTCTCCAACAAGTTTTGGATATGAACGATATTTTGAGAGATTTTCAGATACAGTTTTCCAAAGGGTGTTGAAAGTAGCATTAGAGCCTGTAAAATGTATGCCTGCAAAATCCTTATGATTCAAAACAACTGAACTGATAAGAGAACCTGATCCAGGAACAAAATTAATAACGCCACCCGGCAGACCTGCTTCCATCAATATATTCATTAAATAATAACTGGAAAGAAGTGAGGTACTCGCGGGCTTCCAGACTGTAGTATTACCCATCATTGCGACACTCGTATTCAGATTAGAAGCAATTGCAGTAAAGTTAAATGGTGAGATTGTGTAAATAAAGCCTTCAAGAGGCCTGTATTCAAGCCTGTTAATAGTCTGGTTATCAGACGCAGGCTGTTCTCCATAAATCACAGATGCAAAATATGTATTAAACCGCAAATAGTCAATTACCTCACAAGCTGCGTCTATTTCAGCCTGGTAGGTATTCTTCCCCTGTCCGAGCATTGTGGCAGCACTTAACAGGAATCTGTATTTCTTTGAGATGAGTTCCGCAGCCTTGTTCATAATCCCGGCCCGTTCGATCCACGAAAGAGTTAACCAGCTTTCTTTGATCTCAAGAGCTGCATTGATTGCCATGTTTACCTCTTTTTCAGTAGCAATCTGATAAGTTGCAAGCACATGTTTGTGATCGGTTGGCATTACAATTTTACCGGTTTTACCAGTCCTGATCTCCTTTCCTCCTATAATAAGAGGAATGTCTACAACAATATTGCTTTGTCTCTCCAGTTCCTTCTCGAGGGATATTCTCTCCGGACTTCCTGGCAAGTACTTAAGAATCGGTTCATTTACAGGTTCCCTGAAATTATAGATTGCATTATTCATAATGATAAATTAAATTGCGACACCTAATATTGCTTATTGGATGTAAAAGTAAGGAACAAATTTATTTTATTTCCTGCTTAAAATCATGTATTCAAAATTTGCTTTTAAAAACCTGGAAAATATGTAATTTTCGGGCCTGTAAGATCGACTTTTTAAATATGAAATACTTAATAAAAGAACTCCGCAGGCATTATGGCAGAACAGTTGCGAGCATAAGCGGTTATGCGATTTCAACTCTTTTTATCCTGCTTGTACTCTCTGTCACACTGACTAATGAGAGGAGTTCATTCGGAATACTGAAGGGGACCGGTACCCATTTCATTATATATGTTCCTTCAAATACATCCTGTTGTGTTAATTGCGATAATGAGGACTCCAAAGGTTCACTGGTTGCAGAGGGGGTAAATACGGTAATGCTTACAGGTGATTTAATTGATTCAGTCAAAAAAATATGGGGTGTGAGAGATGCTTCTCCATACCTGCTCTACAAATTGCACGAGTCGAAATATAACGCTGATATTTCTTTGGGCGGAATAGACATGAACAGCATAGCCACCACTAACAATGTCTGTGCAAAAACCAATCTTATCGCCGGAAAATTCCTTTCCGATAAACCGAATGAACTGGTAGCTGAAGAATCATTTGCAATGGCTCACAACCTTTCGGTAGGAGATACTTTAAAAGCTTACGGAGGTAAATTTTTACTCGCAGGCATAATTAATTCAGGTATTAAACCAGGAAAGGCCGATTTATATGCACCTATTGGGAATGTCAGAAGAATACTCAAGGAAGATCTGAAATGCATATCACCCGGATTTGATATGAATATAATCCTTGTCGAAGTTTCTGATTCAAGGATTCAAAGCACAGTCATAAGTCAACTTAAAGAAAAGATGAAATACTTTTCCGTTTCCAGTTATAACTGCTATCAGCCTGCCAGCGAAGTAATGACAATTATTGAAAAATCTTCAACTTTGCTGACAATCTTGATTTTTATCTTTCTATTAATTTTTTCCGCAAAGACACAGTTGACTTCCCTTATGGAACGGTCCAGGGAAATAGGAATTCTGAAATCTCTTGGTTGGTCAAACACAAGGCTAAGCAATCAGATTATATTATTATCTCTTATTCAGGCTTTAATCGGGGCTATTGCCGGGATTTTAATCGGACTATTAATAATAAGCCTTATAAACAGTAATCAAATCAGGCTTTTTAGCTTGATGGAGTTTAATTTCCGGATCAGGGTTTTACCGGTTTTAATAACCCTGTCATTAACGGGAGGATTTATTGCCGGTATTCTTCCTATAATAAAACTGTACCGCACAAAAGCAGGAGATTTGATAAATAATTATATGTAATCGTTATTCCAGTAGGATTATGAGTGAGTATAAAATAGAATGCATTTCGTTAAGTAAAGAATACCTCAGCAAAAACCAGAAGATCTATGCATTGGAAAATATAAACCTTCAGATCAACAATCATGAAACGGTTCTGCTTAAAGGCCGCTCAGGAGCCGGGAAATCCACTTTGTTGAATCTTATGTGCGGATTAATAAAACCAACTTATGGTAAAGTTATCATTGACAACGTATGTATTAGTGAACTGCATGATGAAAAGTTAAGTAATCTGTTATCCGAAAGGATTGGCATTATCTTTCAGAGTTTTAATCTTTTACCAACCTATACGGTATTTGAAAACATTGAGATTGCAATTGTTCACAGAGGATTAAAGGAAAGTTTGATGAAAGAGGATATATTGTCTTACCTTGAAAAATTCAACTTAAATGACAAGGCTTATTTATTGCCATCCGAGTTAAGTGTTGGACAACAGCAAAAAGTCGCTATAATCAGGACATTAATCAAACAACCATCGATAATTTTTGCAGATGAGCCAACGGGATCTGTAGATGAGGAAACAGCCAAAGAAATTCTAAATCATCTCATGAATTTCAGAAAGGAAAAAGAAGTCACCCTTGTAATCGCAACACATGGGACAATTCCTGAAAAATATGCTGACAGGGTTTATACAATCGAAAACGGACATATAAAAGTGTGATCTGCTGTAAAATTAATATATTTATTTAAACATGATTTTAGAGCAGACATACAAGTTATTAAGAACCAGGTATAATAATCAGTTTAAGGATCTCACTATTTCAGATGTCAGAATAGGTGTGTTTCTTTCTGCAGTTCTTCTGTCAGATGGTAGTTGCGGTGTGGCAAGTTCTGCGATTGATACCCCTTCATTTTGCGATAAAAGGAACCGTGATTATGGTGATTTTTCACCTTTAAAGATTAAAGATCAGAAGGTGACTGCTTTGTTTGAAACAGATAAAAGATCCAATCTGATTGAGACTTTAAAGGTTGCCGTTTTAAATGCTATCTCCACCAGATTAATCTCAGATTCGGGCTACAAAATAATCGAAAACTCTGATCCTATTGATCTTATTGATTTAAATTCAAAAAAAACCATAACTGTGGTCGGGGGATTTCAAACTTATATCAGAAGAATTTCCGAATCCAATAATAAATTATACGTCCTGGAATTAAATGTAAATGCACTCTCTGAAGAACATAAACAGTACTATGTTCCTGCAGATGAATACACTAAAATATTACCCGAATCAGACATTGTGATCATTACGGGTTTAGCACTGGTCAACAACACAATTGACGGATTACTTAATTCAATTTCCCCTCAGACTCAGGTTATTGTTACCGGACCTTCAAGCAGTATTATCCCGGATGTCTTATTTGAAAACAAAGTGAATATAATTGGTGCTACAAGGATAACTGATTCTGATCTTCTGTTCTCCATAGTTGGTGAAGCTGGCGCAGGTTTTCATCTTTTCAGATATTGTGCTCAAAAAATCAGTATACTGAATGAAAAAAAATGAGCTGAACAATAAGTGGATAAAAGCCTCAATAATCGGTACATTGTGGGCTGCCTCTGAAATTGTTCTTGGCAGTTTTTTGCATAACCTCAAAATACCATTCAGCGGAAATATCTTAACTGCTATAGGTCTCATTATATTAATTTCTGTCAGTTATATCTGGACTGAAAAAGGATTGTTCTGGCGCGCTGGAATTATTTGCGCAATTATGAAAACGATGTCGCCCAGCGCGGTGATATTCGGTCCTATGATCGCAATTTTCATCGAATCTGTTTTACTTGAAACTTCTGTCAGGCTGCTTGGTAAAATTATTCCGGGATATTTATTGGGATCAATGCTTGCCATGTCGTGGAACCTGTTTCAAAAAATTGCGAACTATATAATATTCTATGGTTTTAACATTGTAGATCTCTATACAAATCTGGTGAAATTTGCTCAAAAGCAGCTTAATATTCACTTTGACATTGTATGGTTGCCCCCTTTAGTTTTGTTGATACTGTATTGTGTCTTTGGATTAATATCAGCTCTTATTGGTATCAGGATTGGCCGAAAAATACTAAAACAACCTTCCGTGGAAAGAAAAATGAGCTTTCCCAAAAGTTTTGTTCAGAGTAAAAGTGAAGTAAAACCTGAATTCAGCTATTCCTTGATCTGGCTTTTTACAGATATATTTCTGATAATTGGATCGCTGGTGTTATTGAATTATGCACCATGGGTTTATTGGAGTTCTGCAATAATAGCCATTGTCGGGCTCTGGGCATTTCGTTATAAAAGGGCATTGCGTCAACTTTCCAAGCCTAAGTTCTGGATAATCTTTGTCCTGATCACGATGCTTACTGCTTTTGTTTTTACGAAAGTCATGACTGGCGGAAATAGTTTAATGCAAGGGTTATTATCCGGAATTCAAATGAATTTCAGGGCAGTAATTATTATTGTTGGTTTTTCTGTGTTGGGAACAGAACTTTACAATCCAAAAATAAGGAGTTTCTTTCTTAAAACATCATTCAAACAGTTACCACTGGCTTTGGAGCTTTCATTTGAAAGTTTACCCTCAATGATCTCAAATATTCCTGAGTTTAAAACTATCGTTAAAAATCCAGTGTCTGTGTTTTATCAGATAATCTCCCAGGTAGATTACAGACTGGCTGAGGTAAAAAGAAAAATAATTTTTAAACAGAAAGTCTTTATCATAACAGGATCGACCGGTCAGGGGAAAACTACAATGGTCCAAAATATCATTGATGTTTTTAAACAAAATAAAATATCGGTTGGTGGTTTCTATTCGCCTAAAGTCATAGAAGATAATAAGATAATTGGCTACGACATTGTAGATATTTCAACAAACAGCAGAGAGATATTTCTAAGGCTATCTAATGATGATAGTTTGGCGAAAATTGGGAAGTTCAGTATCTTTCCCCGGGGTCTTCAAACTGGTACCAGGATATTAAAATCTTCTGCAAATGTTGACAATGAATTTGTAATTATTGATGAAGCCGGATCTCTGGAGCTGGAGAATAAAGGATGGGCAGCCGGTATTCGTGATTTGACTGAGGCATCAAACAATCACATAATTTTAGTTGTAAGAGATATATTTGTGGAAAGGATCCTGAAGAAATGGAATATTGAACCGGGTTTTGTCTATAATGTCGGTGAAATGGATTATTTACAAGTCAGCGATCGGATAATAAAAGATACCAGATAACTTTTGAAAATCTCCGAACCATAGCCAATCCAAATAATATCCTTACCATAATTAAGACATCTTTAATAGAGTAAATATGGTATTAACAAGAGATTCTGGAATAAAAACTCAGTTTCACTTCATTTTAATGCTTTTCTTAACCCTTATGTTTTCGTGTTCGATGAAAGCACAATCCTGAGATTTTATCAAAGAAAAGCATGGAATTAAAATATATACACCTGTGGAGGCCGGAAAGTCACTGAAATCCTATAAAGGGGTTACCGACATAAAGGTCTCAGCTGATAAGATTTTCGCCGTGATGGAAGATGTTAATAATACTGACTGTTGGGAAAAGAGGCTCACTAAGATCAAAGTGCTGCTTTATGACAAGAACAAGAGAGCACAATACTATTTGATATATAATCTACCCTGGCCGGTTATAAATCGTGACTTGTGAGTGGATGTTTCAATAACAAACGATCCGTTGACCGGTGAACGCAAAATAAATGCAGTTGCTCTCAACGGGCTCAAGGAAGCAATGGTTAAAAAATAAAGCGATAGAAGGTACATGGGTATTAATAAGAAGGTATTCAGTGCCCCGTAACAAATCCTGTTTTTAATTGTTTATTTAGAAAATTCCGGAAAAGAAAATTTTGGATCAGAAATATTAGTTCCAATAGTTGGTTTCTAAACATTAACACTATGTCAAGCATTGAAACAAAAAAGCAGTTGTTACAAGAACAATATGAAGAAATACTCAAAACATTGAAAGCCCGTTTTGAGAAAAATATAAATCACCATAAAGGTTTTGAATGGTCTAAAATACTGGCGAAGCTTGAGACTAATACTGAAAAGCTTTGGTCACTCAATGAAATGGAGAGAACCGGTGGTGAACCGGATGTTGTTGGTTTTGATAAACAGACGGGCGAATATATTTTTTATGATTGTTCAGTGGAAAGTCCTAAAGGCCGCAGGAATGTTTGTTATGACCGTGAAGCGCTGGAGTCAAGGAAAGAATTTAAACCAAAAGATACCTCTATTGATATGGCAGCAGCCATGGGTATCGAGATTTTAACAGAAGAACAATATCGAGAGTTGCAGAAACTTGGGAATTTTGACACGAAAACTTCGAGCTGGTTGAAAACATCTTCTGAAATTAGAAAACTCGGTGGTGCCATCTTTGCCGATCGTCGCTACGACAATGTCTTCGTTTACCATAACGGTGCGTCTTCCTACTATGGCGTCAGGGGATTCCGTGGCTCGCTGAGGGTCTGAATTTAGACTTTGAATTTTAGCATGTCTTTGATTTTTGAATTTGTTTTTTTCTGGAGACTGATCTCACGTGATGTGATAAGATATAGATACAAATTCTTCAATCAGCTTAACCAGCCTCTTACGGTTATGGAAACAAACTTTATATTTGTCGATTGAATAATCTCAAGCTATGATTACAACGAAAGGACAAATAATTGACATTAACGGAAAAACAGAGTGGCTACTTTTTCACCGTCTTTCAAAGAAAATCAATCCTGTTGACTTTTTATCTCTTACAGATAGCCTTATACAATTTCCAAATTTCTTGTTTACAGTATCATTTTTGATCATGATTTTAACGCATGTTGATTTACAAATAAAGTTCATAGTCCCTGCGAGTCTGTATTTTTGTGGTCAAATTATCATAAATCTTCGTGTGGGCACTATTATTTTTAAATTGTTGAATATGCCGTTATTGGTTTTCCAAAAATTCAATCTTTTTATAATGTTAGTAGCATTTTTAACAGGATTTTTCTTTCTTGGCTGGTGGGTCCTTATAGTAATTCCAACTTATTTATTGACAGTTTCCAGCTCAGTTGTGATCCTGACTTCATATCAGAAAAAATATTATTTTAAGCACTGGAATAAAACTATCGGATATTATGAAATCTTTAAAAATAATGCCTTTCTCCATGCTTATAAATACTATTCCACCCAATATAAACTACCTTCGGGTACGTCACCAACAGACGATGAAATTCAAAATAAAGACTGGTTAAAACCATATAATTTTATGCGTATCCATTGGGGAGAAGTTGAAAATCATTTCAACAAAAAAGCAAAAACTTATTGGCGAGTTTATCTTCATCTTGACAAATAGGATACTGCCAATAACTCGATGGTGCTGATCCGCTATCCGTCAATTGGTGGCGGAATGGCAACAAACTAAACCGACGGACCGATAAGCTTAATCACTTAATGAGTAGTTTTATTTTTTTTCTTAACTTTCATGGTAGATTTAAGGCATTATCAGATTTCAAAATATTCTAATGTACAGATTAATAGTTTATTAATTAAAACTATTTTTACTATCAACCGGTTTAATTCGTCTAACCAAAGATTTATGATATTGTATGAAAAAAACACCTAAAAATGAAAAAATACATATTCCTCATTTAGAGCGTCTGCGTTCTTTAGATGGAATTCCTTTAGCCGGTTTCAGATCACGGACAATTGCATTTGTTATAGATATTGCAATAATCTCAGTAATTGTAGTTCTTATTGGACTTCCTGCTGCCTTCTCAAATTACCATTCTGGTATTACAAAAGAGCTAGTTATACATTTTGAACCATTTCATAATTTGAATGGAATTATTACTTCGATCTTATACTTTGGTGCCCTGACATATATATGGAGAGGCAAAACCATAGGTAAACACCTGTTGAAAATTCGTGTTATTTCTCTTAAGAATGATAATCTGACTCTATGGCAATCAATCGAACGTTTTCTGGGATATGGAGCATCGGCCCTTGAGGGTGGATTTGGTTTCTTTCAAGCAATCTGGTACGAAAACCGACAATCAGTTCATGACAGGATTGCTGAAACGGTTGTAGTTAAAGTGCTTAAATAATTCTTATGAAAATTATTATTTACATAGCGTTCGCTATGGGAATACTTTTAATGAGATGTGTTAATACTGAAGGGATCCTTGAAATAAAAGGAAAAGTTACAGATGAATTCACGAATACGGCAATTCCCTGGCGAGACATAATTGTTCAGGGATTAGTCGAAAACAATAATAGTTTAGTACCAATCGATGCCGGTCAATTTTCTACTGACAGTTCAGGGTGTTTCACATATTCGTTGAGGAAAGTCAAAGATGCCTATCATTACAATTTTTGCTTTGTGGGCGATTCAGACTATGCGTTTATGACCAAAGAAATAGCTCTTATCCCCCTTAAAAGAAATGCAAAGTATCTATCCTTCTCTTTAAGTAAATTAGCAGATTTTACAATTCAAATATTTAGAAAAAGCAAAACACCTCTTTGCGATACTCTTTATATGTCTTGGAAATCGAATGACGTTGATGGCAGAACTCTGTATCCTTATAAAATCAATAACTATAGGTTGCCATCAACCTTAGAATTAAAATGGATTGGTGGAAATGTCAGGTCAACAATTAAAACCATAGCTTTTGCAGATAAAAGGACAACAGTACGATGGGTGTTATTCAGAAACGGGAAGACTAAGGAAGTATTAGACACAATAATATGCAAAAGAGATATTGTAAATGAAGTTTATCTTAAATATTAAAAGGAGAAAAATAAATATAAAATAGAAATTAAAAAATCACGCCTTATAATCAGGACGTTAACCAGTCTTCCTATCAGGACCAAGCCATCAGGACAATTTCAATATTGCTCAAATTTTTAATCAGGTTATAAGGGTTCTGCAAAAAATTATCTACCTTAATATTTTCCTGTTAAATTAACCTGAATCGAATGATTAAAAACTATCTTAAATCGGCTTTTCGTTTTTTGAAGCAAAATAAAATATTTGCAGCTATCAATGCCTTAGGCCTTTCAATAGCTTTAGCTGCTTCGTTCATTATTTTACTTTTTGTAATTAATGAGTTAAGTTACAACCATTGCCATAAAAACAGAAAACAGGTTTTCAGAGTACTTAATTACTATGTCGATTTTAAGAAAACAATGTCAGGTACTCCTTACGTCCTGGCGTCGGCATTAAAAGAGGAATTCCCTCAGATAGAAAAGGCCGCCATGGAAAGACCGCTGAGAGGATTCCGTTTAAAGATTAAAGACGAATATATAAGTGTTCCGAATGCCATCGCAACAAATTCAGATATTTTTGACATTTTCACTCTTCGATTGCTTATGGGTACGTCACATCAAAATCTTTTGGATGATCAAAACTCAATTATCCTTTCACGGGATTTGAGTGAAAAAATTTTTCCCGGACAGAATCCTAATGGAAAAGAGCTTATGGGTTTATTGGACAATCAGGAACATGTTTTTGTTGTAAAAGGCGTTTTTGAAAATATCCCTGAGAACTCCACATTTAGAGCACAGTGTTTTTTGAACAGCAAGTGGACACTTAATGATATTAATAAAACTTTTAAAATGACCAATGCCGATAAAGATTTCAACATGAACTTCTGGATTACATGGGTTCTGCTTTCAAAAGATTGTGACATCAAATCACTCGGGAATCAATTCAGAGCATTTGAAACAAAAAACATAAGCGAAAAGCCAACATTTCAATACTCGCTTCAAAACTTATCTGATGTTTATCTGCATTCTGAGGATGTAATGAATTCCGGTATGGAGGGCAACATTAATAATATCAGACTATTTTCTGCCATAGCACTTCTGATCGTAATTGTTGCAGCTATAAACTATATTATTTTGTCATCTGCCGTTTCATCAGCCAGGGCAAAAGAAATAGGAGTGCGAAAAACTTATGGTGCCGGAAACAATAGCATAAAAAACCAATTGTTTAGCGAATCAATACTTCTGGCACTTCTTGTCTTGCCTGTGGCAATTCTTATTATGTGGCTGTCCTTGCCTTATGCCGGTAAGCTTTTCCAGACAGATCTGAAAATCATAAGCTCAAATATTTCTATATATATTCCTGTTTATCTTCTTCTGACAATACTTATCGGAGTTGCATCAGGTATCTATACATCGGCCTATCTTTCCAGGCTAAAAGTATTGGACATCCTGAAAAACACTACTCGTTCCGGAAAAAGAAAACTATTTTTCCGATCATCCCTCATTATTGTTCAGTTAGTCATTTTCTGCTCTTTTGTGGCCAGTACCCTGGTTATCCACTCTCAATATGAGTATGCACTTAAAAAAGATCCGGGCTATTATACCAGCGATATTCTTTTAATTGATCTCGGGCGAGATTTCAGAGGATACTCGGCCTATATCAATAGTATAAAATCCAATCCAAATATTATTATGGCTGCTGGAGTAATGGAAGGACTTCCTATGCAGGGATCAATGTCTTTCATGTATCCAAGCTTCCAGAATAAGGAAGTGAAAGTGCAGGTGGAAGGGCTTGATGTTGACTTTAATTTCCTGAAAACAATGGGTATTATTCTTCTGCAGGGACGGGATTTTTCGGAAGAGTTTGGCAGCGATCTAACAAAATCTTGTATTCTGAATGAGACAGCTGTCAAAAGGCTGGGAATAACCGATCCTCTTGGAAAAACGATCGCAGAACATTCCATTATAGGCGTCGTAAAAGACTTTAATCTTCATTCTATTCATTCAGATATTCCTCCTCTTGAGATAAACCTGACAGATAAATACATAGATCAAGTTGCTATACATTATAAGCAAGGAACTATGAAAAGTATACTTCCGGTCCTTGAATCAGAATGGAAAAAAGCTGCCCCCGACAGGCCATTCCATTATTCGACAATAGAAGATCTTATTAAAGATCTCTATTCTTCTGAGAAAAACTTAACTACAATTGTATCCATTTTTTCACTTTTTACTCTTGTGATTGCGGCATTTGGATTATTTGGCCTGACACTATTCGTAGCCAAAACCAGAACTAAAGAAATTGGTATAAAAAAAGTATTTGGGGGTTCAGAAAAATCTATTGTATATTCCTTTTTGATTGAAAACTTTATTCTGGCAATATCAGCTTCAGTGCTTTCAGTTCCGATTACTGTTTATTTTATGACTAAGTGGCTTAAAAACTTTGTATATAAACAAAATATTAACTGGTGGGTATTTGTAATAGCATTTTCAGTTGCAGCAATTGTAGTTCTTGTTACAGTATATTTTCATTCCTATAAAGCATCTCGTCTTAATCCTGTGAAAGCTTTGAGGTATGAATAACTTTCTCCCTTATTCCCAATCGATGCATACCCATGCGCACCTTTCATATAATAATTCACGGTCTTGTTCTTATAATTTACAAAACCGGCTCATGAGAATCATCTGCAACTTTGATTACAATGCACAAGCCTGGATCGTCTCTATTTAACGGGACTTAAAAGAGGCTAATTATCTTTACAGTTTTAAGAAGTACTAAACCTATGATTTGATTCTTTGTTATCCTCTAGTACTTTAAAGATGATACATGATTAAAATAGTCGGATATATAATATTACTGATTTCATGTCTTTCGTTTTTGATGATACTAATTATCCCATGGCTTGGTTTTTCGAAAATCCAGATTGCAGGAATCACAACAGGGTTAATAGTAGTAGGAGAGATTTCATTTTATCTTAGCTTATTTATATTAGGAAGGAGTTTTTATGATAAAATAAAAAGCAAACTGAAATTTTGGATATCAAAGAAGAATGGCCCTAATATCCCGCAACAAACCGATTTAAAATAATTACACAGCGTAAAAATTTGAGGCTGGATTTATAAAGAAAACCGGACGCAATTGAAATGTTTGTGGAACTTTTAGTTTTGCATAAATAAACGAGAAATCTATGAAAGCGATTTTCTTTACAAAATACGGAACTCCTGATGTTCTTGAATCAAAAGAGATTGACAAACCTGTTCCAAAGGAAGACGAAGTCTTGATAAAAGTTTATGCGGTATCAATAAATGATTGGGACCTGGGTCTCCTTCACGGTAGTGACCTTATAAATCGTCTCATAAACGGTCTCCTTAAACCGAAGATAAAAATACTCGGCTCCGACATAGCAGGACGAATTGAATCACTTGGTAAAAACGTAAAGAAGTTTCATCTTGGGGATGAAGTTTATGGCGATCTGAGCGGCAGATGGGGGGGCTTCGCTGAATATGTCTGCGCAAGAGAAAATGCATTGGCGCTAATACCGGTCAGTATGAGCTTCGAGGAAGCAGCGGCAATTCCTCAGGCGGCAATGCTGGCAATACAGGGTCTTCGTGATAAAGGGAAAATTGAATCTGGACAAAAACTTTTGATTAATGGCGCGGGTGGAGGTGTAGGTACCTTTGCCGTGCAGATTGCCAGATTATATGGAGTTGAAGTGACTGGTGTTGACAGCTCAGAGAAATTGGACATGATGCGCTCAATTGGCTTTGATCATGTCATTAATTATAAACAGGAAGATTTCACTAAAAATGGGATAAGTTATGATTTGATTCTTGATGTTAAGACGAATCGTTCGATATTTGATTATACCCGTGTATTAAAGCGCAATGGAATTTATGTCACTGTTGGGGGTTCTATGGTCCGGCTTCTTCAGGCTTTATTGCTGGGGCCATGGATTTCGGTGATCAGTAAAAAGAAAATATGTTTTGTTGCTTTGAAGTCAAACAAGGATTTAGATTATATGAACGAGCTTTATAAAACTGGTAAAGTCAAACCAGTAATAGATGGAACCTACACTCTAGATGAGGTTCCGCAAGCATTTAGATATTTTGGTGAGGGAACCCATAAAGGGAAAGTAGTTATTACTGTGGAACCTGATAATAAACTTTAAATGTTATTAACAAATTGTTGGCAGAAGGTCAGACTCAGACCCGACTTAGAAGACAATTATTGTTGGGAGAGCAGCTCGTTCCAACAAATTAAAATGCAGGAGGACTCCTTGCATATTAGATAGTTATGAACCAGCTTAGTTTATCAATAAAAGAAATATGTATCCAAAGTTACTATACCTGCTCTTTTACAGGAACCGGATTATTTGACAAATTTTGTTTTGGAAATAATAACTGGCTCATATGGCTGGATGGAAGAACAAAAATAATTAATGATTTTATTCTTACCTTCATCTTATAAAAATTATAAACCTTAAAAACTGAAATCATGGACATTCATGTAAATTACCTTGCTATTATTGTTGCAGCGATTGCAAATTATCTTATCGCCACTATTTGGTATGCCGTAATCTTTGGTAAAGTATGGCAGAAACTTACTGGTATAACTGACATGAAGCCGGCACCAGTAAACATTTTACTGGTTTTAATCGGTTCGTTTGTTCTCAGCTTTGTCCTGTACCACTCGATTGTATTTGGTAACGCATACTTCAGAATGAGTGGCATTGGTGGTGGATTAATGGGTGGATTTTTTGGTTGGGTAGGATATATAGCTCCCGTGACATTAAGCACAAAGCTCTATGAAAAGAAACCGTGGGGCCTTTGGCTGCTTGACAATACATTTTGGTTGATTTCTCTTCTGGTCATGGGTGTAATTCTATCTTTATGGATGTAAATTGCCGAATAGGCCTGAGATATTTAACAAAAACGAATCCTGAATATTTCCCTAAGCTGAGTGCTTTGACAAATTTCAATGACGGGACAAATCACGCCTATAATGTAACAAGACAGGACTCCCCAGTTGATTTCCGTGCAGACTCCTGGCAACTCACCAATCAGGCTCGATATTAATTTTAACGATGCAACAATTCCCGTATATTAGTATCTGGATCACCACCTTGATAAATTTTTAATTGACAAAACTATGAAAAAGGCTACTCTACTTTTAATTTTTTTCGTGACTAAATCTTTAATAACTATTTCCGGTCAGGAAAATACCGACACATTGAAAACTAAAAGATATCATTGTCCGCTTTCAATAGAGTTGTCATATTCTCCTCATTATGCATTTTCTTTTAATCCGACTGCAATCTCCCGCCCGTTCAGGGACTATTGGTTAGGCGTTAATGGCAGACTGGTATATAAAGTCGATACCGAAAGAACTTCCATCTCAATAGGAGTGACGTATAGAAGAAAAAAGATTGTTCAATCAGGTTCTGATAATTATGATATTGCCACACTGCTTGAATTCCCAATTCAAGTTAATTATCATCTAAAAAAGACTGTTAACAGATTTGATCCCTATCTGAAGTCATCTCTTAGAGTATGCCAATTCAAAGTAAATTATTTTGGTATTTGGAGTGAGGGAGTTCCTTCTAATTACATTGATTATTTACTACTTTTTGATATCGGATATGGTTCAAATATAAAAATCGGTGAGAACTTTCATGTCTTTTTTGAATCTGGTCTGGGGTATGGCCTGACAGATGTATTGCCAAACAGAGCTTACCTTGACTTTTTAATTGGTTTAAATTTAAATTTGTAAAGGTTGGCAGTACCATATCAATCTATCAGGACTAATAAAAAGAAATTTAAAAACATGGGATCTTAACGAATTGTTTTTAAAGATTTTATTACATGGCACAAGATATTAATCAGATTTCTTTAACTCTGGCATATTATGCTGGTATAATTTTTGTGGTATAATAATAGTTTTCACTTAGTATTGAGATTTCTTTTTTATCTTTTTAATCATGACTCTTTGAGAATCTTAAAACATGTTGTTATGAAAACAATGACTCTGCTAATGTTTTCACTTTTCCTAATCTCCGGATCACTGATGGGGCAAAAAGCTAAATTTAATTTTATTGACAGTGATATCAAAAAAGAATTTTTCCAATTAAGAATGCTGGACACTCCCCGATTAAGTAAACCAGATATAAAAATTCCTGAAAAACCTGAATTCCCGATCAGAGATAATATTAACAGGTTTAATTTGTACCCGGATAGCTCCTTTAATGATTTTTTTTCAAACAGACACAACTCTGATTTTGTTGTAGTCGAAGAATATCCCGGAACTTCCGGATATAATGAGGATCCATTTATTATCAAACCCGATTCAAACGGGGAATTATTAATTATAAAACCAGATCTATCGGTAAAATATCATTTGATTATTCTGGATCCGAGTCGTTATACGATTGCCAAGTAAAAGCTGCCACATTCGGAGAAATATCGTTTAACCTGTTGCTTCTCGTGTTTGGTGCGAGCCCTGAACGATTGAAGGAGCAGGCCGGTTTAGTTGAAATGCATGTATGAAAACCACCTGATATAATTTATTATATTTGATTAAAAAAAAAGTAATAAAAGCCAACAGCTAATAATTTGCTTCATTATAAAAAGGAAAATTCAATATTCAAATGTAACATTTCAAACATAAAATCCTCATTCATAAACCTTAATAGAATAAAAAAATGAATAATAATAAAAATACTATTGGTTCACATCAGCAAAAACCACTGAGGCTATGGCCAGGTGTCGTCATCGTTGTACTACAGTGGCTTCTCAGATTTGTCATCCCTGCTCTAGTACCATCAGCTATTGCAATCGGTTTGTTTGGCGGGGTTATTTGCGGATTATTAATAATTATCTGGTGGATCTTCTTTAGCAGGGCACCCCGATTCGAACGTTGGATAGCTCCGCTTCTAATAATAGTTGCACTTTCTGTTACTTCGAAATTCATCGATAAATCTATAGGAACATCTATGATGGGAATGATGTTTCTGCTATATTCAATTCCAGTGATGAGTCTTGCATTTGTTGTATGGGCTATGGCAAGCCTTCATCTCTCTGTCAAAGCAAGATATGCAACTATGGTTGCTACCATAATATTTTCATCCGGATTCTGGGTGTTTCTGCGTTCAGATGGGATGGATGGAGAAGCTCATCATTATTTTGCATGGAGGTGGGCGAAAACATCTGAAGCTCGTCTGATTGCACAGACCAACAATAAGCTTACAGCAATACATGTGGATTCAGCGTCAATGGCAAAAGAAGCTGAATGGCCAGGTTTCCGGGGGGTCAATCGCGATGGTATCATTCATGGTGTGCATATCAGCACCGACTGGACTAAAACACCTCCGGTTGAAATGTGGCGACGACCAGTCGGACCAGGTTGTTCATCCTTTGCAATTCATGGCACTTTGCTCTATACTCAGGAACAACGCGGTGATTTTGAGATGGTTACCTGTTACAATTTGAATACCGGCGAACCGGTATGGAGACACAGCGATACGGCCCGTTTCTGGGACTCTCATGCCGGAGCAGGTCCTCGTTCTACGCCAACACTCAGCAATGGTCGGGTGTACACTTTAGGTGCGACTGGAATCCTCAATGTACTTGATGCAAGTAATGGGAATGTTGTATGGTCGCGTAATGCTGCGAAAGACACTAAAGTAAAAATACCAGGTTGGGGTTACACAAGTTCGCCTTTGGTAGTTGACAGTACCGTGTGTGTTGCCATAGCAGGCGAAATAATTGCTTACGATATTGAAAATGGCAGGCAGCGCTGGTCAGGACCAGATGGTGGTGAAAGTTACAGCTCACCACATTTTTTAACAATCGATGGTATCAGGCAGGTCTTTTTTATGAACAAGACAAGTGCAACCAGCTATTCACCTTCCGATGGAAAGCTGCTTTGGGAACTCCCGATGACCGGTGCACCTATTGTCCAACCAGCTCTGATTACTGGAAATGATATTGTGATCAGCGCAGTAAACGAGACTGGCGGAAAAGGGATGGAGCGGTTCTCTATCAGGAAGGAAAACGGGTTGTGGACTGCTAAACAACGCTGGTCATCAGATAAGTTGAGGCCTTATTTTAATGATTTCGTCATTCACAATGGTAACATTTACGGCTTTGATGGTCAAAGTCTGGTATGCATTGATGCCGGGAAAGGCAATCGTAAGTGGAAAGGAGGACGCTATGCAGGAGAAATTCTTCTGCTGGCCGATCAGAATGTGTTATTGGTATTGTCGGAAAAAGGTGAACTGGCATTGGTTATGGCAACCCCCGAACAATTCAAAGAACTCGCGAGGTTCCCCGCGATAAAAGGCAAAACATGGAATCATCCGGTATTGGTGGGAGATGTGCTGGTACTTCGCAACAGCGAAGAAATGGCAGCATTCAGATTGACTCTTGCAAACTGATGAAGTTGCCTGCAATGTAAAATCGATTTTGGATCAGTACTGCCAGGCGGAATCCGGTTGCTACCATGTTTCTTAATAAAGTTTTCTAAAATATTTTGTATATTACTACACAAATATTTTAATAAGCTAATTATGAAGAACATTAAAATGGTGTATCGCTCACTAATTCTAATAATCTTATTGCTTCCTATAACAAGTATAAATTGTTCCAGGCAAAAGCCTATACCTTTTCTTAAAGAACAAGGTACGGCTAAACAGTTTATTGTTGATGGGAAACCTTTTATAGCCCTGAGTGGAGAACTGGGCAATAATAGTGCCACAAACGCTGAATATATGAAACCAATCTGGCCGGTATTGACCGGAGGTAACCTTAATTCAGTAATAGCCGGAATCTCCTGGGCCATGGTCGAACCAACTGAAGGGAAGTACAATTTTGATATTGTCGGCAATATAATAAATGATGCCAGAAAAAATAATCTTAAATTGATTTTTATATGGTTCGCAAGCTGGAAAAACGGGAAATCCAGTTATATTCCTGACTGGGTAAAAAGTGACTACAGAAGATTCCCCCGTATCAGAATAAACGATAGTGAGACAATTGAAATGTTAACACCATTAAATGATGAAAACAGAAATGCTGATGCCCGTGCCTTTGCTGCCCTGATGAAATATATTAGAGAAGTTGACAGCATCCAGCGAACAGTCATTATGATGCAGGTTGAAAATGAAGTCGGGGTATTACTCGACTCCCGCGACCGTTCGGTTTTGTCAAATGAAGTTTACAACGGACCTGTGCCACAGAAATTAATGAGTTACATTGATAAAAATAAAGACAAACTAGTACCTGAATTAAAGGAAGCATGGAAAGCTAACGGATCCAAAATGTCTGGAACGTGGGAAGAAGTATTTGGTCAGGGTAAACCTAAAGGACTTGTATTACCGGTTCGGAATCTGGTTCCTCCAATGACTCAGAAGGAACAGGATAAAGCTATGGTGACTTTCCCTTTTTATTCCGATGAAGTATTTATGGCGTGGTACTATTCCAACTATATTAATTATGTTGTCGAAGCAGGGAAAGCTGAATACCCGATTCCGATGTATGTAAATGCCTGGCTGAAACAAAGGGAACATTCATGGCCCGGTACCTACCCAAGTGGAGGCCCGTTGCCACAGGTATTTGATATCTGGCATGCCGGTGGACCATCAATTGACATACTTGCTCCTGACCTCTATCGTCCTGATTTTGGGTTTATGGCTGAACAATTTACGCGCTCCGGCAACCCGTTATTTATACCTGAAACAAGCAGCGGCGCTCAGGGAGCCGCCAATGTCATTTATGCAGTCGGACAACATAATGCTTTAGGTTTTTCTCCATTTTATATTGAAAGAAGCATTATTAAAGATGATAAACTGAAACAGAGCTATAAAATGCTTTCCCAGCTTATGCCGCTAATTGGTAAAAATCAGGGACTAAATACAATGGGTGCAGTTTTATTAACTAAGGATAATTCTTCACAAATCATTGAATTCGGTGATTATATTTTTCATACTGACCTTCGGTTCGATCCCAATAATCTAAACAGCCATAGCTCAGAATTGGGTGCAGCTATATTTATAATGACCGCTCCCGGTGAATTTTACATTGGGGGAACTGGCATGTCAATTACATTTTCACAAAAAAACAGTGAATTTAAGGCCGGCCTTGCAACTGTTGAAGAAGGTACATTTATTGAAGGAAAATGGATACCGGGACGCAGATTAGCTGGTGATGATACTGCCCAGGGGGATAACCTCAGACTGGGTGATGGATACAATATTCAAAAAGTCAAATTATATAGTTATAAATAATCAGGGAAGCTGACATATCCCGTACAGGTGGAGAGCAAGGTCTTAATTGTTTTGCATCCGTGAATAAGTGGCACCTGGAAAGGCATATTTTAAAGTAATGTTTCCTTGCAAATTCATAACCCATGTAATATAGTTTATATGAAAAACCTTGATAAAAGCAAGATCGAACAAATTGTCACGACCAGAAAGCAAGCCAATTCTTATTATCTGAAGAGGTCGAAAGTTTATCAATCCTTCACTGCGATGGAGCAAAACACTTACAAAGACGGGGAATTGAGTAAAAAGCAAAAAGAATTAATAGCAATTGGCATTTCGGTTGTAATAAACTGTGAATCGTGCATAGAATGGCACATAAAACAGGCGCTTGACGATAAAACTTCAGTTGAAGAGATTATTGAAGCAATTGAAGTAGGGATTGAGATGAGTGGAGGACCCGGAACCGCTTCAGCCAGATTTGCAATGAATGTGTTGGAATATTACAGGCCGGTTTAAAAATCACTTTCTAAATTTCTTTTTGATTGAATTATATAAAAAAGGAATAGAAGTGATCACAATAAGGAATATCACAATATATCCAAGGTAATTCTTTGTCCCCGGTACATATTTCCCCAGGAAGTAGCCGGTTAAAACTAAAGTATTTACCCAAAAGAATGCCCCAACAAGACTGTAAATAAAGAATTTATAGTATCCCAATTTAACGATACCTGCTACGATGGGAGCAAATGTTCTGACAATCGGAAGGAATCGACTTAAAATTATTGTTTTTCTCCCATGTTTAAGGTAAAACTCATGAGCAGCCACAAGGTGTTCCTGGCGGAAAAGAAGAGTTGATTTCCGATTGAACAACAATTTCCCAACTTTCTTCCCAAATGAATAACCGACTATGTTGCCTGCCACTGCTGCAATTATAATCAGAACTATCAACAGGAAAGGATGTAATTTTATAAGCCCGGTTGAACAAAATAAGCCTGCGGTAAACAGCAGAGAGTCCCCTGGAAGAAAAAAGCCTACGAAAAGGCCTGTTTCAGCAAATACAGTAAATAGAAGAAGATAGATTCCCCCGTAGAGAATTATACTTTCAGGATTCACCAGTTGCTTTAAGAAATGAAATATCCCGTCCATTGATTTTCTATTTTAGAGGAATAAGTCATTAAATATAGGTGAATTTATTCTCATGATGAAGTCCGATATTTTTTTACTTTTACACTTTGCAATATTAACAGGATAGTAATGCCTTTCGAAGAAAAGGTGTAAAAAACTTTGTTGGTAGATGATAAAATTGATCAGAACAAACTCCGAAAATACCGATTTCATAACACTGGTGAAATTCCTTGATGCAGATCTTGCCATAAGAGACGGGGAAGATCATTCATTCTACTCACAGTTCAATTCTATTAATAAAATCAGGTATGCAGTACTGGCTTATGATGATGAAATACCTTTAGGTTGCGGGGCCTTAAAAGAGTATGACCCTGACACAATGGAAATAAAACGTATGTACGTATCACTTGCAAACAGGGGAAAGGGAATCGCTACCGGAATTCTCTCTGAACTCGAGAAATGGGCCAGTGAATTATCATTTCGAAAGTGTATACTTGAGACTGGAAAAAGACAGCCGGAAGCAATCGGGCTTTATAAAAAGAACGGGTATATATTGATTCCTAATTATGGACAATATAAAGGGGTGGGAAACAGTCTGTGTTTCGAAAAGAAGTTGAAATAGTATGCAATCATACCTAGTTGTAATAAATAATTAAAATCCTCAAAATGAACAAATCCCTGATCACCGTTTTAACGATTTTTATTGTACAATCTTCATTTGCCCAGACAAATAAAATGACAGGCTTCTATGAAAAGAATATCGACAGGGAGATGAGCCTTGAAGCTGCGTTTGACAAGAATTTAAGCAAAGTCAATATAGGTGAAACAATTAAAAAGCTTTCTGCGGAACCGCACCATATCAGTTCTCCTGCTGATAAGTCAAATGCAGAATACATTTTGAGCCTGTTTAATAAGTGGGGATGGAATGCAAAAATTGAAACCTTTTATGTGTTGTTTCCAACTCCTGAAACCAGGATACTGGAGATGACTTCACCCACAACTTATAAAGCAGTATTAAAAGAACCTGCTCTGAAAGAAGATGTCACATCAGGACAGGCTGGCCAGTTACCTACCTATAATGCCTACAGTGCAGACGGAGATGTAACATCTGAACTGGTATTTGTAAATTACGGTCTTCCCGAAGATTATGAGACATTAGATAGAATGGGTATTGATGTAAAGGGTAAAATTGTAATTGCAAAATATGGCCGTAGCTGGAGAGGGATAAAACCAAAAGTAGCACAGGAACATGGAGCTATCGGTTGCATCATTTACAGCGATCCGGCGGATGATGGATTTTTCCAGGGAGATGTATATCCAAAAGGCGCTTTCAGAAACGAATTTGGTGTACAAAGAGGTTCGGTAATAGATATGTCAATTTATCCCGGTGATCCTCTAACACCCGGAATTGGTGCAACAAAGGAGGCAAAAAGATTAGACAGGTTACAGGCACCAAATCTCTTAAAGATTCCGGTGTTACCCATCAGTTACCATGATGCAGCACCCTTGCTTGAAGCCCTCGATGGGCCAGTGGCACCTGCCGCCTGGCATGGCGGTTTGTCGTTTGCTTATCATATCGGTCCGGGGAAAACAAAAGTACATCTAAAGCTTGCTTTTAGTTGGGATCTTGTTCCATGTTATGATGTTATAGCGAAAATTCAGGGCTCTAAATATCCCGACGAGTGGGTGATTCGCGGAAATCACCATGATGCATGGGTTAATGGAGCAGGTGACCCGGTCAGTGGGCAGGCAGCAATGCTGGAAGAAGCCAAATCAATAGGTAGCTTGCTGACAACAGGTTGGAAACCTGACCGGACTATTGTTTATTGTGCCTGGGACGGAGAAGAGCCAGGATTGCTTGGATCCACTGAATGGGTTGAGGAACATGAAAAGGAACTAAAAGAAAAGGCAGTGGTTTACATTAATTCAGATGGCAATGGCCGTGGCTTCCTATTTGTCGAAGGATCCCAGTCTTTGGAACCTTTCATGGATGAAATTGCAAAACAGGTCATTGACCCTCAAACCAATGTAAGTATTTTTGAAAGGGAAAGAGCTCATGAAGTCATATCAACGAAAAATGAGGAAGCAAGGAAAAGAATCAGGGATGAAAAAGAATTGAAACTGAATGCCCTGGGTTCCGGTTCTGATTATTCGTCATTTATCCAGCATGCCGGCATACCCTCGTTGAACATCGGATTCGGAGGAGAAGACAATGGAGGCGAATATCATTCTATTTATGATTCTTACAGTTTATATGAAAAATTTAAGGATCCTGGTTTTCAATATGGAGTGACACTTGCTGAAACTGCAGGGCATGCTGTACTGCGAATGGCCGATGCTGATGGATTGCCTTTTGATTTCACACATTTGTTCAAAACTATAGATGCCTATTCAAAGGACCTGATGGCTCTCTTAAAAACAAGCCGTGAAAATACTGAATTGGAAAATCAGATTATTAATTCCGGGAGTTATGTTATTGGTGAAGACCCGACAAAGAAGCATGTAGTTCCGCTTGTGAAACCGGAAGTGCCATATCTTGATTTTTCGCCCTTGCAAAACGCAGTACAACAATTGGGGAATAGTGTTGACAGCTTAAATATTGTTTTTAAGAACAGGATAAAAACAAACACTTTAAGTCTTGCTTTTAATCAGTCGCTTCAACACGCTGAACAACAGTTATTAAATGAAACAGGATTGCCACGCAGGGCATGGTATAAACATACTTTGTATGCGCCCGGGTCCTATACAGGTTATGATGTAAAAACTATGCCTGGTATCCGGGAGGCTATCGAACAAAGAGACTGGAAAGAAGCGCAGCAACAAATTGAAGTAGATTCTAAAGCCATCATCCGGCTTGCAGAATATTTCAAAGTTCTGTCTTCCTCTGGTTATTGATTAACAGGTAAAAGAATTTAAGGGGATAATAGCTTCATCTGCTTCTATTCACCAACACTCACCTCAACCTGAGCTTCCTGAATAATAACGTTGTTATAGTTTACCTGTGGTTTAATAATTCGGGTAATAATCTGTTCTCCTCGTTTCAGGGTAGGATCTGGTTTAAATTTTGCAGATACCTTCATCCCCTGATCATAAGGTTTATCGAGTAGTTTAACAATCTCATAACCATTTTCTGTAAAATCATCCTGAATGCGTTCAACTGCAAATTCAAGCTGTTTCAATCCTTTGGTTTCCGGATCCATGCCACGTAAATTCTTCTGAATACGAATAATTTCATCTGCAACTTTTAAAGCAAGTGTATGATCAATAATCCAGGATTCATTTTGTTCAGTTTTGCTTAGTTGTTTTTGAAAATCAAGTGACCAGAACACCTGATTGTCAAGTTTTATAATCTCTTCCCGAATAGCTTGAGATGAATTTTTTATCTGTTCCGACAATTCTGTTTTTACCAACGTTAACCTGTTTCTTAACCAACCGAAAAGAATTGTGGAAAACAGTACTATAGATACAATGCCAATGATCCAAAACAGACTATTATTGCTCACTCTTTTACTTAAAGCTAAAATGTCAGAATTTGATTTATCGCTTAATTGCCGGATCTGCAATTCAAATTTATTTGCCATTGTCTGTAAGTTCTTGTTAGTAAGAACTAATTCTTTTTTCAAAACATCCACACTATCTACAGTAGATAAGAGTCTGCCTTCAAGTTTTCTGATGTTTGAATTAGCTGCACGGACCTGTGTTGACAGTCTGGAATTGAGCTTATCAAGATTCACAATCTGATTTTGAAGTTGTTGTATAGTGTCCTTTTTAGTTTGTGCAACTGATAGAGTACTAAAAATTACAATTACCCCTGCGATTAATATTAGCTTTCTCATTTTTTCAGACTTATAAATGTTTTAACCATTTACCCAATGATTTTTTTATTAATGGCTTATCTCTTAACCGGCTTAATAAACTATGTTCTATAGACTGTTTTTATGATCATACAAGTGGTTATTCCAAAATTAAACTATTTGGATGGATTTACAGGTAACCTGAATAAAAAAGCCTCGGCATAGTTATTTGTTAAGGTTTTAAGTGTTAATTCAACTAGCCTCAGCGGAACTGTACTCCGGATAATCTGGTAAGGACCAATGGTTTTTATATCTTACGAACATATCCGATTTCGAATTGTTACAATTCCGGAGACCAGAAACCAATTAAAAAACGGGGCGAAACCGAAAAGCCATACGAGTAAGAAAAATAAAATTCAATAAAATGAAAACAATAATTTTAAATTCTGAAGTAAAAAATTATTCAGACTGGAGAAAAGTATACGATGCAGAGGAAGATAATCGCTTAAACGCCGGTCTTCACGTAACAGGAGTATATCAATCTGTTAATAATCCAAATTCAGTAACTTTGGTTGGCGAAGCTGCCAGTGTGGAAGCAATTACAACATTTATGGCAAACCCTAACCTGAAAGCAGCTATGGAACGGGGAGGAGTAATAGGCATACCCGAAGTTAAGATTTTTAACAAAATGTAATTTTAAGAATTTTTTATCAGGGCTTTTAGTAAGTGCATAAATTGCTTAATAATAAGTTTATTTAGATATTCAATATTTATCTATGCAATTCTGATAGCTTATTTTGCAGTCTTCACTCCTCACAAACATTTGCTATACGGTCTTTGATCATCTACTCATAGATTATGATTAACTTTTTATTTGATTTAACAAACCCTTGTTAACGCTGATCTGAGTTATAAAATCTTCCTGAGCTTTTATGTCTGGTAATGGAGCCTTATATGCGCTGACAAAATCGTTAAAATTAATTTATGTAAAAATGGTTGCCTGACAGGACCCTGTTTTATAGTTTTACTGTGCTGCTTTACAGATGCTTGGGAGTCAGAATATTTTTAAGGTGTATATGGCCTTTAAGGAAATAGTATATGAAGTCTCCGGGAACAATTGACCTCTTTAATGTATTAATAATCGAAGCAAGAAAGAGATGATAGTCGGGATTATTATTATTGAAATTATTATCAAGCACTTTTTACGCTTTTCATTTTTTATCTGTTGAAAGTCTTTACCCGTTTGAATTTCTATTCTCGGGAAAAGTTTTTTAAACCATCCCGAAATAAAAACTGCAGGCATTGCCGTTATCAGAGTTGAAACTATTGCAAAAAGTATCAAATATCTGGTGAACCAGTTATTCACAATCTTAGGAAACAGGTGGTTAATTTTGATAAATAGTTTTATAAGATTCAGAAGAAAAAAATTAAGGGTCAAAATGGTGGATACTATTATTAAAATCTGGAATTTCTTAGCGAAAACCGATTGATTTTTACAATTCAAAATAAAGTCTACCACACGTTTGATTGTCTCATTTACCCATATTCTATCTTGTCCTTCTACAGACACATAACTGGAACTTGCATAGGAATCTGAGTCAGAGTGTCCGATTTTAATCCTGAAGTTGCTATCTAACTGGCGCTCGCTAAAACAAAAATTAATCTCGACAATTTTTTTATCAGCAGGAATAAAGATATCATCTGAAATATCTACAAGTGTACCACTGTATGTAGAATTACCGTAAAAAGTGAATTCTAAATTTGAGTAACTTGTATCTAAATCTCTCTCAGTAATATCTGTTTCTTTCCATCCTTCCTGAATTAAGTCTCTAAGTTTAATTTCTTTTGATTTTTTTAGAATCTCATTGGAGAATATACCAAAAAGCTTAATCAGTTCTAATACATCCTCTCTGGTAAATATCTTATTATCAATAGAAAATTCTCTTTTTTCTTTTATTTTTTCCATCAATTACCAAGTTAATTTGATTTTATACCAGGGACATCTGCCTAAGCAAATATTTATCCAAGGGATATAATTTCATGCAATATGGCTTTCTAATTTGCTGAAACTACAATAAATCTTAGTTATTATCCGCAGTTTATTATTTTGACAGTTCAATATTAACAATAAAATTAGGTTCAGCATATTCAAAGTATCCACTTTCATAAAATTCATTTGACATATCTAAAGCATCACCTTTAGAATTCTTATCTGCTCTTATCAAATAGAATCCACCTAGACTGCTATATTGAACAATTTTTGTACTGGTTTTAATAATTAAATCATTCAAATGATTTATCAAAGAGTCACTTTTTAATTTACATAAAAATATATCATAAATACCTAAATCAAGATTATCACTTGTAACGAGATATTTATCGCAATTACTAATCCTCCCATCCTTTTTAATTTTTGAAAAAAGCAAATCTGTTTCCGAACAACTTTTAGTATTATATAAGCTTTTACATCAGGATGAATGTGACCGGCCCACTCGGTAAACTTGCTTGGATTCCATTCGCTTACAAACTGATGACTTGAAGGAAGATGCTCTTTAACCGTTGTGTACTTATGTGGTCTGCGATCTCGCAAATGGTAAGCAATACGCTCTCCCGCGAGATATACACTGACATGTGTTGCAGTATAAACTATCTTAACCTTGTTACCGATATATTGATAAGGAACACTATAGTAATGCCGGTCTTTGTGCAATTGGACATAGCAGTTTTTCATAACCTTAACCTGAAGGTATTCTTTCAGTTCCCAACGTTCCTGGGGCAATGGTTTCAGATGAGCTCTTTCAATGTTCTCCAACAGATCATTGCGGCTTTCTTCTTTGCCCTGAAGCGGAAGACTGTTATGAACCTCCAGAAGCTCAAGGATGGCTTCATTAAGTTCATCCAGGCTTGTGAACACACGATTACGAAGCGGAGCAAAAATGCGTGTATAAATGATTTGAACCATTCTCTCTACCCAGGCCTTGTCACGTGGTTTATGGCTGCGTGTAGGTAGTATAGCCATACCATAATGATTGCCAAGATCAAGAAGATCCCTGTTAATATCCGCTTCGTAACGATTGGCTTTGTCAACTCCGGATTTAAGATTATCCGGAACCAGAACATTCGGAACACCACCAATGTAGTTCAGAGAATGTGCAATACATGGTAAAAAGTCCTCTTTACGCTGGCTCTCACAAGCTCTGACATAGGTTTTACCACTAAACCCAAGAACTGATACAAATGCCTCTACTTCTCTTATTTCACCGGTATCAGGATCAACAATTGATGGTTTGTAACCTGTAAAATCGATATATAGTTTATCTCCTGGAAGTTGTTCAATATGAAGGGATGCATCCTTGTTTTGAAGCCATGTGTTTAAGTACTCACAAAAGTGTCCGTAACAATACCCGTCAGGGTGTTTCAAGCGGTATTCACCCCATAATATCTGTCTGGTTACACCCTTTCGTCCCAGCTCCTTTTTAACGTACGGAAAAAAGTCAAACAGTGTCTCCCTGCGAGAGTTTTGTTCTGGTACTGGTGTTTCATCGCTTTTTGCAAGATAACTCTTGACCGTATTTTTAGATAAGTTTAGTTCCCTGGCTATTGCCTTTTTAGCATACCCAAGTTTGCTTAAAATCCCGATTTGTTTTATAACCTCCATATTTATCGTCCTGTTTGCCATTGCATCTGTTTTTCTTACAAAGCAAAAAAACAGTCCGTTCTTAGGGGGTCAATATGCCGGAATGTCAGACAATATTTTATCCCAGGGGGGTCAATATTGCCGGAATGTCAGACAAAAACTTGCACTTTAGCGGGGTCAATTAACCTGAATGGGGGGTCAATAATTTCTGAACAGGGGGTCAATTAAAAACTGAATATACATAGCATGGACTCCTGACTATAAATGGCTTTTAAATGCCATTAAACAATTATGAATAACTTATTTAAAAATTCTTTTCAAATTGATGATTCTGGCAAGTAAATATGCAATACCTTACATTAAATAGTTTATTATAAATACTCATATTTTAAAATGATACGACACCCATATGTGTTGTAATCAAATCAAAATATGTAGAAAGTCAATTAATCTCGCAAACAACGAACAGACAAACCAGAAGTCTTATCACAATAGTTTCCCAATACAACACTGTTAACGTACAACATGTACCGAAAGAAGGAATTCGTAGCTAAGGTCTCCGTAGAACTCCACCATAGACCGTCATTGCCAACGTTTACAAATGCCCCATTATTGCTACGTGAACCGCTCGGAAGTGCTGAAAAACCGCTGCTATTGTTACTGGCTTGGTTGTTTCCAACTGTGCCCGCTGTTGTATTGGTATTCCATCCCGATGTTGCTGCCATAGATTTTGCAATATCGCTTCCGTTGCCCCCGTAACCATAACCATTGTTTGTAAGGTAATCTGTTAATGTTGTCCATTCGGCATCAATAGGAACGTGCCAGCCTGTGGGACATACTCCACGACTGTCAGTTACTGTATACCAAGTATATAATCTGCCATAAAGAAAAACATTAGTCTCATTTCCATTATATGCCCATTGATATTCGGGCATGCTTTCACCTGATATATCCAATGTATCAGGAGTGGTTGTTCCTATTAAATCTCCATTACGATATTTCCTTGTTTTCAGGTTCTCTTGCATCCATACTTGTTCGCCAATGGTTATAGTGCTATAAACGTTCCCATCTATATCTGTCAATGTTGTACTTGCTGAAGAAGTAGTAAAACCTATTTCATTACCATATGCAGTACCAACACTATTTGTGGCATATGCTCTTAAATAATAAGTAGTGACAGGAGTCAATCCATTAATTGAACTTATAAATACTCCGATTCCTGTGCTGTCTTCGGTTTTACTATTTGCGATTGTAGGATGAATGGCTGTGCTCCAGCAAACACCACAGGCTGTTATTTTCACTCCGCCATTATATGTAATACTTCCACCACTTGTTGCTGTGATTGCAGTTATATTTGAAACAGTGGAAGTAGTCAATACAGGAATTACGGCTGGTCGAGATGTAAATGATTTCACACTACCATACCCTGTTCCCAAATTATTTGTAGCATATGCCCGAACATAATATTTCGTACCCTCGTTCAGACCAGTTAAATTGCTGGAAAAACTACCTGCCCCTTCACCATCGGTCGTTTTATTATCGATAATTGTCGGTAAAGTATTAGTACTCCAACATACCCCGCGACTTATCACAGATGAATTACCTTCATCAATTATGTTGCCACCACTTGTTGCAGTTGTGGAAGTAATATTAGATACGGTTGTGGTTGTAAGCACAAGTACTTTTTCTTTTTTACAATAAGTTAAAATAGCTGTAACTATAATAACAGAAATTGTCAGAAAATGCTTAGTTATTTTATTCATAATTCTGTAATTCACTGATAATATCAAATATACCTTTTTTTTTAATGTTTCTTTATAATCTTAAATTTATAAGGAATGTAACAGTAATTCCTCAGGTTTAAATTCAACTAATAGTTTTACTTAACTGAATTAAACTTTTGAAATATGATATTCGGAGGTTTTTATTATATTGCATTTAATAAAGGGGGAATTCACTATTATATTTTAGGAAATGATGTCAGGAGAGCTCCATATTTTACCTACTGACAATACTCCGGAGTTTCTTTTCAGTCCTGATGGAATTATTAAAATCAGAGGACGGGGATTGTTTGGAAATAAGACCGCAGCTACAGATCAGTTAGGTAATTGGATTGATGAATACATTACCAATCCTGTAGAGATCACCTATGTCATTCTCGCATTTGAATATCTAAATAGCTTTAGTACAACACTTTTAGTTTCTATGCTCAGAAAATTTTCACAAGTTCTTCTAAAATCCGGAAAGCTCGTTATTCAATGGTATTATGAAGAAGATGATGAAGATATATTAGAGCGGGGAGAATATATTTCATCAACCTTTAATATTCCCATTATGTTTATACTAACTAATCATATTTCTGATCTTTAATCAAAAAATATTAATTGTTTTAGGAATTCTGCAAACGAACTACTATAAGGTTATAATAAATTCATTTAGATAATTTCACTGTAAGCAGATATGGAGGACTAAAATTATCAGATTATTTTAATAAGACTTATGTACGTATCTAAGACCGATGAAAAAAATGTACCTTTTTCGAGAAGATCTTCATCATCATCTTTGTAGTACCAGTTAATTATGAGTTTTTTCTTGTTATCCCTGAGATGAATATGAATAATTTTGTTAATTGTCTCAATTAAGGACATAGTACCTTCACTGTTAATATATTCAAGATAAATTTCCAGACAGGTAACATCAGGAGCATTACAAAAATATTCATCTATAGCTTTATCTAACAGGTTAAAGAAGTCCGTGGGATTATCGGGAATTAGCCGTCCAGTTATTTTAATAATCCCTTTTGATTCAAATACCACCTCAGGCGTACTTCTAGTAGGAGATAATATTTTCTGATTTTCAGACAAAATCTTATCTTTTAAACGGGTTTAATTATATTAAATCATAATGCTACAATAATATTAAGCAACTCCTGTTTTGTTTTTCCAAGTTTATTACCAAGCATTTCAATCATTTCTTTTTCCTTGCCTTCGCTGAAATATAAATCTTTATCAGTCAGGTTTTTATATTTCTGTTTGAGTTTTTCTTTCTTAATGTTCCAATATCCAAATACCTTAGCATTCATATTGTCTACTTTTAAAATGTATTGGAGAGAAAGATAGTTTAAAATAATTTTATTAGGATTAAATAAGTCATTGATTTATTAACATTTACCCTTCACTAATGAACATTCAATTAATTAAGTAAGTATTAAAGAAATATAATTGACATTACAGAATCGTAGGCTATCTATTTTCCTGTGGCAGAAGTCTTGAGGTTTTTATAATTTCTTTTTCATAGCTTCGCTAAATTTAAAAGTAGCATCTGGCAGTAGTATTCATCATTTATATTGGGAAATGGGTAGCTAAAAAGATTCCAGTTATTGCTGTTATAGAGTTTTCAATAAACCAAGCTTATAATGGTTTAGATTATTTACTTAGTTTAAATCGAATCATCAAAGCGCAAAAAATTAATAGAGGGATAATGGACGCAGCCAGGTATATTCAGAAAAATATTGATGATACCTACGTGGCACTGAAAGAATGTCATTAAGAAAAAATAATAATAATCAGATTTGCTTAGGTTTAAATATATATGATTGATGTAACTCAACAAATCAATAGCTTTAGAATTCAGAAATGTTTCAGTATAGTTTCAGTGACTATCAAAAGAAAAAGCGCATTCAGTCAATAAATGTCTGTTTGCGCTTATTTGTTTGTAGCCCCACCAGGAATCGAACCTGAATCTAAGGTTTAGGAAACCTCCATTCTATCCATTGAACTATGGGGCCAAATTCAGCGCAAAAGTATGTTTTTTTTTTATCATTACAAATCGCTCTGTTCAACATGATGGCCACAAGACGCATGGCCCACGAATCAAGGAAGAAATAACCAGTGAGTAGTGCGTCCTGTACTGTGAGTCATTTTTATTCCATACTGAAAAATAAATTATCTTTGATTGCATAAATTTAAATGTCATGAACTGGTTAGATGCTATAATAGTCGTTGTCCTCATCTTGTCACTCGTTAACGGATTTATTAACGGATTTGTAAAAGAGGTTGCCTCACTTGCTGCATTGATTCTGGGAATATGGGGAGCCATTACATTATCGACCTTTACTGCCGGAAAACTTTATGATTATTTTGATATGACAGGACGTTATGTGGGCGTAATCGCATTCCTGATCACCTTTGGAATAATTGTCGTAATTATTCATTTTATCGGTATACTTGCTGACAAGGTAGTTAATGCTGCTGCTCTGGGATTTATAAACAGGATCCTGGGGATCGTATTCGGTTTGCTTAAATCAGTGCTGATAATGAGTGTCTTATTTGTAATATTAAATGCAATTGATGCCAGGAGGTCATTCCTTCCCAGGAAGACTATCGAAGAGTCAAAATTTTATAATCCAATTTCCGATATAGCACCAGCTATCTTCCCGATAATAGGAGAAGGGGGATTCAACCGCAGTTTTGACCGGTTTAAAAAGAAGCCCGAAGAGCCTATAATCTGAACCTGTTTGTTATATTTGCAACTCTCAAAAATTGCTTTTATGAATTTTGTTGAAGAACTGAGATGGAGAGGCATGATACATGATATTATGCCGGGTACAGAAGAATTATTAAAGAAAGAAAAAACCAGTGGATATATAGGATTCGACCCTACTGCCGACTCGTTGCATATAGGTCATATGGTGCAGGTTATGTTGCTAGTCCATTTCCAACGTTCAGGACATACACCAATTGCACTTGTGGGCGGAGCAACAGGTATGATAGGTGACCCATCGGGGAAATCGGAAGAACGTAACCTGCTCGATGAAGCATCTCTGAGAAAAAATCAGGAAGCTATAAAGAACCAGTTATCTAAATTTCTTGATTTTCAGTCAGATACTGAAAACAGGGCTATTATGGTAAATAACTATGACTGGATGAAAGAATATTCGTTCCTTGGTTTTATAAGAGATATCGGGAAACATATTACTGTTAACTATATGATGTCGAAAGACTCGGTTAAAAAAAGAATCGCATCGGAGGCTAAAGAAGGAATGTCATTTACAGAGTTTTCTTACCAGTTGGTTCAGGGTACTGATTTTCTTCATTTATTTAATAATTTCAACTGTAAGCTCCAGATGGGAGGGTCCGATCAATGGGGGAATATTGTTACAGGCACTGAGCTCATCCGCAGAAAAACCGGTGGGGAAGCTTTTGCACTTACCTGTCCGCTGATAACTAAATCTGACGGAGCAAAATTTGGTAAAACAGAATCAGGAAATGTCTGGCTCGACCCTGAAAAAACCACTCCTTATCAGTTTTATCAGTTTTGGCTTAATGTATCTGATGAGGATGCTGCAAAATATATTAAAATTTTTACTGTTTTGTCTCAAAAGGAGATTGAAAATATTATTTCTGAACATGACAAAGCTCCGCATGAACGTGTTCTTCAGAAAAAGCTTGCTGAGGAGGTCACAGTAATGGTTCATTCCAGAGGAGAATTTGAAGGAGCTGTTGAAGCATCACAGATTCTGTTCGGAAAGGGAACCACAGAATCACTTAAAAAGATGAGTGAAAATACATTCCTCTCTGTTTTTGAATCAGCTCCAGTAGTTGAATTAAATAGGGAGTTTGTTACATCTGACGTTTCAATCGGAGATATATGCTCTGTACACACACAAATCTTTCCTTCAAAGAGTGAGTTTAAACGTTTAGTTCAGCAAGGAGGGTTTAGTATAAACAAAGAAAAAGTTAATGATATAGAGCAAAAAGTAGATGGGAACATGTTACTTAATAATAAATATATACTCCTGCAAAAAGGTAAAAAGAATTTTACTTTAATTAAAATCAATGACTCCCTTAAAAATGTTGTAATCTATGAGGGCCTTTGGAAAAAACTTGATAGTATTCTTCAAAAGTTATATATAAAAAAGAATATTTTTGATTTCTATAATGCTGATAAAGAATATCTTCTTTCTTCTTATAATGAGATTGAATCACTTTGGGATAAGCAATATACTAACGCAAATTCAATCAACTATGTAATGATTTCTGAAGCGCCCTTATGGGGAGACAAGAAAAATTATATTTATAATCCAATTTCTAAGAATACTCAGTTTTTTTATCGCAAAGATTTAGAAGCAATATTAAATAAATCTATTCCAAACAAGGAAATTTTTATTGAAGAACTTGCTCGGTTAGGATTGATAGTTTTAGATGTTTTACCATTTGCACTAAATGAAAATAAAACTAAACTAACTTATGATCAATTTTCTGTTTCGGAGTACAGGCAGCTTGTTGAATCAACAAGTAAATTTCATCTAGATAGAAAAATTGGGATGATTCGATTAAAAGCTAGTAATCCTAATATTTTTTATAGGTACAAAAATGTAAAAGTAGCTTGCGATAAGATAATAAAATCAAAACTAGCTATTGAAAATTATGATTTACCTTATATTTCAAAACAAGGAGGCAGCATAGATCATGAGAAGCTAATCAAATTAATTCATTCTTAGATCGAGATGGGGTCTGTAAACATAAGTCCGGAAAAGATGAATAGCCCGTAGGGCTTCGAGTATTGTAGAAAAATTACGTTAAAAGATACAATACCTCGTAGAGGTTAAACTTCATCCTCTAAAAAATCAAATAAAAATTGTTGATCAAATTCCATCTCATTGTCATTTAGATAGTCGATATATTCTTGTTGGAATGTCAACTTTTGATGATGTAATTCCTGATTCTTAATGTAATTGTAGATGTCAGCAATTTGTGAATGACTATATGAAAATCCTCCATAGCCCTCTTGCCAGGAGAACCTGCCAAAGCAGAGTTTTTCGTTGTTGATAAACAAAGATGAGCTTCTCTTTACATCATATATTGTATCTGAGATGGATATAGCTGGATTTAATCCAATAAGGATATGAACATGGTTTGAGGTTCCATTAACAATAATGGATTTATGTTTCATGTTTGTTATAATTCCGCTCATGTATTCAAAAACACGTATCCGGATATCTTTTGTTAATAAAGCTTCTCTATTTTTTAACGCAAAAACAAGCTGAACGTAAATTTGGGTAAATGTTCCTGGTTTCATGATTAATAATATTTAATGAATAATGCAGCTAAACAAAAATAATAAATCTTAATGGCTTTGTAAAATGTTAAACCGCTACGCGGTAAAAAAATGTCATTGTGTATACCTGTTCTACAATACCTTATCACCTACGGCGAATCAAATATTCATGCTTCAGAACAAAATAGAAGTTTGCGCAGAAATTCAGGGATATGCAGGAAACATAGCTGGTCGGGTTTTAAAGCATTTTAGAATGAATTATTTGAATATAATCTTACCTTGCAGAGGTAAATGTTAAACCGCTACGCGGTAAAAAAACGTCAATGCGTATACCTGTTCTACAATACCTTATCACCTACGGTGAATAAAGGGATGTCAAACCGGGGTCTAACGATTTTATTAGATGTTTAACTGCTACACAGTAAAAATCACCAGGATAGAATCATTTTTAAAATACTATCTTGCTTAAGAGGAATGGAGAAATGATGAATCATTATTATACATAAATCATTATCTCTCCCAGTTCAGAAATTATGGAATAATGAAAGATGCATAGCCCGTAGAGCCTGCCCCGATTTATCGGGGGCTTAGAGTATTGTAGAAAGAATTACACACATGTTATCATACCTCGTAGAGGTTAAAGAGGATTAAATATAGTTTAACAATATGGATAAATCAGGTACTATTTCACAAGATCAGCTGCGATGATAGAAACATCATCAAATGTTGAAGGGTTATTGTGTGGTAATCCAAGATCTTTAATCATTTCCCTGATGTTAGTTTCAACCGGTTCTGTATTAGAAATATGACGAATAATCTCTTTTGTTCCGATGTCTTTACCATCAGCATATTTTAATTCGGAAAGACCGTCAGTATAGCAAACAATCTTTGAAAAGTCTCTTATTTTTATTTCAGACTTCTTAACCTCCGGTATTTCATCAAGCATTCCAATACCGATGCAGGAGGTTCTGAGATGAAACGTCTCCCCGGTAGCAGTATTATACAGCACAGGAGGATTATGGGCAGCATTTATATATTCCAGAACCCTGCTTTCATGATCATACCTTGCAACAAATAATGTTATGAATTTTTCTCCTGCAGCATTTATAACCACAATCGAATTAAGTTTTTTAACGAGTACCTCAAGCTCAATATCACTGGTAAAAAGTGCTCTTAAACTTGCCTGAAAATTCGACATCAGTATTGCCGCTGATATTCCCTTCCCGGAGACATCGGCAATACAAATTCCTGTTTTTGTTTCCGAAAGCCTTATACAATCATAATAGTCCCCGCCAACCTCATAGTGCGGGAAATAAAATCCATTTACAATAATTTTTGGATTTTTTGGCATATGACTGTTATCAGGGATAAGCATTTTTTGCATTTTTGCCGCCAGTTCGAGCTCTTTTTTAATAGATTCCTGGTGCAGACTTTCATTGAAAAGTCTTATGTTTTCTATAGCAACTATAATAATGCTGGAAATAGTCTGAATGAAGTTCAGATGTTTAAGAACAGGACTCATACCTTCTCCTTCCTCCTCTATATCACCAATAAATACAAAAGCGATATGAACATTGTTATTATAAACCGGGATAATAATATCAACGCCTTCGAAGCCAAGATCGGGCGCACCGAAAAAAATCTCAGAGATACCCAGAAGTCTTGATTCTACATCTATAGTCTCAAAATGTTTGGGGAAACCACCGTTTAGAAGACATTCCCAGGTGCCGGAGTGTTTAAAAATGAGAATTTTACCAATACCCAGATTGTTCCTCAGGATAAATTCATATTTGGATAAAAGGTCCTCAGTTGGCAGATTAGCATTTATCGATAACGTAATATCGAGTAATGAGTCTAATTTGAATTTGGAAATCTTTAATCTGTCAGCAAAGCCTTTTTTATCTTCCATGATTTTGTTTATCCCTTAACTCTTTCAACGTAGGTTTTATCGCGTGTATCTATTCTGATTTTATCACCGGTGTTTACAAACAATGGGACCATAATTATTGCACCGTTCTGCACTTTTGCCTGTTTTAATGCATTATTGGCTGTATCACCTCTTAAACCGGGCTCCGAATAGGTAACTTCCATAACCACGGATTGAGGGATGTCTACAGAAAGCACAGTCTCGGTATCGGCATGAACAACTATCTCCACGCTAGCTCCCTCAAGGAGAAACTCATGATTTTCAATCAGTGATTCCTGGATGTGTATCTGGTCAAAAGTCTCGAGATGCATGAAATAATACCCCATATCGTCTTTATACAGATACTGATATGGGCGTCTTTCGACTCTGGCCAGGTTCACTTTGGTACCTGAAGAGAAAGTATTATCAATAACTCTACCGCTTTTGAGGTTTTTAAGTTTAGTTCGTACAAATGCCGGTCCTTTCCCGGGTTTAACATGCTGAAATTGCACGATCGTATAAAGGTCATTGTTGAATTCAATAACTAATCCATTTTTAAAATCTGCAGTACTTGCCATATAAATATCTGTTATTCAATAAATTAATTAACTTTATTAATAATTCCAAGAGGGTAAACCAGCCCTTCATAATTTACAATTTCGCATGTAAACGCGCCTACAAATATATCAAATCGAATCTTAACAGGTAAAAAATTCTTATCAGCCGAAAACCAGAATGAAACATCTTCTTCAGTTTTGAAAAGTCTACCGGTTTCGGTCACCGGATTAAACTTGAAACACTTGATTTTTCCTACTTTCGTTTTTACATCTTCCGTGCCGATATATCTTAACCTTATCGGGTAAAGTTCATCGCAGAACCATGTAATTATGGTGGTCAATTCCCCTTTCTTCAGATTGCTGTCAACTGGAAGAATATGATTCCGGAAGAAGTAGAAACATGAGATAATATCGTGAATTCCTGGAGGTGCAATATGTATACCTGTAAGATCGCTTGTAAGAACACTTGAATCGGCCCTGACTTTATGATCAAATAAAACAACATTGTATTTTCTGTACCTACCTTCATGGATGTTTCTGATTGATTTCACAGGTAATTCGGTAACAGGATCAATATAGCTTTCGTAAATATCCAGTACCTTAAAAAGAGCCTCAGCCACTCCGGTAGTTCTTGCAGATAATTTTGAATGCCATACCTCTTTATTGTTAATTGTATCACTTTTTAACTCGAGCGTTCCGCTTCCCGCAGTAATAAAACCGTATTGAATTGTATAAGTTACTTTCTCACCAACTTTATAAGAAACTGCCTGTCCCTTCACAGGGGACGAAAATATTAAAGCGATACAAGTAATGTAAAAAACTCTTCTCATACTCTTTCCTGCTGGAACGTAGTAATTATACCAATTATTTTCCAAGGATATTTTTTCTGGGTTTGGATGTTATAAAGTCTTTCAGATAAAATGGCTCAAAGTAAGCGACATCTTCAAATTTGTGATCAATAAATGACTGAAATACAGGTTTGTACATCGAAGAAGCTGAGATCTTATAATCGACTTCAAAAAAGGCATTTTTTCTATTAACCACCTCTTTGCATTTTATTGCTCCATCACCAAAAAAAATTATCTTCTGTGATTCCGGAATATTGAAAAAAGTATCTTGAGTTATTATTTCTGCAGATGTGTCCTTTATTTTTTTCCCACCAGTGTCATAGATAGCATAGTAAACTTCCATTCTCCGGGCGTCGAGCATAGGACAGAAAAGCGAACTTATTTCAGGTTCTGTTCTGAAATACTTCCCTCCTGTAATCCCCCAGAACATCGAAAGAGTCGTATCTATCCCGATAAGAGGAATAGAAGCTCCATAGGCAATCCCTTTAGCTACTGATACCCCAATTCGCAACCCTGTATAAGATCCCGGACCCTTACTGACAGCTATAGCCTCAAGATCACGTGCTCTTATTCCAACATCTCTGAAGATATCCTCAATAAGGATAGTTAGCATTGAGGCATGTGATTTAGATTCGTTGCTTTCTTTCAGAGAAATTACACCAGATTTATCACATAATGCTACTGAGCAAAGGTTTGTCGCAGTTTCAAGACATATAATCATGTTTTGAAAGGGATACCGGCTATCTTATTTTATTTTAAAAAGTTCTTCTTTTTTTACTACCTCTATTAAGGTGCTGTCTGATAATTTTTTACTGATGGCACTGAAAGGAGCAGAGACTACCTTATCATTAACTGATAAGCCTGAAAGGATTTCAATATATGAATTATCCTGAATTCCGGTTTTGACATCCTTTGCGAGAGCATATTTTCCATCGGTAACAAATACGAGTGTACGGATATCTTTTTCTGATGGTGTACCTGCAATTTTTGTCGTGTCGGTACGTGTTGTGACAGATTGTATCGGGACAGTAAGTATATCAGTTTTTGATTGAGTACGGATATCGACAGTTGCCGACATTCCGGGTCTGAAAGGGTTTTTATCACCGGCATCAACAAGCTTCTGGTATGACTGAGGAAGCACCAGAATCTTGACATCAAAGTTAGTTACCTGATCAGCTGACACACCTGTTGTCTTGGCAGAATTTGCAATTTCAGTGACTACACCTTTGAATTTCTGATCGAGATATGCATCTACTTCGATAAGGGCCGTATCACCTAATTTAACTCTTGGGATGTCGTTTTCATTTACCTGCACCTGGGCTTCCATACGTGACAGATCGGCAACTCTCATTAATTCCGTTCCCGCCATAAGATTTGTTCCTGCAACTCTTTCACCGAGTTCCACCAGAAGCATTGACACCGTACCTGTCATCGGTGCATATATCGATGTCTTGGTAAGGTTTTCATTTGCATCTTTTAGTGAAGCTTCGGCACTTGTAATTGCAAACTTAGCTGCATCGAGCTCTGCTTTTGCCACATTGTAGGTAGCTTCAGCCTGCTCAAAATCAGACTTTGAAATAGTCTGCTGGTCGTACAATTGTTTGTTTCTCTTGTACGATAATTCAGCCTGAGTAAATTGAGCTTCTGACTGAGCACGGCGAGCCTGCGCTGCGCTTATTTCTGCCAAAGACCTGTCTCTCTGGGAAATGTAATTATCGGGTTTTATTCTGAGCAATAATTGTCCTTTTTCAACACTGTAGCCCTCTTTGACTGTTAGTTCAACAATTTCACCTGATACATCAGGACTTATTTTAACCTCTTTTTCAGGTTGAATTTTACCATTTGCCGTTATTGTTTCGACGATAGTACGTTTTTGAGCATTCTCAACGGCAACCTTCACTGTTAAAGCTTTACCGAACCAGCCCGCTTTCTTACCTATTACTGCAAAAAGTATCAAAACAATTACTATTGGAAGTAAAATCTTAAGTATCTTATTATTTTTCATGTTCTTTTATCTTAAAATGATTTTGTATTATAATTATTAGTTAAGCTTTAACGGTAAACCTTTATAAAAATCTAGAACTTTGGTCTTAAAAATGAATTCATATTTTGCCTGAGCCATATCCGACTGTGCCTTAAGCAGCTGAGTCTTTGCAGCATTATAGTCTACAGGAGTAACCATACCTACATTGAATTTTTGTTCGGTATATCTGAAAGATTCTTCTGTTGAGGCAATTGCTTTGAGACTTACATTATATTTTTTGAGGGCTGCTACTGCATCTGTAAATGCCTGTTGAATATTTTTGTAAAGCTGCTTTTGTGTTCCTTCCAGAGCATACTTGCTTGTCTCGACGTTTAATCTTGAATTCGAAATATTTTTATTAACCTGCCATCCGTTTAATATCGGAATATTTAATGTAAGACCAGCTCCTTCTGTTTTAAAATTTTTAAGCTGGGTCGAAAAGTTATCGGGAGAACTGGAAGTATATTGACTGGACATGGAATAATTTAAGGAAAGCACAGGGCTCCTTCCTCCTTTTGCCATTTTAAGACTATATTCGCTGGCTTTGAGTTTCAGTTCGGAGCTTTTAATTTCAGGTCTGTTTTTCTCCGCTATGGCATAAATATCCTCAATATTACCTGATATGATTGAATTTGGATCAACATTAATCTCAGGAACTATAACTTCAAATCCTGCAGGTGTTTTAAGTTCCAGCAACTGTGTAAGAACAAGTACGGAAGTTTCCAAAAGGTTTTTCTGAGTGATGAGGGAAAGTTCTTCCTGAGCTGCCTGGGCTTCAATTTCGAGAAGGTTTCCTTTGGCAACACTACCGGCATCAACCATTTTTCTTGTCTTCTCAATCTGCTGTAAACTTATGTCAAGCTGATTTTGATTTGCTGCAACAAGCTCTTTGTTGAGAAGGATCTGAAGATATGCCAGAGCAACATTCAGCGCTACATTATCAGAAATATCCTGTAGATCCTGCTGGCTGGCAAGGACCTGATACTTATTTTTCTGAATTGCGTTATAATATTGCAGGCCATTAAAAACCGGCATTGTTCCTCCTATATAAAAATAATCAGATTTTACAGAACTAAAAAACTGGTAACTGGTTTGAGAAAGTGCATGACCATAGGAATAAGAATATTGTGCCTGGCTATTCAGACTAGGCAATAATTGGGTTTTTGACAAATCGAGTGAATTCTTTTGAACCTCTGTCTGAATAGCTTGCTGCTTTATTTGAATATTATTTTCAATAGCATACTTGATACACTCTTCAAGCGTCCATACTTTTTGTTGTGAGAAGATTATTCCCTGCATGAAAAGAAGACAGGTAAATATTAAGATTAAGGTTTTTTTCATATTGAATTATTTGGTTTTTAGAGATAACCACCATTGAATAAGGTCAGTTAAAAGTTATTTAATGTTTTAATGTTTCAATTGCATTTTATAAATATCAGAATAGAAATATTTTAAAAATAAGTCTACGAAGATAAATAATATCTCAGAGAGAATAAATTAATTTTTTTTAAAAGTGCGAATTTAGGATAATGACTAGCACAAATAATATACATAAGTAATTGATTTTCTACGTATATCTTATTCAAAAGGGGAAGAAGAAAATCAATTTTAATGCGACAATTTGTTTCATGCTGGGTATAAATTTGACTATATTTGTAATGATAACGGACTCATTTTTACCTATTAATGATTAATTAAATGACTAATAAGGAATTAAAACTGGAACCGGGAGTGATTTACGGGAATGATGTTAAGTTACTTTTTGACTATGCAAACAGGAATGACTTTGCCATTCCTGCCGTAAATGTAGTCGGAACCAATTCCGTAAATGCTGTTTTGGAAACAGCGAAGTCAGTGAATTCTCCGGTCATAGTCCAGTTCTCAAATGGTGGTGCTCATTTTTTTGGCGGACTTGGACTGCCTAAGGAAGATCAGGTTGGGGCGATAGCCGGTGGTATTTCAGGGGCTCTTCATGTTCATAATGTTGCAGATTATTATGGTATTCCGGTTATTCTTCATACTGATCATGCTGCACGGAAACTTCTGCCATGGATTGACGCCTTGCTTGATGCAGGAGAAGAATTTTATGAAACTAACGGTAAACCGCTTTTCAGTTCACATATGCTCGATCTCTCTGAAGAACCATTGAAAGAAAACATAGAAACCTGCAAAAAGTATCTTGAGAGAATGAGCAAGATCGAAATGACTCTTGAGATAGAACTTGGTATTACCGGCGGAGAAGAAGACGGAGTAGATCATTCAGGTGTTGGAAGCTCCAGATTATATACCCAACCGGAAGACGTTGCATTTGCCTATGAAGAACTTTTAAAAGTAAGCAACATGTTCACAATTGCAGCATCCTTTGGCAATGTTCATGGCGTCTATAAACCGGGGAATGTGGAACTAAAACCAATTATTCTGAAAAACAGCCAGGATTATATTATCAGGAAGTTTAAAACAGGTCCGAATCCGGTTAATTTCGTATTTCATGGCGGTTCAGGATCAGAGAAGCACCTGATTTCAGATGCTATTAAGTATGGTGCTGTAAAAATGAACCTTGACACCGACATGCAATGGGCTTTCTGGAATGGTATAAACAAATACTCAAAAGAAAAACAGGGATATCTTCAGAGTCAAATCGGCAATCCTGATGGCGAAGACAAACCCAATAAAAAATATTACGATCCCAGAGTCTGGCTGCGGAAGGGAGAAGAAACCTTTATTACCAGGCTGAAAGAGGCCTTTGCTGATCTGAATGCAATGAATAGGTGCTGATTCAGCAGAAAGCGCAGAGCTAAGTGCAAACCCTGCGCTCTGAGCAATAAACAAAAGTTGTGAATACCATAAATTACAGACAGCCAGTCAGATAGTGATTAGCTGTTTTTTTTATGTTAAAAACTATTTTTTTACTTCAATAACTTGAAAAGCTGTTTTTTTAACTTAGCTGTCAGATTCAGAGTTAATGAGTATAAGACATTCAATTTACAAAGAAGACTGTTTAAGACGTACAAATCGTCTTTCCCTTATGCTCAATAACAGGGAAATGCGGGCACTGGGAATATATTGTAACCGTTACCGGGTAAAAAACAAATCTGAATTTCTCAGAGAGACAATTATAAAAGCTATTCTAAAGAGGTTTGAAGAAGAGCATCCGACATTATGGGAAGAGAATGATCCAGGGCTTTTTAATCCGAATGTACAACAATAACATTTGGAGAATACTCACCTTTTTCTAATTTTACAGATTCCGGTTTAAAATGATTACGGGAATTGATAATAAATTTGTCATTCCAACGTATATTTGTATGAAGGACAGACGGTTATCTTCTGATGTTTTTAAAGATGTACCCTGATAGTTATAAAAATAGTCCGACAAAGAGAACCCCCTGGATAATACTTGAGCCAGATCGAATTTTAATTATGGGAAGATCAATACCGGAAAATCCCAATGATTTCTACCGACCTGTTCAGGAATGGATTTCAGGTTATGCTCAGAAGCATACTGAGAAATCAAAAATCGAACTGGGGTTTGAATATATTAATACAAGTTCTATAAAATGGATTTTTACCATATTGAAAGAATTGTCGGAAATGAAAGAGCTTGTTAAGAATGCCAGTATAACATGGTATTATGAAAAAGGTGATGAAGATATGTGTGAATTAGGTTTTATTCTCCGGTCGCTGGTTGAATGCCCTTTTATTGTTGTGGAACTGGATGAGATGAACAGATCAAGGTATGAAAAGATATTATCAAAACATACCTGATCTCTGTTGCAAAGGTTTATCAAATTCGTTTATTGATGATCGCTTTTCAAAAATATTTCTAATTTTGCAGCTCATTTGGTTTAACATTGACCCATGGTGTAATTGGCAACACGTCGGATTTTGGTTCCGCAGAGTCCTGGTTCGAGCCCAGGTGGGTCAACCAGATTATATAAGTATCGCCCTGATAATCAAGTATATCAGGGTTTTTCTTTTAATTGGCTGGCACATAGCCGACACAATATCAATTATATTCCAAGTACTCTACTTGAATTTTAAGCCTGTTGGGGCTAATGAAAATAAAGCGCAAACGGACAATTTTAAGTGTTGAATGATTAATATATTGATATGTAAGTTGATAGCTAAGAGTCCAATTATCACAGTTACAAAAATTATCTGATTATAAGCGATCTAATGTATTATTTTGTTTCGATAATACGGAATCCTGCAATTCAATATTATAAGAGAGCAACCAGAATTCCTTCCGCCCTAAAAATAAAACAAACCTTCCATACTTTTAAAACTTATAAGAAATATGATACAAAACGTTGAACAAAAGTTTAAAAGCATTTGTTGTTTAAGCTGGATGAACATAGATTAACATATTTATTATAAATTAAATTGATATCAGTCGCGACGTGAAGTATTTACCACTTTATTAATAAATATCCAACATAATCAAGTCTTAAAGATGACATCGGAGGTTTCTGAAAATCCGGGTAAAAAGAGTAAGAGGTAGTTTCCGAAAAACCTAAGAGTAGGAATAATCTTAATACTATACTTAATGAAAAATATTTTATTGACTTTTAGTTTAATTGTTTTTCTTGCATTGGCAAGTGTTGTTAATTCAAATGTCTCAGGCCAGGATGATCCATTCAGGATTGGAATAAAGATTGGTTACCCCCAGGTGGCCGGTTTAAACCTTGAATATGTGACACCACTGTTGAATAAAAGATTGGCTGCAGATATAGATTTAAGTTATATTAAATTAAGTCCAAGTGCAACTAAATTGACTTACTCCAATTTTGGATTGTTTGCAGATTATTATTTTTCCAAAGAGGGGCATGGACTTTACGGAGGATTGGGTTTTAGCAGGATGGGTTTTAAGGTTACAAAAGATGTACTTTTCTCAGATGGCACGACTCAAAAAGGAAAAGCTAACCTTGGTATTAATTCCTTAGACTTAAAAATTGGCGGAAAACACGGAAAATCGTTTTACTTCAGGTGGGAGCTTGGCTGGAGTTTAGCCTTAAGCTCACCGGCATTTGAAGTGGTAGCTATTAATAATGGAGTTACAAAGAATGAAAGTTTTACTTCACCAATTAAAGGCAGCGGACCTATTGCTGATATAGGTTTTGGATTTGCATTCTGATTAATCAGGATAGGACGTTTCATTCTGGTTTGATTAATTTTAGCAAAGAATAAATATTCAGGGAGGGTGTCTAAGCAGGCACCCTTTTTATTATCTACTTTATCTGATAAAAAACTTTAGATTGTAAAGGTGCAGCGGTTCCTGAAATAGCATATCGAAAGATGAAATTTTAGAATGCGTTAAGTCACCAACTCTGGTATCACGGTTTAAAATTAATCGATTTCCATGCTTCTTATTGATTCTTAATCTAAATGAACAAATAATCAGAGAGAAATGTTTATCTATTGATAAACTAAAAAAAAGCTATTATGAAGTACATTATGAAAATAAAGTTGGCTTCAGGTGAAACCGGAAACCAGCTGCTGAAGGATCCCCTGTTTGGCAAAAAAATGCAGGATCTTCTCAAAGAAGTGAAAGCTGAAGCAGCCTATTTTACCACTGTTTGTGGCGATCGTGGTGGGTATATCATAGTCAACATCGAAAATGCATCACAAATACCAGCAATAGCAGAACCCGTTTTCTTTTGGCTAAAAGCAGAGGTTGACTTTATTCCGGTGATGACACCGGAGGACCTTGGTAAAGCTGGTCCTGCAATCGAAGCAGCAGCTAAAAAATGGGGAGGATAGTCTGTTATCTTCTTAGGAATTAATAAAAGGGGTACCGTTAAAAGAGTACTCCTTTTTTATTATCAAGTCAAAGTCGCCTGATTTACACCGGGTATATTTATTCGGGACTGCAGCAAAAAAGAGAACAACCCGAACATCTTTAAAGCTCAAAAAGTTAAAGATTTTTAGAACGCAGGATTTTTAAATCAACGGACCATTTCCCGCCACCATAAATAATTAACAGAACAAGTAATAATGTCAATGAAAATTCTAAACTGTCTTCATGCAGAAATGTCCAGAAACCTTTGGTTGACAGTAATGGCAATTTCGTTGTAATGAAAGCAATTATCATTATGGTTAGCAGTGGAATGGAAGCCAGTCTTGTTAATAATCCAAATAAAATTAAGATGCCACAAAACATTTCAAATGCTCCTGTAAAGTAAACCCAAAAAATGGGATTACTAAACCCTATTTCTTTAAAAAAGGCGGGTCCATATATTGTCGCAATCAGATATTTCTGAAGGCTTTCTGAAATAAAAATTAAACCGACAATTAACCTGATGAATATTATTTTACTATCATTCCCTGTATTCAGGATCTGAGATTTAAAACTGCTTTCTGTTTTCATAATTAACCAGTGATGGTGCAGATACATAACACCAAATTCTGAAAATTGTTGAATACTAAAACATTATATCTTAACTATGAGGATTAAAATAATAGCATTCTTAAAGATCATATCTATTCACAACATTATATCATTAATGTAATTTCACATTTCAATTTTAAAGCAACAGTGCCATAAAACGATTATTGGCATAATACTAATCCACTCTTAGCATTTGTGTTTAATAAAGATATCGGAGTATTTTAAATCCTGGAATTACATTGAAAGCCTGCTTCTGATATTTATCATTAGTGTCATTTTAAAGGAAAACCAATGATTTTGTCTGTCAATAATTTGATTGGCAAATTGACCGGTAAAAATAAATAATCATAATACCTGATTGAAGAGAATTCCCTGATTAATTTATCAATCCTTTTAATCTCTCTTAATTCTCTTCTTATCATAGGTAATGTTGCATTAATCAAATAGACACACCTTTTCCTGAATTGATCCGTATAAGACATTAGTTTTACATTAAACAGGAAGACTGATATATTGAGTTTTAAGAATTATAAATCCATAGTATGTAATAAGTCAACTAAACGTAACACATGATTAAATGAGACTACTGGAGAAAAAAATATCACAAACAAAAATTACACCGGAGATAAGGCTTAATCCCGATGGGATTATTAAAATAACAGGCCGTTCAATGAATGGAAATATAGATGAATTCTCCGTGCAATTAGAAGATTGGATTGATGAGTATATTTGTAATCCTGCTGATCTTACCCGTTTGGATGTTTATCTTGAATATTTTGACGAAATCAATTTAGTGATCTATATGTCTCTGCTTAAGAAGATAGAATCTGTCAAACTTAAAAATAAAAAGTATATTATAAACTGGTATTATGAAGAAGGAGATGAAGACATTCTTGAAAAGGGAGAAAATATTTCATCAGTTTTGGATATGCCTTTTAACTTCATAATGATCAGTGATCCTCTCATTCATGAATGCGATCCTATGAAATGGAGACATCCTCAGAGAGTGAAATTTTAGAAAAGATTTCCAATGACTTATCTATTAAATATCAAATCTGAACTGAACGCGGAGTCCAAGAGTCGATACATTAGGATGATTGAGATATGTAAACCTTTTAATCAGATCAACCCTGAATATTTTCAGAATATTTGACACACCAATGCTTGCCTCAATATATGGATCTTTGTCAAGGGTATAAGTTAATGGTATCCCATTGTTATCTGCCGGTAACCTAAACAGATTATTTTGATAAACCGGGTTATTGGTTCTGCTGAGACCTCCGTATAACACCTTACAGCTCACTACTTCCCTTAATTTGAGTTTCTTTAGCAGAGGGACTTTATTGAAAAAGAACCCATTGAAACTATGGTCTATATTTAATGAAATATATTGATCACTGACGAATTCCAGAAAATTCATCAGGTTGTAAGAATTTTTCTGATATGAATATGTCTGATTTGCACGGTGTATAAACAATAACGGGTAAGGCACCTGCCCGATAATTTTGCCTGCTTCAAAAGAAAGATCCGTATATCCTAATACAGAAAGATAATATCTTTTGCTGATTTCGAGTTGAAGACGCAAATAGTTATAATCGTTAAATACTGACTTTGAACCACCTGATAATTTTAGCTGGATAACAGGATACTTGCCAGGTAACGGATCTCTGTACAATTTCCCCTGGTAGAATTTTTCATTAGGGGCATATCGCAGATTCAGATAAAATTCAGAGATATTTATATAAGGTATATTATTTGTTAAAGAGGTGGAATCATTGGTGGTGAAATGAAAATTCCCTTCTGTTGATTGTCGTGTAAAGCTATACCCCAGCGTGTAAGAGAAATGATTCTCAAATTCATTAAGAAATTCTGCTTTTATAGTTTTGTCTAAGAAAAACTTATCGTTTACCCCTCTTTTAAGCGATAAAAATATGTTATCTCCCTGTGTAAACTGAAGTTCCTGGCCCGGGATCTTAATGTCATTCTGAAAACTAAGCTTGATTGATTTTACGGGGAACTGGTATATTGTACCTGACGTTAACGAGTAAGTAATACCCGCGTTATATTTGAACATTTTGTCTGTCAGTCCGTAAGCAGCATAAGCCTCATAGGTTATCTTTTTTCTGAAATCAGGTGTAGTTCTCCCTCCAAATCTGAATCTGGATCCTTCCACCGTATTAAAACTATAGAAACTTTCATCAGGCCCAATTTCGATTTTACCAAGATTTAAAAACCCGGTAGTCAGCAGCATTATTAAATTCATTCTTCTTTTAAATGCAGGAATCTGTTTAATGCTGTCAATAGTTAAATAAACTCCTTTTTCTGTTTTGGAGAGCGGAACATACCGGTTCGATTCCCAATAGCCCGGATTATCTGCTGAGGGATCAAGTCTTTCAACTTCTGAAGGACCTTTAAATACCTTATTGTCAATGGGCTCATTTATCTTATAATCCCTGTAAGATATTGTTCGTTGTCCATACAAGCCCATTGAATTTTTCATTATGCCAAAGTCAATTGAAATTTCGTCTTTTGACAGCAACCAGGTTTTTTGTCCAAACCGATCAAAATCCTGTGTGATGGAAATGTCCTTTACCCAATCGATATTCATCTTCTTATTAATCCCCATATCGATTTTACATACTGCATAGCTACTGTCGAGTGTTATATAGAGATGTCCATGGAACAGAAAATCAGCTTTGTTTCTTGGCTCAAAAAACAACCTCACACATTTAATTTTGCCTACAGGTAAAGTGTCAATAATATAATATTTGTAGAAATCGGGAGCATTATTTGCAATGGGACTAACAAAAACATTAGTCAGAAACAATATTTGATTATCGTAAATATTTATATTCTGATATAAATTATTAAGATTTGCAGAAACACCTCTGTTGTCCAGATATTCATCAAGATTAATTGTCTTTCTGGCAAGGATTATTTCTTTTCTTGCTTCAGGATCTTTTCTGTAAAAATGATCAGAACGCTCCTCTTTAATAAACAGTGGAAGAACACTCTTTCCTATTCTTTTTGTTGTATCTATATTATCAAAGACGAATCTGAATTTCCCAAACAGATTGCCCTGTTTAAGCTTTTCCGAAAGGTTGCTCAACGCGAATTGTATCTTGTCATATTGTTTAAATTCAAGATAATCAAAGCTTTTTTTGTTGTTCAGACCTTTGTTATTTATTACTTTTTCGATAAGATCGACAGCAGGATTATTTTTGTTTTTGTATTTACTTCTGCCGGGCCTTACTACCACCTCATCAAGAGAAATTGATGATAATTTTAAACTGATATTTATTGTCTGAACTTTACCCTGCGAAAAGCTCCTGGTTTCAGTTTGATAGCCAATAAATGAAAAAGCAATTCTTTCTGCCTGAACTTTAGTTTCAATCCAGTATTTTCCTTCATTGTCGGTGATTGTTCCGACTGTTGTTCGTTCAAGCAAAACAGATACTCCTGTCAGTGGCAACCCGGTTTTTGCATCAACAACTATTCCATTTATAACTGTTTTATCAGAAATCTGAGAATAAGAATTCTGATAAACTGACAGAGCAACAAATATGTATACCCAATATAAATATTTCTTATTGATAAGTGTCATTTCATTGACTTAAAACGACCTGAAGTTATTTGGTTATATTGATTCTAAACACCAATTTCAAATAGCTCATATTAACCTAAACAACTGAATAATCAAAAGGATATTGTAAGATGGGTTTTAAAGTCAGTTTTATTATAATTAATTTCTTTTGTTTAATTGAAAGACAGTGGAAGCATTTTTAAGCATAGAGTTATTCAGTCGTTCTTTCAATGACAAAGCATTAGATTCATGAAAAAATGCGCCTACCTGGATCACCATCTCCTGGCTTAAAGTCTGCACTGGTTTTAAAACAGTCTCTTTTGACTTTGAAAGCGTATCCTGCATGTCAAAAAAAGTTAACTTCATTGTAAGTTTCAGAGCATTGAAAATTATCCGGCTACTCTCAACAGGTACGTAATCTAAGTACATTGTATGAGACAGATCATAGATAATAATATCTCGTTGGACGGTTGAAGATGAATAGACCCAGCTACATGAAACAATAACTCTTAAAACCAAAATTATCAGAAAACTCAGGTAACGGTTATTCATGTATTACGCGTCAGGTGATGTTTCTTAAATTCTGTACCAAAGTTATACTATTTTCAGAAACAGACAGTTATCTTTAACATGAATATTTCAGGATCTATAAATAACCTTTATAAATACCTCCTGACAGAATTACTTAGAAATGGAATAATAAGGGACTTAGAGACAACGCTCTTATATGTACTTGCGGATAACTTTTATACTTATTAATTTCCGCTCGAAGAAGTTTCATTCATGTAACTGTTATTATCCTCTTCTTTGGTTTTGCTGAATTCCATCTTTCCAAATTTATACATAAAACTAATACCGAAAGACCGAAGTGGCATCATACGGATACTGGTTGAGGTATAGTTTTCTGCAGAAATAGTAGATAATTGTCTTACATATTTGTTAAAGGGATTTGTAGCGGTAAACCCAAAGCTTGCTTTTTTATCCCAGAACAATTTTCTTAAAGCAAAATTATAGATGAAGAATTGAGGAGTTTTCCCCTGAATATTTTGTGTTGCTGAACTATAGAAACCAAATAATTCAAAAACCAGATTTTTGTTCAACTGGTAAGTTGCGTTCATGTTAAATCTGACTCTTAGTCCTGATGATTGGTCGCCAATGCCTGTATTATTTACAGTATATCGATGTGTAACCATAAGATTTCCACGCAAGTTTAATTTGGTAGTTACAGGATATGAACCTGATGCACTTATTCCCGTATTATATTCTTCTCCTATGTTTTCCCGGTTGGTAACTGATACATTAGTATATGTTGAATCACCTATCAGGTAGGTAGGGTAGAATGTAGTCACCGGCTTAAGATCCTGAGTGTTTATACGTTCTATTAATGAAATATAAATATTCCCTCCCTTTTTAAATGTATTACTGTAACCTAATTCAAAATTATTTCCAATCTCGGGCTTCAATAGTGGATTTCCTGTGGTAATATTATAAGGATCACTTAAATTGATAAAGGGATTCAAATCTCTGTATTCCGGGCGTTCAATTCGTTTCCCATATGACAGTTTCAAAGATTTGCCTTTATTAAAATCATGTGACACAACTACCGAGGGTACAAAAGTGCCATACGCAGGTATTGAAGTATTCGGGAAATCAATTTTGACGTCAGTATATTCATATCTTGCACCTAACTTTACATTAAGCCAGTCAGACAATTTAAAGTTAGTTGAAAGATATCCTGCATAAACTTTCATCTTGTAATTCAAGCTATAGGATTGTAATGCATCATTCACATACTCATTTACAGAAGGGTCAAAAACGTTAACCCTGGCTATGCTGGTAATATTCTCGCCTGCCATCTTTGCACCTGTCTCAATTAAGAAGTTTTTATTTACAGGATGTGCATAATCTATTGATAAGTTAATTTCATTATCTGTACCCGGGTTAGTGCTTGATGATCCGGAAAAGGGGATCACTTGTCCCTCATATGATTGCGACTGAATATAATTACTGTAAGGTTTTCCGCTGCTTGCATTATATGCTATATCCAACTCCTGCCCTTCATTTTTAAACTTCTTTTTGTAATCGAGACTGTAGTCGATAGATCCAATATGGGAGCGACTGTCTGAATTACGCAACGTAAATATATCTGATAGAGGATTTGATGAATAATCTGTTGTTAGCTGTTCCTGATTTGTAAGCCCCTGGTTGCTGTTGCCAAACTGATTATAGCCCAATGAGCCTGTAATAATATCATTTTTTGTAATATTCCAGTCAAAACCGATTCCTGATCTAAAGCCGTTTCTTATAAAATCTGTACGACTTGTTTGTAACAGATTGGTAATTGTCTTAGCAGCAGTGTCAGTTGCAAAACGGTTCTGAGAATATGGCATCTCTGATTTTAGTGCTGCATTGCCACTAAAAAAAGTATTGATACCAAAATTATTATGCCTTATGTTCAGATTCAGTGAACCATTCTCCAATCTAGAACCTGCCGTTAGATTTATGTTCCCGTTAACTCCCTGCATCTTATTGTCAAGGAGAATAATATTTATTATACCACCTGTGCCTTGTGAATCATACTTGGCCCCGGGATTAGTAATAGCCTCCACACTTTTAATCTGACTGGCAGGAATAGATGCAAGAGCGTCAGCGAGGCTGTTTCCAAAAACACTTGAAGGTTTGCCATTTATTAAAAAACGAATATTGGAATTACCCTGTAATTCTACATTCCCGTCTATATCAACCGTTACCTGCGGTACCTTTTTAAGCACATCGATAGCTGCTCCACCCTGAGAAGTAATGTCGTTTGAAACATTGTAAACAATCTTATCAATTTTGTTTTCAACAATAGGTTTATCTCCAACTATTGTAACGCCTTGAAGACTCTGCATTGAAGGAGAAAGAGAAATAGTTCCCAACTTAACCGAACGTTTATCATTTGTTAAGCTGATATTGTCCAGTGACATCATTTCGTAACCAATAAACTCGATCTTTATTATATAAGTGTCAACAGGAATGTTTGAAATTCCAAATGCTCCTTTAACATCGGCAACTGTTCCAGTTATAACTTTCCCCGACTGTTTGTTTATTAAAGTAATTGTGGCATATTCAAGTGGTCCGTTGGTGGATTTATCAAGTACCTTACCGGAGATCGAAGTATTTGGTTTTGTCTGAGCATTAAGTGAAATACAAAAGATAAGTTGAATAACTAAAATTAAAATAAAAGATCTTATGTTAGATGAATTCATAATGAACAAAACTTAATTAATATAAACTAATAAATAGGTGCTAATTGACTGTGCAAAAGAATGAAAAGAAAATGAGGATAGCTTAAAAGGAATGTTAAATAACATTAATAGGATTGTTAATTTAAATTAACAATCAGACAATTCAGACAGTAAATAGTTCAATATTCTGTTTCTCTGTTTCTACCATCTCAGGCAGATGCCGAACTGATTTCCGTTCTGAACAAAAGTAAGTTCACTTTTAGTCATTGATTTTTGAGGCAATAATTTATCCTGTCCAGAATGTGATTTATTATACTGATTCACAACTTGTTTACCACAAAGATATCCCAATATTCCCCCGACAAAAACATCAGATGCCCAGTGCTCATGTTCGGTTAATCTTGATATTCCAACTAATGTAGCTGCTGAATAGCAAATAACCGGTATTGCCTTTACATCTTTATATTGTGTCGCAATTACAGTGGCTATTGAAAATGCAGTAGCTGTATGACCTGAAGGAAAAGCGTCAAAAGCTGAGACAGGTTTCCTGGTCGCCAGGTCCTGATCCCACACGGCAAATGGTCCATACCATTCACCACCTTCTGATTTGCTGAATATATAATCAGCGATAGGTCTCTCTCTGCCCGTAAGTATTTTTAAAATATTAACCCATACACCCGAAGTGATCATAGCCTGAGTAGCCAGCAAACTTGTCTGCACTCCTTTTTCATCTTTGCATATCGCACTTAATACTCCTGTTGCAACAACTGAATAAACACCCCAATTACCTCCAAATCTGGTTATGACCGGTGAAGATTTATTAATCCAACTGTGTTTTTGTTTCTGAACTCGTGCCCACTCGTCAATTTCACCATCAAGATTAAAAAGTGCAACAGTAATGCCAACTGCAGCACCAGTAATTAACCATTGTTTCGCTTTAAGCTTAAAAGGAGAGGTTATCTGCATTTCAAAGTCTTTAAGCAACGAGGGAAAATATCCTTTCTGAGAGCGAAAGGAGAAAATGCTGTCGGATTTATAAAAATTAAGTGTCTGTTTTTGATTGTCATTATTGTTTTGATTGTATTGTAAAATTATCGTGTGATGAGTACTAAGAGAATCTTCCATCTTAAGATCGGCAGAATAGAGACTGCAATTGAAACCGAAAGAAACTAATCCCCATGTTATGAGATTGTATAATATCTTCAGAATATACTTTTGTGACAAATAGTGCGAGCGATTTTCCCCCATTTTAAGAATTCATAAATTATCAATCTCAATAGTATTAATTCTTTCTGATGTTAATCTGTATTTGACAACAAACCTGACCCGTATAATAAAATGCATTGAAAAAGTCATGTTTCCTTTAGTTTATCTTTTGGCCTCGGATGGGCAATTTTTTCACAACCTTTCTTGAAATTGAAGTGAGGCATTCTATGTACAGAATCATTATGACAATTTAAACAGTCTGCTTCTATTGGAATAAATGCTTTTGTAATGAAGGCTCCTTTATGGCAGGCTTCGCATGTTACTCCATCCTCTATCCTGTATGTGGGTGCAAAGTATGATGAATCGAGACCTCCTCCGGTCACATGACATTTTAAACAGATCTTACTTTCCTGAGGATTCCCTTTCACACCGGTTTTTTTTGTATTCCGGACTCCATTATCAGAAACCAGAATATTAAATGCATTTGAATGTGGGCCGTTTTTCATTATCTTGTACTGGAAACCCATTTTTTCATTATTATGGCAGGACGAGGCACATTTTTCCATACCAACATAAAAATATTTTACTTTTTCCTGTGTTGAGATGGACGTATCGGCATATAACAATCTGTAAGATTTTTCAGAGACTGATATATGTTGTTGGAATTGGATTAAACTTGTGAATATTATCCAGCTGAAAACCGATAAAAGCCCGGTGTTATTATTTTTAGTTATACACATAAGCATACGCATATTTGATCTGCTATTGCCGGCAGAGAATAAATTTCTTTAAAGAACAGCATCATATTGAGGGATTACCCTTATAAAAACCAGAATTATAAATATTTTCAATCCGACCGTCATAAACTAACTTTCCACGTGTTAAACCGGTAACAGTTGCCATGGCTGATCTGTCAGAATAAATTGTCATTGAAACATCATAAATTCCAATATCAGATACGATTGTGAAGCGCAGATAGAAACTCAGTTCTTTAAGATTCTTTACTATTTTCATTCCTCTTATACTTCCTTCTGCAGTAGTGCCTCCAACCCCATTGTATCCCATATTAGAGATAGATCCGGTTTGTATAACTCCGTTTGATGATTCGACCTTAATAAAATTCAAATTTGGTAAAACTTGTATTTTGCCCCCATATTCATTTTGGAGAAAGTCTGCTTCCAGTATGAAACTCTTATTTTCAATTATAGTGTCTAAAACCTGGAAATTGAATAACTCTATATCCCTTTTTGCTTCTTTTTTTTCCTGTCTGGACAATTTAATGTCCTGTGAACTGATGTTAAAAGAATTCAAAAATAATCCGATTGTCAGGAACACGCTTTCCAGTTTTAAAGATGAAATTTTCATAACATTCAGATTAAATGATTTCTGAAAGTGTGACAAAAAATATGCCATGATTAGTTATTAAATTTTAAATATCGGTTGTTATTTATCACTTCCTCAATATATGACTTAATCTTCTAATTTCTACTACTTTAAAAACTCTTTAAACCACAAGCCCGAATCTTTAACATATCTTTCCAGAGTTTTAAAATCTACATAAACAAGTCCGAAGCGTGTCCGGTAACCCTTGTTCCATTCAAAATTATCTGTTGGAGACCATACAAAATAACCGTTTATATTCACTCCCTCTTTTTTTGCTTTTAACACGGCTGCCAGATGATTTTTAAAATATTCTATTCTGTCTTTATCATGTACTCTTCCGTTTTCAAGCTTATCAGGAACGCAGGTTCCATTTTCGGTTATAATTAAATTCCGTATCCCGCTATAAGAGCCGTATTTTTTGAGGATCTGATATAAACCTTCAGGATAAATTTCCCCTTCCATTTCATTTGCAGGGACCCCCCGTTTAGCAGCCATGACCTCTTTTGCCCTCATTCCCGGTATTATAGAATTCCTGGCAACAGTTCTGAAATAATACTGAACACCTATAAAATCGAAATCAAATATCATTCTCGTTTCATCGTCTTTCTTATAAAGAGACTTCAACTTTTTTAAGATGGGCACAGTATTCTCGGGATAGCCAAGTCCCAGACATGGTTCGATAAAAAGCCTGTTCATAATCGCATCCATTCTTGCAGCGGCTTCAACATTCTTTTTTTTCTTATCGACAGGTTCCACCCAGGTATTGGCAAAAGTGGTTCCGATATTTGCTCCGGGCACATTTTTCCTTATGATCCGTCCTCCTTCAGCATTACAAATCACGGAATTGTGAATTGATTTAAGGAATGCATTAAGGTTCTTTTTACCTGGGGCAAAGATACCTTCCATATAACCACCTCCTGTAAATGAAAGCTGTTCATTGATTACCATCCAGTTTTTTACCTTAGAACCATATTCCTTTGTTACTACTTCGGCATATTCCGAAAACCAATCTACAATTTCACGGTTTGCCCAACCGCCACGGGTTTCGAGTACCTGAGGCATATCCCAGTGATAGAGTGTTATCCATGGTTCTACACCAGCTGACAAACACTTATCTATAACTTTATGATAAAAATCAATACCTTTTTTATTTACGGTACCGATACCTTCCGGAAGAATCCGGGGCCATGAAAGGGAAAACCGGAATGCCTTGAAATTCATTGATTTAATAAGATCTATATCTTCAGCATACCTGTGGTAAAAATCTGCAGCTATATCAGCATTTTCACCTCTCTCAATTTTACCGTGCATCCGGGAAAAGTAATCCCAGTTGGATTCACTTTTACCATCAAGATTCCACGCTCCCTCAGTCTGATAAGAAGAAGCCGCGACCCCCCACTTAAAACCAGGACCAAAGTCAGTTTTCACGATATCTCCAGAATCCCTGAGTCTGATTAGATCAGATGCTTTCAGAAATCTGCTGAACAGTAAACCTGTGCCGGCGATGGTCGTATTTCTTACCCAATCTCTTCTTTTCATATCAGATTATCCTGGTTGAGGTTTATATTAAGTTCAAAAGTTTTGGAATAAATATCAAGCCACCAACAACTATTGCTACAATTGCTGAAATCAACACTGCAGCAGCACCATAATCTTTTGCTTTCATAATGAGTTCATTCCATTCCGGATCAATAATATCAGCCAATAATTCAAGAGAAGAATTCAAGAGTTCAGAGAGAAATACAAAACCAATCACTAAAATAAGAAGTGACCATTCGTAATGATCCAGTTTCAGTAATATTCCCATTATGACTGCAATTATTGCAGCAAGAAGATAAATTCTGGAATTATGTTCATACTTAAAAAGAGACAATAAGCCGTTCAAAGCAAATCTGAAGCTCCCAAACCTGGATTTAATTGAAAATTTATCAGACTTCATGTAAGTGTAAGCAAGAGTAGAAAATTATTTAATCTTTAAGACACCTGACACTAAATCCATATTTTTTATTTCTATGGTCTGTAATAAAAGCGGCATCATCGAAATAGAGGCCGACATACCACTCATCATCATTTATTCCGGTAGCTGACCAGAAGCTTGTAAAAGATAAAATAGAAGAAAAAGTACCCTCAGAATATCTTAGACCTGCTCCAAAGGCAGCAAAACCACTGCTGTTATCAGCTCCGCTATTGGGAGAAAGCCAATGAATTGTACCAGCTTCTTTTAGTTTTCCACCACAAATGAGTGAATCACCCAGGAAATCCCTCAGTATTTGCCACTCCTCCTTTTCAGGAACATGCCATCCTGCCGGACAAATATCTCCGGTGTTTATTGTGTAACCATTGTATAATGCTCCATTGGTTTCTTTGAATGAAGAAGAATCATTATTATACCAGCAGAAGCCCGGAGTAGTAAGACTGCCCCATACATCAGCATCAGAAACCATCGGAATAGATGTTCCGTCGTTTAATCGGGTTGATTTGAGGTTTTCGGCCATCCATATCTGGCTGCCGATTTTTATTGTTTTATAAGTATTCCCTTCTAGATCAGACAAAGGATCACTCGACTTATCTGCCTTCTTACAACCGCTGGAAAATGAAGTAAGAGTTGCCAGCAATAATATATAAATTGAACCTCTTTTTCCCATATTTATCATCATCCTTAAATGCCCTCTACAACTTCACAATATCGGACAGAAATTTATCCGTTTCTCTTTCAACGCTCTGCCAGTCTTTCGACCTGATGTACGATGCAATAACATGTGCGCCTGCATTTGGGAAAGCTATTTTCTGTTTTAATTCTGATGAAGTGCCCAATTCCTCAAACATTTTTAACATCGCAGGAATGGAAACAGTATTATCCTGCTCTGTCGTATTCTTGTAGTAATAACCAAGGAAAACAGGACATTTTATTTTTGAGAAGACTTCCGGTTTCATTGTACTTGAAATGAGATTCTGAAGAGCCACTAAAGCCTCAATACGGTAATTGAGTTGCCAGTAATTTGCATGAATATGGCTTTCTGATTCAAATTTTTTCACAGGTCCGCCTGATACAAGTCTGGCTATCTGTAACCCCCAGGGTCTATCCAGAATCATTGCTGTTTTATCAAATAGCCTCACGCAAGGCGAATAGAGGACAATTGCTTTGATTTCAGGATGACGGGACGCAAGGAAAAGAGTCAGGGCACCGCCTGCGGATGTTCCCATTACTATAACCTCATCACCTAATTCTTTAGCTATTGTAAGAGCATCTTCAGCAGAAGTTTCTAACTCTTGGGCCGTTAGGTTTATCATGGAGCTATCGCCTCTGTCAATTCCATGTTCAGCTAACCTGGAGAGGTAGAGATTGGCTTTATATTTTTTTGCCAGATCTTTATGAACCGGATCGCCTTCTGCCTGACTGGCCGAAAAGCCATGAAGATACAGAATAACAATTTTTGTCTTCTCTTTTTTTGAAGAATCAGCCCATATTATTCTTGCCTGGTTATCATATTTGATCCCTTTTACTGTCTTCTCGCTTTTATTTATACTATTCTCCATTTCAGTCAGCGAACCAGGGAGACTAATTTCATGTAAAGTGAAATCAGGTTTTGAAGGACGTGGCCCGACAGAATAAATTATTACCAGAGTCATAATAACTCCGGCAGCCCATTTTCCAAATGTTTTCATTTCATCATTAAAATCAATAATAAAATTAGACAAGTTAAGATTATAAAACAAATATAATCACGGACTAATGAATTACCGGCAGTTTCTCATAAAATTATAAATTCAATTATAATTCCGGATTAATTGTGGCTATCTGGCTGGTTCTTTATTTTTTTCAGAGATTCAATGCGTTTCCTGATTGAATCGTTATAATCATAGTCATTTTTATCTTTAGAGTTCTTTACCTTGTTGAGATATAACTCATAGTAATGAATAGCTTTAGGAATATCTTTCAGTTTTTCGTCATAGAGATTTGCAATTGTCATATATATGCCATTATCAGATCTGAATTCCTGGCTTTTAATGTATGCAGCAATAGCCTCGGAGTACTGATTATCTGACTTCAGCACTTCAGCGAGGAGAAGATAGTTCAAACCCAGTTGGGGAATAATGGGACTTAAAACTTTTATAAGGCACCTATAGTAATAGGCGCTATTCTTATATTGATAAAGTTGGTTATAATTCTGAGCCAGGAAACTCAAAACATCGGGGTCCGTTGTATCCTTATTATAAGCTTTTAACAGGTACTCAACAGCTTCAAAAGGCTGACGGATAACTGCAAAGCCAATTCCGGCTCTCTTTAAGTTAAGAAAAGAGGAATCACCGGAACTTATTATTCTCAGATAATCATCCAACGCTTTTTTATAATTAAAAATAGTAAAATTAATTGCGGCCCGCCGTGCATAAAGGTCCAGATCTGTTGAATCAATATTGATTCCCTTTGTCAGTAACTGCAAAGCAGTATCGACACTGGTCGTCCCTGCATAAAGATAAGCCAGGTTTTTAATAGCGTTTATATTTTTTGGATTGAGAGTCAAGGATCTGCTGAATATACTTTTTGCATTCTCCAGATCTCCTTTTTTAAGATAGGCGAAACCAATTTTATCAGCTAAAGTATAATTGTAATAATCCTGTTTATAAAAGCGGTAGTATATTTTTATAGATTCATCATATTTTCCCTCCTGCATATATATGCTGGTCAGATAATAGGCATATGGCCAGTTAGTTGTGTCGGAAGCGCAGAGTTTCAGAAGAATAGGCCTGGCCCGGTTCAATTTACTTTTATTAAAAAAACTCTTTGCAACCGTAAATTTATAATTGTCATTATTGGGCGAAATGCTTGCTGCCTTAAGAAAGCACTCCAGTGATTTATCATCTGATAAGAGGTTCTGGAAAGCGAGTCCCTTTTTGTAGTAAATTTCAGAATTAAGTGTATCAGTGGAAAGAATCTGATTACAAGTGTCAATGGCTTTCTTGAAATCCCCCTTTATAAGCATCATATCAATCTTCGAATTATCAGGTTTGTCTTGAGCTAAAACGGGAAGTGAAATGAAGAAGACTGATAGTATAAGCAATAATGTAATTCTTTTCATGATTTTCTAATCTATTTATGAAAAACTAATTTTCTGAAGTTAGTTTTTAATTCACACCTTGTGATCAAAAACCTGCTCTAAATATATAACGAATAGTTTAGTTATACAACTAGTTATTTTATTAATTTTTTTCAAATTTGGTAAAAGGTAAGAAAGAACAGATTTTTATTTGTCTATCCTCAGTATTTTTAATTCATGAGGTTTGAAAAGGATTGTTTCATCTGCTCTTAAATTAACACGCTCATCAGTGGACAGGCTTAACAATTGACGATTTGCATCAGTTGTAAGTTTAATCTTGGTTGACACTGCACTTTCTCCTTCATTAAAAACTATATAATAATGATAGTTACCTTTAATTACATGTCTGTAGCGGATATTCTGCGAGGGAGTGGTCAGTTCAAAATCGGGAAGTATTTTATTATCAATATCCGATATCATTTTGTCAGGAGTTTGATAAATCACAGAGCCTTTAAGCCAGGAAGAATAAGCTGAGGATTTATTCATAACAAGCCTTCCGTTTCCGGCAAGTATTTTTAATAATGGAATTGCTTTTGTTGGCATTTCTGACAAGCTGTCTATGATAATTATACCATAATTCATTCCTGCAATTTGGACTCCGTTTGAATCAGTTTTTGCATCTTCCCATAGATGATTTATCTCGAGGTAGTTGAAATCTCGCTGATGCTGAAAGCAGATCTTTGCCGATTTATCCGGAAGAAAATTTGTTTCACAAAGGATTGCCAGCCTGCAAACCTGTCTTGAATCTGTATTAAGCCAGCTGAGTCGGCGGCAGGCATCGGCATATTCTTTATATTTGCTCCACCATGAGGCATTTGGACCCACATCGGGAGGTCGTTCATCAAACCTTGGTCCACGGACAGAATAAAAAAATGCATGAGGGATTAATAAATTCTGTCCGCGAACAAAACACCAGTCAGCCAGCCAGACCATCTCATCGTACGTAAGGTCGTGTCCATATGCACCATAAAGCTCATTTGAGTTACGGCGCAATCCCATGTGAACCATAGCACTTGATGCGCATTTTGCAACTGTAGAATTCTGGCCCTCGAGATCCTTAGGTCCGGGTTCAACATAACGCCAGACGAGATCCTGTCCGGGAATCTGAAAATATTTTTCAGCACCTATATCCATGGAACCGGCAGGATGACCCATAAGTGAAATTCCGTGATCATTACACCATTTGCCCAGCCGTTTGTAATAGTTTTCTTCTAGACAGATATTGACTGCATTGTTATAATCAGTCAGGTGTTTTTTTGAATCAGAGTTATCATTGTACCACAGATCATCAAGATAAGGAATCATGTCATAGCCCAGAATCTGTTTTATCTGAGGCAGGAGTGAAATATTCCCCGGAACGATTCCGCTGACGCTGCTACGTCCTAATGGGGATGGTTCATCTGTAAAAATTCCCAGTATAGTAGTCCCGAAGTAATTGCCAAACTCTTTCGCATAACGATCATAAACAAGCTCTATAAAACTGGTTACAGCATCCGGATTTAGGATATCTCCTGCAGGAGGAGATTCCTCATGCAGGAGAGTGCTTCCCTCCCCGATATAGTGAAGACCTCTGATTTTGCCTTTTGATGGCTTGTCAACAATGGCAACACGCATACTATCTGGTCGATTTATTATGGTGATCAATTTGTTATTTTCAGGCAGATTCAGAATTTCTCCGGGTTTTAAATCGATCTTAGCCAGCCCGCGAGCTGCATATTCAGGGTTTCGTGCAACGACCTGGCCGCTCGAGGAACCGGAAGGATACATCCCTTCGTCGTACAAAATTACATACATCTTTCTCCTGGAAGCCTCCTGAATAGCAATATTCATTGAATGGATCATTTCCGGCGATAGCCACTTTACATTATCAGGTAATCCTATCCGTGGGTGAATTACAAATCCATAAACGCCATGGGTCTCAAAATCGGCTATCTGCCTTACAATTTCTTCATCTTTTAATGTATCATTCCAAAACCAGAATGGCATCAGGGAATACTCATGAGGAGGATCTATAAATTCTTTAGAAAGATCCTGAGCTTCAACGATTCCTTTATATGACAAAACAATTATTACCGCAAAAATCAGGAACCGTTTGATCATTTTCATACGAAAATAATTTTTTGAGGTTTTCGGGATGTAAGCAAATATCAATATGAAGATCAGATAAAGAGATTAAAGAACCTCAAATATGAATGCTAGTCAAAAAGCAGCGCCACAGCTGCCGCTCCTGTTCCTGCATGACCACCAAGAACCGGTGAAATATTTACAACGAAGGCAGGTTTTTTATTGGTCAGTATTTCCATTTTAGTTGAATACCAATGGGCAGCATCAATGTTATTTGCATGCAGAACAATATAGTTCCATATTTTTTTGTCATTAAAGATTTTTGCTATGTGCTTCATTACTTTCGCCATATTAGCCTTCTGGCTGAAAGTCTTATCAAATAGAATCGCTTTCCCGGTTTCATCGATAGAAACGATTGGATTAATATTAAATATCCGTGCTAATAATCCTTTTACAAGAGATACCCGTCCACTTTTGACAAGATATTTCATTGTTCTGACACTAACGAATAATTGTGCATTGCGTGTCCACTTTTGAACCATATTAACTACCTGATCGTGAGAATATCCCTCTTCGATAGCCTGGGCTGTTCTTAGAAGGATGAGTCCAAGGGCGCCAGAGATATTTTTAGAATTGATCACAGATATTGGTTTGTTGAATTCTTTGCTTATCGCCAGGGCTGCCTTCTGGCTGCTATTAAAAGTCCCGCTCAGCTTTTCACTTAAATGGATGGCAATTATTGAATCATAGTGGGAAGCCAGATGCGAATAAAGGTTTGTGAAGCTCTTTTCATTAACCTGGGAAGATTTCGGATAGTCTTTATACTCTTTTAAAAGTGTATAAAACTGTTCGGGTTGAATTGTGATTTTATCGAGATAATGATTTTCACCGAAATTAATATTGATCGGCAGCATGTTTATCTGAAAGTAATCCATCAAACCTTGTTCAAGGTCGCAGGTTGAATCTGTGACCAATGCAATTTTCCATTTTCTGTTATTGACAATCTGACTTTGCCTGATCATATCTTCGGCTTTCTGGAAAGCAAAAGTCCCTGTGTTTCTTAGTTCATTGAACAGTCCTGCAGGATCATTCGTATGCAGATGCAATCGTCTCATCTTATCAGAACCTGCAACAACAATGGAGTTTCCATATTTTTCAAGTATCGACAACAATGATTTATTATCCATTGAACTGCTTTTTATGAGAGCTTCCGTGCAATATCTGAAGTCGATTTTCTCGGGAATTGATTCTTCTATCTTTTCAAAAATTGCTGTTTCTGCTTTAACCTGAATCAGGTCTTTAAGATTGCGATTAGCGATAAACTCGATAATCCCTTCAACAAAAAACACAAAACCACGGGCCCCTGCATCGACAACATTTGCTTTTGTCAGGACAGCTAGCTTTGATTTAGTTGCGATTAATGATTTATTTAAGACGCCGACAGAACTAATAAAAAGCTGGTTAAAGTCGGTTATCCTGTTTCTGTTGTCGTAAATATAATTTGCCCAGTCTTTGATGACTGTAAGCATCGTTCCTTCAACCGGATTAGCTACAGCTTCATAGATATAACGCACAGAATTTTTTATACTCTCGGCAAACTGTTTAATTGTGATCGTTTTAAAATTGCCTGTTTCGGTGCTCATTCCGTAAAGAAACTGAGCAAAAATAATTCCGGAATTTCCGCGTGCATTTACAAGTGTTGTTTCTGCAATCCTGTCGGCTGTAACCTTATATGACCTGTGAGGGTGGATTGAATCAACAACCGCACGAATAGTTGATGCCAGATTGGTTCCGGTATCACCATCGTTCACAGGAAACACATTGATCTTATTAAGCTCAACCTGATGTTCAATTACTTTTCTGGCGCCTGCAATAAAAGTATAATAGAGTCTTCTGCCATCCATTTCATTTACAGGAACCAGGGTTTCTAGTGTCATACACAGGTAATTTACAATTGAAATGCAAAGGTATAAATTATAATGTTTGCTAAGATCAGAACTGCTTTTTACAATATTCATTTAAACACAAAGGTCACAAAGGACGACACAAAGTACACAAGGAAAAAACAGAACAATAGAGACTTTCTAACAAACCTTTTTATTTTTTCTGATAGACTCTTACATAATCAATTTCATATTTTATTGGAAAACCGGACTTTGAGGGATCTCCTCCAATTCTGCCAATCGCCAGATTTAAAAGAAGATAATGTGGCTGAAGGAATGGATTAAATCCGTCAGGATTAATAGAATGACTGAGCAAAGTGGTATTCAGCAGCTGATCATCAAGAAACAGATTAATAGAGTCTTTATTCCAATCCATGCGCCAGAGATGGAATTTTTTTGTCCAATCCTTATCTTTCACAGTAAAATCGGAAAGCGGTTTTTTCAGATCATTCCATTTGGCCACCCATCGCTGAGATGTTCCCCAGGCAAAATTAGCCAGTACGGTCGGAATTCCTTTTACACGATAAAACTCCATAATATCTATTTCGCCAGTTGAAGGCCACTCTTTTGATATTCCTAGAGTCCAGATGGCCGGCCATGCTCCACATGCCGTATCAATTCTCGCTCTTATCTCAAATCGTCCGAATTGCCATTGTTTCTTACCGCGGGTCATTATACTCGCAGCGGAATATTCAGCATATTCTCTACTTGTTTCCCAGTTTACACTTCCGGCAATGAAATCAGGATTTTTAATTTTCTCCTTCCTTCCTTCAATAGTAAGTAAACCGTTTGCACATTTCGCATTATCAGGCTGATACCATTGCAATTCCTGGTTTCTTACAATTCCTGTTTCATAGATCCAGTTTGCATCATCCGGTTTCCCCTGATTGTTAAATTCATCGTTCCAGACAAGTTTCATACCTTGAATTTCTTTAGGAGGGCTGAAATCAGGAGAATACGGGTCAATACTCTGTGCGCAAATATTTCCTGAAATAAAGGTGATTATCAAAAGAGCCGGTATAATTTTACTTGCATTCATGATAATTAAAGTAATTTAAAATGATAGGGTTAAAAACCTGAAACACTGATTATCAGTCCCAGGTAAGGTTTTTGATTGTAAATCCATAAATATCTGCTTTTATCTATAAGGTTGTCGAATCCGACTGCCACTCCAACCGATATTTTATTTATTGAAATGAAACCGGCAAATCCTTTTTGAAAAATCATCGCATCATACTCCTGGCTGACCAGATTGTTAGTGACGGTAGGATTAACAGGTGAAGATCCTATCCCGGCGAAGACACCCAGATCGAAACCAATCTGTCTTATAAATGATTTATCTTCATGAAAGGGATGAACAGAAGAGATGACATTATAAAAATCTTTCCTGAAACCAGCATAAACTGCTATATCCAGATCAGCGCTGAACTGGTTCGGAACGTCATCCCTTGAATGTCTCGATTTAAATATAATTGATGTTAAATCAATGTCAATTGAATTATTTGTAAATGAACTTTTGTAGAAATAATTGTCTTTTTTGATCCTGCTTATCCTGGTGCTTACAGAAGTAGAAGTATTTGGGAATTTATTTTTCCCGTCAGAGGTGACCGGGTACACAATAATTGAATCTCCGGCGACCTCTGTATATACTCTGGAAGAAGGGGCTCCCTTGACTTTTAACTTATAAAACCCGGATTCAAAATCATGCCTGGTAAGTTTTCCCAGCGATGAACAACTCACTGACAAAAGAACGACTAAACCAAAAATTAAAATTATGATTCTGTTCATTCCTGGTCAAAAATTAGAAATTATATTATTAAAGATACGAATTGTACGAATTTGATTTCAAAAAGTGTAAAAATTTAAGATTTTAGTCCCGACTGATTTGAGAAAATTCTCTTTTCTCCTGAAGAGTCCGGGCTAATCTTCGGCTTTAGCGTAAATGCGGGTGGTTAAGAATCTGAAGATTAAAGTTGTTTATTATAGCATTTAGTTACTTCCTCATATCTGCGGTTAAGTTTTAAAGTTCATAATTGTATTATAAACCCTATCCCTTGTTTCTTCAGGTGTCGGATTGAGCTCTTCGGTTGTAAATTTACCATTCTTAAGGTCGATCCTTTCAAAAACCATCAGGTACAAATCAAATATAATCTCAAGACTTAACTGATACCTTGGTTCCAGCAAAGGTCTGATTTCCTTAATTATATCATAAGTCTTCAGACGATATTCGTCTGCAAGGGAATAATATTGTTTTATAAGATTCCGAAAATTTCTATTTACAGGTTTACCATCCGCAAATTCGCGAAGAGTCTTTCGGGTAAGGTGATTCTTAATAATCAGATCATCTGCAAAATAGCTGAGGTTGTTCAACTGATCTTTCTGAAAATCCCTTATAATATGAACAAGGTAACTAAAGATGGCACAAGGTGTAGCAGCCCATTTTACATCAAACGAGGGGTTTAAATAATGTCCGTCAACCTTCATAAGTCCGTTTAAATGAACAAAGATTGATGCTGGCGCAACCGATGCTCCTCCTGCATATTCAAGAAAAGCATTCATAGTCGGAAATCCGTCATTATTAATATCGTAAATCATCGATTTCGCAAAAACTTCCATCGGCCACAGAGGAATCAAGAATTTTTCAATAGTTTCATTAAGATCTCTCTGGAGAGGGTTGCATTCTTTTGAGATTATAATCATCTTTAACCAATCCTCGACGTTGGCAACAAATTTCTTCCTTTCTTCAGGTTCAATCAGTTTGTTTTTTGCTTTATAATTATCGATGAGATCATCGATCGCGCGCATAAATTTATAGCATAATTTAGCAGCGCAAAATCTGTCAGCATCCCAGAAATTGGCAGCTATCAGGATATTCGGATGATCCTTGATCTTACTGAAATCAATAGAATTGAAAGTTTCTAATAACCTGTTTTTTTGTGAATTCATTGATATTATTCTGTTGTTGTCAAAGATATTATTTATTGAGAATTCTTTCAGCTGTCAGTTTGGCTGACAGAAGTACATTTGGTATTCCATTGCCCGGATGCGTGCTGCCGCCAACAAAGAAAAGGTTTTTATAACGGTTGTGCTGGTTATGTGGACGGAAGTACCCCATCTGGAGAAGATTATGAGCAAGACTTCCAAAGACAGAACCCCTCGAAATATTGCAGGCATGTTCCCAGTTTTCCGGAGTGTAACAAATTTCAAACTTAATATGATCTTCAATATCTTCCAGCCCCAGTTTTTTAAGTCTTTGAATGATGGCTGTCCGTGTTCTCTTTTTTTGATCATCCCAGTCTTGTTTTTTCTTCTTATCAACATGTCCGGCACCAACAATAAATGAAAGTGTATCGTGGTTAGCGGGGGCCGCATCCGGGTCGGTTCTTACCGGCGCATGGATATAAAAGCTCGGATGATCTCCAACTGATTTGTCTTTGAAAATCCGGTCAAGACCTTCGCGAAATTCGTCTGAAAGAAATACACTGTGATGTCCAAGCTGAGAATAAACCTTATTGAGTCCCCAGTGATAACAGATAGCAGAACATGAATATTTCATTCTGTCGAGTCTCCTTGATTTTCTCCTGTCGGGCAATAAGTTGCGATAAACATAAGGGAGATCAGCATTTGCAACAATAATATCAGCATAGATTTCAGATCCGTCATCGAGAATAATACTCTCTGCCTTTTTGTCTTTTACGCGGATTTTTAATACAGGTTTATTAAAATGGAATCGGACACCAGCAGATAAAGCTTCATCCAATAAATTCTCAACTATTGTAAACATACCGCCTTTTGGAAAGAACGACCCTTCCGTGAGCTCAGCAGCCGGCACCATTGAAAACAGTGCAGGTGATTCAAACGGACTTTGTCCGACATATATATTCTGAAAAGTATAAGCCATTCTCAGATGAGTGTTATGGAAGAATTTTTTGGCATACCTCCAGTTTGAAATGTACGTCTTAAGTTTTATCAGCATACCGATATTCCTGAAATTGGCAAACTGAAAGATATTTTCGAAATTTCGACCAATCAGCTTATTCATACCGATCTGAAAAATCCTGTACCCGTCTTTGACATATTTTTGAGATTTTGCAAAACTTCCCGGTTCAATTTTTTCAAGCTGAACTTTCATTTTTTCTTTATCGGTAGTAAAAGCAAGGACGTCATTATTGTCGAAATAAATTTTGTAAAGGTTTTCCAGAGATTTTATTTCGTTTTTTTCGAAAAAGGGAATTCCAAGAGAATCAAATATCTCACGGTAGATAGCCGGCATCATCAGCATAGTGGCCCCCAGGTCAAAGCGATGCCCATCACGGATCAGTTGACCGCACCTGCCACCGGGTGTCGAATTTTTTTCAAATACTGTAACAGAATATCCATTCTTCGCAAGATATATTGCCGTAGCAATGCCTCCGATTCCTGCTCCAATGATTGCTGCAGATTTCTTATCACTCATCTCTTTCTGTTCTCGTTAGTATTTCAGAATTGAACTAAAGACTGGAAATAATTTAAATTGTCCCTTTTTTTGAGGCCAAATTACTATTTTCCTTTCCATAAATAAAATCCTTTTAACCGCAAAGTACACAAAGCAGGCGCAAAGAACATAAAGAAAAAATAAGGTTATTCAACTCTATGCGACCTTTGTGGTTAATTGATTTCTTTTCAGGGAAGGAGAAGGTTATCTTATAACTCAATAAGTCGGTTTCAATACTATCTTCTTGTCTTCGTTAACAACGAAGAGCCATTTTTCAAACGGAGGAGCGCCGAATTTTCCGATTACATTATTTGAAAATCCGTAACCTTCAGTTGGCTTTCCTACAAGGTTTGTTTCCATTTTGCCATTCAGGTTTTCATCATGGAAGTATCTGACCGCATATTTTCCAGGTTTGAGATTTATAAAAGAAAAAACACACTTATTATCCTTGATTGGGCGTTTCTCCTGCGCAACTACTTTTTCATTTCCATCAAAAAGTTGTAACATAATATTCCCTTTGGTATTCCTGATGTCTAAAATCTCAACTTCGAGCTTATATTGCGAATAAGAGAGATTTGAAATGCAAGTCAGGAATAATGAAAAAATTACTTTTCTGTTCATCAATGAGTTCTATTGAAAAATGATGTTTTAAAGGTATATTCTCCTGATGATATTTCATACAACGTTCTTCCGGAGTTAATCTTAATATATTTTATATCTTTTGAAAGCTTTACAGGTTGATTGCTCTCAAGAACTTTATCAGGGTCAATCTGGGGAATGGCAACAATAGCTTTACAGTTTACAGGTATTTTTATGCTGAGAATTAAGTTTTTATCTTCAATTTTCCAGCTTGTGGAAATTTCTCCGTGTATAGTGTTGAATGTAGTCTTAGCCCATGTCAGATCACCAACAATTTCCGGATATATCAGGATCTTATCGTATGATTTTGAGTCTGGTGCCTGGCGTATCCCTCCTATACCACTGTAAAACCATTCTAAAAGATGCCCAAGCATCATATGATTGTTGGAAACGTATTTCAGAGCAGCCCATGACTCTGTAAGAGAAGTAGCCCCTTTTGAAAGCTGATATCCATAACCCGGTACATCTTTTTTTGAATTCATTTCAAAAATCATTTGTGATTGTCCAGCCTCCTCAAGAGTTCTTATCAGGTATCTGTATCCAATATCGCCCGCTGTGAGTGCCTTATCATTATCATTTATTGATTTTATAAGGTTTTTCAATACATCTTCTTTGTAAACGACATCAACCATCCCAAAGTACAGTGGCATAGAATATGCTGTCTGACTGCCGGTTGAATAGATTTTGGTAACCGGATTAAAAAACTTTCTATTGAAGGCTTTCCGTATCTCTTCAGCCATACTGGCGAAATAGCCGGCATCTTCTTTTTCACCTATAAGCTCTGCAAGTTCACTCAGAAGGCGGGCATCGTAAAAGAAAATGGATGTGGCAGTTACTGATTTAGGAGTGAGCTGAGCTTCACCCGGGGATTTTGGACCTAAATCATACCAGTCGCCCAAACCATATGACAGTATGTATTTATCAGACATTTCTTTCAGATATTCCAGGTATTTTTTCATCATTGGATATGCTTTTCTGACAGCTTCTTTATCGCCATACCATTGATACATATCCCAGGGGAGAATAACACATGCGCTTCCCCATTCAGGAGAATCGCGGAATCCAAAGTCGAATGGCACATATTCCGGCGCAATATCAGGGACCAACCCGTTTTGCAACTGTGCTTCGATCATATCATCTATTATTTTATTATAAAGATTGTGAATGTTATAAACGAATTTAATCGAATTACCCATCAGATGACTCTGCTCAAGCCAGCCAAGTTTTTCACGATGAGGGCAGTCAGTTGCAACACTTGCCAGATTACTTTTAATTGACCAAATGATTAGTTCGTAAATTGAATTAAAAAGTTCATTCGAACATTTGAAACTTCCAACCTTTGGCGATGAATTTCTAGTATGCAATAACTGAATATTTTCTATTACAGGCATATTCCGCGGATTAAGGATTCCTGCGGGAATTGCACCATCCACTTGTACATACCTGAATCCGTAATATGTGAACCGGGGCATCCAGATTTCATCACTACTCCCTTTTAAAATATATGAGAAATAAAATGGCCCGCCAGTTGCCTGTTGCGTAACAAGAGAATCTTCCCCAAGAAGTTCCCCGGGAGTGAAACGAACCTCCTTACCCTTCTCTCCTCTGATTTTTATTTTAATTATCCCCGAAGCATTTTGTGCGAAGTCATAAACATAGCTGCCGTCTTTGTGGAGGGAGATTTTTTTATAATTGATAATTTCAGAAACCTTTACCGGCCAGTCTGTTTCAGGCCTGAGAATACCCGTGGGGTTTTTTACCTGCAGAACCATTTTCCACGATTCATCCTTAAATCCTGGTTTATTCCAACCTTCCTGTTCCAGTCTGGCATCATAATCTTCCCCTCCATAGATACTTGTAAATGTTATCGGAGAAGGTGAGGTTTTCCAGGATTCATCTGTAATAATTTCCTTTTGAGAGCCATCAGCGTACTGAATTGCGAGCCTGAGAATGATTTTTGGAGCCCCATAGGCTATGACAAGTTTCCTGTAACGTTCCCTGTTAATGTTGTAGAACCCGTTTCCAGCTATTGCCGCAACAGTATTTAATCCGAACTTCAGATTTCCAGTTATATCGAAGGAATTGTAAAAACAGGTTTTTCTGTAATCTGTCCAGCCGGGTGATAAAAAACGATCACCTATCTTTTCTCCATTTATATATAACTCATATTGTCCCAGTCCACTGACGAACACTAAAGCTTTAGAGATTTTCTTGTCAATTGAAAAATCTTTTCTGAAATATGGTACGGTTACACGTTTTTTAGCAATGTTTCCAAGATTATCTCCTGATCCATGTACACCAGGCACCAATAACAGAGAATCGGGGATTTCTTCATATCCTACCCAGCTCGCATTTCCCCAATCCTTTTCGGTAAATAAACCGGTTACAAATTTCCCTGTTTTACTCCAAAGAGATGGATTGTCATCCTCATCCCATGCCCTGACCCTCCAAAAATACTCTTTCCCGCTCAATAAAGATGATCCATTATAAGGTATCCAGGTGGATTCAACTGAAAATGTCTTTCCCGAATTCCATGTTATTCCCTGACGGTTACTATTGAATTCGCTATCGGAACTGACAATAATCTGGTAGGCAGTCTGAATTTGTCCACGGTGGTTTCCTTTAAGTATCCAGCTGAAATCAGGAGCCAAATCTGTTCCGACAGGATTATCCAATCCTCTGCATCTGATTTTTGAAATTGAAAGAGAAGAGTCGGGTTTTAAATCGAAGCTGCAATGAAAGATACAAGAGATGAGGGCAATTATTATCAGATTTATTGATTTCATCAGAAAATTTGTAAATGACCAGGTAAATTTATCCAATAAAATTAATGACCGGATGATTTGATATAAAAATAGGGACATGCATTGGCGTGTCCCTATAACTTTGATAATTCATAATTATTTTTTTAGCAGATCGCGGATCTCTGTAAGAAGAGTTTCTTCTTTAGTCGGAGCCGGAGGTACAACAGGCGCAGCTTTTTCGTTCCTTCTGGCAATAACCATTGCTTTAATTACAAGAAAGACGGAAAAACCAACAACCAGAAAATCAAAACAAGCCTGTAAGAAGTTGCCATAATTCCAGGTAACTGCCGGATGTGTTTCATAAGCAGCTTTCAGAACAACTTTAAGATCAGTAAAGCTAACACCACCAATTATCACTCCCAAAGGAGGCATGATAATGTCGCTTACCATCGAAGAAACAATTTTACCAAAAGCAGCGCCAATAATGATACCAACTGCCAGATCAACAACATTGCCTTTGAGGGCGAAAGCTTTGAATTCATCAACTAATTTCATAATTCGAAGTATAAGTGATTAATTATTAAATGATTTAAAAGTATAGGCGAATCCCACTCCAAGAATTTCTTTAAACTGTATTAAAGATCCGACAGATGTTGCTACTCCGTTTCTAAGAACCGGAATTTTTATCTTATCATCATATACAAGCTGGGTATTGATATTTGCAGAAAGGAATTTATTCACTTTAAAAGCTAAGAGTGTTTCCCAGTTTACTACAACATTTTGGGGGTTCTTAATGTAGTTTGTGAATAAGTCAACCTTGGTAGTAAAAGTTACATTTTTAAGAAAATCTTTCTTATAATTATTTTTCGTATAGACGGCTCTAAGGTATCCACCGAATTCACTAAATGACTTTTGGCCCGGTTTTACCCCGAAATCTCCTGCATCAGAAAGCTGTTTGTCCTCAACAAAAGTAATTTTCCCTGTAAGAGGTGCAATAAATGCACTGAAATGGTCAGAAGGTTTGTAATCGAGTCCAAGTGCTGCTAAAAGATATGCCGGGGCAAAGAGGTCAGATATCTTGGTCTTTGTTGACAGAGCATCGTTATAAGTATATCCGGGAGCCATTTGTGTTTTAAAATTCACCAGGGCTGAATAATAGAATTTTTTGAAAGCTTCGTAGCCATATTTTGATAAAAGGTCAAATTTATCATCAGTTTTCCTGTAACCGGTACTTCCCTGTTTCAGAAGGCCATATCCCATGTCTAAAGAATTGGCCCATACAGATTTACCCCTTTTATAATTGGCATATGTACTGAGAAGTCCGTTTACTGCAAAAGAATTCTGTCCTCCGGCTGCCCAATTCGTAAGTGAAGTCTGTGCGAGATTAATTGAAAATACTCCTCCTTTTTTCCATCCCCGGGTGGAGTCGGCCGGGAGAGTTCGTAAACTTTTTTCAACATCAGTTACCTGGCAGACCGACATTTGATAAAAAAAAGATAATAAGACAACTGTTACGATAATTCTGAATTTTACTTTCATTTAAGTCATATTTAGATTCAATAAGTAATATTATCAGTTTTATAAGTTTAGAGTTATCCAAAGTTAAACATTTTTGATATTTCTAAAAACCATGGTGAAATATGGCAAAACCAACCCACTTAACTAAATCATATGGAATAAGTTCAAGATCGCTACAGGATAAAACAGTTAATTTCCTGAAAAGTGTCACGTTCGTACGGAGCGTTTTTGAGATACTTTAAAAGATGATGAAATAGTTGTTATTTTCTGACCTTTATACTATCAACAAGATACATAGAATCTCCCCGCCAGAACAGAGGTGCATTCTTCTGTCTGTAATGTACGATAACAGGCTGTCCCTGCAAAGTATCAAACTGTCTTACCAGAGATTTGTTGATTACAGTAAACAGAAATTTTTCTGACGCAAGCGTCACATCCCTGTTGCTCGATATGCTGCTTAAAATTATTTCTCCCTCATAAGTTTTGAAAACGGTTCCTTTGTGAGAAAACTTCTGCAATAAACCGGCCCGGTAACCTTCACTGTAGGTATAGAAGTATTTCCAGTAAATGAAGCTTATGCCTATAATTATAATCAGGATCAACAACCATTTTAGAATTTTTTTAATTTTTATTACGAAACCCGACCAGAAGGAGGGTTTTGAAGATGGAGACAATGGATCCATAATGAGAAATATTAGTTATTAATTTTAGCAAGTGTAACAATATCCTTCACCTCCAGAACAGGCTTTTCATACCCGTAAATTACTGAGTTTATCATGGCTATTCCTGCAAAACACCCTCCCCAACCATTCCGGTTGCCCCGGTTATAATTGCATTTATTTTCATCGGTTTTTATACTAAATTATACGATTCCGTTTTGAAATCAAAAGATACTATTTTTTTGTGTCTTTCAAGTCTGTATAATACAATTTTTATGATTCCTGGTCGGCGTTTTAAGATTGATGAAATATTCGGGGAATGCATTGACTTATATTACTCCTAGGGAAAAGGTGGAGTAGTGGGTCTTCTAAAAAATGAGTAGAAGCTTAATTAAAATTGGAAAATAGTATTCAAATTTTTCTATCTTCGAGCAATAATTAATTGACATGCAACTGCTTGAAAACAACCGTAAATAAATCACAAACACTGCTTGAATTTCTTATTGAACAGTATACCGATTCTCCAAGGACAAGAATAAAAAAAATGTTGCAAAACGGGACTGTCCGTGTAAACAATAAATCCGTGACATCACATTCCCATCAGCTGAAACAAGGAGATACTGTAGATTGCAATCTTCGTGCCGGATTAATCACAAAAGCCAACCTGCCTTTTCCGGTGTTATATGAAGACGAACAAGTAATTGTGATAGACAAGCCTGCCGGTATTGCTACATCGAGTATTGATGGCAGTACTAACATTCAACGTATCATTTCGGAGTTTTTAAAAGATATGAGCAAAGGAAATATCAGGACCTATGTGATACACCGTCTTGATAAAGAGGTATCTGGTGTACTTATACTGGCCAAATCGGAAATCGCAAGGGATACAATAAAGGACAGATGGGAGGAAACAGAAAAACATTATCTTGCTCTTGTTGAAGGGATTCCCGCAGATACGGAAGGCACAATAAAAAGCTGGCTGATTGAAGATAATGCAATGAAAATGCATTCGGTAAATGAAAAGCCTGGTGCTAAATATGCCATAACACACTATAAAACTATCAAAAAACTGGACAATTATACTCTTTTGAATGTTCAGACCGATACCGGACGGAAGAACCAGATAAGAGTTCATCTCTCGGATATAGGTTGTCCTATAGTCGGAGATCGCAAATACGGCGCTTCATCTGAATTTATCCGACGTGTCAGGTTACATGCGTGCTCTATTTCATTTCCACATCCCGTGCATGGGAAAATGATTACAGTTGAATCGCCAATGCCAAAAGGATTTTTGTCAATAAAGGCAGAGGATGAGCATTATAAATAGGTCATTTATTCTTTCTTTTCTCCGGCTGCAAAATAGGTTCTGAAAGAAGGATAATTCCCTAAAGGTTTTATAGTATCAGGTGCGACCGGGTTTATTTTAAAACGGTCAGGTGCGATTTCTTTATCTCGGCTCAGGTAGTTTCTGATAAAATTGATCTGAAGCATTTTTACCGAATCAAGTTTCGCTTCAAGAGTTTCAACTCCAATAAATCTTCTGCATAAAACTTTAATGTCAGTGTGTTCTCCTAAGGGACCTGAAGATGATTTATTCATAAGGTATCTGATCAAGGTGCTGTCAGGCACATTTTCAGAGACTGCATTCGAAATTTTGTTGTCCCTGAAATAATTTGATATGGTCATATTATATGCAAGGGAATCGACAAGTTTTGAATGATCAGAACAGTAATAAAAATCAATATTAAGACCTGGTTTTTTATTGAGTATATCCGCAATGATATCCACCGATTTAAGGTTTTTCTCATCAGGTGAAGGTTCCATTAGTCCCAGATGTATTTCCTGGAGTGTGGCAGGATCAACCTTGTATGTGGATGATAACAGGTTAAACGGAGAAACAGCTGCTTTAACGAACAGATTTCCAATTACATGGAAAATGATTTTTCCGAGGTTCCTGACTTTTACTTCTTTACCTTTTGATTCCACTGGTGCTTTAAGATCGATAATACCGTCCTTGTCGGATAAAATACCCAATGCCAACCGAAGAGGTATATGATATTTAATTTTGTCATTTATCGGTTTAGCAAGGGTGAATTTGCGAAAATACATACTGTTTTCGCTAACAAGAGATTCTTGTCTTATTCTATTTTCTGTTTTAAAATTCATGATGCCTCCAATAACCGGGTAACCGAAATAATGTTTGAAATAAGCATCTACATCCTTCATCCTGAACTGCCCGATAGTTAAACCAAGGTCCATATTCTTTAGATCTGAAGGATTCAGAATCGCCTTCATCAAAAAAGTCCCTGTTCCATTCAGTCCGGCGGAAATATTAAAAGCCAGTTTGTCAGGTGTTCCCGGTACCGGCTTACTTTCCAGGTTTATATTGTCAATTGCATATTCGAACGGATAGCGCAGAGTTTTATCTGAAAACAGAATTTTTCCTCCTGATATCTTTAATTTGGAGAATGAATAAGATCCAATATCCGTTCCGGTGGTGCTGTCAGCCTTCTGCTGAAGTGTATCGGGCTTTGTAGAAGTTTTCACCAAAGCCAGCCAGTTATTGGTCGAATCGAACATCTCAAACAGGAAAACCGGATCAGTTAGATTAATAGAATTCAGACTCACTTTGTTCTTATCAGGTTGAAGAGTATTTATATCGATGGTCAGATCCTTAAATGACAGTATTTTCCTGCTAAGAGTATCGGTTATGCTGAAGTCAAAAACATGGTTAATACCCCTGACAAGAAGTTTCATAACACTTTTCATATTCCCTGTTATTTTTATATCATTCGACAGGTAACCATGAAGAGCGGAGATATGCAAATAATTCTGTACATAAGGTTCTATTATACCAAGGTTCAGGCTGTCAAGTTTAAGACTTACTGAATATGTGCTATCGGCCTGGTTTAATTCCAGACTTGAGTATAGTCCACCCCCGTCAACAAATCTGAAATTGACATCGAGATTTGTCGAATCGCTGTTCCATGTAAAGCCCGGAATTAAAAGGTCAAGTTTATTAAGGGCAATTGTATGATTGATAACTTCGTCGGTATATTTCACATAACCCCTGTTAATCTTAATATTGTTAATATTATATTTCATTGGCTTTGAGGGCAATGTATCTTTTGCAACTGTGATTGTATCTTTCTTCTCAAGATCAGAAAAATTGTATTTGTTACCATTCTGGAGTACCTCTATAAAAGGATCGTCGAGAGAGATGTTTTTAACAAAAATCTCATTTCTGAAAAGAGGAAGATATTTGAATTTAACTATTAGTTGTTTGAAACTCATGAAGACCGTTTTTGAATCAGCCTCATAAAGTTTAACTTCATGAAGCCGGAATGTACCAGTGATATAGTTAATCCTTATCTTTTTAATTTCGAGTTTACGACCAATAAGTTCATGGCTATGTTTAACTATGTACCAGCAGCCAAAACGAGGAGCCGCAAAAAGCAGAACAAAAATAAAAAGGCCAATTCCCAGAATAACTTTATAACGTTTTTTTATGTGTAATGGTTTCATCGGTGCAGTTTGACTATTTTGTTTAAGGCTTCATCCATATCAGATACAAAGAAAATACTTCGGCCTCTATTGCTTTCGCGTATAAAGTCCTGCAAGTTTTTACTAATATACTTAGAGAAATCTCCTATTATTGCCAGTTTAAAATCATAGGTTGAAAACTTCTGAAGAATCTCCCCGGCGAGACCCGTGGATAGTCTGAAAAAATCAGAATGCAGGTTCTGCTCCTTTATGACAATTTTGTTGCAATTATTTAATCCGCAATGGCCTATAAGATCAAGTACATCCTGAATTTCCGATATTACAGAGGTCTCATCTGTAAGTTCAGCAAAAACAGTATTTTCAATTTCATGGAATTTTAACATGTGTCGCTAATTTCAATTGTCAGGGTACAAAAATAATCCTGAAGAATTTAGATTCCAGGGGACCAATAATTTGAGATGGATTTGAAACCGGTTTCCCGGTAACATCCACTTCAACTGCGGATAAAGCTTTTCCGTTAAGTCCATTGGTCAGACTCAGGGAAGTCTCCTCTCCATTCGTTTCACGTAAATGGACAATACAATATTTCCCATCAGCAACCGGTTCAGCGCTTATAAGTAAAATATTTGAAGGCCATCCTGTAATAAACGATCCTTCCCAATTATTGTCCCCCGTTCCTGACCCGGGAAGCACCCTTGTTAAAAATGGTATTCGGCATCCCCATCCAAATTTTGTTGCAAACCCGTTTGAAACATCAGAGGAGGTCGTCAGATAATATGTCCAGGAATGTCCGCCTCGCTGATCAGCATTAAAGTTGGTGACCCAGTAGTTATTCATCGGCCATGAGAAAAGATTAGTGCTCTGAGGCATCGCTCCGGCAATGTACCGGCCGGTATTAATTGCGCCAAACTGCATCAGGGGCATTTCGGCGCAACCGAGTACTAACTGTGTATTTTCATTTCTGACAGAAGTGAAATTCTGGACAGTATACCAGTCATTTGAAGAACCTTTGATCTGATCTTTACCTGTTTCAATTACACCGCCCTGAACCTCGGTAAAATGTTTACCGTTTTTTATATCGAATGGGAAAGCAATATAGAAACTTTCAGGTGATACAATGCTCTTTTTTATTATTGAACACGCCATATCGAGACGCTTTTCAGTATTGTAGAGCCTTATTTCAATCATAAAGCCTTTTGGTTTTTCGGAAGTTGCTGATTCACCATAGAACTTTATACTGTTCCAGATTTCTCCCTTTGTCATTGAATCGAACCATACAGTATCAAGAGATGAACGTTTGAAATCGTCGAGCTTTCTGCCCTCCATCTGCGATCTGTTGCCTAATTGTTCCAAAATAAATTCGCCCATTTTATATTGACTTTTCGGATCAATCAACTCGGAAGAAAGCTCTTTATCATACCACGATATTATTGTACCTCTTAACGGATCAATTGTTATTTTATACCACTTATTCTCCAGTGTTTTGATATTAGTCTGGTCCGATGACAATTGCGTATCATCTATGGCTTTTATAATGTACTTTTTATAACCGAAAGCCGGAACATCCTTAAGCCAAACTGCCCATTCCGTTACATCGGACCGGTGCAAAACCGGCTGGACTTCCAACCTGTTACCTTCATGATCAAAAATACCTGCGATCTTTCCTCTTGGCACAATCTGATGATCTATATAAACTGTTGCAAGACCTGATCTTTTCCAGTTAAGAGTATTAAAGACGATAAGTGACGGTTGCTTTTCGCGGCTGAATTTACTTTGCAATAAACCCATTGCCTCTTCTCCAACAGATGCTGCCCTTCTGTTTGCTTCCCATGCATAAGATTCTTTAAGAGCTCTTTGTTCCATGGTAGGTTGACTAAGAGGCTCTCTGACGCTTTCAGAATATCCTAAAGTATGTTCAGTATAAAACAATAATGCATTGTCCGCAAGATCGATACTTTTATTTATCTCATCAGGAAGTTTGACTCCTTCAATTGAAGCCATAGAAAGACCGGCTTCATTTGCAATAAGGGAGGATGAGGCTAAACGGGTGGTTCCAGTTTCGCGGGCCGAGGCGCCAAAACCATCTGTCCACCAGTCGGGCCAGGCACCTCTGATTACCGGAAATTCACTTCCGTGATCTTTCTCCATATCGCTGAAAAATGTCTCTGCGGTGGCTGTGGAAAGCTGAGGCCATACGAACAGATCATTCCATTTCTTTATCAGTTCGCTTGCAATTGTGGAGGGAGGAGAATTATCTGTAAGATATCCGGAATGCTGAATTGCCATTTCGTCATAAGGATAATGTTTGGCATCCAGACTGATGAGGTAGTTGAGAAGGTTGTTTTTGAACCTGTCGATGTCCCCATACTGCATTTCAAGTACGGTATTACCAGTCATATAATGTTCTGCCCTGAAAGTCAGCAGTCGTTTTCCGGAAGGAGATTCCCACCAGAACATTGTCGGTTTATCAAAACATATCAGTGCCCGATGCCCATGTGTACCCATATTCAGATATCTGATCCCCATCTTGTTGAAATAATCATTCAGACACCAGCCGATTCCGTTTACATCATCCTGCATTGCTAGAGTAACTGGAATACCCATTTCTTTTATTCTGCCTGCTGCAGCCAGGGAAGCTGCAAGAATCTTTTCATCAGGGATCTCATCGAAATTGAAATACATCCCGGTGACTTCAATTCTTCCCTCTTTGATGCGTTGTATCAACCTCATAATCTGGCTTGCTGGTCTGCATTTAAGGTACTCATCCACAGGCCATGCCGCTTCGCATGTCCAGCGAAACTTCGCATTCTCAGGGTAGTTATCTGTTGCATCACAATAGTCAAGTGCATAATCGATATATCTTAAATGTTCTGCCAAAATTTCGGTTTGAGAACGGGTGTAACCGATATCAGTATGTGTATGCTGAATGAATTTTATGTTCCATTTTTTTACCGGTTCCAGGGAAAAGCTCTTCTTCATTGAAAAATCACCTGCAACAACCTTCAATTCAATAGGAGTGGTTTTTGTAACAGGAGGCAATCCAAGATTTACTGCGTTATAACCAAATTTAAGAATAGTGTTTTCAAGCATTTTATCATTTGCATATATTTTTGCTTCTGTATCTTTTCCGAAATAAAAAATTGCGGCTTCCACAAGCTGAAGCTGTGATGATCCTTTCTTTATTATTGCCGGAAAAGGATTCATAGTTACACCGGTTCTGACAGCTTTTTTAAATGTCATGTACCATGAAGTAAGATTTGCCTGGCTTCCTTTAACATTTATTCTTAAAGGATTGCCCGCAATAACTTTATTTGCCGGGATCCTTAAAATCATATACCCATGATTATCACCATGCTGATCGACCATAATTGAATTAAAACATAATGAAGAACCATCGGCGTTTTTTACCTGCCAGACAGTTACTCCATCAGTATAAAAGGAATAGGTTTGCTGACCTGCCACATTCAGATCCATGCGAGCTCGTCCCGGACTTGAACCCAATGCAGCTACCCAGATAAAAGTGGCATATTTTTTCCCGATATGAGCTGGAACCGTATCAGTTTCCCATTCTATAAAGTCTTTGCCACTGGTTGCCCTGAGCAACATACTTTCGCGCAGACCCGGTATACAGGACTGATAATCATAATCAAGACCTGCAATTTTCTTTGAAAAGCCGTTGATAAGGTAATCGTCAGGAGTAAGGAATGACTGGGCATTAAGATGGATGCCGTGAAGTAAAATAATGATGAAAAGAAGAAAAGCTATTCGTTTCATGATATTTTATTATTTGTTCCGGTTAAATGTTTTAAGATTGATTTGGAATCAAATTTACATATATAGATTAATCATGGAACCGCTCCGCGGTTCTTCTGCAAATCCTGTTCTCTCGCTATTATTGGTGGAACCGCTCCGCGGTTCCTCTTTCAATCCTATAGTTCCGTTATTATACGTGTAACAATTCATTTGATTTAGGAACATCGGAGGTGTTCTATAAATTATAGCAGATTAATGCCATAAAAATAACAAAAGAACCCCGGAGGGGTTCCATAAATCACCAAAATAAAAATGAGAAAATGAAATTCAAAAATATTATTCAATGAGCAAATTATGTAAACCAGATGTACGCTTTATTTCACAAATGCCTTAATAGCAATAGCTTCTGAATTTGATTTATTTGTTATCTTATAGCTTCCAGCGGCAGCCGGAATTATAAAAGTCTCAGCATAATTGAAACGCTGTGAAAATCCATTAGCTGTTTCGACAACAATACTATTTCCCTCCACCAGACTCAATACGTGACATTTATTTTCAGTTTTAACTTCAATTGACTTCTTAAAGTGGTATCGGTGAATATCATATAAATGAGTCTCATGGGTAGGTAAATGATAAAGCTTCCAGTCTTTGCCTTCATCAATTAGTATAGGTTTTGAAGTTAGTTTTTCCTTCACATAAGTACCTGTCCTTTCGAAAAAAAGGTTATCCATTCCTCTATCGATATTTAGCGGCCTGAGTTTTCCCTCTGAATCCGGACGAAGCCAATCGTACATCTTGAAGGTAAAAATGTAAGGAGTTGAACTTATTTCGAGGACTAGATTATTTTTACCCGATCCGTGTATTGTTCCATACGGGATTAGGAAAAGATCATGCTTTGAAGACTGATGTTTCTGTACAAACCTTTCCACATCGACATGTTGTGATTTTTTAGTGCTTACTTCCAATACTTTTCTGAATTCCGAAGGAATTATATCATCCTGGAATCCAAGATATACGACCGCGTTATCTTTAGTATCAAGAATATAATAGGCCTCTTCCTGAGTAAAATCTTCTCCGAAATTTTTCTTCATATATTCCGGACGCGGATGACATTGAATTGAAAGATTGCCTCCGTCAAAAGTATCGAGGAAATCGAACCGGATCGGGAAATCGGTATCAAAGCGGGAATGACAATCGCCAAGAACAGCCTTTGCTTCCTGGTACATCAGCCAGTCGAACGAAACCTCGAGCATTTTACCGGAACTTTCAAATATCAGACCATTTTCCGATGTAATCAATTCAAATGACCAGGCATAATTGGGCACATCTTTATTAATATCTTCAATATGTTCTTTTATCCATGTTCCTCCCCATGGTCCGGGTTCGAACCATGGTCTTGGTCTGAAAACATTACTGCTCATAACCAACAGGGAGTGCCTCAGGAGCTCTCCGGTCATCCATAAAGGTCTTTCGGGTCTCGTAGTATCAACAATGAGGTCAACATTGTTTAAAATAGTTCTTTTGTGCTTGTTCAGGACAACCCAATCGACAAAGTAGAACCGCTTATACATTTTTTTAGGATCAGACGAAGATGTCCCCAGGTTTTCTATACTGCCTGCACGAGACCTGAATTGTATCTCATTTTTTGGAAGATCGAGGTAAACAAGCAATCCATTCCAGCCTGCAAGAGATGCACCCGGTCCTATTATCAGATTTAAATCGGCCTGAAGATCAGGTTTTAATTCTTTTAAAAGATCTAGATTAAAAAAATCTTCAAGCTTAAGTGTAGTTCGTTTTCCAAAAATCGGATCATCTCCTCCTGAGAATGGTGAGACTAGCTCATCTATAATATCAGGATGTTTAAGTAAGTCAGAAGTTTTTTTCCATGATGTTCTTTTTCCGGCAATTTTCAAATGTTTGTCCAGCTTTTCAAGGAAATGATCATAGAATACACCAACATATCCATCTATAATAACAGTTTTGTATGTTGATACAAGATCAGCCAGGGATTCAAAGCCCACAGATATCTGATTATCCTTAAGTTTAAATGATGGATAAATATCGTAGCTCTCTACCGGATGAACAGGTTTCACTTCCGGCAAAAGATGCTGCTTTGTTTTTCGCCACTCTTTATTCAAATCCAGGGATATTTGATTCTTCATTCACTTAAGACTCACTATTATATTTTCAGGTTACTATCAGAAATATAATCTATGACAACTGATTTGAGAATATTTGCAAACTTAACATCAGGTATTTCCGCTCTTGAAAAGTATTGCGGTCGAACTCCTTCCAGGAGAGTGATTTCTTCGATGGGAAGGTTTATTTTTCCTGAATATATAAATTTAATGTTATCGTAGGCATCACCGGCCAGACATTCGTACTTTTTATAAAAGGTAAATTCCTTCAGATCGATGTCAAGTTCTTCTTTAACCTCTCTTATCAATGCTTCTTCCGGAGTTTCTCCTTTCTCTACATGACCTCCGATCAGATCCCAGTGGTCGGGGAAAGGGATATCTGGTTTGTTATCGCGAAGATAAAGTAAAAATTCACCTTTGTCATTTTCAAGTATGATGGCTGCTATTTCTTTCATCATCAATAATATAGTATTTTTAAAACTCTTTGGTTCTCTGTGATTCTCTGTGTCTCTCTGGGTAACAATAAAATAAGAACCTACACGGAGTCACACAGTGGAACACGGAGTTCTAAAGAGTAGTTCACTTCAAGAATTGTTTTCATTAAAAATAACTGAGCTTCGTCTTTCCAATAAAATTGTATCCCTCCATTTTCCGTCAAGCTTAGCAATTCGTTCTCTTCTTCCGATTATTCTGAAACCAAATTTTGAATGAAGCTTCAATGTAGCTTCATTTTCAGGAAAAACACTTGAAACGAGAGACCAGATTCCATTAAGTTCGGACGAAATGATTATTTGATGCATAAGAGTTGTTCCTATTTTATTTCCCCTTGATCCGTTTGCAACATAAATGCTTACCTCTGCGACTCCCCGGTAAACTTCTCTTACAGAAAATGGAGTCAGAGCTGCCCATCCTTCAACTTTCGCATTCTTTTCGAATACTAATCTGGAGTGCGAAAGATGCTTCAAATCCCATTCTTCCCAGGAAGGCACTATTGTCTCAAATGTCGCATTCTTTGTTTCAAGTCCCATCCTGTATATTTCCAGAACACTTTCGCTATCGGTTTGAAGCATTCCTCTTACCATATTCTCATCCTTATTTATTCAGTAAAAACAGCAGATACTTCAATCCTGTTGTTATCCGGATCGAGAGTTTCAAATTCATAGTAACCGTCTCCGGTTTTCCTTGGACCCCTTAATATTTTATATCCGTCTCTTGTTAATTCATTAAATTTTGAATTGACCATATCCATGTTTCCCATTCCGAAGGACAAATGAATAATTCCCTGATGCTGTTTTTCAACAGGGTCATTTAGATTCTCAGGAATTCCCGGCATATTCATTAGTTCAAGCCTGGCGCCTGAATCGAAAGAAACAAAGTAACTTTCAAACTGTTTCTCCTTATTCAGGTACTTTTTATTGGCCCGGCCATTGAAGTACTTAATATAATAATCCTTCAATTTCTCAAGTTGTGTTGTCCATATTGCGACATGATCAATATTCATAACATCTTTTGGTTATATTCTATTGTTCAAGCTTTGCAATATTTCTAAACTTTGCGGATACGATATTCGTTGGATTATGAGAAGTAACGGCCAATCCAATAAATATTCCTGATGGTAGCTCAAGGGTGTAGGTTGTATATGGTTTCCAGATTTTACCATCAGAGCTAAAGTAACCTGTAAAGTCATTTCTTATGCGTTGTAACCTGATCCATGTATTTGGGAAAGCAACCGGAAATTCAGGAGCACCTTCAGAACTTTTAGGATAAATAGCTTTCATTGTACTGTCTTTCACCATACGATACTGAAATTCATATCCTCCGTTATTTTTATTTCTGGGGCTATTATCCGGGAACACCTGAAAATAAATATGTCTGCAACCCGGAGTGAGATCTTCACGAGCCATTAATCCCGCTTTCGTATAGAGATTTGCGGTAGTGAGACTTTCAACACGCGATACCAGGTCAAAATCGCCGGTATATTCAATATACACGAAATTGAATTCATCTTTTACGCCCCAGATATCCACTCCTCCGGCGGTTATATCAAACCCATTGTCGGTGATTTTTACTTTTCCCTTAATTGAAGGATTTCCGATATCCTGGTGTTTGAAGCTGGCAAGGGGAATCGGTTTACTTTTAAGAGAGTTCGCATTTGATTTTTGTTTAGTCTGGGCAAAGAGGGCAGTTGTGTTTATAACTAACAATGTTAACACAATAGAATGAATTAAATTCTTTTTAATCATGGCGTATAATTTTTTATAGTTGCTGAAATGAAATTATCCTACTTCCAAGGAGGCATTTTTGATAAACAGCTCAAGTTTATTCCTGTCAAGGTTACCATCAGTTCTCACCCCGCTGCACACATCAATAGCGAAAGGCTGAACTTCTTCGATAGCTTGTCTTACATTTTCCGCATTTAGTCCCCCGGCAAGAAATACCGGACATTTTGATCTGTCACGGATTAGTCTGCTTAATTTCCAGTTGTGAACCCTGCCGGTACCTCCGAGTTCTTTAACTTTAAGCTTTGGGTTACCGCTATCGAGGAGTATTGCATCCACCATTTCGGAAATTTTCAGTGCTTCATCGACTGATCTATCATCAATTACATGAATCACCTGAACAATTTTCACACCTGGAAGAGCTGCTTTAAGCTGACTGTATGTCCCTGCCGATAAGGAATCCACAATCTGGATTGTATTTGTATTTGTCCTGCGATGATGCTCAATTATTTCTTTAACAGATGTTTCACTGGTCAGAAGAAAAGTGGCGACCGGAGGAGGAACTGTTTTTGCAATTTGCCTTATTAATGCATCTGATATAGGTCCGGGACCACTTGGCATACTGGCAACAAGACCTATTGCAGAAGCTCCTGATTCTATAGCCATCCTGGCTTCAATCTCACTCTTTATACAACAAATTTTAATTCTGGGCATTCCTGTTTTTTAATTTACCTTGTCTTCAGGTCTGATCAGTAGGTTGGCAAAATCGCCATCAGAATTATTTCCTACCCATAATCCTATTTTACCTGAGGTCCTGTTGTTCAGCATCTCCACACTTAAGCTGGGCTCATGGTTATCATTCACATAAACTGTCACATTAGGATATTTTATTACTATTTTCGCATGAAACCAATCATTTCCCCCCGGTGCAGGATTTAAGGCTTTCTCATATCTGCCATTGAATTTTTCTCTTAGGACCTGCCATGGAAAATCGGGTTGTGAAATATACTGAACAGCATGAATTCTGCGGATAGAATCGGTCGATTGAAAATTAAACGGACGAAAGTAAACAGCATCAAGCGTAACATTATCAACTCCATGAAACGCTATCCCGACAAAACTTTGCTGGTAGTCATCTTTCCCTCTTATGTCCAGTTCAATTATTCCATTTGAAAAAATTATATGCTTTAACCATACGATTCCGTCATTTTCATTTTTTGAAAGCCGGATTCCCTTTTTATCTTTTTCAGAAAATGTACTCACTTTTCTGTTAAAAACTTCAAGTTTGTTGTTTTCGGATAAGGAATACAAATCATAATTAAATGAATTCGCCTGGCCAGCCAATTGATGATGAATTATGAATCCAAGAATAATTGTCAGGCATAATTGTCTTAATCTAATTGGTTTCATATTATTCTGATTAAGTTATTAAAACCCGTTATGAATACTTTGCCTTGTATCAAGTTAACCTTTATTGATCAATTGATCTATCTCTGAGAGGTGAAATTTTAAATGTCTGGGGAAATCAACTATCATTGCTTTCAGAGTCACTTTTTCTCCGGGCCCCGATATCCACTCATTATTCAACATATCCGGATCGACATTTTTAATTACATGAATAATATGTAAAAGTGAGTACTTCCATAATTGAATCAATATTGACCATTCCTCGTTCTGGTAATCCTGGATGTCAATCCATCTGTCATTATTTCCGAAAGTGGCATAGTTTGGAAATATCAAAGGTGAAGGTTGATATTGAAGATGCACAATTCTGTGAGTATTGTTTGAGGTGGAGTCAATGATATGGCCGACAATCTGCTTGATCGTCCGGTTCTGGGAGTTTCTTCTCTGGAAGATAATATCTTCAGATAGATAGCTCAGTATTGGTTCCCAATCAGTTACAAATGTTTTTAGCTCCAGGCCGATTAAATCAGTTTCTTTCATGATTTGTCTGTTTTTGCCGTTTAAAATCTTATTTTTCTTTTCCTATTATCTTATTCCTCAGATCCTTTAAGAAATTAGTGTGAATCTCCTGAATTTCGAGTAGCTTTTTATTCTGGTGGACGATCATATGGTCAATTTTTTCACTATTTTGGTTTTTTACATACAGTTATTTACAGGATTCCATTTAAAACAGGGTATTAAATGCTTTTGCAACCATGAATGCAGCTGCAGCTGCAGTTATACCGATCAGAGTGACTTTAAATGCACCTTTCAGGAGAGGCTGACCTGTTACCTTACTTTTAAAATAACCAAATAGGAACAAACATATTACAGTAAGTATAGCTGAGACCACCAAACCCTGATATGGAGTATGTGTAAAAAAGTAGCCGGAAAGCGGAATTAAACCGCCAATTATATATGATATGCCAATTGTAGCCGCACTATTCCTTGCCCTGTTAATGTTTGGCTTCTCAAGTCCCAATTCGTATTTCATCATGAAATCAACCCATTTTTCTTTATCCTTAGCCAATTCATCGGCAATGGTATTCCGGGTTTTTTCATTTAAGCCATAATGTGCAAAAATAAGCTTTACCTCTTTTTTTTCTTCATCAGGGATCTCTTCGATTTCATCATACTCACGTTTAAGTTCAGCCTGATAATGTTCCTGCTCGGTTTTACCGGCTAAATACCCTCCCAAACCCATCGCAATACTTCCGGCGACAATTTCTGCGATGCCTGCCGTTATAACAATTGAATTATGCTGAACGGCACCGCTTAACCCTGCCGCCAATGCAAACGGAACAGTCAAACCATCAGACATTCCGATGACGATATCGGTGATGAATTCTGAACTTCCCAGATGTTCTTCCTGATGGATCCCTTTAGTAATTGGCATAATCTTAAATTTAAGTTTTTAATTTATCTTTTACTGATAAAAAAAACCTGGGCTTTTCTATCAGATATACAATTCCAAGAAAGATCAGCAACAGGAATGTATGAAATCCGATCCTGAATAAATATAGATCAGGCTTGATAACAGAACTGATTACAAATAGAAAAACCGAAAGCCCCAGGTATCCGGCGAACTTTATAAGGTTATATTTTACCGGGAAAAATTTCTGGCCGATAAGGTACGAGAGGACCATCATAGATCCGTAACAGATGAATGTTGCCCAGGCTGAACCATAATATCCGTATATCAGATGCTCTGAACTCAGGGGTATCCACCAGAAGTTCAGTATGAGGGTAATAACAGCGCCGATAAGGGAGAGCCATGCTCCCCATGTTGTTTTAGCCGTTAGCTTGTACCAGATCGAAAGATTGTAGTAAACACCAAGAAACAGGTTTGCCATCAATAATACAGGGATCACACCTCTGCCAACCCAGTATTCTTTGCTCCTTACCAGCAATGGCAAGATAAAATCATCGAGGTAGAGCATGGTTACAAGAAATATCAGTGAGACAACGATGATGAAATAATCCATGATCCTTGCATAGACCAATCTGGCATCTTTTTCTTTGGCTTGCGCAAAGAAAAATGGTTCTGCAGCATATCTGTAAGCCTGTATGAATATGGTCATTAGTATCGAGATCTTATAGCATGCAGCATACACGCCAACCTGAAAAGTTGATATGTCTTTTGGTAAAAGATAACGCAGCAAAAGCCGGTCAAAAGTCTCATTTACTATTCCTGCCATACCGGCAAAAAGCAGTGGAAAAGCATAAAACAGCATTTTTCTCCAGAGGTCAGGCTTGATTTTCCACTTAACTGCTAAAATCTGAGGTAACAGCATGACAAGTGTAATGCCGCTTGCTGCCAGATTTGAAATAAAAATATATTCAACACCCCATTGAGGCTTGTAAAGTAATGAAATAAATCGTCCGAAAAACCCATCATGTGGGTGTCTCAGGATGAATGGGCATAAAACAAGAAAGAAGAGGTTAAGAATGATATTTATTGAAATGTTCGTCATTCTAACCCAGGCAAAACGTACCGGTCTGTTTTTAGCCCTCAGATAGGCAAACGGTATAGCACAGATTGAATCGATGGCAAGGATCCAGGCGAACCATCTGACATACTCAGGGTGATCAGCATAGTCGATCCATCTGGCAATATCTCCTGCAAAACTTAATACAACTCCCAGAAATAATAATGATGTGATAATAAGAGAAATTATTGCAGTACTGAACACTTTCTCTTTATCCTTTTCATTCTCATTGAATCTGAAATAGGTTGTCTCCATTCCATAGGTAAGCACAACCATCAGGAAAGAGGTGTATGCATAAAATACACTTACGGTTCCATAAGCACCCGGTTTGAATACTGCAGTATAAAGAGGTACAAGTAGATAGCCAAGAATGCGACCCAAAACACTTGGTATTCCATAGATTGCTGTCTGACCTGCCAGGCGTTTTATTGCTGTCATGAAGACAAAGGTAAATAAAAGGGAGAATTATTTAATTGTTGGTCTTTCGAATTAGAAGTAAAATACAAAGTAACATAAAGGGGAAAGAAGTAAATTTTAAGGGAATCATTGGAATTTGAGGTGGTGTTTAAAAAATTAATATGACATTCCTGCACTTTTGTACATTTTAAGCCACCAGACCAGCTCTTCCTTCTTCAAAATATCAAAGTGTTCAAAGATTTTATAAGCGAACTCAATCATTGCCGCTCCGTTAGCTGTTATAATATTTTTATCTGATACACAAGGCTCATTTATATACAAGCCATAATCAGAATATTCAGGAACCTGTTTTTTCAGGTATTCGAGACCATTACTTGTGTGTTTAACGTCTCTGTATAGCCCCTGTTTCGCCAGAAAAGTTGTAGCAGCACAAATTGCTGCTATTATTTTTCCACTTCTGAAAGTATCCTTGATCAGTTGCGTAATTTCAGTATTTCCTCCCTCCTCCCACTTATTTCCCCCCGGCAAGACAATCAAGTCAAAATCAGTATGTTTTACATCTTTCAATTTTAAGTCTGCATTAACTGTCAGATTGCCCATTGAATTAACTGATCTGCCATCAACAGAGAAAGTTTTTATTTCAAAATCACTATATGTATTGAGTCCTGCTGTTACGATTGATGGTTCCCAATCAGCAAATCCGTCAAATACAAATAAATAGCAGGATCTTTTTTTCATCGAGCGTAATTTTACAGGTAGGATGCACTCTGTCTATATTATCGGGAATGCGAACTTGGTGAGAACAAATATATATTTTATTATTTTCTTTTAGTTTTTAACTTTTCATTTTTCAAATTTATTTTTGCTCCCAGCTTTAAAATTCTTGTAAGCAGATCAACAGGTACAGGTCTATTATGTGGAATTTTAATCGCAGAATTGGATTTTGATGTTTCAAAGGCTTTTAAGTCTTCCTTAAAATTCTTCAAAATGTGGGGACGAACAAAAATTGAATAGTGATTTTTAAATGGTGCATACCAAACAAGCATTCCGTGAAATCTGAATGCAGGCATCTTATAACTGATAAGTTCTTCTGCCTCAGGAACAGCCTTACTTATTGTATTGCGCAATTCCGTGAGGATTTCTTTTACTTTTTCAGGTTGCTGCCCGATATAAACATCGATGTCTTTTGCATCTGATTTCATATTTCTATTTATTATCGTATGCCTTTATTAAATCTGCTATAATTATTTTGTTCATTTTAAGCATTGAGTCCATTACTCTTTTAGATTTAGCAGGATCAGGATCATTCAGCATTTTTATCAAGACAGAAGGGACAACCTGCCATGAGATGCCAAACTTGTCCCTGAGCCAGCCACATTGACTTTTTGCCCCTCCCGCTGAAAGTTTCTCCCAGAATTCATCAACTTCCTCTTGTGTTTCGCAATTTATAAAAAGAGATATTCCTTCGGAGAATTTGAAATAGGGCCCTCCGTTATAAACCAGGAATTCCTGCCCGTCTATCTGGAATTTTCCGTTATCAATGATCTTTGCGTTTTTAAAGACAGAAACATAAAATTTCATTGCTTCCTCAGCATTGTTATTGAACATTAAGAATGGGGTAACTTTTTTCATAACCTTTAGTTTTTTTGGCACCATTTTAAAACCACTTAATATCTGGAACAAAAAACAGAGCAAATATGTTCGGTACAAAATCTGTGTTGTAAGCTGTATATATCAGATCCTGATCGCTTCTGAGATTATTCTGATATTGGTTATGTCCGGTGCAGATCCTTTGTTTCTAAGAACTAGCCGGCATTTATCATTTCCAGTATAATCCGCCAGTCTGCGCCGTTATGTTTTTTCCAGATCCTGACGTAATGTCCTTTTGTGAATTCCGGAGTGCCCTTAATTTCCAGTAACCCATATGTGAAGCCAAGATCACCGGATGTAGCTGCGTCTGCACCGACCGGTATCCAGACCATGCTTTTGTCAAGACCGGAAATCAATACTTTAATTGTGTCTTTATTTGTTGTCGGAAGGTGTCCGCTAAGCTGCACTCTTGCTTCTTCAGTCAAAAATAACATGTAAGTCGCTGCTTCGGGATTTTTACCCCATTCAGAGGCAAATTTACTTTCCCTGTCCATAAGTTCTTTCCGGAGTAGTTCGTTTTTAATGACCTGTGGATTCCGGATTGATTTATCGGCTCCTAAAGGAAATGAAAAACTGTGATTGGCGTTTTTCAGTGGAGGAGTGATCGATCCGCCATCGAGAATTACTCTCCAGGCTCCATCGGATTGTTTCTTCCATACAGTCAGAAAATATCCGGTAAAAAGGGGAAGAGTGTTCGGACGGTATTCCTGTACCTCCCATGGACCTGTGCTGATACCGAAATCACGGCTGCCCGAAATATCCATAAACTCGGGTTCCCATTTGAGCACTACTGGAGAGGCTTTTTGATCTTTTGAGAATTGTTTTCCATTTGTGATCCATCTGTCCGTAAAAATGACTGATTCATCAGCAAAGTATTCTGCAAAAGCTGCATTCCGGCCTATCATGACTGATGACCGGGCAAAATTCCTTTCAGTTTCTCTCATGCTGAAGAGGGCAGAGGTGCTGTCAGGCTCCTGGGCCATTAAAGAGCTTGCCAGAAGCAAAGGGAACAGAAAAATAGCTTTCATAATTTTTTTCTTAATAGATATTGACAAAAAGATAACTTTCCTGTGTCAACCGAGAACGCTATTACCATACCTATGACCGGATATTGTTACAGGAAACCTATGAAAATATTATAATTTATTTAACCACAAAGGAACACAAAGGAGTCACTAAGTACCATAAAGTAAAAAAAGAGGATTATTTCCTTCTTATTTTATTTCAAGAGATATTATGAACAGTTAGTCTTTATTTCTTTGCGACAGGTATATAGAAATCTTCCTTTTTAAGATTACATTTTTTTGCTACTGCTTTGCTGTATGCCAGCCTTCCTGCATTCTGATTCCGTGAATCTGAGCCAAAGGTGAATTTCAATCCCTGATCTTTAGCCATGTGTATAAACTTTTCATGAGGCGTGTGAGCCATGTCGTTGATCTCAATAGCAATATTTCTTTTTTTTGCTGCTGAAATAATTTGTTGCATGCGTTCCTGAGTCCATAAAGTATAGTAGTCGCGGGCTATACAAACCGGAAGAAAGAGGGGCCATCCAAAAATGTTGATTGGCTGAGTGTTAAGAACCTGCATGGCATATGCCATGTAACGCTTCATAAACTCTTCAGTATCCTCCACGTAAGTATCAAATTGCCATATTGATAAGGTTTCTCCGTTCCCCATTGGTACTCTTTGCGGGTCCATTAATACATAATCTATTTGGGATAAAAGTTCCGGAGAAAAACGTTTAGTCCATTCCAGATCGATTGGTTGCAAACCAATGTAAACAGGGTATTTTCGTAGTTTATCAATGTATTTTTTTAAGTCGGCATCATTGCTGATAGCCCAGTCCGCAGGATGTTCCACTATTCCGAATTTGACATTTCTTGTTTTGGCAATTTCCATCATTCTGTCAATCGTATAATCATTTGTCAGATGGACATGCAGATCCATAAGGGGGAAATCATATTCTTCCGTTGTTTTTGCCTTGGCTAGATATGGCGACATAATCATCATTCCACTAACGAGGCTGGCATTTTTAATAAAAGTACGACGTTCCATTTGTCTGGTATTTAGTTGAATTTTATCTGTTCATTCAAATTTAAACTAATTCTTACCGGGAATCAAATATTTTTATTAGGGAATATCTTATGTCAGTGAAAACAACTGTAAAAATTTAAAATCGATCAGAAAATTCTTTCAATCTATCATTAGTTTTACAATTGTTTTGTATATAATCTCCTTAGTGGAGCTATTTCCCTGAATTAAGATTGAAAATTATCGCAATTAAATAAAACGGTTCAGTTCGGAATATAAATTCAGTACTTTTCAATTTTCTTCAGGGCGCTGTCAATTTCGATGAACATACCAGGTACCCTATCTACGACCCATCCGCGATAATTATCCTTAATTAAAATTAAAGTTTTACGAATCTGTTTCGGATCTCTTGATGCCCTGTCAAAAATGATTTTAGCAACTTCCTCTTCCACCTTGTCTATCCTGTCCTGATCTCCGTAAACCCGGGAGAGAATTGAAACAGACTCAATGTCTATCTTCGACATAATATTATTGTTTTTAGCAATTGTCCAGGCAGCATTTTCGAGGTACCTGTACTGGATACCGTCTGGGGCTATTACGTCCAGGTGAAACTCGTCATTAGAAACAAGTTTCTTCTGAATTTTTTTATAAGTCAGAGCTGAATCAATTTTTGCAAGGACCTTCAAATTATAATCCTGCATTTCCCCCAGAGCTTTTTTGTTATTACGAAGTTCATCGGCAACACTTTTAAGAATTGTTTGTGTGTTTTCCTTTTCGTGAATTTTGCTGAAATACTCGCTTAACCCAAGAGCCAGCAAAACACTAAAAACAATTAAGAAAGACTCACCGAGATACTCCTTCCACTCTCGGATAGGATAAACATACCTTTTGTTCTCTTTGGTATTTAATTCTAACCTGTTATGTTTTTTCCTGAAAGTTGTCTCTTTTTTCATTTTTTATCATTCTTCGATTAATTTAAAAAAATCATTTATTAAATACAATAACCCGGTCCGGTTTTAAAAAGTTTTGAGAAGTCGAGGTTTAAAGAGCAGTCATTTTCAACAGTCAGCAATCGGGATGAGCAATTATTTAACTTACTGAATAGAAATCCTTTTGTATGCCGGCACATCTCCCAACCAGATTCGGCTGCTTTCGTGAAACAGCTGATCTTTAGATACCTGAAATTCCAAACCCGGGAATTCAAAAAATGCATTATACTGTCCCGGATCAATAGGAGTGGTGATTGAATAATTAATTGTGAATTGCCGGGATTCGCCCGATTTTAATATTGAAAGCCATTCAGTTCTCCAGCTGTTCCAGGGTGATGGAATCTCGGGTTCTATATTACTTGAGAAAACAATATTATTATTCAGATCTCTTATAATCAGGCCATTTGTAAAATAATGAAAAAGATCAGGGCCGGTCTTGTCTGAGTCTATGATCAACAGATCTGTCATATCCTGGTTGGTTACAGTAAATGAAAAGGACAACTGTGTACCGTTAATTAAGAGTTGACTGATCAATACTGACACCCCTGAATGTAAAAGAGCGTGTTCCTTCAGTGATTGAATAAGCTGAGGATCATTTCTAAGGTCAGGATTATCATTGTTCCAATACTCGACTCTCAATGCAAAATTTTGAAAAAGTGACGGGGAAGAAATAAACGGTCCGAAGGGCATGGAATTAAGATAGGATGGCCAGAAAGAACCTGTATACACTTCGGAACCATATGCAAAAAATGCAAATGGAGACTGACTTATTTTATCAAATTCAGGATGGTTGTCTTTAAAATATAGTATATGTGTTGATGAATCGTACAACTGAATGTCGCTGTACCTGTAATTCAGGTCCTGACCAACCTTAAATACAATCTCCTGGTAAGGGGTCTCCTTATTGGACTCACAGGCAGTCACACCCAGGACAATTACAGAAACGAGAAAAATGTAATTCTTCATTTTATTTAGAGATTGCCACACCGACATATGAATCTGCAGTGCCATAATACATAAACCATTTCTCATGAAAAAAAACCAGACCTTCTGAAAAAGTGGTTCCGGATTTATATTGCCCTGAAAGTTCATGAGCCAATGTTGGTTTCATCAGACAAGTATCAGAACGGGAAATAATCTTCTCAGGATCATAAATATCAAAAACCACTTTTCCCACTGAATAGGTTCCTTTTGGTAATTTAGTTTCAGAATCTTCTCCTTCGGAGTTTTTACCGTTATAAAATAGTACTATTCCTTCATTTGTAATAAGTGCAGGGGGTCCGCATTCGGTAAGCATACTGTCAAACTTATCGTTTCTCGGACTGATGACAGGTTTAAGTTCCCCGTTCTCATTGAGTGAAGGATACCAGTCTGTAAGATTATCTGACCAGGCAAGATTGACAAAGTTCTCTCCCCAGTACATCCCGTATTTTCCGTTAATCTTTGCTGCAACTATGCGATCTCCAACCTTTTTTGTGATAATAGAACCTGATTTGGTCCATATGTCAAGGAACTTGCCATTATAAGCTTTAGCAAACGCCGGTCCCTTCTTTTCCCAATGAAACAAGTCTTTTGAAACTGCAACACTTAAGCGTGCAACTTTATAATTCCATGAGGTATAAGCAAGAATATACAAACCTTCTTCAGTTTGCACAACCCTCGGATCCTCACAGCCTCCCGGCCAATCGTACTTTATAAATTTGCTGCTATCGGGAAATAAAACCGGTGTTGGATATTTTGTAAAATGAAGACCATCATCGCTAAATGCCAGTCCTATTCTGGAAGTTCGTCCGCCAAGTATTGCTGCCGGATTATCTTCGCTGCGGAATAACAAATAAATTTTATTGTCTTTCACAATGGCAGCGGGGTTAAATACATCGGCTCTTTGCCATCTGACCCGTTCATTCTTTATAGGATCAACAAAGGTGAAAGATGAATCGGCTTTCAAAACCGGGTTTTCAGCAGGTTTGTATAACGATTTAAAATCCCATTTTATTGAATGATGATTGCTACATCCTATTATCAACAGAAAGAAAAACGAATAAATAATTTTCTTCTTCATTATTATTTACCTTATAATTTTAATATTTTCCGGTGTGTTCATCCAGTAATTATGACTACCAGAGTATTTTGATACACAGTTTTTTTCAAGAGGTAAATATTCCATGTAGCAACTATCTGTTAAAGGCAATTGTTTATTATACTCCTGAACAAAAAGCTCCCTGTACTGATATAGTTCTATTGATTTTCGTTTGTCGACAATATCACCATTCAGATCTTTGACATTTTGTACAAAAACGCTGATTGAGTCTGATCGCCCTTTAACATCTTCATCTTTAAGTCTGAGATATAAGTTCTTCCCATTGACCTGAATATGATAGACTTTTACCTCATTCTTACCGATCATTACTTTATAATTCCCTTTTCTGGATGCTGATACCGGATCAATGTCATTGTTAAATTTAAGAACTACAGTTGACTTTATATTACTATGAGTATCCAGATATGATTCAAGTATTTTGAAATATGAATTATCATTTGAATCCTCCACCTTGAAAAAATTATTGAAAGATATGTATTTGAGACACATTAGTGAATCAACCGAATTATCATAACCATATTCCACATCTATATTAAACATTTTTTTTGAAGCTTCACCTCCGGTACTGTAATAGCAGGTATACTCGAGTTTATGTATAGAATAATCTTTCGGCTGAATATAGATAGCTCCTGCAACCTTAAGGGAGTCGCCAGTTATCCTTTGTTTAGCGTCAAATTTAATTTTATAAAGCAACAAATTATTATTAAAAATCTTTACCGGTTCGGAAAAATTGTGATTATAGAGAAAATCATTTGAAAAAGTTTCGACGAAAGAGAAGGATCTTGTTCGGAAGTTTCTGATAGCATCGTGAACCATTAATATAAAAAGTTCATTGCCAAATTGGTCACCCAGTATTGCATCAGGAATAAATTTAGTTGAGTTATCTGAATGGGAGGACTTATTTATTTCATAATAGGGAGATATATTTATCCTGGGGAAATCATTATTTTTTCTGAAATCGAGCAACCGGTATTTATCAGCTATCGATTCTACATTGAATCCATTGTCGAGTGTCTGAATGATTGCCTCATTTAGATTTATATAATCATTTTCTCTTTTTTGATAATCTCTGTAATATGCGATGTAATCATATGGTTTTACAGGATAGTTATTTACTATTCTTTTTATTGCTCTTCGGATAACAACGAGTGAATTTAATTTTTTTTGCGAAGCTACAATTCTGACCTCCCCAAGTCCGTAAACCACGGGAACCAATAAGACCTTATTTATCTTTTTATCACTCAAATCCTGAAAAGCTAATGAGCTCTGTTTAAATCCGATACAAGTAATAATTAGACTGTCATTCTGAAAATCAGCATAACGGGCTACCTTAAAATCACCTTCAGCATTTGCATAAACGCCAAGCTGATTATTTTTAAGCTTAATTGTTGCGAACGGGACAGGCTGGGATGTAGTTGAATTAATAACTTTTCCGTCGAAGTAATCTGCTGACTGCGGATAAAGATTAATCCAATCTGCCTGCCAAGTTATCAAAAGGGAAATTAAAAGGAATCTGATATGAGTGATCATTTAATTTCAGGTTAATTGCAACACAATAAAGGTAATAAATCCGGAGTAAATCCGGAATATTATTTATTAAAACCGAAACTTCGCATTGGGAATAGTGTAGGAAAGGGTCGGGTATCTATGATTTTCAGTTTTTATCAGACATGAAATCAAAGGCTCCCTTTCTTAAATTGATACCGTATTCAAGCCAGGCTTTAAGACAGGCAAGGAAGTTAGCCCAGCCTTCCGTATTTCCTTTGAGCCATTTGATTCCGGCTTCATCATTTTTCCTGCTTTTCTCAGTAATAGTCACAAGGGTTGAATTATTTGGTCTTGACGTAAGTGTCATCTCAACGAAAAGCTCGATGCCATCCATGTCCCAATAAAAGGATATGAATTTGTTCTTTTCAATTTTCCCGACACGGATTGGAGCGTCTGTATCAAATTCAGGGAATTGCCATATTATTTTTTTGCCCTCTTCCATTTTCCCGCTGCCGTTTGAAATGAAATAGTTTGACATTTTAACCGGGTCAATAATAGCGTCAAATACCTCATTCATAGGTTTTGATATCTGAATAGCTGCTTTTAATTCAAGGGTCTGGTCTTTCATAGGAGCGGGGTTTTTATATTTGACTAATGCAGGATAATTAACAAAATTACTAAATCGTTTGTTTATAAATGACTTAAGAAAATCCTTTCTCCGTTTAACTCTGTGCTTCACCGTGTGCCTCTGTGAAAGTTCTTAATTTTTAGTCACATACGAGAACCACAGAGGATGTCACAGAGGACCACAGAGACTATATGCTCCTTTAAAGTTATAATAATTCTAGAATTTATTTCCACAATCCTCCATGCTTCCATATTCTACCTGAATAGTGGAGTGTTCAATTTTAAATTGATCATGAAGATGACGCTGGATTGATCCTATGAAACTTACATCTGTCTGAACACATGTGGTGAGATGCACCGTCAGGGCAGCATCGGTGGTTCCCAGGGACCAGATGTGCAGGTCATGAACACCAGCAACTTCCGGCAGACTGACAAGATAATCACGCACAGATCCGATCTTTATATTCTCGGGGACTGCATCCAGAGCCAGATTAACCGAATTAATTAAAAGTTTATAAGAACTATAAAGTATAACGGCAATAATTGCAAATGAAACCAGTGAATCAATCCAGTGTATCCCGGTAAAAAACATTATAACCCCGCCGATAACTACTCCAAAAGATACAAGGGCATCGGCCACAAAGTGAATAAATGCACTTCGGATATTGAGATCGTTATTTTTTCCTTTCATAAACAACCATGCTGTAAATCCGTTTACAGCGATACCTATTGCTGCCACGATCATTACACTTTTGGTATTTATCTCCACAGGTCTATGGAGTCTTTGAACAGTTTCATAGAGAATAATGATGACTGCTACCAATAACACTATTGTATTCATCAATGCAACCAGAATAGTGGAACGACGGAACCCATAAGTAAACTTCAGAGTAGGTTGACGCTGAGAGAAAATAACAGCAATCCATGAGAATACAAGGGCAAGAACATCGCTAAGATTGTGACCGGCATCAGCTATTAAAGCCATTGAATTTGAAAAAAAGCCGGACAAGGCTTCTGCAATAACAAAAATAATATTTATGGTGATACCTATTTTAAAGGCAGTTCCTAACCTGATATCACGATCATGAGAATGGCGGAGTTCCATAAATCAATGTCTGGCTATTTTTCGTACTTCAACACTATTGCCTTCACCCTGTAAAACAGGGCAACCCTTTGCAAACGCAACAGCTTCATCAACGGAATCAGCTCTCACGATTATGTATCCACCAATGGTTTCTTTAATTTTACCAAAAGGTCCATCCGTGACAATATTATTTGGTCTCACAACCCTGGAATCAGCGAATGGCAAACCATTTCCCCCTGATAATTTGTTCTGAGAGGCAATTCCATCCATCCACTCTTTTGTTTGTCTCATCCAGATTTGAATTTGTTCAGGTGAAGCAACTTTTAGACCATCTTCGTGCCTGAAAATCAATATAAATTCGTTCATTTTTTTAATTTTTTGCCACGGGACACAAGGTTCCCAATGGGTTGTTAATGTCATAATACTAAAATTTCTTTGTTCTTAACCTTGCCTCTTTTATTAATTGGCCATGAAGATACATTCCGATTAATCCCGGCGCTTTTGTCCATCTTCCTTCACTGGTTTTTTTATGATATGTATAGCCGGTAAAAAATTGAGTGTAAAACAGTAAACGACCTTCCCCTAAATCCTTGTATAATTCCAATGTTATTAAAACATCTCCTTCGATAATAATTGAATATTTCCTCAGATCGAAAGTTATGACTTTATTGATTTTATCTTTTGAAAAGGAAATATAAATTGGCTCGGTCAAAATATTTTTATATTGTACATTATCTATTGTTTTATAGATATTCAGTCTGTAAGTAACTGAATCATAGGTACAAGTGGCGACATTAAGGTTTATATCTTCCAATTTCACCTCTCCTTTTGTATCTAATTTTATACCCAATTCGGAACCCAGATTATTATTCTCAAAACCCGATTTCAGAGCGTCGGAAACAACCTGTGTACCTAATGTTACTTCTCTGGTTTTATGAAAGAAAATTTTTACTTCTGTTAAAAAATATGATTTTGGGTCGAGATATATAGTTTTTATTGAATTCTCTTTGAAGTATTCAACCTTAAATGATTTAGATTCGTATCCGATCATCGAAAACCGTATTGAATCATTATTATAAACATTATCAAGTTCGATAGTGAAATCTCCAAACTTGTCCGAGACTGTACCGACATTCTTACCAATAATTCCGATATTCACAAAACCAATCGCTGACTTTGTATCACTTGATAATACTTTGCCTTGAAAAGATTGGCTGAAACCACGACCAGTATATACTAAAATTATTAATAATAAACCTGCTTTAATATTTAATCTTGGTCGAATTCGGGTCATTGTTTTTGTAGGTTAGGTTCCTGGGTTCTTATCTAACTTGTAATAACAATCAGAACTTAATTTTTGTTTGCAGTTTAACATAAAACACTCACAATTCTTTTAACCCGGTTCAGGTATCTGTCAGGAGAAAGCATAATAGACAGCGAAGGTAGTTGTCCGAAGATATTGTTATGATATGACATTCAGTTCAATTCTGACTTATGTTTGAAAGGCTTAAGTCCTGGGATCCAGCGGGGGACATTATTTTTATATTCCCGGTACTTATCTCCGGACTTCTTCTGCGAAGCGGCAATAAATGTAGATTAAATATGTTTTCTTCGCAGATATTAAAAGATGTCATATATTTGGTCACCATATGTAACTAATTCTGTATGAAGTAGTAGTTAACCGGAACAGAAATTTAAAATCATTCAGAGAAATAAATCACTTATCTGAAATGTATTGTTTATACCAGAAAATCGAGATATCTGCATAAGAATAATTTTCAGTTTTAATGAGTTTTGTGTTGAAGAATTTTTTTTCAATCATACTTTCAATCTCTGATTCTTTCTTATTAATGCCAGAATTGTAAGCTGTGGCAAGAAATTTTATTTCTGACAGAATCTCTTTACGTTTCGTATTAAAATTGTTTTCGCAGATCTTAATAAATGCAATTAGATAATTGATCTGGCCCTTTGGATCCTCAAGATCCGATACAATCGATTTCCTGAAATCTTTAATATCATCAAAATCCGATTTGCTTTTAAATCTTATTCCCGATTTAAGTCCCGTTACATCCGTGGCTTTTTCCCTGATCATTTCGGCAAAAGAAGGTTTCATCTGGAACTGTCCGATAGAAAAATCGGCATAATCTTCGCCCAGGTTAACATAAAGTGTCTTCAGCAGTGTTACTTCAATCTTATCCTTTAGCACTGAATAACGGACCAATTCCGGAAAAATAATTGAAATCGCAAGTGGATATGAAATATTATTTTCAGCTAGAAGCGGTTCTATCCAGATTCTGTTTTCTTTCTCAAAAGTGACAGCTTTATTCCAGTCCTCTCCAAAAATTTCCTTGTAGTCAAATGATTGTGACCAACCGGAGTTCAGGAATCCTGTTAAGAGGAGGAGAAAGAGTAAAGTCCTCACATATTAGATATTAAAATTTCAAACCAGTAAATCTTTTCCCTTAAAATTTTTACCTCTCCCAACTCCTCCCCCAGGAGGGAGGGACTTAATATGCTTCTCATTCTTAGACCCCCTTCTCTCCTGGGAGAAGTGGGCAGGGGGAAGAGGTGGAATTTAGAACTGTATCTTACACTGCATAATTGCATTTCTCCCGGGTGAATAATACATATATGCCAGGTAAGCCTGCCCGTTTACTTTTATCCAGTGAACATTGAATAGTTCGGACAAAACTGCACCGTCGCTGAAAGTGAGCGTTCCATAGTTATAATACGCATATTTCGTGTTGGCTGTATTAACAAACAAATCTTTGGCTCCTGAAGCATCAGACTTAAGAGTCAGCAGAACATTATTCGACAGGTCAATAACCTTATCGTATGTTGAAAACAGAATGTCATCATATTTTATATTGCTGTTAAGTGTACCACCAACTGATTTCAACGGATCATAAGTCGCACCCGGAATATTTGTTATCAGTTTAGGAATAAGACTCATGGGACCCCCTCCCTGAATCATTTTTTGCTGCATCTCCTGTGCATACTTCATGGAAAGATCCATTTTCTCCTGGTCGGTTTTTGCATTTTTTATGGCCTCTTCCATCTTTTTCCCATCGGATTCACTAACAGGTATGTTTTCAACTACAATAGCTGCAAATTTTTCTTTGGATTTTGCAACCTTGAATTCTTTGATCTGGCCATAAGGGCCATAGTTCCTGCCTCCAAATTTTATCATATATTTCTCACCTGCTTTGCTAATGTATTCATTATCGGCCCAAAGAGTTGCCGACTTTGCTGCATCTGCACTTTCAACATTATCAAATCCTGTTAATCGTTGATCGCCGGCTTTGATCGGACCCTGCGTATTGCCGTCCTTCACAATATAAAAATTACCAGTTATGATGTCTTTTACAAGAATGGATCCGTCGTCTTTAATATTGATGGTTATTTCTGAATACATGAGTTTAAGGGTTCCCCCAAGCTCTAATATCAGCTCAGGTTGTTCGCATGCGCATTTGGGTTCGGGTTGCTGCTTTGCAGTACCGGACGACTCTTTAGGTTTTCCGAGAGCTTTATCAGTCACTTTATTTAATAGCCGGCCAACCTGAGCATTGACAGGATTCAGAAATAAGATGCAAATTGCCAGAGAAAAGAGGATAGACTTTTTCATGATATATGATTTAACTTATTCTTAGACATAAATATAACATTTTAACACAGAAGCAAGCTTATGGTTCAAATTTTAATTCAATTCTCTGACTGAGACATTAGGTTATGGAATAAACAGAGATTACCCGGAAATAATTTACTTCTTTCGGCGAATCGGTTGTCAATATAAAAATTAGTAACTCATACTAAAAGACATACCTCCTCCGCTGTTTCCAAACCGGGGGTTGACAACATTGTTATAGATAGATCCAAAAGTATATGTAAGCCCGAAACTTGTAAAGTATGAATATTGAGTGGCAAGTTGCTGGCGGCGCAGTAATATCTGATCAACTGGTACGTCTTTTTTGACAAGGCCCAACTGATCATGTATAAGGGAGGCACTTCCGCCAAGATTAATAGATAATCCTTTTGTGATACGAAGATCAATAAACCCTTGCACATAGAGATTGTTTTTCTTCCAGTCGTGAAAATAATTGCTGTAACCTATACTGACATCAATATTTCCCCATTTTTGAACCACTTCGTACGAAGCAGAAATGTTATGACTCCACAGATGCTCTTTCATTTTATCATAAATCGTTGTATCAGTATAGCTGACATAAGTAAAACCGGCAGTATATAAGATCCTTAACTGACGCCTGGTGGATTCGGAATAGGGGAACACATCATATTCAATCCCCGGCATAAAGGAGAATTTGAAGTTTTCGTTGTTGTAGGAAGAAGCCCCTATGCGGGTTGTACCCCCATAAGACCAGTGATCATTAATACTTCTTACAATGAGAGCATTAATCGATTTGGACGAATTGGTTCCTGTAATTGTGGTTGTATCATCAATAATATATTTTTGTACATCCTGGTTCAGATTTCCGCTTATATTAATCTTCCAATCCTTTGTTATTCTGCTTGCTGAAATATTTCCTGATATATATGTATCGCTGTAAGTTTTCTCACCCTGTAAAAATGAATAAATTGATGTCTTAAATACCCAGCTTTTCCATTTATCGGTCGAGACTGTTTCAGAAAGCGGTTCAGAGAAACTAATATTCATATATTTGGAGAGAGGCGTTTTGGCCACATAACGCATAAGTCCCATTTTAAGTGTTCTTACCGATTTTATCCTCGTTTCATCATCAGTTTCATCGGGTGATGTAACGAAAGAAATTGTATCGCGCATTCCTGCACATTCTTTCTGTCCTACAAGAAAATAGGTATATTCCCATCCTCCCGATCCTGTTCTCTCATAGGTGGATATAATATAGACCCCTGCATCTTTTATATCTCTGACATAATTTACATAAGGAATTTCTTTACGGATATAATCACTCGCATCCATAAAAACATTCAGGGCATCCTTTCGGAGAGTATCTGTTTTAGAAGTTTTTTCCTGAGGGAAAGCGGTAAAAAATATCATAATCAATGACAAGCTGACTAAGATTCTTTTCATGGGTATTCAGTAGGTTCGTATAATAAAACATAAACGAAATTAAACAAAGTATTATCATATTACAACTAAAAATTTAGGTTTAACACATTATTAACTGTAAAAAAACCGGTACCTTTTCAGGGGTACCGGTCTGCATTGAAGATATCAGGAATGAAAAACAAGCAATTATTTGTGTCTGAAAGACTTTTTGTCCACAGGTTCGAGTCCGTAATCCGTCATTTCCCATGTATTATTGCCAGATTCCCAGCCGGATTCAAGATAATCATCCGGTTCATTTCTGAATGAGGAGTGAACCAGAATCCTGGGATTTTTTTCAAATTTGAGAATAGTTCCTACCGGTATATAAAGGTTTATTCCGACGTTGTCTGCTGACCATCTTCGTCCGGCGGGACTGGTAAAGTATTCATCAACATGCAGAGTATCACCTTTAATACTGTAATTGTACATCAGTCCTTCTGTTTTTTTCATTGCTTCCATTTCGGTACGACCCGCAGAAGATTTTCTTGCTTCTATCCTTGTTGATTTGTCATCCGACCTGTCTACTGCCAGATAGGAACGGATATACAGTTCTTTCTTTTCATCATTAATGTAAACCGAATAATCTTCGTGAGGCAGAATAAAATCTTTCTCGTATTTAAGGTCAGTAAGCTTGTTATCGCTTATTACATAAAGCGTATCCGGTGAATTTTGCAGGACAGTCTCTGCGGATAATCTGGCATTATGGGCAAAACTGATTCCCTCATTTAAGCCGATTATGGTAAGCGCGGCAATCGCCATTACCCATACAACAAGAGCAATAAGGCTGACAACTCCGTCTCTTGCCCTGAACCAGAATATCATTTTGACACCCCAGTAAATAAGTGCAAGCATTGGTAAAATAAAGGCAATGGATGTTAGTATGATGATCCAGGGAACTGCCGAGGGATTCACAATATAATTGAGAAAATCGGTGAAATTGATAAGATTGATTCCCGAAGAATCAATTGAGAACAGTCCGAAAATAAAGACCATTACAAAACATATAATGAAAAAGAATCCTGTAAGCACAAACACGACACCTGTCAATATAAGGAAGATCCGTAAGATGATATAGAACACTCTGCCAATTGCCCTGAATACTTCGTTAATAGCATTTCCGACCCCGGATGATCTTTTATATCCTGAGTTGTCTTGCAGAATTCCGGTCATTTGTGTACTGTTTGATTGTCTGTTCCTGGTTGTGGCAGAATGATATGAGTCGCCAAACATTTCTCTTTTTTGAGAATCTGTCCTGGCTACAGGAAGTGCAATCCATAAAGCAACATAGATTAATAATCCAACACCAAACATCGCAGAAATAATAAACAGTATCCTGAACAGAACAGGATCAGTATCAAGATATGCTCCGATACCACCACAAACACCGCTGATAATAAAATCATCAGGATTACGATGCATTCTTCTTCTCGGAGGAGTATAATATGGTGCTCCACTGTCAGGCTCGCCGTGGTCGAAATCTTCCGGTCTGCCTATAATTGAGATCATTGCTTCAACATTTTCCCTGGTTACACCACCAGCCAGACCTTTCTGTGTCTGGAATATCTCTGCTATGCGCGATTCGATATCCTCAATAGTTTCATGGCCACCCTGAACATTGCCAAAACGGTTATTTATTGCCTGAAGATAATCACGCAAAATCCGGAATGCCTCCTCGTCAATCTGAAACAGAATACCGCCTAGATTTATATTAATTGTCTTGTCCATTAGTATCACATTTATCTGGTTAATATTAGGTTATCTGGTTCTGATCAGATTTACTGATTCGACAAGCTCCTGCCACGATTTATCGAGATCGGCCAGGTATTTCCGGCCCTCATCGGTCAGTTCATAATATTTTCGCGGAGGACCCTGCTGCGATTCTTCCCAGCGATAACTTAGTAATCCGGCATTTTTTTGCCTTGTAAGAAGCGGATACAGGGTGCCTTCAACCACGATTACCTCTGCCTCCTTAAGTTCTTTAATTATGTCACTTGCGTAACACGAATTCCTGGACAATACCGAAAGGATGCAATATTCCAGTATTCCTTTTCGCATTTGAGCTTTATTATTTTCTAGATCCATGATACAATTTTTTAGAATTTACACTTCGAGAGTTTTATGATCAGATACCTTTTAGAGTTTCATGTTCTTCCTGACAGTATCAAATTCTTGTTTTACGGATTCTTTTATGTTGTGGATATTGACTGGATTGCCTTTCATCGCAATTTTCTCTGCAGTGGTTTTTGCCTCCGGAAGAACGATATACAGAATGAGATAAATCAGAATACCTACACCCATCATTGCCAGTACAAAGAATATCACCCTGACAAGCCATAGTTCAATATCCCAGTAGGCTGCTATACCTGCACAGACACCACCGATAACTCTATGGTCTGTATCGCGATACATCCTGTGATAACCGGGCGATGAAAACTTATCACGTACAGTTGGTCCTTCGGTGTCAGAAATATCTTCAGGAGTTCCCAAAACCATAGTAACCTGGCCAACATCCTCAATATTTATTACCTGTTTATAGTTGGTTAGTTTTGTCCGGAACAGTTCCGCCATCCGGGTTTCTATGTCAGAAAGGATCTCAGAAGAACTCTCTTCTCCGGCGAAATGAAGCTCCAGGTTCTTGAGGTACCTTTTTAATTCGGCATAGGCATCTTCGTCGATGTTGAAAGAATATCCGCCGAGATTAATGCTAACTGTGATTTTCATGGTGCTTTTAATTATTTACTACTGTTTAATACATGTAACATGACAATGCAAAGATATATATAAATAAATATACTATGCAATACATAGTACTAAAAAATACAATTATTTTATAAATTATTCTTATGTAACATATAATCAAGAAGATATTAAATAGTTTATTTAAATTTTTTCACAGGTTTGTTTATTTAAGGCATGTTTTTAGAAAATTAACCCCTATGTCATCCGCCGATTGGCGGATGACATCTTCCCCAAGTGGGGTGTTATGTCAAAATGTTAGACCCCTTTGCCACTTCGTGGCACCTCCCCAGGAAAAATCTGTTTCGGCGATATACACCCCTCTGCCGTCCACCAGCTGGCGGACGGTGTCTCCCCCAAGAGGGAGAAAATTACTAGTTTTTTAGTGTAGTTACACTTGAATGCAGTGTATTTTTCCCCCCTTGGGGGGAATGAAAAGGGGGGTTCTTATCGCCCAGAAATATCATTCTGCTTCTTCGCGGAATTGCAAGGTCATGCCATGGCGTGACACTACAAATGGACAGATCAGGGACTAATTACCCAACAAATTCCTATATTTATAAAAATATTTTCATTTATGAAAAAGAAATACAAATGGGGTATTCTGGCACCCGGGAAAATGTCGGCAAAATTCACATACGGACTTAAATTACTGGAAAATGTTGAATTGTACGCGGTTGGATCACGCGACCTGAAACGCGCACAACAATTCGCTGAAGAATTTGGATTTAAGAAATTTTATGGCAGTTATGAAGAACTGGCAAATGACAGAGAAGTAGATGTAATTTATATTGCTTCTCCGCATTCCCATCATTATGAACATACCTTGTTGTGTCTGAAGAACAAGAAAGCAGTTATATGTGAAAAAGCATTTGCTTTGAACAGCAGGGAAGTAAGAGCCATGATCAGTGAAGGTGAAAAACAGAAAGTATTTCTGATGGAAGCTCTTTGGCCTCCTTTCCAGCCTATTTACAGGAAAACCAAAGAAATTCTGCTTGGGGGTGAACCGGGTAAGATAATTCATTTGAATGCCAGGTTTTCATTTCAGGCCCCTTATGATCCAAACGATCGGAAGTTCAATCTGGGCTTAGGCGGTGGTTCTCTTCTTGATATTGGAATATATCCGGTCATTGATGCTTTGTATTTTATGGGAGTCCCTGCTGAAGTTATGGCAAAAGCATCGTATGCGGAGACCGGTTCAGAAGATTCAATAAGCATAATACTGGGTTATGACGATGGCCGTTTGGCAACGCTGTATAGTTCATTCCTTACTGCCGGAGGAATAGGATGTGATCTTCTTTGCGAAAACGGGAATCTTCTTTTCTCCCGATGTCGCGATATGTCACAACGGCTCAATGTTTCTTTGAATGGTAAAGATAACGTTGAGTATTCCCTGTTGCCTGATGGAATGGGTTACCAGTTCGAAGCAACAGAAGTTATGAAATGCCTAGATAACGGAAAACTCCAGAGCGATATAGTTCCACATTCCTTTAGTCTCAACCTGATGAATACACTCGACAGAATAAGGCTGGCCGCGGGAATTGTTTATCCGGGGAGAGACTAGGAGATTGCTTCGCTTCGCTCGCAATGACAGTGCAAGTTATCAAGCTTTGATCTGAACACTAAATACGGAAACGTTAAACTCGAAACTCGAAACAATAACCCGCAACCCACATCAATTCTGTTCATGAAAGAATCCCTCTCAGATATAAAGAAAGAAGGCGCCTTCTACAGGAAAAAACTTCTTCTGAGTATGATTATTCCGGGGATATTTGTGTTTTTGATGTGGTTGGTGATGATTGTTGAAGTGCTCTTTGAAATTGATCTTTCCCATCTTGGAATTTATCCCCTTACTGTTCAGGGTATACCCGGCATCTTGTTCTCTCCTTTTATACATGCCGACTTTACACACTTGTTCAATAATTCAATACCGCTTTTTTTTCTTTCAATAGCACTTTTTTATTTTTATTCGGAGGTAGCATTAAAGGTCTTTATCTGGACATATTTTCTTACCGGATTGCTGGTCTGGTTTGCTGGCAGGGCTGCATGGCATATCGGAGCAAGCGGACTTGTTTATGGTCTGGCGTCATTTCTCTTTTTTAGCGGTATTATCCGCAGGTACTTCAGACTTATTGCATTATCTCTTCTAATTGTATTTCTTTACGGATCAATGGTGTGGGGATTGTTTCCGGGAGTGTATAAAAATGTTTCCTGGGAATCACATATGCTTGGATTTTTTTCGGGTGTTGTCCTGGCAGTATGGTACAGGAATCAGGGGCCGCAACAGCCTGTTTATGAATGGATGGAGGAGGAAATTGAAGGAAACGGAGAAGAGGAGAGTGGTGAAATAGAAGAACAGAAGACATCAGATAAAAGATAAAAGATAAAAGATAAAAGACAAAAGATAAAAGAGGGGAAAAGCTAAAGGTTAATGGCGAAATGGAAAAGTTAACCAGCAACGATTAACCAGCAACTTTTAAAAGATTAAGTATTTATCGTATAATGAAAGATCTCTCAATAATAATAGTTTGTTACAAAGGATGGGATAGGCTTAACAGGTGTCTTGTCGCTCTTGACTCAATCTCCGGGGAAAAATTTAAATCTGAAATAATTGTTGTTGATAATAATTCAGGAGATGAAACAATACTTAAAGCAGAAGAACAATTTCCGGAGTTCCGATACATAAAAAATGAGATTAATGGAGGATTTGCCAATGGCTGCAATCTGGGCGCCAAAAATGCATCTGGAGAATTCATTTTATTTCTTAATCCTGATACAGTGGCAACTGAATCAGAGATTGAAAATCTTCTGAATACTGCCAAACAAAATCCAGGATGGACTATAGTCTCATGCAGGCAGGTAAATGAGAAGGGTAAAGAGAGTGTCGCTTTCGGTCCGTTTCCTTCCATGTTCAATCTTACAGGATTTCAGAGAGCTATCTTCGGGCATAAGCATTCCGCGCTCCGCAACCGAGCCAATGGAAAGCCCGGTGCAGACAATAATCAATCCGAAATCATTTTTTCCGACTGGGTTTCAGGATCCGTCGTACTTATAAGGTCTGATACATTTAAGAAGCTCGGCGGATTCGATGAAGACTTCTGGATGTACTTTGAGGATGTCGATCTTTGCAGACGGGTCCGGAAAATTGAAGGCGAAATTGTATTTTGCAGGAATATAACCATTGAACATAATCATGGTGGCAGCTCCAGGATAAATCTGGAAACCACTTCATTGACAAAAACCGAAGTTAGCATTTCCCGCCATGTTTATATAAGCAAACACAAAACCGGGTTTGAAAAACATTTTATCCAGATATTTCTTGTTTGTAATAATCTGATATCGGGTGGCATAATGGCCTTGATCGGATTGCTATTGTTTTTTATTCCAAAATTATTTTCCCGTATATTAATTTATTACAGGTTGATAAGATACTATACCGGATCGCTTTTAAGGTTGTCATGGATTAGTCCCAGATCAGTTAATTATTTTAAATGACTTTAAAATTATCCTGATAAGGTGAAGAAGAATTCAATACCGGAATATGTGGTTTGAAAAGGTCAGAAAAGAATATATTGAAGATATTTACTTTGATTGTTGACAAAGTCGGGCAAATCATTACCTTTAAAGCAAATTTACTGAGAAACCTGATTATACTCTTTTAGTATGAATGACAAACCTGTAGCTGTTATTACAGGTGCCAGCAGAGGAATCGGCAGGGCGGTTGCAATTGCTTTATCAGCCGAAGGGTATGATATTGCTGCGATAGCCCGTTCTGTTGACAGTGAAGGTATGGAAAATCTGGGTCCTGAAGTTGAAAAGAGAGGAGCCCAGTTCTTCCCGGTCGGCCTGGATATTTCCTGTACAACATGTCAGAAGGAGGTTGTTTCCAATATATTGGAGAGATACGGGAGAATAGACATTCTTATTAATAATGCAGGTGTTGGACCCCTCCAGCGAAATGATGTTCTCGATATGACCGAGGAAAGCTATGAAAGGGTTATGAATATAAATCTGAAGGGACCGGTTTTCTTTGCTCAGAAAATTGCCAGGGAGATGATCTGGCTTAGACAACAGATTGCTGATTATAAACCTGTTATTGTTTTCATCACCTCCGTCTCCGCAGTAAGATCATCCACAAGCAGGGCAGAGTATTGCATATCAAAATCGGGGTTAAGCATGGCATCAACAGTTTTTGCCGACAGACTTTCTCATGAGGGAATTCTTGTCTTCGAAGTCCGTCCGGGCGTTATTCAGACTGATATGACTTCAAAATTAAAGGATAAGTACAATAAGCTTATCAGCGAAGGCTTTGTTCCTCAAGAAAGATGGGGATTACCTGAAGATATAGGGAAAGCTGTTGCATCAATATCAAGGGGAGACTGGAATTTTTCCACAGGAATGGTATTTGAAATCAGTGGAGGACTTAATATCCACAAGCTCTGAAATCATTTTACAGGACATCCGAATAACAAATCAGCAGGATTATTTAATGAAGATTGAACAAAAGGACAAAACCCGATGTTTAATTTTAAATTCTAATTTTATTGAAATGAAAAGAGTATTATTATTTCTAACAATTTCGTGTTTATTCCTGGTAAATATCAGCGCACAGAATAAACTAAGCGCCGACACATCATTGACAAAATTATCATGGATGGGTGAAAAAGTAACCGGCCAGCATAGCGGGACGATTAAATTACAATCCGGCTGGCTTGACTGGCTTGACTTCAAAATTGTATCTGGTGAATTCGTCATTGATATGAAATCTCTTAAGGATTCCGAGAGTAACAAAATGTTAGAGGGACATTTGAAATCTGATGATTTTTTCAGCGTAGATAAATTTCCGACTGCAAAACTAGTTCTTACAGGAAGTTCACCTTTTGATAATGGTACTGCCGTAGTTTCAGGGAATCTTACAATTAAAGGTGTGACAAATCCGGTGGAATTCAAGGCTGCGATACAGAAGAAAGAGGAAGGATTATGGTTTTTTGCAAATATTATTGTGGATCGTACAAAATATAATATTCGTTATGGGTCCGGTTCTTTCTTTGATAATCTTGGTGATAAAACAATCTATGATGAATTCAGACTGAAAGTGAATCTTTTAGTTAAATAATAATTTCCGTGAGATTCCTCATCCCGCTGCGCGGGACTCGGAATTACAAGGTAATTAGATGGTTACAAAGAAAAGAAGTGGCGATTCGCGACACAAGTCAGCTTTTTAAAGACTTTTATTTGCGAATCGCCACTTCTTCCCTTTTGACCCTAATATGCTATGTCATCCCGAACGCCAGAGAGGGATCTCATGTAATGGAGTCCCGAATCATCTTGAAGCAATGAAGAATCTCAAATTGAAGCAACAGAGTTTTATATTCTAAGAAGATTTCATATTTTATTTCCTGGCAATTTCTTTGGTAAAGTCGTAAATCATGACAATATTGTATTCTCAAAACAATATTGCAAATGACAAACGAAATTACCTCTTCCGTAAACCGTCAGAAACTTGTTACTCAGGGTTTCCTTGTTCCATTCATACTCATTACCAGCCTTTTCTTCCTTTGGGGAATAGCTCACGGTATGCTGGATACTTTAAACAAGCATTTCCAGGATATGCTGCATATGTCAAAGGCACAGTCGGGGATGATCCAGTTCTCAGTTTATACTGCCTATTTTGGAATGGCCCTGCCGGCAGGATATTTTATGAAGAGGTTCGGATATAAAAGAGGTATAATTCTTGGATTGTCTCTGTTTTCGTCCGGTGCATTTCTGATTGCTGCAACAACCACATTCGAGTCGTTCTGGATCTTTCTTATTTGTCTTTTCATTATGGGTTGCGGACTGGCCACACTTGAAACTGCAGCTAATCCATATACCACAAAACTCGGTCCAAAGGAATCAGCTGAGCGCCGGATCAACTTTTCGCAATCGTTTAATGGACTGGCATGGGTTATTGGACCTCTTATCGGACTTTTTATTTACGGAAACAACAGTAATATTGCAGGAGAAAAACTCAGCTCCATGATATTGCCATATTGTGTTATCGGAGGGACAGTACTTCTTGTTGCTCTTTTATTTGTTTTTACAAAATTGCCGGAAATAAAGGAGGAAGAAGAAATTATCATAGATGATCAGGGTTTGTCTTCAGCAGGAACTGAGACGGGGAAACCACTTATAAGACATCGTCATTTTGTTTTGGGAGTTGCAGCACAATTCTGTTATGTGGCGGCACAAACAGGTGTTTTCAGTTATCTTATTAATTTTGTTACGGATGTCAACCAGCATCCGCATTTTAGAGTTGCCTACGGGCCATATTTCCTGTCAATCGGATTTGCATTATTTATGATCGGGCGTATGTCGGGCAGTTTCATGATGAGAGTTTTTAAACCGACGAAACTGCTTTCCGTATATGCATTAATGTGCTGCCTCTTATTGCCGGTTGTCAGTATCAGGGTTGGTTGGATTTCACTAATAGCTCTTTATGGTGTTTTCTTTTTTATGTCAGTCATGTTTCCTACAATATTTGCGCTGGGAATAAAAGACCTTGGTCCGAAAACAAAAAAAGCATCTTCCTTTATCGTAATGTCCATTTTTGGAGGAGCTTTGTTCCCTCCGGTTATGGGACTGATAGCAGATAAATTCAATATGTCAGTCGGATTTTTTGCACCTATTCCGCTTTTTGCTTTTATACTCTATTACGGATTGGAGGGGTACAAGGTGAAAAATGCCGTTTAAACTTCTTATACCTGTGGGTTTTCTGATTACATTTTAAAACAATTGTTAAATTTGGTATAACTTGATTTATAATCAAATTATGTTAAAGTATTCTGCTTCTTTTTGTTACTTTGTGTTATTACTATTTAAAACCGGAAATTGTGGAAAAACTAGCTCTTAAAGAAAAGATCGGGTATGCACTTGGAGACGGGGCAGCAAATATTGCCTGGCGCGGAGTTGCTACTTTCTTATTTATTTTTTATACTGATGTTTTTGGAATTAATCCTGCCGCAGTGGGATTACTGATGTTAATTGCCCGATTCAGTGATGGGATAATCGATATTGCAATGGGAATTATCTGCGACAGAACTAATTCCAAATATGGCAAATTTCGTCCCTGGATCTTATGGACAGCTATTCCTTTAGGAATAACATTATCCTTATTGTTTACATCCCCCAAGTTCGGTACGACAGGGAGAATAATTTATGCATATGCCACCTATCTTATATTTTTTCTTGTTTACACAGCTAACAATATCCCCTATGGTGCATTAATGGCAGTAATGACCGGCGATGACAAAGAACGTACAAGTCTGGGTTCGTATCGCATGGTTGGCGCATTTACAGGTGGTATGATTGTTCAGGGAGCTTTATTGTTTTTAGTTCTGCACTTTGGCAATATAAATCCGTCAGTTAATATTGATAAACTCGATGAAAAAAAATATGAGGTAACGGTATCGACCAATAAGGATGTTAAGAATGTAAATATCAAGACCAAAAATGGCATTGACGTTTTTACCTGGGCCAAAACCGGAATGCCTGATAGCCTTAATGTACCCACTCATGGCAAAAGCTTTTCAATGGAAGCGCAGCAGAAATACTCTTTTATCGTATCCGGAGAAGAAAAACTTAAGGCAAAGGACATAACAATAATTGATCAGAAGAGAGGCTATAGCAATGCCATTTATCTTTTATCGGTTTTCCTGGCTCTGTTCCTGATGATAACTTTTGCTACCACAAAAGAACGAGTGCAACCTCCTAAAGAACAAAAAACAAATCTTGGTAAGGATCTGAAGGATCTTGTCAGAAACAGACCCTGGATCATTCTCCTTATCATCGGATTGCTGTTCAATGTATATAATTCAATCAAACAGGGTATTGTAGTGATTTATTTTAGCCATTATCTGCACAATCAGTTGCTGGCTGCTTCTTATATGGTTGGATTAATGCTGGCTTCAATCGCCGGCGCCATGATAACATCTCCTCTGGGAAAACGCCTTGGGAAACGTAATCTGTTCATTTATGCCCTCATTTTTTCAGGATTTGTAAATGCTTTACTTGCTTTTTGCACTGCGAATAATATAATAGCAATCTTCACAATCGGCACAATATCGGAGTTTGGAGCTGCAATATTCCCGACTCTCTTTTTTGCTATGCTTGGCGATGCTGCTGATTATTCGGAATTTAAAAATGGACGAAGGGCCACAGGACTCGTATACTCTGCCGGCTCTTTTGCGACAAAATTCGGAGGAGGTTTAGCAGGTGCAATTATTGGATTTGTGCTGGCAGCATTTAAGTATAACGGACAAGATACAGTAGCTATTCAGGGCGCAGTTCCCGGAATCATAATGCTGATGAGCTGGATTCCGACCATTATTGCCCTGATTGCAGCCGGTGTAATGACACTCTATCCGTTAAACCAAAAGAAGATGGATGAAATCACAATTGAATTAAACAACAGAAGGATTAAAGCGCAGCAAAGTCAACAATAATCATTTCACTATAAAACTTAAGTAAATATGAAATACGGTTACTTCGACGACAAAAACAGGGAATACGTGATAAATAATCCACGTACTCCATGGCCATGGATTAATTACCTGGGAAGCGAAGATTTTTTCTCGCTGATATCAAATTCTGCCGGAGGGTATTCTTTTTATAAAGATGCCAAATTCCGCCGTATTACGCGATACAGGTACAACAATGTACCAATGGATAGCGGAGGTAAATACTTCTATATAAACGATGGAGGAAATCTATGGTCACCCGGATGGAAACCATGCAAAACAGAATTGGATAGCTATGAATGCCGTCATGGGATGAATTACACCAATATAAAAGGACAAAAAAACGGAATCACAGCCAATGTTCTGTATTTTGTTCCCCTGAAAACGTGGGCTGAAATTCAAAAACTCACCCTGACCAATAGTTCAAAAGAAATGAAAAAACTTAAAGTTTTTTCATTTACTGAATGGTGTTTATGGAATGCCGCTTCGGATATGGAAAACTTCCAGAGGAATTTTTCTACCGGCGAAGTCGAAATAGAAGGGTCAGTCATCTATCACAAAACAGAATACAAGGAGAGACGCGATCATTATGCTTACTATTCAGTTAATGTGCCTATTCAGGGCTATGACACGGATCGTGAATCATTCTTCGGATTATATAACGGATTTGATGAACCTCAGGTGGCTGCCGAAGGCAAACCTAAAAACACCCAAGCTCATGGCTGGTCCCCGATTGCTTCACACTATATTGAGGTGGAACTGAAACCAGGCGAATCAAAGGATTTCATTTTTATCCTGGGATATGTTGAAAATAAAGAGGATGAGAAGTGGGAATCAAAGAATATTATAAACAAGAAAAAAGCAAAAGAAACAATTGCCAGGTTCAATACTACTTCAAAGGTTGATGAAGCACTCGCAGATCTTCGCAAATACTGGGATAATCTGTTGAGCATCTATACTGTTAACTCGGGTGATGAAAAGATTGACCGGATGGTAAACATCTGGAACCAGTACCAATGTATGATTACCTTTTGTTTTTCACGTTCGGCCTCTTTCTTTGAATCGGGTATCGGAAGGGGTATGGGTTTTCGCGATTCAAATCAGGATCTGACAGGCTTTGTTCATCAGATTCCCGAACGGGCCCGCGAAAGAATTATCGATATTGCTTCAACTCAATTTCCCGACGGAGGTTGCTACCATCAGTACCAGCCTCTCAATAAACGAGGTAACAATGATATTGGCGGTGGCTTCAACGACGATCCTCTCTGGCTTATCCTCGGTACTGTGAGCTATATTAAAGAAACTGGTGATTTTGGTATTCTTGATGAATCGGTACCTTTCGATAATGATATTTCTGTTGCACGAAGTCTATTCGATCACCTGACAGTTTCATTCGACCACGTGGTTAATAACCTGGGTCCGCACAGACTCCCTTTAATAGGCCGTGCCGACTGGAACGACTGCCTCAACCTGAATTGTTTTTCAAACGATCCGAATGAATCATTCCAGACTACTGAAAACAAAACAGAAGGATCTAAAGCTGAATCTGTTATGATTGCAGGTCTGTTTGTGGTTTATGGTCGTGATTATGTGGAACTTTGCAGGAAGCTTGGTAAAGAAGCTGAAGCCGGCCGTGCACAAAAACTCGTAGAAGCTATGGTAGATGCAATAAAGAAACATGGTTGGGACGGAGAATGGTTCATCAGGGCTTACGATTACGATGGCCGCAAGATTGGCAGCAATGAAAACGAAGAAGCTAAAATATTTATAGAATCACAGGGCTGGTGCACAATGGCAGGAATAGGGAAAGAAGAAGGTCTCTGCATTATGGCGCTTAATGCAGTAAAAGAACGACTCGACAGCAAATATGGAATAGTGCTGAATAATCCGGCGTTCACCAGGTACTATATTGAATATGGAGAAATATCGTCTTATCCGGCAGGGTATAAAGAAAATGCCGGTGTCTTTTGCCACAATAATCCATGGATTATGATAGGAGAGACGGTAATTGGGAATGGAACCCGTGCATGGGATTATTATAAAAAAATATGTCCATCCTACCTTGAAGAAATCAGTGATTTGCATAAGACCGAACCATATGTGTATGCTCAAATGGTAGCGGGGAAAGATGCTTTTAAACCTGGTGAAGCCAAGAACTCATGGCTTACAGGAACGGCCTCATGGAATTTCTATGCTGTTACCCAGTTTATGCTTGGCATACGACCTGAATACGACGGACTATTAATTGACCCATGTATCCCGAATGACTGGAAAGGCTTTAAGGCAAACCGCAAGTTCAGAGGTGCTACTTACCGGATTGAAGTTGTTAATCCAAACAAAACATCGAAAGGCATAATTGAAGTGACAGTCGATGGCAAACCAAATGGTTCAAATCTTATACCTGTATTCGGCGATGGAGCAGAGCATATGGTGAAAGTTGTCATGGGTTAGACAGGATTGCATTTTTGAAGGCAAAAGCGAGGATTAATGGATTTCGTCTTTAAGAATTTCCATGATCTTTTTCCAGCGATGTTCATCTAACCTGGCGCCTACTATTTCAATAACATGGCCTGCCAGAATTGAGCCAAATTTGCCACATCTTTCAAGAGAAAGTCCGCTCGCATAACCATACAGGAAACCGGAAGCGTAGAGATCGCCGGCTCCGGTCGTATCGATACACTGAACCGGAATTGCGCCGATTTTAGTTATATCCTCTCCCTGTTTTATCATGGAACCTTCTTTACCAACTTTTATTACAGCAATTTCACATAACTTTGATAGGCTATTCAATGCTTCAGACGGGGCATAACCGGTAAATGATTTTGCCTCATCTTCATTTGCAAAAACGATATCTATGTATTTTTCAAGTATTACTTTGAAATCTGCAAGTTTTGCTTCCACAACATTATAGCTTGAAAGATCAAGAGCAATTTTCATATTATTTTGATTTGCAATCGTACATGCTCTTTCCACAAGAGCTTTATTTATGATCTGGTAACCTTCAATGTAAAGAATATCAAAATCTTTAAAATCTTCCGGATTAAGATCATCTGATTCCATTTCAACTGCTGCACCCAGGTATGTTGCAAAAGTTCTTTCCGAATCGGGAGAAATGAGAGCTACTGCTGTTCCTGTAATTGAATTCCGGTGTGATAAAAAAGTTTTCACTCCCGCCATTTTCATGTCATTTTCGAAAAAGTCACCCGTATCATCTTTTCCTACCGATCCGATAAATCCTGTATTTACACCCAGCATAGCCAGACCATGAATTGTGTTGGCGGCAGACCCTCCTGATGTGCGATTTCTTTTATAGTCAGTAGTCTCAGATTTAATCAGAGAGGATTTTTCGCTATCTACAAGCTGCATGCTTCCTTTTGGTAATGAAAATTTTTCAAGTATTTTATCACTGTCAATCAATGTCATAACATCGACGAGAGCATTACCTATTCCAAGTATCCGCTTCATTTTAAAAAATTTGTCCAAAGATATTGCTTAATTCAGCAAAAGCCCTTATTTTTGGCCAGCTAAATAAATGCAAATTTATTAGATTTTCTTCCTCAGTAGCTCAGTTGGTTAGAGCAATGGACTGTTAATCCATGGGTCGTAAGTTCGAGTCTTACCTGGGGAGCCCTTCCAAACACAAAATCTTTATAACCGCTTAAAATCAATGAATTTTGGCGGTTTTTTTAATAGGTACTCAAAATGTACGCCAAATCTCCTGGGAAAGGAGTCTTTTTCTTAACCCTATCAAAGGATCTCGCTAAGCTCTGTAACTCTCTGTTATATTTGCACATATGTGCCATTACTTCAGATCAACTTGTGTAAAAAACTAGGTTTCAAGATACTCAGGTGCAATTGTAGTACTGACATTACTAAATAAAATAAGAAAC
>JBARBF010000033.1:0-10571 GCA_049792755.1 Bacteroidales bacterium | reverse complement strand
ATCGTACATAATCTGACACTTCAGGAATTTCTCTTTTCAAAACATCCCCAAGCTGAGCTGGAGTACCTTCAAAAGTATAGTGGTCAGTTTTACTATTGTATTCTGTTATGACCCTGAATATTTTGTCCGCATTAACATTAAATTTATCGAAGCTGAATTCAAACTGAAGCCACATCATCAGAACGACTATAAGTGTCAGTCCAAGTGATAATCCTGTAACATTTATCATTGCAAAAGTCAGATTTCTTCTGATACTCCTGAATGAGGCTGCCAGGTTGTATTTTAACATAGTTTTCCTGCTTTGGTATATTTATATTATTCCAGGGATCATGTAATAAAGTTATGAAAAAAAATATAACAAAAATATTTTTGTTCAGCACATGCAAAATGTGTGAACGGATATCCGAAGCAGGTTTATTTCAGGAAAATACAGGATTTGTTGTCGATATATTCCGGATAACGGGAGGAATGCACGGCAGGTTTCTTTGAAAAAAAAAGGGGTGTAAAAACACCCCTGGACAATCTCAATCAGTTAAGATTAAAGACCTTTGTTAAGTGCCGGAGCTGCTTTGAATTTAACAACTTTTTTAGCAGGAACGTTAAGTTTAGCGCCTGTACGAGGGTTGCGAACTACTCTTGCACTTCTTTTGTCTACTTTAAAAGTTCCCAGGCCCGGGAGCTGAATTCTCTGACCTTTTTTCATTGATTTTCCAAATGCTCCAACGAATGCGTTTAAAGCTTTGCCTGCATCTTTAATAGAAAGACCTGCATCAGCAGCGATTGCATTAACTAATTCTTTTTTTGTCATAATAAAAGATTTAAGGGTTAGACCAATCTTACTAATTGAATACAAATTTATTTTTTTTAAATTCATATGCAAATTTATTTTGCCGTTTTTCCACAAATAGTGCCACTTTTAGTTCAAAACCGCCATATTTTTGTGTGAAATTCAGTTTTTGCTTAAAATAACGCAACTGCTCACTAATCTTCAATTTGAGAAACTTTTAGAAAGATTTTTGTTCATAATCTGTTAATAAAAAATGTATCTCATTTAATATTAGGTATATACGTAAATATTTCGAAAAAAATCGATAAAAACAAAAAAATATTATCTTTGCGGCGGAGAAATAGTCCCGCTTTGCGGGATAGACGCAGCGGTGAATGCGGCGGTCTTGAGTTTAAATGGAGAAATGGTCCCGCTTAGCGGGATAGACGCCGCGGCGAATGCGGCAGTCTTGAGTTTAAATGGAGAAATGGTCCCGCTTAGCGGGATAGACGCCGCAGCGAATGTAGCGGTCTTGAGTTTAAATGGAGAAATGGCAGAGCGGTCGAATGCGGCGGTCTTGAAAACCGTTGATCTGTAACCACGGATCCGGGGGTTCGAATCCCTCTTTCTCCGCCAAAACAATCTGATCAAATCCTGCGAAAGCAGGATTTTTGTTTTACCGAAGCACCGAAGAAAGCTAGCTTTCGAGAGGTGTTGAAGGGAAAACAAAAAACCCGAAGGGTTTGATCAGATTGTTTTGAAGCCACCCCTGGGGATCACTCGCGTAGCGAGTAATCCCTTAAGCTAGCTTTCGAGAGGTGTTGAAGGGAAAACAAAAAACCCGAAGGGTTTGATCAGATTGTTTTGAAGCCACCCCTGGGGATCACTCGCGAAGCGAGTAATCCCTTAAGCTAGCTTTCGAGAGGTGCTGAAGGGAAAACAAAAAACCCGAAGGGTTTGATCAGATTGTTTTGAAGCCACCCCTGGGGATCACTCGTGTAGCGAGTAATCCCTCTTTCTCCGCTTAATGAAAATGCAATTTACAGCAAAATCCTGAAATAGCCTCTGTTTCAGGGTTTTTCATTATTTCTCCTGAGCAGAATTAAGCAAAAAAAAGCAAAATTAACCGGTTCCCGGGTGAACTACAAAAGCCAGTGACCTTGACCACTTTTGGCCTGGAAAGATTGACCGTAAAAAGCCGGTGTTAAATGCATATCAATTAATAATTTTCATTTAAGACAGGAAAATCGGCGAAATGTGGTCAATATGCCCGGCTTTTGCACTATTATTAAACTGATCTTCCCCATTGTAAAATAACTTTACAAGTAACTGTAAAAAATATTTACTACTTATTACTGTAGAAATAATTATGTAGCTTTATATCATATACATACAATTAAGGCATCATATTCGTACAAATAATTTAATAAAGATGGCAGGTGGTTGAAAAGATCGTTATTTATAAGTGAGAAGTCCTTCCAGGCAATATTATAGATTCGAAAGTATTAGGGACAGTTAACAATAGTAATAGAAACAACAGAATCAAAACAATGAAGATATCTCAGGTTTTCAGAAGCCTTTACAGAGACCGTTTGAATACGTCTGTAATCATAATAAGTCTTGCAGTTGGGATAGCATGTATTAACCTGATAATACTCTTTTTAAACCAGGAATTAAGTACTGATGAATTTCAAAAAAACGGGTCTCGGATTTATGTGCTGAAATGCGATGATCCTTTTAATAAAGGTTCAAAAATGTTTGCATGCCGGGTTGGCGGTGCTGAGTATATGAAAAAGAATTTTGCACAGATAGAAGATTTTTGCCGGATAAACAGGATAGGCGCTCAGAAAATAATTGCCAATGGTCAGGCATATTATGATAAGCCTTCAGTTTATGAAGCAACGGCTAATTTCTTTACCTTTTTCACATATAGGCTTTTGACAAATAATCCAAATTCGGTACTTGAAACCAAAGATGGTATTGCAATTTCAGAAGAACTGGCACTTAAGTACTTCGGAGAATCTTTACCCGTCGGACAAGTAATTACACTTATTCATGGTAGGGCAAAAAATGATTATATTATAAAGGGGGTATTTATAAAAGCCAAATTCAATAGCCAGCTTAGTTTTGATATGGTAAAACTGGCAAATGAATCTGACTCTTATGCTTATCTGTTACTAAAGCAAAATACTGATCCGGCTGACCTTGAAAGAATATTTGACAAGGAAAAAGAGAAGATTCCAAGCATAAGAGACACGGAACCAGGAAAATACTATCTTGAAAGTCTTAAGAAGGCATATTTTGATACAACTCAGAATGGACCGTTAGGTCCGATAAGAGATAAATCTGATTTATGGGTATCTCTTATAATTGGCCTGTTGATTATCAGTGTTGCTTCATTAAACTATCTGGGACTGATTAATAATAAGCTCCTGAATAAAACCCGGGAATTCAATATACGTCATATAAACGGAGGATCAAAATTCAGGTTGATTGCTGAATTTTTACTTGAAAACTTTATTGTAGTTGTAATTTCTGTTGCCATTAGTATCGAGATTATGTCATGGATCATGCCATTATTTAATGAATTGACAAATTCGGAAATTAACTTCAGCCATTTTCTCAATATGAAGAATCTGTCAGACATGGCAGGTGTCATAGTATTTCTATTAATGCTGACTTTGCTTTTTTCGTATATAAGAATTACTCATAATGCAATAGGTTCAAACATGAAAGAGATGGCAGATAATCGAAAAAAAATATTTCATATCCCTGTTTTCAATGTTTTGCAGTTGGCTGTCGCTCTTATCCTGCTTGCTTGCTCTTTTATTATTTTAAAACAGATTCATTATATTACAAAGAAAGATATTGGTCTTGACAGGGAAGTTATTGAAATTAAAATTCCAAATCAGTACCCCGAAATGGCTAAGGTTTTCAAAGAGGAAATTCAAAGAATACCCGCAGTTTCTCTGGTTTCAATAACTCCAGCATCGCCAATGCTTGAATTCTGGATGGTTTTGTACAATTACACTGAAAACGGGTCAGAGAAACAGTATACACCGGTTTTATTCCCTGGAGATGAAAACTTTATCACCACACTAAGCATCGGGCTGATTGATGGCAGAAATTTTTCAGGTAATATTGCCTCAGATAAAAATAACTGTCTGATAAATGAATCATTTGCGAAAAAATTTTCCGGGAGAAACCTGATCGGCGAAAAGATCCCAGGAGATAATGATCTGACCATCATTGGTATTGTAAAAGATTTTCATTATTTGAGTTTGAAAAACAGAATTGACCCTTGTATTATAACATTTAATAATTCTGGAAATCATTTGTTGGTAAAGTCTTTCCCTGGTCAGTTTAGGGTTTTAAGACAAGCAATAAAGGGAATATGGCAAAAACTTATTCCCGACTATCCTCCTAATATTGAATCGGTAAGGGAGAGGTTTGAATGGTATCACCGTGAAAATTCAAATTTTGTTAAATTAATTGGAAGTTGCTGTTTTATTAGTCTTTTTCTGTCAATGATCGGATTATTTGCAATTTCATATAATTCCAGCAGGAAACGTAAGAAAGAAATAGGCATTCGTACAATTAACGGAGCAACAATTCTGGAAGTCATGTTTCTGCTTAATAAAGATTTTATCAAATGGATCATTATAGCTTTTTTCATTGCCACACCAATATCCTGGTTTGTGATGCATAGATGGTTGCAAAGTTTCGCTTATAAAACAGAACTTAGTTTGTGGATCTTTGGATTAGCTGGAATTATTGCATTAGGAATTGCTTTAATAACCGTTAGCTGGCAAAGCTGGCTTGCAGCAACTAGGAACCCTGTGGAAGCGTTGCGATATGAATAAAACTTATTGAAGAATTTATGCTCATGTTATTAACAATGTCAAACAAAGTCTTGGGGATTGCTGAAATATCAAAAGGTGGTATAAATGGAACAGTGACTGATGTAAAGGTTATATTGCAATATGCAATTAAAACTAATGCCAGATATAAGTATAAAAAATAATCATATCCGACAGGTTTTGGCGATATCAGATAATTTTAATACTCATATATTCGATTTAGCTGACAACTTTCTGCCTCCGCACTTGTTTAATACGTACATATCTCGTATATTTGTACGGACAAAATATTATTGCGATGGATACAAAACTCACTATAAAGCTTGACAACGATGTAATCTCTCGGGCAAAGAGATACGCTCAACATCGTAAGACAAGTCTGTCAAAAATGATTGAATCATATCTTGACACTGTCACAAAACCAGACTCTGATGATATTGAGATAACTCCTTTAGTTAAAAGTCTAAGTGGAGTAATATCCCTACCTGAAGACTTTGATTATAAGAAGGATCGTACAGATTACTTGATAAAAAAGTACTCATGAAAAATCTATTTCTTGACACCAACATCATTCTTGACCTGCTGGGTAACAGAATGCCTTTTTATACTGAGGCAGCAAAACTTTTTTCCCTGGCAGATAAGAAAAAAATAAAGCTTTCAATCTCTTCTCTCTGCATAGCTGATGCCCGCTACATTCTATCAAGGCAGAATCCGGAGATTGAGGTTAGAAACATATTAAGAAAATTCAAAGTACTTGTCAATGTCCTTCCACTGGACGATAAAATAACTGATTTAGCTCTTAATTCAGATTTCCGTGACTTTGAAGATGCTATTCAGTATTATACAGCAATTGAAAACGACCAGGACTTGATAATTTCCAGAAATCAGCAAGATTTTAAAGAAAGTAAGTTACCGGTCATGTCTGCGGGAGAGTTCATCAAGACAATAAAAAAATAAGTCAGCAGCTAACTCGGACGGTTTAATTAATTGGCCGACGCTCGAGTTTTCATGCTTTTTGCACGCTACCTTGACAACTTTACCGTGGCGTGACAAATCCTGACTGTTTATCGGGACTTTGCCTCTGCAGATAGTCATAACTAAAATTTTAAGGTAAACTCAGATCCCTTACCCGGCGCAGAGTTCACTGAAATTGTGCCATTATGATTTTGCATTATTTGCTTCGACAGGCTTAATCCTATACCTGAACCACTTTCTTTGGTTGTATAAAATGGCACAAAAATATCTTCAATAATATCACCGGATATTCCAATTCCATCATCTTCAACCTGAATTATTGTACCATCATCGGCCCTGAATGCTTTCAGGTGAATTGTTCCGTTCCTGCTACCGGATAAAGCTTCTATAGCGTTTTTAATCAGATTTATAAGAATCTGCTCAACCTGGGAATAGTCTGCTACTATTGCAAGATCTTCAGGATTAACGTTTGTGGTAATTTTTATGTTATTTGAAATATTTGATTCCATCAGGAGTTTGCATTTCCGGAACAGGTTGTCAATCGTGAATTTGCTTAAATCAGGTTTAGCCAATGATGTTAAACTTCTGTACTTATCAACAAAATCGAGTAATCCTTTTCCTGTTTCCTCAATTGTATTCAACCCGGAAAGAGTCTTGGAAACTATTTGATTATCAATAAACTCAATTGAAACCTGGCTTCCATCGGCCTTCTTTTTAAAGTAACCTGAAATCACTGATGTCAGAGAGGTGATCGGACTTATGGAATTCATGATTTCATGGGTCAGTACCCTTATCAATCTTTGCCAGGAATCAAGTTCTTTCTTATCGAGTTCATTTGTAATATCCTGAAAAGAAACCAGTTTTATAATATTGCTTTCGAATTTCAGTTCAGTGGCTTTTACTAAGACACTTTGTAAAAGATTGGCTGTTTTTATTTTATGCAATATTTCCTGCCCCGGTTTTATGGTATGAAAAGTTTTAAATAATTCATCATTCATAGTTTTTAAAGAGGACAGGTACTGAGGCTGTTGAATGTTCAAATACCTCTTTGCAGCCCTGTTATATATTTCTATTCTTCCATTCTCATCGAATGATAAAAGACCGATATCAATATGGTCAACCACAGTTTGCAGGAATTGGCTGGTCTTCTCATTTTCAATCTTAACTCTCTGAATTATAGTATTTAAACCATTCATTCTGTCATGCAATTTTCTGAATGAGTTGTTCATAGGATTTTCAGAAAATCTGACGGAAGAGTCATTATTTTGAGCCGATGAAAAGAATTTTTCGAGGTCGGTATTTGTTTTATTAACCTGGTTTACCAGCAACCAGGCCTGCAAAACAATAAGAAAAATTATACCTGTCAGGGTATAATAGTATCCACGGTCAAGATGTTGCAGCACAATTCCCAATACTACACTTGTTAGTACAATTAAAGTTACCCGGACAAAGACATTGATGAAGAATCTGTTTAATACCATGGCCGTAACTTTCTATAGGTTATATTTTTGCATTTTATTGTACATAGTCTGTCTTGCTATGTCCAGCTCTTTTGAAGCTTTCAGGACGCTTCCGTTATTGTTGTCCAGGGCAGACTGCAAGGCTTGTTTTTCTATTTCGGTAAATGTCGGGGGTTTTTGCCGGATTGATGTTTGCTGAGAAGAATGCGAGATAATAAAATCTTCCGGCGTAAGGATGTCAGATTCACATAATATAACTACCTTTTCTATTGTATGGCGTAACTCTCTAACATTTCCCGGCCAGTTATATTTCATGAGTTTGTCAAGGGTTTTACTGCTGAATTTCAGACTGAATTTCTCGTATTTAGCAGAATACTCCTTTAAGAAATGCTCAGCAAGCAAAACAATATCCTCACCCCGGTCGCGCAACGGAGGTATCTCAATAACGATTGTGTTAATCCGGTAATACAGATCTTCCCGAAACAGGTTATTTGAGACCATTTCTTCCAGATTTTTATTTGTTGCGCATATAAGACGTATATCAAAAGGTATTGGTGTCTTTGATCCTACCTTATAGATCACCCGGTTTTGAATGGCTGTAAGCAGTTTGGATTGCATTGTAAGAGAAAGATTGCCTATTTCATCCAGGAAGAGTGTGCCTCCGGAAGCTGTCTCAAACCAGCCTGTTTTATCTTCTTTAGCGTCAGTAAATGCACCTTTGATATGTCCGAACATCTCACTCTCGAATAATGTCTCGGTGATTGTGCCAATGTCAATGCTGATAAACGCTTCATCAGCTCTGCGCGAATTATTATGGATCTCTTTTACAATTAATTCCTTTCCTGTCCCATTCTCGCCTATGACTAAAATATTTGCGTCTGTCCTGGCTACCTTTTTTATTACCTGCAAAACATTTCGAATTGGCTGAGATTTCCCGATAAGGGGATCTGATTGATTAATGATCCCTTTATTTATTTGCCTTTGTCTGTCGCGTAGCTTTTTATTTTCAATCTTTGTTTGCCGGTGATTATATGCTGCCTGCAGGGAGGTAATCAGCTTATTATTGTCCCAGGGTTTCACTACAAAATCGGTGGCTCCTTCTTTTATAGCCGTGACAGCCAGATTTACGTCTGAATAAGCGGTTATCATAACGACTGCTGCCAGAGGATCTGATTTTAATATCCGGTTGAGCCAGTATATTCCTTCGTTGCCTGTATTAACGCCGGCTGAAAAGTTCATATCAAGCAAGATGACATCATACTCCTCCTTGTTAATGCAGCTGATGATTTGATTAGGTGTTGATAATCCTGTAATACTTTCAAATTCCGGTTCAAGCAATTGGAGCAGCGCTTTTAAAACCTGTTTATGGTCGTCAACGATAAGCAATTTGCCATTCATTGTTGTGGTTTAATTTTGAGTGTCTACCAATTCCTAATGCAACCCGCTCGAAAATCAATTTTTTTACCCCAGCCCCAGGGGGAGTAAATTGATTTTGGCTGCGCCGAGCTCGCCAGCAAAGCTGGGCTCGGTTCTTCGCTCCCTTTGGGGTCGGGGTAAACGAAGAAAATCAATGGGGTTGTTTAAAATATGTCTATAATATGGACATTATGTGTCCCTATATTAGGCAAATATATATTATATTATTTTAATTTTATCACTTAAATGATTAATTTACAAGGAGTAAATATTATTGGTACGGTAATTGGAAGTTAAGAGTTGGAGTGAGGTGTCAGGCAAGATGAGATTGCTTCTCCCGCTTCGCGGGATCGCAATGACTTACAAGTAATAAAGTTAAGGTTAACCCAGCAACGAGCACCAAGTAACCAATAACCAGCACTTGGCAACTATGATAAAGAACTACTTCAAAATCGCTCTCCGGAATATCAGAAGGTATTCGACATACACAATTCTGAATATAAGCGGCATGGCTATAGGCATGGCCTGTTCAATTCTGATTCTTTTATGGGTACAGGATGAATGGAGCTTCGACAGGCATTTCAAAGATGCCGATAATCTGTATCGTGTGCTTCAAAAAACAATAAGTATCGATGGTCACTTGTTCCAGGAAGCCAAACCACCGACTGCACTGGCAGCTGCTTTAAAAGAGCAATATCCTGAAATAATAAGATCTTCAAAATACCTGGAATTACCTATTTCATTACAGAAAGGCGATGAATATATATTCGAAGTGGTTGCTTTCGTTGATCAGGACTTTTTTAAAATGTTTGATATCGAATTTAAACGTGGTGATATAAACAGGGTTTTAAATGGCCCTCAGAATATAGTTCTGACAGAAGAGATGGCCCATAAATACTTTGGTAACGATGATCCTATTGGTAAAACATTGAGGCCATCAGGTTTTATATTCACAGTTGCAGGTGTTGTAAAGAGTTTACCTCATAATAGTCACCTGAAATTTGATTTTTTGGTTCCATTTGAATATTTAAAAGGAATGGGCTTAAATATGAATGACTGGAGTGCTCATGGCAGTTGTTATTCCTATATAGAGCTTAAAGCAGGAACTGACAGTAAATTTATCGACAATAAAATTAAAGATATTGTCCAGAGAAATTTTAAAGATCCTGTTTATAAACCTGAAGTCTTCCTTCAAAACGTAAAAAAGATTCATTTGTACTCTTCAGGTAAATATGCTTTCGATCTTCCCGGTATGGGTGATATAACATACGTAAGGATACTGGGCGTCGTTGCTGTTTTTATACTCGTAATTGCATGCATAAACTTTATGAGCCTGGCTACCGCGCAATCAACCAGAAGGGTAAAAGAAATTGGTATGCGTAAAATATCAGGTGCAAATAAAACAAAAATAGTCCTTCAGTTTTTTGGAGAAACACTGCTGATAGTATTGGTGGCTCATGTAATTGCCATGATTTTGGTAGAATTGTTTCTGAATGGCTTTAATAATCTGACAGGAAAACAATTGTTCGTTGATTACCAGAACGTGGGCTTATATTTTTGGCTGGTAACAGTTGTATTGGTTTGCACTTTATTGGCCGGAAGTTATCCGGCTCTGTATTTGTCTTCTTTAAAACCTGTGAATATTATAAATGGTATAATAAATAAACCCGGTAAGGCAGGTTTCAGGAGAGTCATTGTTATTCTACAGTTTTCTTTGTCTTTTCTGCTTATCATCTTCACTCTGATTGTAGGAAGTCAGCTTAAATTTTTGCAGCATGGCAAACTTGGCCTAAATATTAATAACATAGGTTATTTCAGATCCAATGGTATTCGTAACGAAACTTTAAAGGCAGAACTTGCTAACAATCCTGATATATTGAGTACAACAATAGAAGCTCCGGATGTTTTCGATGCGAATGGCACTGCACAAAGTTTTGACTGGGAAGGCAATAAGGTCAATGGTGAGTTTTATTTCAGTGCTCTTTATACTGATGCGGATTTTGCAAAAACATTTCAACTTGAGTTAAAGGATGGACGATTCATTTCGCCCGATTTTCCAGGTGACAGTACTGCACTGGTGATCAATGAAACAGC
>JBARBF010000032.1:0-52935 GCA_049792755.1 Bacteroidales bacterium | reverse complement strand
ATTTTTCTAAACAAGAATATTTCAATATTCTATTTGATTTTATACCTTTGTGCGCTGGAAATTCTGCCTGTTTTGATAGTAGTAAAATATTTTACAGGTCTTGTTTAGATTGGCTTGGGTTACTTTGAAAGTTGAACTTAAACCTTAAAGAGTTGAAAATAAAGAAGATTTTAGTATCGCAGCCAGAACCCCTGAATCCGAAATCTCCATATTTCGAACTGGCAAGAAAATATAACCTGAAAGTTGATTTCAAGCCGTTTAATCAGATTGAAGGCGTTTCCCCAAAAGATTTTCGTCAGCAAAAAATCAATATACTTGAATTTACTGCGGTCATCTTTACAAGCAAAACCGGGATAGATCACTTCTTTAGGATATGCAATGAGTTGAGGACAGTAGTTCCGGATACGATGAAATACTTCTGTATTACGGAGAATGTTGCATTTTATCTCCAGAAATACATAGTGTATAGAAAACGCAAAATTTTTCACGGGAAAGCCAAATTTCAGGATCTGATTGATGTTATAATCAAGCACAGGGAAGATAACTTCTTTGTACCTCTTTCTGAACCCCATAATGCCGAAATCCCGGAGTCTCTGGATAAAAATAATATTAAGTACACAATCGGTACTCTTTATAAAACAATAAGTACTGATTTTTCCAATTTAAAAGAGTTCGATTATGATATTCTTGTTTTTTACAGCCCATCCGGTATAAAATCATTGAAAGAAAATTTCCCGGGTTTTGTCCAGGGGGATATTAAAATTGCAGCATTCGGTCCCACAACGGCCTGTGCCGTTGAAAGCGAAGGATTGAGACTCGACATAAACGCTCCCAACCCCAAAGCCCCGTCTATGACGATGGCCCTTGATGATTTTCTTAAAGAATACAATAAAAATTTAAGGTAATTTTTACCCACTGCTTACTCAAAAAATTTAGTAAGGACGTTGCATGCAACGTCCTTACAAATATAAAATGAATACCTCCAGGGAGACATTTGATAAGTCTGAAAAGCTCTGCAGCAGAAAAATCATCGAAGCGCTGTTCGAAGACGGAAATATTTTTCATAATTCTCTTTTCAAGATTGTATGGGATAAATGTCAGAATTCAATCTCTGTTCCTGCTCAGGTTGCTTTCAGTGTATCTAAAAGAGGATTCAGACTGGCTGTAACAAGAAACCTCATCAAGAGAAGGCTTAGGGAGGCTTACCGGAAAAATAAAGGGATTCTTTATGATCATCTCATATCTCAGAACATTCAGATTGTATTTGTTGTTATTGTAAGAGGGAATGCTGTTCCTGATTATGAGGCAATTGATAAATCTATAAGGGAGATGATAAACAAACTTATTATTCTCACCACGAGGAAGGAAAAATAATGTTAAAGTTGTCTTAATTGTTTCTTTATCAAAATGCTTCCCGATTATTCTTCTTAATTTCGCCATTCTAAATTAAGTAATGTTGACTATGAAAAAGATACGTTCACTCAGGATATTAGTAATTGTTTTTTCTGTTCTGCTGGTTGCAGGAATCAGTACAGGTTTCCTGGCCAGTCAGGAAACACGGGATTTCAGAATTGCAAAGAACCTGGACATATTTTTCTCTCTTTTCAGGGAACTGAATACTTTTTACGTAGATACTATCGATCCGGATAAACTGATTAAAGCAGGGATGGATAATATGCTTAAAACACTTGATCCCTATACGGTTTACTTTCCAGAATCGGAAGCTGATGAATTTGCCATTATGACCACAGGTAAATATGGTGGAATCGGATCACTGGTCAGAAATTCCGGTGATTATGTTGTTATAAGTGAAGTATATAAGGGATTCCCTGCTGATAAGGCAGGGATTAAACCCGGAGACCTTTTAAAAAAGGTCGATGGAACATCACTAAAGGGATTAACAACCGATAAAGTAAGTGAAAAACTTAAAGGGAATCCTGGAACGGAGATCAATGTAACTATTGAAAGGAACGGCGTTGATACTGATTATACTCTTAAACGCGAAAAGATAATCATGCCACCGGTTCCCTATTATGGAATGTTTGATTCTAAAACCGGGTATATCCGTTTTACAAATTTCACTCAAAACTGTATCGATGATGTAAAAACTGCCCTTATTTCCTTAAAAAATAAAAATGCTCAACAGATCATTCTCGACCTGCGGGGAAATCCGGGGGGGTTGCTTACAGAAGCTGTTGAAATCGTTAATCTTTTTGTTCCTGAAGGAAATGAAGTTGTATCAACAAGAGGCAAAGTCAAACAGTTTGACGAAAATTTTAAAACCACAAGAGATGCAGTGGATGATAAAATACCACTTGCAATAATAATTAACAGAGGTTCTGCATCTGCTTCGGAAATAGTAGCCGGAGCAATACAGGACCTTGACAGAGGTATAATTGTCGGACAGAGATCATATGGAAAGGGGCTGGTTCAAATAACGCGGCCTCTGAGCTATAACTCTCAACTTAAGGTCACGACTGCAAAATATTACATCCCAAGCGGCAGATGTATTCAGGCACGCGATTTCTCACACCCGAACGAAGATGGAAGCGTTGGAATTATTCCTGATTCCCTGATATCTGAATTTAAAACTAAAAACGGAAGAATTGTAAAAGACGGGGGAGGTATTACTCCGGATATTGAATTATTGCCTGAACCTCTTAGCCAGATATCTTCAGATCTTTTCCTCAGGTATTACATTTTCGACTTTGCTACAAAATACTATTGGGATCACCCTGAAATTAAATCTCCCGAACAATTCAAACTCACCGATCAGGATTACGATGAATTCAAAACATTTCTTCTGAACCGGAAATTCAATTACAAAACTGGTACAGAGGAGTCTCTTAATGAACTCATAACCAACGCCAAAAAAGAAAAGTATTATGATATTCATAAAGAAATGTTTGATGACCTGGAAAAAGACTTTGCCCATAGTCTTGATCTGGACCTTAAAATGTTCCGAAGTGAAATAACCGATCTGCTTGAAGATGAAATTGTAAGTCGCTATTTCTATGAAAACGGGGCAATCGCATATACAATACAAAATGATGAACAGGTTTTAAAGGCCCGTGACATATTAAGTAATAAAGAAGAATATAATTCTATCCTTAAAGGTACAGCCGGGGCAATTCTGGTCACAAGAAAAACTGATACTAACAGCTCAAAACCTGAATTACATCAGTCAGGAAAAATTCTTGAACCTATTTAGTTCTCTCAGATTAGTACTTTGTAACCCCTGTAGAAAATCTTAGTTTGCCTTTGTATTAAATATTTTACTTCCATGATTCATCATAATAATATGGAACGTAGTACCTTATCCCCCGGCAAAAGGGGGCATTAATGCAACTTCATCTCCTGATGTTAGAAATAAATCATTGTCGGTTATCTCACAGTTAACGGATATACGAAAATTATAATGCACTATCTCAGGGAAATCATCATAAATCTTTATCTTAAGATCACTTATCGATTTTACATCATGGTAGTGTTTTATACTTGTTCCCGAAACCTCTGCCAAAACGCCGAAGAATAAAACTTTAACTTCCATTTTCTACCCCCCAACCCCCCACATGGGGGTCTTTGAAATCCTTAATTACTAATATGTTACATTATATAAGGTGCCTTGTTTTCTACACCTCATTCCCCAAATTGACAGGTTAAGAATAAAAGGTTCCTAAGCCCCCCATTGGGGGGGTTGGGGGGTTAATGCGCCTCAAACCAGTTATTTCCCGTTCCTGATTCAACTTTAAGTGGTATATCAAGCTTCACAGCATTGGACATTTCAAACAGAACCATTTCCTTAAGCTTTTCCAGTTCAGAAATTTCAACTTCAAAAATAAGTTCATCATGCACCTGAAGAATCATTTTTGACTGGATTTTTTCTGATTTCATCCTGTCGTTTATCCTTACCATGGCAATCTTGATTATATCAGCAGCGCTGCCCTGTATTGGCGCATTAATGGCATTTCTTTCGGCGTTTCCCCTTACCACCTGATTTCTTGAATGAATATCAGGCAGATATCTCTTCCTTCCAAACATTGTTGTTACAAACCCTTTATTTCTGGCCTTATTGACGCTCTCTTCCATATAAATCTTAACTCCGGGATAAGAATTAAAATAGCCGTCAATAAGCTCTTTTGCTTCTTTTCTACCAATATTTAATCTCTCCGAAAGTCCGAAAGATGAAATTCCATAAATGATCCCAAAATTTGCTGTTTTTGCTCTGCTTCGCATCTCGCGTGTAACATCTTTGATCTCTACGCCGAATATTTTTGCTGCCGTAGCTGCATGAATATCATTGCCGGAAAGGAAATCGGCAATCATACTTTTATCTTTGCTGAGATGAGCTATAAGCCTCAATTCAATTTGTGAATAGTCAGCCGATAAGAATATACGACCTTTTTCGGGAACAAAAGCTTTCCTTATTTCTCTTCCCCTGGCATCTTTTACCGGAATATTCTGAAGATTGGGGTTATTTGAACTTAGTCTGCCAGTTGCAGCAACAGCCTGATTGAATGAGGTATGAATCCTTCCGGTTTTCTTATCCACGAGCAGAGGAAGTGTTTCTACGTATGTTGACAGAAGCTTCTTAAGCCCTCTGTATTCTAGCACTTTATTGACGATCGGATGTTTGCTTGTCAGCCGTTGTAATATCTCTTCATTGGTAATAAACTGTTTGGTTTTTGTAACCCTTGCTTTTTCGTCAAGTTTCAATCTTATAAAAAGAATATCACCGAGCTGTTTTGGCGAGGAAATATTAAATTCTGTTCCGGCAAGTGTATATATCTCTTTTTCAAGAGAGATGATATCCTCCCGCAGGTTTATGGTAATAGCTTTCAGATCGTCGAGGTTTAAAATAACCCCATTTCTTTCCATCAAAGCCAGAACACTTATGAGTGGCATCTCAATATCATGGGAAAGATCGCCTAATCCCTCGGTTTTAATCCTTGGTTCAAATATCTGCTTCAACTGATAAGTCACATCTGCATCTTCGACGGCATATTCCATTAGTTTATCAACTGGTACTGACCGCATGTTCTTCTGACCGTTTCCTTTCTCCCCTATGAGGGATTCAATATGCACAGGGCTGTATCCAAGATATGATTCAGATAATAAATTCATGTTATGTCTCATATCTGGTTCCAGAAGATAATGGGCTATCATAGTGTCGAACATGGGTCCTTTTACATCAATACCGTAATTTGCCAGAACCTGAATATCAAATTTCATGTTCTGTCCTATTTTGAGTATGACGGGATTTTCAAAAACCGGTCTGACAATCTCCAGAATGGATTTTGTTTCATTTTGTGATTCAGGGAAGTGAATAAGATATCCGGTTCCTTTTTCCCACGAAAAAGTCAGGGCAACTAATTCGGCATCCAGTGGGTTGATACTTGTCGTCTCACTATCGAAGCAAAACTCTTTAAGAGAGCCGATTTTTTTTACTAATTCTACAATTTCAGAATTGGTTTGCAGATGGATATATGTATGTTCGACATTTTCTATTGTTGCTTTATCAGTAACCGGTGAAATAGCCTCATCACCGAACAGTGAACCTTGGTCAGATTCTGTTTGAGAAGCAAATAACTGTTGTGGTTCCCTCGGTTTCTCTGATTTATCTATTCCAGAAAGTATCCGGGTTGCCACTGTCTTGAATTCCAGTTCATCAAACAGAACTTTCAATTTAGCAGGGTCGGGAACCTCAAGTTCAAGAGCAGTTTCGTTCAACTCAACAGGTACATTTTGCTCTATTGTAGCAAGTTTCTTCGACATTTCAATCTGTTCCCTGTTATTTTCAATGATCTCTTTTAACTTTCCCTTCAAGGTGTCAGTATTTCTGAAAAGTTCTTCAATACTCCCATATTCCGAAATCAGTTTCATTGCTGTCTTGGGGCCGACGCCTGGAGCTCCCGGAATATTATCTGCCGTGTCGCCCATCAGGGCAAGGATGTCAATCACCTGTAACGGACGCTGAACACCAAATTCTTTTTTTACATCATCAATTCCCCATAATATTGATTCATTTCCGCTTCTCGATGGTTTTAGCATAAGAATGTTATCAGAAACAAGCTGGGCAAAATCTTTATCGGGTGTCATCATATAAGTTGTAAACCCACGCTCAGAAGCCTTCCTTGCAAGTGTTCCAATGACATCGTCTGCTTCAAATCCGGGATAATCGATCACTGGTATTTTATATGCTTCAATAAGCTTCTTTATGTAAGGTACTGCCTTCTTAATATCCTCAGGAGTTTCGTCACGGTGAGCTTTGTATTCCTTGAACATTTCATGCCTGAAAGTTGGAGTAGGAGTATCAAAAACAACGGCAATATGTGTCGGTTTCTGTTTCTGAAGAACCTCTTCAAGAGCCAGAAGAAATCCCAAAATTGCCGAAGTATTCAACCCCTTCGATGTTACCCTGGGGTTCTTGATGAATGCATAATAAGCACGGAAAATAAGGGCATAAGCATCCAGAAGAAATAGTTTTTTCGAGGTGTTTTCAGTCATATCTTGATATTTCCTTATTTATTAAACTTCTTATTCATTATCACTGGCAAACCATTCGGCAAAAGAAGTTGCTGTTTCAAAGAGTTTAAGACTATGCAATTTAACTCCGGCAGGAAGATGAGGTACAATCCGTTCTGCAAAATCAGCTACAAGGTTTTCACACGTGGGCTGATAGCTAACCAGAACAGTATTTCCAAACATTTTGCTGAACATATCTGTTTTTTCCTTATCCATGTTCTTGCTTAATACGACCGAATGATCAAATATGTTAATTATCTGTTTTCTTACAATACTTTTCAGGTCGGTAAAGTCAATTACCATCCCGTTTTTGGGATTATCGGGGTTATCTGCAGGGTGTCCCGACAGTGTTACAAACAGCCGGTATGAATGACCATGAACGTTTTTGCATGGTCCATCGTAGTTCCAGAGAACGTGAGCCATTTCAAAAGGGAATTCCTTTGTCACTCTTATTAACGGACTCATAAATCTATAATTTAATCACAAAATAATATCCATCCAAGACAACATCCCCGCAAGTTTTTATAACTCTTCTTACCTTCTTCCCGGCTTTACCCCAAGGGGGAAGGAATCCACATAAATCATTCCGCCCTGCGGAACAAGAAAGGGGGTTTCTTTTGAAAATTATATACAATATTAACCATTCTGCCTGATAAAGGTTTAAAGTTTAATCGGGGTTTTGTGCTTTTCAGGTAATATATTTAACGATTAAGCTATTGAAATCAATAATTCCGTAACTTTGCAGTTTATTATTGGCTTAAGATTAGGGGATGATGAATCAACATGAAATCAGGCTGACTTTCCCTGAGATGTTTAATGAAACATTGAGGAAGTTTGGTAAGCATAATGCATATGCGTTTGTAGGGGAAGAACCAAAAACTTATGAAACAGTAAACAGGGAAATCAGTGCTTTAATTGCTTTTCTGGAAAAAATTGGGATATGCCGTGGGGATAAAGTGGCAATTCTGAGTTTAAATATGCCAAACTGGGGAATTGCATACTTTTCAATTACTTTTATGGGTGCGGTAGTCATTCCAATTCTTCCCGATTTTTCAAATACCGAAGTTTCCAATATTCTTGAACACTCTGGTGCTAAAGCAATTTTTATATCAAATTCCTTGTTATCCCGGATCGAGGGATTCAGATCAGAAGATCTTAAAACGACAATTCTTATAGAGGATTTCTCTCTGATTAATTCTGAAGATGATTGCCATAAATTCGAATCTTCTGCACTTCCAAATAAAGATTATAATGTTGAAGAAGAAGATCTTGCGTCAATTATCTATACTTCCGGAACAACAGGTCGTTCCAAAGGGGTGATGCTGACTCACAAAAACATCTCCTTTAATGCACTGAAAGGAAGGGGAATACAGTCGATAGATGAGTATGATCGATTTTTGTCGGTGCTCCCGTTATCACACAGTTATGAAAATACTCTTGGTCTGATTCTGCCGATGCTATGCGGATCTTGTGTCTATTATCTTAGGAAACCCCCGACTCCTTCGGTTCTTCTGCCTGCGCTGGCTGAGATAAAACCAACAATGATGCTGACAGTTCCTCTGATAATTGAAAAAATATATTTTAATAAAATCATGCCTGCTTTCAGGGAGAATATTATACTTAAGCTTCTTTACAAGATTCCTCTTCTCAGAAAAAAACTAAATGCTGCGGCTGGTAAAAAGCTTCTTAAAATATTTGGCGGGGAGTTGAAGTTTTATGGTATTGGGGGAGCAAAACTCAACAAAGCCGTTGAAAAGTTTCTGATTGAAGCAAAATTTCCATATGCAATTGGTTATGGCCTTACAGAAACAGCTCCGCTCCTTGCAGGATCAAATCCTCAGAAAGCTGTGTTCGAGTCAACGGGTCCTGCAATAGAAGGTGTTGAACTTATGATTAATAACCCTGATAAAAAAACCGGGGAGGGTGAAATCTGGGCCAGAGGACAAAATGTGATGAAAGGATATTTTAAAGAACCAGAAATGACTAAAGAGGTTCTTACTCATGATGGCTGGTTTAAAACAGGGGACCTTGGGGCATTTGACCGAAACAATAATCTTTTTATTAAAGGAAGACTAAAAAATATGATTGTTGGTGCGAGTGGAGAAAATATTTATCCGGAGGAAATTGAATCCATTATAAACAATTTCCGTTTCGTTGTGGATTCACTTGTCGTACAACAAAAGGGGAAACTGGTTGCCCTGGTACAGATTAACATAGAAGAGATGGAAAAGAAATACCAGATCCTAAAACAGGATATGACACGTCAGTTTGAAGAAAAAGTTGATGAAGTTCTCAGTGAATTACAGGAATATGTTAATTCCCAGGTAAATAAATTCAGCCAGATTCAAAAGGTGGTAATACAACCGGTACCTTTTCAGAAGACAGCGACGCTGAAGATTAAGAGGTTTCTCTATACATAACAACCCTCTGCCACTTCGCGAGATCTCCCCCAAGGAAAATCTGTTTAGTATTATATACCCCTCTGCCGTTTCGCGGCATCTCCCCTAAGGAAAATCTGTTTAGTATTATATACCCCTCTGCCGCTTCGCGGCATCTCCCCCAAGAAAAATCTGTTTAGTATTATATACCCCTCTGCCGCTTCGCGGCATCTCCCCCAAGGAAAATCTGTTTAGTATTATATACCCCTCTGCCGCTTCGCGGCATCTCCCCCAAGGGGGGAGACAATTATTGACATTTGAAAACTACAGTAGAATCCAGAGGATTATTCCCCCTGCCAGGGGGAATAAAAAGGGGTTTAAGATTAAAAGTCAGATTATCCTTTTGCCGCCTGATATCTCCTGTTAACTTCCTCCCAATTCACAACATTCCAGAAGGCATCAATATAGTCAGCTCTTTTATTCTGATATTTAAGATAATAAGCATGTTCCCATACATCGAGGGTTAGTAAGGGTGTTCCTTTTATCGGCGATAAATCCATAAGTGGATTATCCTGGTTCGGAGAACTTGCAACGGCTAAGTTCTTGTCTGTTCCTAAATATAACCATGCCCAGCCGCTTCCAAACCGTGTTTTAGCTGCAGTGTTGAATGTTTCTTTGAATTTATCAACCGAACCAAATGACTTTGTAAGAGCTGAAGATAAGTCATTTGAAGGTCCGGAAGATCCTTTCCCCAGATTCTTCCAGAAGAATAAATGGTTATAATAACCTCCTCCATTGTTTCTTACAGCATCAGTCTGTTTTGAGATAGTTGCAAATATTTCGCTGAGGGGTTTCCCTTCAAGTGCAGTACCTTTAACAGCATTCATGAAATTTGTATAATATGCCCTGTGGTGTTTATCATAATGAATCTCCATTGTACGGGCATCAATATATGGCTCCAGAGCATCGTAAGCAAATGGAAGCGGAGGAAATTCCGGTGCCGGTACACCTTCAATTCCGGGAGCATTTACCTGTATCTGTTCGTTACCAAATACTTTTGGGCTAATGTAGGCAGCTGCAGTTATCAACCCAACTGCTTTAAAAAATTTTCTTCTTTCCATACTGAGTTTTTTATTCAATAACATTAATGATCTGTATTTGTTCATATCTCTGTTATAAAAAGCTACTTAGCTTAATGTTTTTTGACTCTTTTAAGTCAGGACAAAAAAATAATTTATACATTTATGGAAGTTAAGAAGCTTTAAGAAACTGAAATCCGGCAAATAAGAAATTATCATGAAAAAACTTACAACAATCGGAAGAATTCTGTTTGCAGTTCCTTTTGCACTCTTCGGTATCAATCATTTCCTGATGCTGGACTATTACCTTGGTATGCTGACTTCTTTTATTCCCCTGGGTGCATATACGATTATACTGACTGGTATTATGCTTATTGCGGCAAGCATAAGTATAATCACAAAAGTACTAGTCAAATTTTCCACGCTTTTGCTGGCAATCCTTCTTTTCATTTTTATAGTTACCATTCATATCCCACATTTATTTACTGATGCCGACAAAACAATTACGATCATTGCCCTTCTTAAAGATATCTCACTTATGGGCGGTTCATTAATGATCTCAGGTATCTATTCGGAGGAAGAAAAACCAAAAAATAAAACCACCTGAACAACAGAAACCAGGACGTGTTTTTCTTTAGCTGAAAAGAAAAATATTATATCTTTATAACACTAATATCTACAAGTTTTGCTATGACTAACTTTAAACTGCTTCTAGCATCATTTATTTGTCTCATTAGTATTGAATCCTATTCTCAAACATCTCTGTTTGATAAGCAAATGCAGGTTAGCTTCGATGAGAAACAAGGCCAGTTTGCTGCTCTCGACACTAAATTGGTTAATGAGAATGGCGATACAGTCTTGTTAAAGGATGTACTCAATAAACCCGCTATTCTTAATTTAGTTTATTATGAATGTGCAGGCACTTGCAGCCCTCTGATGTTTGGGGTCTCTAAATTTATTGATGAAGTAGATCTTAAGCTGGGTAAAGACTACGAGGTAATTACAATCAGCTTCGATCCCTCTGAAAAGATAGATTTGGGCATTAAAAAGAAAGCCGCCTATATCAGCACTATGAAGAATAAGGAGGCAGCAAAAGACTGGCATTTTTTTGTCTCTGACAGTACGAATATTGCCAGGTTAACCAAATCAGTTGGGTTCAATTACCAGAAGATAAACAACCAGTATGTTCATCCGACCGGACTTATCGCTCTTGGTTCGGACGGGAAAATAATCCGTTACCTTAGGGGAATTGATTTTCTGCCTTTTGATATCAAAATCACAATGGTAGAAGCCGCAAAAGGTAAAATCGGTCCGAGTATAAATCGTTTGCTTGCTATATGTTATTCTTATGATACCAAAGGCAATCAGTTTGTTTTTAATGTAACCAGGGTTTCTGCAATTGTTATATTGTTTTTTATTATTGTAATATTTTTGTTCCTTTCATTCTCAAGGTTAAAACCAAAAACAAGGCTAAATAAATGAGTATTCAGAAAAACTTTGAGGTACCCAGTTATCTTGAATATAAAGGAAAATATAAAGGCCTGTTTTCCTGGATACTCTCAACTGATCACAAAAGAATTGCAATATTATATCTATTTTCTCTCCTGACATTCTTTGCCACTGGAGCGACTCTTGGTCTGTTAATGAAGTTAGAGCTTATTGCACCGGGGAAAACCATCATGACAGCTCAGACATACAATGCTTTTTTTACACTTCATGGTATAATAATGATCTTTGCAGTTGTTATTCCCGGACTGCCTGCCGTATTTGGGAATTTCCTTCTTCCAATAATGATTGGAGCAAAAGATGTCGCTTTCCCAAGGCTTAATCTTCTTTCGTGGTATTTCTATGTTACCGGTGTTACATTAGTGCTGATATCACAGTTTACAGGCCAGGGACCTCCTGATACCGGGTGGACATTCTATGCGCCTTACAGTTTCAGAACCACCGGGAATATGCTGCCGGCAGTTTTTGGTGCATTTGTGCTCGGGTTTTCATCTATACTTACCGGACTGAATTTTTTAGTGACTATCCACAGGATGCGTGCACCAGGTATGACATGGCTGAAAATGCCTTTATTCCCATGGACGTTATATGCCACAGGATGGGTTCAGCTGCTCGCCACTCCAATAATTGGGATCACTCTGCTTATGATAATTGCCGAAAGAACTTTGCATATTGGGTTTTTCGATCCTACACTGGGTGGAGATCCTCTTCTTTATCAACATTTATTCTGGACTTACAGTCATCCGGCAGTTTATATAATGATCCTGCCCGCCATGGGGGCAATTTCCGAAATTATACCAACTTTCTGTCACAAAACAATATTCGGGTATAAATTTATTGTTGCTTCCAGCATTGCTATTGCATTCGTTGGCTATTTTATCTGGGGACATCATATGTTCACTTCCGGAATGAGCGGAACGGCGCAATACGTTTTTTCCCTTCTGACATTTATTGTAGCAATCCCCAGCGCGATAAAAGTATTTAACTGGATAGCTACAATGCATAAAGCTTCAATTGATCTGCAAACTCCATTTTATTGGGCAGTCGGGTTCCTCTTTGTCTTCATGATTGGCGGATTTTCAGGACTGATACTTGGGTCGCTTGCTACAGATATTCATCTGCATAACACGCATTTTGTTGTTGCTCACTTCCACTTTATTGTTTTCGGAGGTACAGGTTTTGCTTTCTTTGGCGCTATGCATTACTGGTATCCGAAAATTACCGGGAAAATGTATGATTCCCGATGGGCCAATACAGGTTTGATCATTTTCTTTGCCGGGTTTATCACCCTTTATGGTGAAATGTTTTTCCTTGGAATGAAAGGGATGCCCAGAAGGTATTATGATTATGATGAAATATTCCATACCGGAAATATATTTTCCTCTCTGGGTGCAATAGTAATGTACTTTGGATTGGCTGTAATTATTATTAACCTTATCTCTTCATTGAGAAACGGAGCCAAAGCACCTTCAGATCCGTGGGGTGGCAAGACTTTGGAATGGACAATACCTTCACCTCCTCCCGTAGAAAACTTTGAAGAAATCCCGGTTATAACTAAAGGACCATATAACTATAAATGAGTACGATTTTAGTGACACACCGAGACGATTTGGCATCTAAAACCGGGATGTGGCTATTCCTTTTTACGGAAATGCTGTTGTTCGGAGGGCTCTTTATTGTCTACTCAGTATACAGGTATAGAAATCCTGTCGCTTTTCATCTTGCTGCACAGGAATTGAGCGTTTTTATCGGGACAATAAATACTATTATCCTGCTTATAAGCAGTACCACAATAGCAATGTCGATAACGGCTATTCAAAAGAATAATAAAAAGCTTGCTCTTTTACTCCTTGGGATAACAGTCATCCTTGGCCTTGCATTTTTAGTTAATAAATACTTTGAATGGGGAGAACACATTAAGGAACATATATATCCTGGCTCCTCCATTCTCGCATTGCGTGGTCATGGAGATGTGCTCTTCTATGGACTCTATTTTTTTATGACCGGGCTACATGCTCTTCATATTATTATAGGTCTGGTCTTTATTCTGGTTATTGCAACCTCAGTTTTAAGAGATAAGATCAACTCCGAAAATTATGTTTTACTTGAAAATAGCGGATTATACTGGCATCTGGTTGATCTAATCTGGATTTTTCTGTTCCCATTGTTTTATCTCATTACCTAAAACCGATGAAGTCAGTAGAAAATGAAAAAAATCATATAATCCCTTATAAAACATTTCTGTACGTATTGGCAGTATTAATTGCACTTACGCTTACATCAGTAACACTTACACAAATTTACCTGGGCGCTCTGACGGTTACAATCGCCCTTCTTATAGCTGCAATTAAATCTTCGTTTGTGTTGCGCATTTTTATGCATCTTAAATTTGAAAATAAAATGTTTTCAAGAGCAGTCATCGGTGTAATAATGCTGTTATGTGCTGTAATAACCGTTACACTCCTGGACTACCTTAATAGATAATCGGTATGTATTCAACCACCGGACTTGGAGCTTCAAATTATGTATCAACCTACAATACTGCGTTTTACTTTATTGCGGGCATATCATTGTTACTCCTGATAGGGCTTACAATTACTATGCTTTATTTCGTATTCAGGTACAACAAGAAGAAGAATCCGGTGGCTACACAAATTGAAGGAAATACTCTTTTGGAGATTACCTGGACGATTATTCCGCTTGTTCTTGCGCTGGTTATGTTCTCTTTGGGATGGTCTGGCTGGAAATCTACAACCAAACCGCCGAAGGATGCTATGAAAATTACAGTTGTTGCAAGGATGTGGAGTTTTTTGTTTGTATATGAAAATGGAAAACAAAGCCCTGATCTGATAGTACCGGTAAATACTCCTGTTAAAATTAACCTTGTTTCTCTGGATGTAATTCACAGCCTTTTCATTCCGGATTTCAGAATAAAATCCGATATAATCCCGGGAAGGGAAAAGTTCATGTGGTTTCTGCCTGAGATTGAAGGTAAATATAAGATCTTTTGCGCTGAATATTGCGGATTGCAGCACTCCTACATGCATTCAACGGTTAATGTAATGTCGAAGGATAAATTTAAAGCGTGGTACGCCGAGAGTGCCAAGGCAGTTACCGTAGCAGGAAATGCGACTCCGGCAGAAATAGGAGAAGCCATTATGAGGGCTCAGGGTTGTTTTGCATGTCATACACCTGACGGTACAAAACTGATTGGTCCGAGTTATTTTAATCTGTTCGGTTCACAGCAAACTATTATAAGAGACGGAAAGGAAATGACTGTTACTGTTGATCCTGAATATTTAAAAAGATGCATTCTGCAGCCTAATACCGACATAGTGAAAGGATTCCCTTCCACTATTATGCAAAGCTACCGAAGCACTTTAAGTGATAATGATATTCTGAAAATAATTGAATACTTGAAAACTCTTAATGATAAATAAACCTGTAAAACTTAAGGATTGGCTGGAATTGACAAGGCTTAAAATTATGATTCCGGTTAGCCTGACAGGATTTACAGGATACTTTGCTTTTGATCCTCATTTTTCAGCAAGATTGCTCTTTACAAGTTTTGGCATCCTTCTGATGGCAATCTCCGCTTCGGTCCTGAACCAGATTCAGGAAGTTGATATTGACAAAAAAATGGACCGGACACGCTTTCGTCCGCTTCCATCTCAAAGAATTAATCTGAAAAATGCAATACTATTTTCCCTTGTCAATCTTATCGCCGGTATATTGCTTATCTATTTTGCTGGTAATATAAAAGCGGTCCTGATTGGGTTAATCACAATTCTTTGGTACAATGGGATATATACCTATTCGAAGAGAATTACCGCTTTTGCTGTCGTTCCCGGCGCAATCACGGGTGCATTGCCACCGCTGATTGGCTGGGTCGCTGCAGGAGGCGGGCCTTGGGAAAAACCCATTATTTTTATTGGATTTCTGATATTTATCGGGCAAATTCCTCATTTTTGGTTACTTATACTGAAGTATGGTGAAGAATATAAACAGGCAGGATTGCCGAGTGTGACAGATATTTTTAACCAGACCCAGATAAAAAGGTTAACTTTTAGCTGGGTGATTTCATCGGTACTAGCTGCTTTATTTCTATGCTATTTTGAAATTATACAAACCCCGGTAATCATAGGCATCCTGGTGATAGCATCGTCGTATATTCTCTGGCATTTTTTTGACCTTTTAAGAATGCAGGCAGATAAAAAACCCAAAAACTATTCTATTCTCCTTGATTCGTATTTCTTACTTGTGATCCTGCTGTTGATTTCGGATAAGATCATAAGCTAAAGACTCTTCCCACTCGACCCGCCAACCCCCCTAAAGGGGGGCTAATTCTCAGCCTTCGATGAAATTTCATAAAGGACACCGAATTAGTCCCCCCTTTAGGGGGACAGCCGTGGAGCGGCAGGGGGTAGACTTGGGGTTATTTTGATTTGGCCGTAGCCGGAATTATGTCCCTTGCCATCTGCGCGTTCTTTTGCAGCACTCTGACATAAAGGACAAGCTTCCATCTGTCTTCAGGTCTTATCTGGGCCCCATGCGGCATCATAGACCCAAATCCAAGGGTTATTGTATGATATATCTGACCATCCGGTCGCCTGGAAGTAGGTTGTGCTGAGATATCGCGTGGTTTTAAAGGATATAAACCACTTTTAAATAACTGTCCATCCCCTTTTCCGAGTTCCCCATGACAACCAATGCAAAAAGTCGTAAACATAAGCTTCCCTCTTGCGAGCACAGAGTCTGTGGGTAAAAATAGATTAACCAATTTCCTCCCAGCCTTAGCCCGTGAAATGGTGTCAACTGTATATCTGAAGGGAGTGAAGCCTATCGGAACGGTCCCATCCACAGGAACACGCATTGTCATGCTGTCCTTAAAGTTCGGGTTTTGTGAATAGGAATCATAGGCCTGTGAATATACCATATCGGGCATGAAGTCATATCCTCTCATACTCTTCTGCCTGTCGCATGCCAGAAGAAGCAGGGCAGTCAGCAGAAGTACCAAAATTTTATTTGATATTTTTCTTACAATATGCATATTCAGCTATGATTTATCTTTATGATTCATAATTCAGGCTTTCTTTAATAAAAGGATCATTTTTTACCACCATGGGTCTTTGCGCAAGTGACCTTAGTACAATAAATACAAAGATGCATGCATAGATTAATGTCATGCAAATCTCAAATACTCCTATTGTAGCTTTTTCAGCTGCTCCTGCCGGCATTATCAACAGCCAGTAATCCAACCAGTGTCCTATCAATAGGATTGCAGCAATAAAGGACACCCAATTAATATTCCTTTTTGAATTGTAAGTTATCAGACCAAAAAACGGTACAAGAAAATTGATTCCAAGATTTATGAAGAAAAGTATTCTGAAGTGGTGAAGCCTTGTTATAAAATAAGATGTCTCCTCCGGCAGATGACCATACCAGATCAATTCATATTGTGCGAACCATTGATAGGTCCAGAAAATGCTGAAGCAGAACATGTATATAGCCAAATCATGAATATGATCAATTCTTACATATTCAAGATAACCAAGACGTTTAAGAAACCAGATCATCAAAGTTATAAATGCCAGCGAGGTTACAAACATACCAATTAAGACATACCAGCCAAAGATAGTACTGTACCAGTGCGCATCGAGTGACATTATCCAGTCCCAGCTGCTCGAAGAAACTGTAACAGCATAAAAAACCAGGAAGAGACCGGCAAACATTTTTCCGCGATTATAAAACTTTAAATCTGATGAAGTCATGAGAGCACTGTAATTCTGTCTCATCAGCCAGGTGAAAGAAATCCAGCCGGTGAAATAAATAACGAGCCGAATAAAGAAAAACGGCATATTTAGCCAGGCTTTCTTTCCTTCTATCAGGGCGTCGGAACCTGAATTATTTGTCCAGATATATAGATGATGCATTCCAAAATAGACCAGGAGCATAAGGATAAAAGCAATTGGAAGAAAAGTTGTCATCGCATCCGGTATTCTTTGAATGAGAGTATGCCAGCCGGAAAGTGCAAGTCTGTGTATAGCCAGGAAAAAAGCAGCGCCCAGAGAAAGTCCCAGAAAATATTGGTTATTTAATAAAATATTAGCCCAGATCCGTGTAGCGCCCGGTTTAGTAATAAAAATTATCCCTAATGTAATAATAACAAAGGTTCCTAACGTAATAAATAGGATATTCCGGTATTGATTTTTAAAATTGAATTGCTCATCCATAGTCGCTGCTTTCTTATTTTATTTCTACGGTTTGAATTCCAGATAAAATTGATTTTACTCTCTCCAGTGATGCGTCACCCGGGGCATCAACAAGAATAACGAACCTGTCGTCAGTAATTCTTGCATCGACAGGAGTAAAGGTTATTTCAGGTTTCAATCTCGATCTGATGAGTAAAGCGGCTGCCATAGCCAGGCCCGAAAAGAGTACTGTTAGTTCGAATGTTATCGGGACAAAAGTCGGAACCGAGAAGAAAGGTTTTCCACCAATGATCAGGGGATAACTTACTGTAAATACCCAGGCCTGAAAAACAAATGCAAGTGTTGCGCCGAGTGCTCCGAAAATAAAGCCAACAACCGGAATTCTGGTTCTTTTCATTGAAAGAGCCTCATCGAGACCATGTATCGGAAATGGTGACAAAACATCCCGGATAATTTCTTTGTTCTCCCGCAGTTTCTTCACTGCCTGCAACAATGGAACTTCATCATCAAATGATATTTTTATAAGGTTTGAATCACTCATGACCTGAATCTCCTTTTGGTTTATTTCTGCTTCCTGTTTTTAAAATGGATTTCACTTCGGCAATTGAGATGACCGGGAAAATGCGGATAAATAACAGGAATGCTGTGAAGAAGATCCCCAGTGTCCCGATTATTAATCCATACTCGACAATCGTCGGTTTATACATCGTCCAACTGGATGTAAGAAAATCCCTGTGAAGAGAAGTAACAATGATCACAAAACGCTCGAACCACATTCCGATATTAATCACTATTGAAAGGAAGAAAGTGAATACCAGGCTTGTCCGTAATTTCTTGATCCAAAGCAGCTGTGAGGAAAACACATTACAGGTGATCATTATTACATACGCCCACCAGTAAGGGCCTGTAGCCCTGTTCATAAATGCATAGTGTTCATATTCATTCCCAGAATACCACGACATGAACATCTCAGTCATGTAAGCCAGTGCAACAATCGAACCTGTTGCAATTAATACCTTATTCATATTTTCAATATGGCTTACAGTAATAAAGTTTTCCAGTTTCATTGCTTTTCTGGCGATAATCAACAGAGTCTGAACCATTGCAAACCCGGAGAAGATTGCCCCCGCAACAAAATATGGCGGAAATATCGTTGTATGCCAGCCTGGTAGTATTGCTGAAGCAAAGTCCATACTGACTATGCTATGAACCGATAAAACTAACGGTGTTGCAATTGCAGCCAGCATTATTGAAGTGATCTCATGCCGGTGCCAGTCTCTTGCCGATCCTTTCCAACCGAAACTCAGGAAATTGTATATCTGCTTTTTCAGCCCTTTACCGATTTTATCGCGCAGGCTTCCTATATCCGGAATAAGTCCGACATACCAGAAGACAAGTGAAATAGTAAAATAAGTAGATATTGCAAAAACGTCCCATACCAGCGGAGAATTAAAGTTAACCCAAAGACCTCTGGTATTCGGGTACGGAAATATGAAAAAAGTAAGTAACGGACGGCCAAGATGTATAAGTGGAAACAGGGCTGCACAGATAACAGCAAATATTGTCATAGCTTCAGCCGAACGGTTAATGCTATTTCTCCACTTCTGTCGGAATAATAAAAGGATTGCAGAAATGAATGTCCCTGCATGGCCAATACCAATCCACCATACAAAGGTGGTTATCTCAAAAGCCCAACCAACTGTCCTGTTTTCTCCCCAGGTTCCAATTCCCTGCCACACTGTCCAGAAAATCATTGTTAAACCAAAAAGCATGGCTAATGTCGATATTGTCATCCCCAGGTACCAGAATTTACCTGCTCGGTTCATCATCGGGTTAAGAATATCGGCTGTAATACTCTGGTACGTATTACTTCCTTCAATTAGAGGTTCCCGTATTGGAGATTGAAACATATTTATAAGAATTGGGTCTTACAATATTTTGTTTTTTATTTTGGTCAGATAATTTACAGATGGCATTGTGTACAGCTCTTCGAGAAGATTATAGCGTCTTCCGCTGTTCATCAGCTTTTTAAGTTCGCTCTGGTCGTCATTCATGTCGCCAAATATAATTGCGTTTGCCGGACAGCTCTGAGAACAGGCTGTCTGGATTTCATTTTCATGAATGGCACGGTTCTCATATTTTGCATTTAATTTTGCAGCCTGTATGCGTTGAATGCAGAAGGAACATTTCTCAATAACTCCTTGTCCCCGAACCGTTACATCTGGATTAAGTACCATTTTGCGTAAATCGCCTGTCATTCCTTCTTTATCTCTAAGATTGCCGGCAAGGGTACCTGCTCCACTGAAATTGAACCAGTTAAATCTCCTCACTTTGTAAGGACAGTTATTATTGCAATATCGTGTCCCGAAACAGCGGTTATATATCATCTGATTCAAACCTTCGGAACTGTGATTTGTAGCTGCGACCGGGCAGACATTTTCACACGGCGCATTCTGGCAATGTTGACACAGAACAGGCTGAAAAACAACCTCCGGGTTTTCTTCTTCCCCCGTGAAATATCGGTCAATTCGCATCCAATGCATTTCATGAACTCTGTGTACTTCCTCTTTCCCCACAACAGGTACGTTGTTTTCTGCCTGACAGGCGATAACACAGGTCGCGCATCCGGTACATCTACTCAGATCGATTGCCATGCCCCAATGATGATGAGGATATGTCCGCATTTTATACAGAGACTTATTATGTTCAATATTGTAAGCATGTAACTCATTGCCGGCTGCAGGATTCTTTCTGAAGTCCTCCAATACTGCCTCACGGACTAAAGCTCTGCCTTCCATACTATGATGCGTTTGTGTCTGCGCAAAAAGATAAATTTTGCCCGTCTTTTCAATACGGTCGAGCTTTGTTCTGTAAACGATATTCCCTTCATCTGTTGTTAACAGCGGCCAGACATTGACACCAACCCCGTCTCCTACTTTACCACAGTTTGAACGGCCGTAACCAAGAGCAACCCCTATGGTTCCGTATGCCTGTCCGGATTGAATGTGTACTGGTAATTCAACATTACCCAGCTTTAATATGTCTCCTTCATTCCAGTTGTTTTCTTTAGCCTGCAAAGGTGAAACCGCTGCAAAATTATCCCAGCAGATTTTCGATACAGAATCCGGTAATTCCTGAAGCCAGGGATTATTAGATTGCCGTCCCTCTCCAAGCGCTACTGTTTCATAAAAAACAATCTCGGCAGAAGTTTTGACACTTCCCTCTGATACTTTTACATAAGAGTGGTTAAATGCAACTGGATTGTACTCTTTTACAGCTTTCCCAACTCCCCTGGCAGGCAGTTCAAAAGTACCTTTCTGAATCATCCTATCGAAAAAGACCACAGGATCATGGAATTCTTCCTGCCGGGGCATCATATTCTCAACCCAGTAAGCGTGCAGAAAATCGTAGGACTGAAGAGAAGAACCTGACCACTTTAATAGCGAATCTGTCATTTGCCGAGTATCAAATATATTGCCTATTGCAGGCTGCATCAGGTTGAAATGTTCTCTTTTTGGCTCAGCATCACCCCAACTTTCAAGATAATGGTTATCAGGACAGATGAATTGTACCAACTTGTTTGTTTCATCAGGTGACCCTGAAAGGTTTACGGTAAGTCCAACCTTTTTGAGCCCTTCTGTAAAGGAATCACCGTTGTACCAGTTATATACAGGGTTAACATTCCAGATGAGTAACGCATTTACTTTTCCTTTCTTCATTTTCCCGATAAGGTTTTCCATATCAGAATCGATTGCAGCATGGGTTCTCAGAAATGAGTCAAACAAAATAGTCTGTCCAATATTTCCAAGAAGCCGGTTGATCTCATTTACAAGTAATTGAACCTGCTTTATATTTGAACCTGAAATTACAAGTGATTTACCTTTTAATGAAAGAAGCTTCCCGGATATTTCTCTTACCTCCACCGGTGAAACCGGAACATCTATAATCCTGTTTTCGACAGACTTTAAGATATCCCTATAAATGTTCAGAAGAATTACGGTCTCCTGTGAAGGCTTTATCTGAATTCTTTTATCAGCATTACATCCTGTGAGGCTGAGATTAGATTCCAACTGTATCAGCCAGTTCATTTCATTTTCCGGAATTCTTCGGGAACTGAATTGCCTTGTATATTCAAGAGGAGAGAGCCAGGTTCCGAGGAAATCTGCTCCTGAACTAACGATCAGATCAGCTTTTTCAAAACGGTAATCGGGGATCACCTGTACCCCAAAACTAATCTTATTAGCTTCAAGTATTGCAGAATATGAGATTGCATCATATTGAATCCATTGTGTTCCGGGGAATTTTTTTATAAAGCCATTTATAACAGTTTCTGTAAAGGGGCTATAAATTGTGGGAGTGAGTAAAACAATTGTGCCCTTCTCTTCAACTACTTTCTGAAGTTTCCCTGCTATTTCACTATCAATTGAATCCCATGAGACAGATTTTCCTTCTTTCAATGGTCCATGGAACCTGTTTCCATCGTACAGGTCGAGCACTGATGCCTGTATTCTGGCAGTTGTCCCACCATGGGTAATTGATGATTCAGGGTTACCTTCAATTTTAATTGGTCTGCCATCCCTGGTTTTAACAAGTATACTGCAGTACTCACTTCCGTTTACATAGCTTGATGCATAGTAGAGTGCTGCTCCCGGTATCATCTCCGGAGGCACTGTAACGTATGGCACCGCTTTACTTATCTTTTGCCTGCATGAAGCAAGCGTAGCTGCAGCAAAGCTGAATCCGCACAGTTTCAGAAAGTCTCTTCTCGAAGCATGCAAGTCTTTATTCTGATCACTCACCAGGTCGAATAACGGACCTTCATTTTCTGCCGGTTGTTTAATGACAGTAACTTTTTCAACTTTGTCTTTTGACTCAATATCTTTCCAATATTTTTTCATTCTCCCGGAATTCTACAAATTTACTAATAATGGCATTTACCGCAATCTCTGCCACCAATCCCGACAACTCTTATACTATCAACTTTCCCGGCTTTTAAAGAATCATAAAAAGTGGGATAATATGTTTTGTAATATCCGTTAGAGATATTCACTTTCCTGGTTTTATGACAGTCAATGCACCAGCCCATTGAAAGGTCGGGTACCTGATATAACCTGTTCATTTCTTTAACGTTGCCGTGACATGCTTCGCAGTTGATCTGGCCGGCACTAACGTGCTGCTCATGACTGAAAAAAACAAAGTCAGGAAGTTTATATATTCTTACCCATTCAACTGGCTTTTTCTCATCCAGATGAGCTAAAATCTTGGCTATTTCTGTAGCTCCCGATCGTGTGCCATTTCTTACAAGGAAGTGGCAGTTATAACATATGCTACCTGATGGAATACCAGCTGTTTTACTGATTCTTGCTGTATAATGGCAATAGTTGCAATCTGTTTTATTTTGGCCGGCATGCACAGCATGAGAAAATTTTATCGGCTGTGATGGGGCAAAACCTTTGGCCCGACCGAAAGCAATCGCATTAACTGCCAGGATCCAGGTTATAAAAATGCCAGTAACAGTTAATATTGCCCAGTTGATCCTTTGATCTTTATATATTTTTTTTATCACAGCGTCAACAGATGATGAAAGGAATAATATTGAAGCAATGATCAGTAACAAAAGGTTTGTAATAACAGGTTTGTTTTGTTTTAGACCAATGCCCACGAATTTATTCATATAAGCTTTGATCAGTACAATATCTTCAGCACTTAGCTGAAATCCTTTATGCACCTGCTTCATCTTCGGACCGACCGGTTTAAGCAGAACTTTTCTTAAATCTAAAGCGTTTCTTTCTAAATACTTCCTGGAAATTTCCAGAGCGTCGGGATTCCAGTTTAGTGTATCTGATACACGTGTATTATGACAACCTGCACAACTAACAGATTTATCCCCCAGATAGACCAGACCGAAAAAAAGCCTTTCCCCCCTCCTAAGGTCTTCAGAGCTAAAAATGGTCCGTTTATATATTACTGAATCAGATGATACGTGACTTATACTGTCATTTAAAGGAAGACTGAGACTATCCTTCCCATGAACTTTACTTGTATCCTTAACATGGATCCGGGTTGTATCTTTTGGCTGAATTTTATTTGTATTTGCTGCCTGAAGAGAGCTGCCCAAATTTGGGGCAACAATAAAAGAGAAGATGATAAGAGTGAGTAAACATCTATATATTCCTTCAGGAGAATACTTGCTCATTGTAGCAAATTATAGAGTATTTAATACTAACTATCAGAACTAATTGAAACTCTTCGCAGCAAGCTACGAACAATCTTCGATCCCCTAAGGCAAATTCTTAATGCTCGCTGATTCCGCAGCAAGAAATGGAGAATGTGCTCGAGGGGATTCAACTCTCCCCTCCAATCTTCAACAAAATCAAAAATATAAAAATGATTTATATAATTTAATATTCAACCTGTTTTTATTCTTTTCAATCAAATAATTATTTCATCTGCCCTCGGGTCGAATTTAAATGAATTGTCTTCATCTCTTACTTAATAAAAGTTTAATTATTATACGATTTTTAGGTTCTGTCTTTATATCTTTGCTGATTAACTAAAATTTATTTCGGATATATTCGTTTGTATTTTATAATAAACCTTCTATACTATGAAAAAGTTCTTTTCTTTTGTTTTTATAATAATTCTTTCAACAGGCTTTTTTACCGGTTGCAAGAAGGATAAAGGAGAGCCTCCTGTTTTGCCACCACAGGAATCTATGGCAATTGATTTCAGTAATTTTATATCAACTGCAAAATCAGGAGATCTGATACCCGGCCAGAAAGGAACAGAAAACAGCAATTGGCAATATGCGGCAACAGTGGCAGGGGTTTGGAGATTAATTATAGGTACGACACTTGCAGTTCCCGTGGCAGCTTTTGAGGCTGCAGTTAACCAGGTACCAGTATATGTTTCAACAAAATTATGGCAATGGAGCTATAATGTGACATTTGCAAACACAACTTATAAAGCAAGGTTAACAGGCCAGATTGGCGGCAGCAATATTACCTGGAAAATGTATATTACCGGTGAGGGATCAAATGCTTTTGCTGAATTTCTTTGGTTTGAGGGTACTTCTAAACTCGATGGAACCGGTGGTCAATGGATTCTGTATCAGGATGCGCTATCGCCTGTCGCTTTCCTTCAGATTGACTGGACCAAAACCGGTACAACAATTGGAACTGTAGAATATACTTATATAAAATCAGGAGATCCATTTAATACAAGTTATATTATATATGGGTTAACTTCCAATGCTTTAAATGCATATTATACAATTCACTACTACAATAGTGTAAAGTTTTCAGACGTTAATATTGAATGGAATACAACAACGCACAATGGTCATGTGAAATCTGTCGATTATCTGGGAGATTCCAATTGGTATTGCTGGGATTCGAATAAAGTTAATACCGTATGTCAATAATTAACCAAGGTTAAGATAAAAAAATCCCGGCAATTTCCGGGATTTTTTATTAAGGTAAATTTAACCACAAAGTCACACAAGAAACAACACTAAGGCTCACTAAGGTAATGAATTAATCTTTCTGAATAGTGTAATAAAAATTTTTAGTACTTTGCGCTCCTCAATTTTAACAAAACAATAATGTCAGCTGGAAAAAAATCTGTTTCCCTTATACTTCTGATTCTGTTATGTGATCAGATCCTGAAAATATGGGTCAAAACCCATATGGCGATCGGAGAGGAAATTCATCTTTTTGGGAACTGGGGTATTCTGCATTTCATTGAGAATAATGGAATGGCTTTTGGAATGGAAATGGGAGGCAGACCAGGCAAGCTTGTCTTAAGTGTTTTCAGAGTTGCGGCTATCTTTGGTATTGGCTGGTTCCTTTCTTCCCTGATCATAAAAAAAGCAAATCCCGGACTGATTCTTGCCGTCAGTGCAATAATGGCCGGAGCAATCGGAAATATTATCGACAGCGCATTCTATGGTGTGATCTTTAGTGAAAGTTTTACACAGCATGCCGTACTTTTTCCTCCTGGAGGCGGTTATTCTTCTTTCCTTCATGGAAGGGTGGTTGATATGTTTTACTTTCCGATAATTAATACGCACTGGCCTAATTGGTCACCATTCAAACCTGGTGAATCGTTGATATTCTTCAGACCCGTTTTTAATATTGCTGATTCGTCAATAACCTGTGGTGTTATATCGATAGTTTTATTTCAGAAGAGAATGTTCAGGAATTTGTCCTGATGACTAAAATACTCTGTATTAATCTGGTGACCACTACTGACAACAACCACTGATGCAATTTAAAATTGTTTTCAGATTCTTGTGCTTCAGATAGTACCATGTATTTTTACCTTCTCTTTTTGAAGCCAATACTCCTTTGTCCTTTAGTATTCCGAGATGATGTGATGCAGTAGATTGTTCTATTCCGAGCTGCCTATGAATTTCAGTAACAGTTTTTTTCCCTCCGTCTTCGAGACATCCCACAATAGATATACGTACGGGATGTGCAATTGCTTTTAGCATTCCGGCTGCTCTTTCAAGACTTTCAGGATTAAGTTCTTTAAATTCCATTATCTATTATTTAATTATGCAAATATATATAAATATGTTGATATGATGAATGTTGCTCTTTCTGAGAGGCAGAACTATCTTGAATTAAATAACAATTAATTAAAAGTTCATCTTGAGCCCCTGATTTTATTATATTTGACCGAAAAAAATATTTATGTCTGTGCTCACGGGAATAAAGAAACCTGTTGAAACTGAGATGGCTGAATTTGAACTCTACTTCAGCAGGACTATGCGAAGTGATATTCCTTTATTGAATATCATCCTGAACTATATTCTCCGTCGTAAGGGCAAACAGATGAGACCTTTACTGGTTTTTCTTACTGCCCGGCTTAATGGTGAAATAGTTGAATCTACTTTTATTGCAGCCACATGTATTGAACTACTTCATACTGCATCACTTGTACATGATGATGTAGTTGATGATGCTCATGAAAGACGTGGGGCTCTTTCAATTAATGCCCTGTGGAACTCCAAGATAGCTGTTCTTCTAGGTGATTACCTTCTATCGACAGGAATGCATATTTGTGTTGAAAAATCGCGCTACGATATGCTTGAAATTATTTCAGAAGCTGTAAAATCTATGGCTGAGGGGGAGCTTTTACAACTTCAGAAGGCAAGAAAACTAAACATCAGGGAAGAAGATTATTACAAAATTATAATAAGTAAAACAGCCGCATTACTATCTGCCTGCACTGCCTGTGGCGCAAGATCTGTAACAGAGGACACTGAGACAATACAGTTAATGAAGGACTTTGGTGAAAACATTGGAATTGCATTTCAAATCAGGGATGATATTCTTGACTATGAAGGAACCGGTTTAACAGGCAAAACTGTGGGAAATGATATTAAGGAGAAAAAGATAACTCTTCCTTTAATTTACGCACTTGAGCAGTCTGCTAACTCAAAAAAAAGACGCATCATCAACATTGTAAAAAACAAGAAAAAGACAAAAGCTGAAATAGCAGAGGTTATAAATTTTGTAACTGATTATGGAGGTCTGGAGTACGCTGAGCTTAAAATGAATCAGTATCGTGATAAAGCTCTTGCGATTCTTGATTCATATCAAGATTCTGAAGTTAAAGTGTCTCTCAGGGAATTTGTTCAATATACTACATCAAGAAAAAAATAGATTCATTCTGCTTCTAAAGTAATCTGCGCTACTTTTCCAAGATCCCTGACATAATGTCTTGAACCAATCCAGAATAGAAGAGCTCCAAGCAACAGGACAAACGGGAGAACAGATAAAGCTGTCCTGATATTTGTAAGGTCATAAATTTTGCCCATGACTACCGGCGCTGTAGATGCTCCAAGCAGGTTCTGCACAACTACAGCAATGGCATAAGAGGTTGCCCTTAATCCGGGATGAATTACATCCTGAGTAACAGAAGCCGCACCGGAAATAAATGCCAGAACAAGTACTCCAAAAATCAGGAAAACAACGTATTGAACGGTCCCTTTAAAAATTACCAGTGCCAGAAAAAGTACAATAGCAGACAGCAATGTTGAAAAGGTTGGAAACAACAATCTGGCATTGTCTTTTGATTTTCTCCAAAGGTCAGTCAGAAAGCCTCCAAGCGGAGCGCCAACAAGTGCAAGTACCATAACTGAGCTTGCCATCTTTCCGGCTGTTTCCTGTGAAATATTTCTCATCTTTTCAAAATATGTCGGTAACCATGTCAGCATAGAAGTTGTAACAAAAACTACTGCAGCCATGCCCAGATATGTAAGCAGAACTGATGGTTTAGTAATAAACTCTTTTATTATATCTTTTCTCTCCATTTTTATTTTGTTGCTGTTTTTGTCGTAAAAAGAAAGGTCAACGGTTTTATAATCCTTGACAAAAAGGAAGAGGATAGCAACAATCAACCCGGGAATTGCAACAATTCCGAAAGCATGCTTCCATCCCAGTTTTACTGCAATGATTCCTCCCAGAAGAACTCCTATTGCAGAACCTAGAGGAATTGAAGCATTCCATAATCCCATCATTCTGGCTCTTTTATCAACAGGATATAATCCGGATATCATTGCACTGCCTCCTGGAGCATAACCTGCCTCTCCAACACCTATTAACATGCGAGCCATAAAAAGCTGAACAAAATTTCCAGTCAGGGCACAGAGTGCTGTGGCAAAACTCCACATAATTGCCATCACTCCTATTGTTTTTGTCCTGCTCCACCTGTCAACCAGTATAGAGATTGGAAAAGTAAGAATTACTATTGCCCAGTAAACTGCAGATACCAGAAGACCACTTTGTGTATGTGAAATTCCCCAGTCTTTCTCAATTGATGTAAACATCGATGTCACTACCATTCTGTCTATATAGTCAAACATATACAACAGGAACAGTAACATAAAAACATAATTTGAGTAATTCTTTGAAAACAGGTATCCGCTTCGGTTTTCTGGCTTTTTCATTCTGACTTCTTATTTGTTAAACCTCAATACCAAGTAAATAAAAATAAATGTCAGTTGGATTTTTTGTTGTATTTTTAAGTGTTTATACTTATAAAGAGTCCGGAGTGCCTAAAGTGAGAAGTACTTAAAGTTGAGAAAGTAAACTTTCTTACTTAGTATAACTTTAGGCACTATAGGCACTTTAATTTATTAACTTTCAATATTCAACTAAATTATTTTCAAATACAATGGCAACAATAAAACAAATTAATGAATTTCTTGATTCACAACCCATCGGGTTGGTCGGAGTTTCACGCAATCCAAAAAAATTTGGTTATGCGGCTTTTAAGGAACTTAAAGAAAAAGGGATGAAAATTATTCCTGTGAATCCGCAAGCCGCTGAAATTATGGGTGAAAAATCTTATACCAGTGTAAAAATGCTTCCTCCTGAAGTCCAAAGTATAATTATCTTCACAAAAAAAGATAAAACTGCTTCAGTGATACGAGATGCCAAAGAAAGAGGTATAAAGCATGTCTGGATACAACAAATGGCCGACAGCAAAGAAGCCCTGGAAGAACTTAAAGACTCTGGAATAAATTTTATCACCGGTGAATGCATACTGATGTACTACAAGCCTCACGGCTTCCATAAATTTCATATGACTCTTAAAAAGTTATTTGGCCGCTTCCCAAAGCAATGACTGAAAATATACTTCCATACAGTCTTAGATTTGTTGTCAGGGATTATGAATGTGACCTCCAGGGTGTTGTAAATAACGCTAATTATCAACATTATCTTGAACATGCAAGACATCAGTTTCTTATCTCAAAAGGAGTCAGTTTCGTTGAGCTTCACGATGAGGGAACAGATCTTATTGTCACAAAAGTTGAAATTGAGTATAAATACCCGCTAAAGAGCCGCGATGAATTCATTGTCACGGTTACAGTACAAAGAGAAGGAAATGCCAGAATCCTTTTCCTCCAGGACATCTACAGGTTGCCTGATTTAAAATTAATTGCAAAGGCAAAAATAACCGGAGTGGCCACCAGAAAAGGAAGACCGGTGCCTCCGGGAGATCTGATTATCAGGCTGGGATTTGAATCTTGAACTTCAAAAATGAAAAACAGAAAATGAAACTAAAAATCTTCTCCTCAACAAAACTTGGTATTTTCATTATTCTCCTGACCGTTTCTTCTTTCTCCTTTTCACAATCATCAGAGGGATTAAAACAGAAATACGATAAACAGGAAGTTTATATTACGATGAGAGATGGGGTAAAACTATTTACTTCAATCTATACGCCTAAAAATAATTCTGTTCCTCATCCGGTTCTCCTGAACCGAACACCTTACGACATAGAACCTGGAGGCCCAAAGAGCTTTAATTTCTTTGTTCAGCTATACGAAAGATATACCGAAGATGAATATATAATGGTTTTTCAGGATGTAAGGGGAAAGTATATGAGTGAAGGAGTTTTCGAAGATATTCGTCCTGTAATCCCGGAGAAAAAAAGCAATAAAGATACAGATGAATCGACAGATACATGGGATACAGTCGATTGGCTGATAAAAAACGTAAAGAATAATAATGGGAATGTGGGAATTTTTGGAATATCTTATCCGGGTTTTTATTCAACAATGGGTCTCATAAATGCACACCCTGCAGTTAAAGCGGTTTCTCCCCAGGCTCCTGTGACGGCCTGGTTTCTGGGAGACGATTTTCATCATAATGGCGCCTTTTTCCTTCTTGATTGTTTTAGTTTTTATTATAGTAACGGACAGCCGCACAGGGCGCTCACCAGGAAAGGAAATCCCGGATTTAAATGGCCGGTGCCTGATAACTACGATTTTTTTCTTTCTATTGGTGCAGTTAAAAATATTGCCCCCGAGTTTCTCGGTGATAGCGTTAAATTCTGGAAAGATGCTTTTGCTCATCCCGATTATGACGATTTCTGGAAAGCAAGAGATCCACGCCCTTTCCTGAAAAATGTTACTCCGGCGGTCATGACCGTTGGCGGATGGTTCGATGCAGAAGATCTCTACGGCACCCTGCATATTTATGAAGCAATTGAAAAGCAGAATTCTTCCTCTATAAAGAATTTTATTGTAATGGGTCCGTGGTCACATGGCCAATGGGCTTTTGGCAAAGGAAATAACCTGGGGAATATTTATTGGGGACTGGATGCTAATAAAAAATTTCAGGGTCAGGAAAAGGATTTCTTTGACTATTATTTGAAAGGAAAAGGAAATTCAAATATGGCAGAGGCTACAATATTTGTTACAGGTTCTAATGAGTGGAGAAGTTTCGATACATGGCCTCCAAAAAATGTTGTTGAAAACAGTCTTTATTTACAGCCAGCCGGAGCTGTTTCATTTACTGCTCCTGAAGCTAAAAACAGTTTTGATGAATATGTTTCTGATCCTATGAAACCAGTACCTTATGCAGAAGCTGTTCATACTCACCGGACAGCCGAGTATATGACAGATGATCAGAGATTCGCCTCCCGAAGGCCCGATGTCATGGTCTATCAGACTGAAATACTGTCTGAGGATATAACTTTAACCGGTCCGCTTACTGCAGATCTTTTTGTTTCTACCACCGGAACCGATGCAGATTATATAGTAAAATTAATCGATGTCTTTCCTCCTGATACCAAAGCAGATATATCGTCTGATGTTAAAGAACCGCTGGGCGGATATCAGATGCTTGTACGCGGGGAGGTTTTCAGGGGTAAATACCGCAATAGTTTTGAAAAACCGGAACCTTTTATTCCGGGAATGGTGACTGAAGTAAAATATGGCATGCCCGACATTGCCCATACTTTTAAAAAAGGACATCGCATTATGATTCAGGTACAAAATTCATGGTTTCCTCTGGTCGACAGGAATCCTCAAAAATTTGTTGATATCTACACATGTTCCGACAGCGATTTTCAAAAAGCTACACAGAGAATCTATCATGATTCCAGTTATCCGTCAGGTATTAAAATCACTGTTTTAAAGTAACAATTTTATGACAAAGAGAAATCTTACTCGAAGGCAGTTTGTCTCTACCACTCTTGCAGCAGGAGCCGGTTCTGTTTTGTTCGGAAAAGCTGCTTCAGGTTTTCTGGTCAGATCATCAGGCCTGACAGCAAATCCCTTTCAGATCATTACGCTGGGAAAATCGGGATTAAAATCGACACTTCTCGGAATGGGGACAGGATTCAGTGGGTATAACCGGTCATCAAATATCACCAGAGCGGGGGTGGCTGAATCTATTATTCGTCAGGCATATGAAAAAGGAATCCGTTTTTTTGATTGTGCCGACAGCTATGGGACACATCCATATACAGCAGCTGCTCTTAAAGGTGTTCCAAGAGAATCATATACTCTGAGTTCCAAGATCTGGGTAAGTCCGGGAGGTATTCCCGAAACTGACCGTCCTGACGCAGATGTTGTTATTGATCGATTCAGGAAAGAACTGAAAACAGACTATCTTGATCTTGTTCAGATTCACTGTATGACAGATCGCGGATGGCCTGACAAACAGAAAAAACAAATGGACATTCTTGAGAATCTTAAGGCCAGGCAGATAATCAGGGCACATGGGGTTTCGGTTCATTCTCTTGAAGCAATGAAGGCTTGTGTTGAAAGTCCCTGGGTTGATGTAGTTCATGTGCGGATCAATCCATTTGGAGAAGTTATGGACAAAAACGATCCGGCTGAAATAGTTCCCGTGATAGCAAAGCTACATAATGCGGGGAAAGGGATAATCGGCATGAAACTTATTGGAAACGGTAATTTCAAAAATGATTCTGAAAAAATAGATGCCTCTCTTAAATATGTTCTCGGATTAGGAACTGTTGACATGATCATTGTAGGATTTGAATTGCCGGAACAAATTGATAATTACATCGGAAGAATTAAGAATGTCCGCTTATGAACTTGAATAAATACCTCTGTTCAATCCCTTTGGTCTGCATTTGTATATCTCCGGTTCAAGAGAAAAGTTTGGATGAAGTAATTCAACCGGGAACAAAACTAGAAAAACTTGCTGACGGATTTCTTTTCACTGAAGGCCCTTCTGCGGATGCAAAAGGAAATGTTTATTTCACCGACCAGCCCAATGACAGGATAATGGTCTGGAGCCTTTCAGGTAAGCTTTCCACTTTCATGCAGCCCTGTGGCCGTTCAAATGGTCTTTCTTTTGATAAAGATGGTAATCTATGGGCTTGTGCTGATCAGAAAAATGAAATATGGTGCATTACACCGGACAAAAAAGTTACTGTTATTCCATCAAAGTACCGGAATAAAGCCCTTAATGGCCCAAACGATTTATGGAATACTCCCGATGGAGGGGTATATTTTACAGATCCATTTTATAAACGTACATGGTGGGATCACGACAGTATGCCACAGCCTTGCGAGGGAGTCTATTACCTGACACCTGATCATAACACTATTATTAGAGAAATTAATGACCTGGTAAAGCCAAATGGTATTGTAGGTACTCCGGATGGTAAATCACTTTTTGTTGCCGATATCCAGGGAAATAAAACCTGGAAATATTCTATCAATAAAGACGGCAGCCTTGGCAACAAGAAATTATTTTGTGAAATGGGCTCTGATGGAATGACAATTGATGTTATGGGAAATATCTACCTGACAGGTACTGGAGTAACAATCTTCGACAGGAATGGTGTCATTCTGGGAAATATTCCGATACCTGAAAACTGGACTGCAAATGTCTGTTTTGGGGGAGATGATATGAAAAGCCTTTACATCACTGCAAGTAAAAGCCTTTACCGGATAAGGACAAAGATAACCGGCATTTATTAATCCTCTGTTTTTATTCACTTGTCAAAACATTTTTCATTTTAACATTTTTCTGTAATAAATTTATCTATTATTGTAGTCTGATCTAAAATTTTCTGAACCTGATTTTTTTCTAAGATATGTTGACAAAACTGGAGTTTTCGGAAGGAACCCGCAGAGCTGATATTCAGCCAGGTATAGATGTTAGGGTGGAATTGACTGAACATAAGCGTACGGGGCGGCTTACCGAAGGTAAAGTCAAGGAAGTACTCACCACTTCTCCGAACCATCCTCATGGCATAAAAGTTATGCTTGAGAATGGTCTTATAGGAAGGATAAAGCAGATAATCTGATACTGCATATTTTACAATCAATCAAAAATTTATCTAAATTTGCATTCCTTGAAAACAGGTTGTTTTCAATATGCATTTATTGATAATTGTACTAATCAGAAAAAGATGAAATACGAAGATTTTCTTGTCAGTTCACTCGGCAAAAGAGGAGTGGTATCCCCATTAAAGAATACACGACACCTGGAAAATCCTGTCTATAAATTTGTAGACGACGATGATAGAATTTTATATGATGTTTCACTAGAAAATTTCAAGAAATGCAAAGAGACCGGGAAACTTCCGGTCTCTTTCGAAAAAGCCGGTCCGAGAGAAAACATCTTTTTCGAGCCTGCAAAAACGAAAGTCGGGATTGTCACTTGCGGTGGATTATGTCCGGGATTAAATAATGTAATACGCAGCCTTGTTAATGAACTTTTCTACAGGTATGGTATCAGCCGTGTACTCGGAATACAATATGGGTATGAAGGACTTATACCATCATATAATCACCCTGTTATTGAATTAACAGCATCTATGATCGATTATATTCACCTCACGGGCGGGACTTTTCTGGGATCATCCAGGGGCGAACAGAATGTAGAAAAAATGGTTGATACTCTTGAAATTATGAATATCAATGTACTTTTTTGCATTGGTGGTGACGGGACATTGCGCGGAGCTCATGCAATACACAGGGAAATTGAAAAGAGGAAATTGAAGATTTGTATTGCCGGCATCCCTAAAACAATTGACAATGATATTGATCTGATTCAAAAATCCTTTGGATTTGAAACTGCATTTTCTATTGCTAATGATATAATAAGAAATGCACATAACGAGGCATCAGGTGCATTCAACGGGATTGCCCTCGTAAAATTAATGGGACGAGATTCAGGATTTATTGCTGCCAATGCCGCTTTAGCGATTCAGGAGGTGAATTTTGTCCTGATTCCTGAAATTACTTTTGATCTTTATGGTCAGCATGGATTTCTCAGGATTCTTAAACAACGCCTTGAAGAAAGACACCATGCGGTTATTGTTGTTGCTGAAGGTGCAGGTCAGGAATTTTTCGCATGCAAGAATAATGATAAAGATGTTTCAGGAAACATAAAATATAAGGATATTGGTATTTACCTGAAAGATAAAATTTCTGAAGAGTTTGAAAAGATAGGCTTTTCTCACTCGATCAAATACATCGATCCAAGCTATATTATAAGAAGCGCTCCTGCAAATGCAAACGACAGTAAATTCTGCAATCTGCTGGCCCAGAATGCAGTTCATGCAGCTCTTGCTGGAAAAACTGATTTTGTTATTGGTTTCTGGAATAACCAGTTCACTCTTATGCCAATTGAAGTGGTCGTTGCCAGACGGAAAAAAATCGACGTTGAAGATGAATTATGGTGGAATGTCCTTGAGGCAACCGGCCAACCAATAAGCATGAAAAATCCCTGATATGATAAGGAACATTATTTTTGATCTTGGAAATGTGCTGATCAGCTTCAGGCCTTCTGAATATTTTGACAAAAACAATTATCCTGAGACAATCAAAGCTACAATACTTTCGGATATTTTCGCAAGTAAAGAATGGCTTATGCTTGACAAAGGAGAAATCACCACGCCGGAAGCAATCGATGTAATTGCAGGAAAGTCATCTCTGAACAGGAAAGAAATAGACCATATTTTCAATTTACGAACTGATTTGATGTTTCCCCTTGACCAGAATGTCAAACTACTTCCTGAGTTAAAAAGACGGGGTTTCAGGCTATATTATCTTTCTAACTTCCCGCTCGATATTTTTGATGAGATAAGAAACGGATACTACTTTTTCAAATATTTTAATGGAGGATTAATTTCTGCAGAAGCAAAATATTCGAAGCCTGATACCCGGATTTATGAAATCTTCCTTGAAAAATATTTTCTCCTGCCCGGAGAATGTCTCTTCATTGATGATATTGATATAAATGTTAAAGCAGCAGAAAGCATTGGCATGAAAGGTCTGGTAACTTATGGATCGCTGGAAATTTCCCAGGAGATTGAAAAGGCTTTGAAGAATTCTTCAGAAATATAAACCCCTCTGCCCTCCGGGCACCTCCCCCGCCGGGGGAGGAAAATCTAGAGTTTTATTTAAACTGTATAATGTGAAAGTATTTCTCCCCTCTTGGGGGGAGTGCCCGAAGGGCGAGGGGGTTTATCGTATTGGCTGATTCTGCTTGTAAAATCTATGCCCCATGTACCGTACAGACGAAAATATTCTATTCTCGAAGACTTGAGAAGTCAGTTCAACTGCTTTAATCATCACAAGATGAATCATTTAATACAAGCATTCTGAAAATTGTTCCACGTGGAAACCAGCGTTAATTCCTGAAATAATCTGATAAAATAGAACTTTTTGCAGAACCGATAAGATTTTCAAGTTCTGTGATGGAGGCATTTTTGATTTTATCTACTGAATCAAAATGTTTAAGTAAAATCTCTTTTGTCTTGGGTCCGATTCCTTTTATCTGATCGAGATCAGATTTTATCATTTCCGAAGAGCGTTTATTGCGATGAAAATTTATTCCGAACCTGTGTGCTTCATTTCTTAATTGTTGAATGATCTTAAGACTTATTGAATTTTTATCAAGATAGATTGGCACACTGTCTCCGGGGAAATAAATTTCTTCAAGTTTTTTAGCAATTCCTATAACTGTAATTTTTTCTCTTAACCCTAATTTGTCGATGCTTTTCATTGCAGATGACAGCTGCCCCTTCCCTCCATCTATTATGACAAGCTGAGGTAATTTATTATTTTCTTCAATCATTCTTCGATAACGTCTGTATACAATTTCCTCCATCGAAGAGAAATCATCAGGTCCCGTTACCGTTTTTATATTAAAATGTCTGTATTCGTTTTTACTCGGCCTGGCATTTCTGAATACCACGCAGGCTGCGACCGCATTCGTTCCCATTATGTTTGAATTATCGAAACATTCTATATGAACCGGCAAGCCAGGCATATGAAGATCATTTTTTAATTTTTCAAGATTTTTCCCCGTTCGAACCTGAGGGGAATGTTCCATCTTTTTCTTTTTTTGTTCCAGTTTATAGTAGATTGCATTGCGCTCTGCCAATTCCAGTAGCTTCTGTTTTTCACCTGCTTTGGGAACGGTATATTTAACTTTATCCAGAAGAATATCGGGTTTGAATGGTAAAATTATTTCAGGAGAATCGCTTAAAAACCTTTGTCTGATTTCAGTTATTGCAAAACCAAGAATGGACTCTTTTTCTTCATCGATCCTCATTTTAAGCTCGACGGTAAATGCCTGGATAACAGCTCCATGAACTACCTTTAAATAGTTAACATAGGCATTGTCAGCTTCTTGTGTGATAGCGAAAACATCTACATTCCTGATAGTGTTGCTTACCACAACTGACCGGCTTTTGAATTTTGAAAGAATATCTATCTTTTCTTTGACTGATTGAGCTTCTTCAAAGCGGAGCTGTCCCGAATATTTTGTCATTGTTGTTTTCAGATGGTCGATGACAGATGATATATTCCCTTTAAGAATGTCTCTGATCTGATCTATATTCTCTCTATATTCGTCTTCCTGTTGTTTGCCGACACATGGCGCTTTGCAATTACCCAAATGATATTCCAGACATACTTTAAATTTCCCAGCTTCAATATTTGATTTTGTCAGATTATGTGAACAGGTTCTTATCTTATATAAATGTCTGATAAAACTTACCAGCGTTTTAACCATCAATCCTGATGTATAAGGCCCAAAATAAACTGATCCGTCCCTGACGGGGTTCCTTGTACTGAATACTCTTGGAAATGGCTCATTCTTTATACATATCCAAGGAAATGTCTTATCATCCTTTAATAGTATATTATACCTCGGTTGGTACTTTTTAATAAGATTATTTTCAAGTAAAAGAGCATCAGATTCGTTATCTACAACTATGTGACGGATATCAGCAGTTTTTTTCAGAAGAGCTATGGTTTTTCCTGACTGATATTTTGAGAAGTATGAGGTTACTCTTTTTTTCAGGTTTTTTGCTTTGCCGACATAAATAACTATTCCGTCTGAATCAATAAACTGGTACACTCCCGGATTTTCAGGAATAAGAGAAAGAAGCGACTTAAATTTTGCTTCAGCTGCCATATAGGGTGAAAAATTCTGGTAAAGATAGTATTTGTCTTGATTCATTATACCCCCTTTTCATTCCCCCCACTGGGGGAAAAATCCCCTTTATTTTAGTGTAATTCGACTAAATATCAGGGATTTGTCTCCCCCTTGGGGGAGATGCTGCACAGCGGCAGAGGGGTGCATATCCTACAGACAGATTATTCTTGGGGGAGATGCTGCACAGCGGCAGAGGGGTGCATATCCTACAGACAGATTATTCTTGGGGGAGATGCTGCACAGCGGCAGTGGGGTGCATATCCTACAGACAGATTATTCTTGGGGGAGATGCTGCGCAGCGCCGGATGAATTTAGGAAAATAAACAGATTTCTATTCAACGAACAACGATACCAGTTCGAATTTCTTGACGTCAAATAATCCCCGGTCACTTATTTTAAGTTCAGGTATGACAAGTAAAGCCATGAATGATAATGTCATAAACGGGGCTTTCATTGTACATCCCATTGAATTCACCAATAGATTAAGATTTATGTAATCATGTGCTATGTCATCACACGAACGGGTAGTCATTATTCCCCCAATATTCAATTCAACAGATTTGATCCATTTTCCTGAAGATACTGCAAGTCCTCCTTTCAAGCGGACAAGCTCATTTATTGAGTCTGCAATATCCCTGTCATTTGTTCCTATGCATATTATATTATGACTATCATGTGCTATTGAACTGGCAAAGGCTCCTTCCTTTAAACCAAATCCTTTAATAAATCCAACGGAAGGAGGTGAATCTTTATAACGATCTTTAACGACTATTTTCAAAATATCATTACTGATATCCGGAGTCAGATATTCTGATGTCCCTGATAATTCTTTTATTTCTGTCGTTATGAGTTCCCCGTCCTCAGCAACAATTATTCTTATACCACTATGTTTATTTTTGACAAGGATATCCGCTCCTTTTACCGGACTGCAATTGAAGTTATTAACAGATTTTCCTGCTTTATATTTAAAAAGTACTGTCCCGTTCTCAAATACTTTTTTCCCTTTGATCCAGGTTTCCTGTACGTTCATCGTTTCCAGAGAATCCACTAAAATAAAATCAGCAAAATCACCTTTTCTAAGCAGTCCGGCATTCAGGCTATAATGTTCTGATGGGTTAACAGTGGCACTCCTGATAACATCAAATGCATTATATCCTTCTGATATAAGTCCTGCAATTAACTTGTTGATATGTCCTTTCTGAAGCATTTCAGGATGCAGATCATCGCTGCACAACATAATCATGTCAGGATCACTTTTGAACAGCTCTTTAAGTGAATTTAGATTTCTTGCAGCACTGCCTTCCCTTATTAAAACTTTCATCCCAAGAGAAATCTTTTCCTTTGCTTCTTTAATATCGCTGCATTCATGATCAGTTGTAATTCCGGCTGAAATATATTTCTTAAGCATTTCACCTGATAATCCAGGTGCGTGTCCGTCAATCTTCATTCCCAGTTCCTTTGCACACTCTAACTTTTTAATAACCTCTTTATCCTTATGAATAACACCCTGATAATTCATCATTTCAGAAAGGTATTTTATTTCTTTCATTTTGAGCAGTTTCCTGACCTGTTCATGATTCAAACTTGCTCCACTACTCTCAAAATCAGTCGCAGGAACACATGATGGTGCTCCAAAGAAAAAATTCAGTGGGACCTTTTTTGCATCATTTAACATAAATTTTACACCTTCAATTCCAAGTACATTTGCAATTTCGTGGGGATCTGAAATTACTCCGCAGGTACCATGTTTAACCGCCGCAATTGCAAATGCGCCCGGAGTAATCATTGAACTTTCAATATGAATATGCGAATCTACCAGTCCAGGAATTATATAGACATCCGGAGCATAATCCGTCTTATCAATACTCACAATTCTACCCTTCCTGAATGTAATAACAGCCGGATAAATATCCCTTTTATGAATATCCACCAACTGACCACAAACTTTCATAAAATATTATTTTAATTTTAATATATTGTTCCACGTGGAACATATTATCTTCCAAGATACATTAGCAATATACTAATGTCAGACGGGGAAACTCCACTAATTCTTCCTGCCTGTCCAATATTCTCAGGCTTAATTCTATTTAACTTTTGTCTTGCTTCAGTTGAAATAGAAACTAATTGATTAAAATCTATGTCTTCAGGAATTTTTAAATCTTCAAGTCTTTTTATTTTATCCGCAACCAGCTTTTCCCTTTGAATATATCCTTCATACTTAATTTTAATCTCAGCAGATTCCGAAATCTCTTTAAATCGATTAGAATAAAATGCTTTCAACTTAGTTCCGCCTTTAATATTCTTTAATAGTGAACTTACTTCAACCTGTGGTCTGCCTGCAATTGTAATTGCTTTTACTTTCTGTTCAATCTTATTAGTACCTGCTTTTTCCAAAAATTCATTAATCTCCTCCGGACTAACACTACTGGCGTTTAGAAAATTTATAACTTCCATAATCATGGTTTCCTTTTCTTCCAGATGGTTTACTCTCTCCTTCTTCGCTGTTCCTAATTCATAAGCTTTTCTTGTAAGTCTTTCATCCGCATTATCCTGTCGTAGCAATATCCTGTATTCAGCTCTTGAAGTAAACATCCTATAAGGTTCATCAACTCCTTTTGTTACCAGATCATCTATCAGAACTCCAATATAAGATTCTTCCCTTCCTAAAATAAAAGGATCATCATTTCTAATCTTCAAAACCGAGTTTATTCCTGCCATTAATCCCTGAGCAGCTGCTTCCTCATAACCAGTTGTTCCATTGATCTGTCCAGCGAAAAAAAGATTACTTATTGGTTTAGTTTCAAGAGTATATTTCAATTGAGTCGGCTGAAAAAAATCATATTCAATTGCATAACCAGGTCTGAATATTTCAACTTCTTCCAGACCTTTTACTTTCCTTAGTGCTTTCAGTTGAACTTCCAGCGGAAGACTGCTTGAAAAACCATTAATATAGTATTCAACTGTATCTTCTCCCTCCGGCTCAATGAACAGTTGATGAGAATCTCTTTCTTTAAAAGTAACTACTTTATCTTCAATACTTGGACAGTATCTCGGACCTCGACCTTTTATTCTGCCAGTAAACAAAGGGCTAAATTCGAAACCTTTTCTTAATTCTTCATGTACTTCCTCATTTGTATGAGTTATGAAGCAACTTTTCTTCTCTAATTTATTTCTATCTTCAACTATATAAGAAAAGGAACCTTCCTCAATATCTCCTTTTTGTTCGGTCATAACACCGAAATTTATTGATCTCCCGTCAACTCTTGCACTTGTTCCGGTTTTCATCCTTTCAACTGAAAATCCGAGCTCTTTAAGCTGTTCGCTTAACCCTGTAGAACTCTGATCTCCTGAACGCCCCCCTTTCATTTTCGAAAAACCAATATGCATTAACCCATTTAAAAAAGTTCCATTGGTAAGAATTACAATATCAGATATAAACCTTGTTCCAAACGCAGTCTGAATTCCTATAACTTTTCTGTTTTCAATTAACAGCGATGTTGCCTGCTCCTGCCAGATTGAAAGATTATCTGTATGTTCCAGAATTTTTCTCCACTCAACAGTAAATCTTTGCCTATCACACTGTGCCCTGGGACTCCACATTGCCGGACCTTTTGATTTATTTAGCATCCTGAATTGAATCATGCTTCTGTCCGTCACAATACCGCTCATTCCTCCCAGTGCATCAATTTCCCTTACTATCTGACCCTTTGCTATTCCTCCCATTGCAGGATTGCACGACATCTGTGCCAGTTTAGTCATGTCCATCGTGACAAGTAACGTTTTTGCACCCATGACTGCTGCAACATGAGCAGCTTCACAACCTGCATGTCCTCCTCCTACAACAACAACTTCGAACTTAAAGTCCATCAATCTACTGCTTTATCTCTGTGATCCAAAAATTTTCCATCTGTCTCATTTCTTCTTTACAATGCTCATCATAATCATCATATCCCACAAGGTGTAATACACCATGAATCAATACCCTTAAAAGCTCATTCTCTAAACTAACATTATAGTTCAAAGAATTTTCTTTTACTCTTTCCAGACTTATATACACTTCTCCATTTATTACATTTTCCTTATTATAATTAAAAGTGATAACATCTGTATAGTAATCATGTTCAAGAAATTCAACATTAATTTCCTTTATCTTCTCGTCATTTGTGATGATAAAACTAAGGTCACCTGAAATTTTTTCTTCTTTCGCGATGACCTCTTTAATAATCTTCACAGCTTTTCTCCATCCTTTTAGCCTGAAGCTAGTTTCATCATAGTATATTCTGATGCTCAAGATAAGTTGTTCTTAAAAATCATTGTAACTGAATTTCCCTTTTTATTATATTCAATTTTATCAGCGAGATGTGACATCAGATAGATTCCTCTTCCGTTAAGTGCTTCAATGTTTTCCGGAATTGTCGGGTCAGGTACTGTTTCCGGCCTGAAACCTGATCCTTCATCTGTAACTGTTATAAAAAGTTCTTTACTTTTATAATCAATTTCTATATCTACCATCTTTTCCGGATTCGATTTATTTCCATGTAAAATTGCATTATTGACTGCTTCCATTGCAGAGACCAGAATTTTTCCATAATTATCCTGTGAAATTCCAATTGCCGCAGTAGCTTCATCAATTGCATTTTCAACAACCCGTAAGTTCCCTACAATAGATTCTATTCTTATCTTTTTATACATAACTTGTTAACATTCAAACCTTATACTAATTTAAAATTAATTTGTTTCAAAAATCATTCAATTTTTTGAAATCCATAATTCCGGGTCGAGCTTTTCTTTTTCTTCAAATATCATAAATTTTAGAATCGATTTATTCCCATTATCCGTCTCACAAAAAACATTCCCTATTTCCTGTTTAGTTTCTACTTTATCACCGGTTTTAACTTTCAAATCTACAATATTTTGATATACTGACAGGTATTTACCATGTCTTATAATAACAGTAGTATTAGCTCCTTTAATGTAAAATACTTTTGCCACTTCTCCTTTAAAGACACTTCTCACAGCGGTTTTTCCCAAACTGGTAATTTCAATTCCTATATTATTTTCAATAACATATTTCAATACCGGATGCTTTTGTATACCAAATTCACTTGTAATAATACCTCTTTCAACCGGCCACGGCAATCTACCTCTATTCTCAGCGAAATTCTCTCCTATTAATTTTTGTTCGGGCGTATTATCGGATTTAATTGCTTTTTTTCTTTCTTCTTCCATTATCTTTGCAATTTCTTTCTCAATCTTTTCAGCAATTCTTCTTTTCTCGTCAAGTTCCTTCTTCAGTTGCTTCTCTTTTTTACTCAAAGAATTAACAATATCCTTCTTTTTTTCCTGTTCATTTTGTAAAAGACCCTTTTGTTGTTCTTCTCTGGTTTTTAATTCAGAAATTTTCAATAAATCATTTTGCAATCTGTCCTTCGTATTCTTTATCTGGTCCTTTAATTCCACAATTATTTCAGATTCTTTTCTTCTAAACTTCGTTACCTGTTGTAAATATTTCAACCTTTTATATCCCTGGTTAAAATCCTTAGCTGAAAGTATGTACACTAATTCCGGATTTTCTTTTTCTGATTTATATGAATTAATTACTGCTCTTGCATAATCATTCTTAAGATCTACCAGGTCACTTTCCATCATATTGATTGCCAAAGTATTCAATTCAATTCTTTTTTCAATTAAATTAATTTCTTCATTCATCCCTTTAATTACTGATTCTCTCAAAAGAAGCTTATTACCAATTATCTTTACTGCATTCATGCTTTCTTCCTTCTTTTTAGCAGTTGATTTCAGTAAATTATCTACATAATTAATTTCATTTAAAGCGGCTTTTCGCTTTTCTTCCAACTCCGCTTTCGTCTGCGCTGATAAGCAGTTAAAAACAATCCAAAATATAAGGTTTGTAAGAATAAAATATTTCATACAAGCTTTATTAATTCATAACCCTTTCCCGGAATAAATCTAATATTACCAGTCCAGGGTGACTCAATTTTTAAAATTTTGATTCTGAGAGTTGTATTATATTCATAATCATTTATTTCTATCATTTTTGGAATTAATATCGGTCCAACATTGAAAAACTTTTCATACTTGATATTAATACTTTGTTTAACATAATTGCTCATTTGATCCACCAATATTGTTTTTCTCTTTTTACAATCAATACTATAATTTAAGAATAATCCTTTTACTCCGCATCTAATATTAACTTTCTCTTCCGAACATTTAATCTGATTATTTTCACAATTTTTTTCAATGATTATATCCCCGAATACTAAAGGTAAAACAGCCTGGGAAAAGCCATATTTAGTTCTCAGATAATAAGCTGTACCATAATATAAAACTTTACTAATTCGATCATTGACAAGGATTGTATCATTTGAAATATATATTCTGGCTCCTTCTATTCCCGATCTGCTTTTTAAACTTATCAGATATTTATCAGGTTTTTCATATTTAATGCTACTTATAAATATCTCTTTCCCCTTTTCATTTATAAATTCAATTTCAGCTTTCTGTATAAAAAAACCAGTATTTGTAATATTCTGTTCAATAACACTTTCCACCACATTGTTTGAAACCAATCTGTTTGATCTCTCCAGATTAATATTACTTACATTTCTGGTTATTGAACAACCCGTTGCAATTGCAACCAGAATCAATATAACAATTATTTTCCGCAATTTTGAATTTCTTTTAGCAATTCAGTTTTTGTACTATCCAGCTGAAGGGCGATATTCCAATTATTTATAGCCTCAGTGCATTTTTTCTGCTTCTTTAAAATATATCCATAATGTTCGAACCATACTGCATCAGTTCTTTCTCCTTTGCTTATTATTGTCTCCATAACCCTGGCAGCTTCCTTTAGTTTTCCTCTTTTATAAAGAACCCAACCATATGTATCAAGAAAAGTAGTATTTCCTTTATCTTTCTCGATAACCCTTTTTGCCATCTCTTCTGCCTCCTTTAAATTAGAATTCTGTTCTGCCAGGTAATAGGCATAGTTGTTAATAACGGTAAGATCATCATTATTGATCTTTAAAGCATCTTTAAATGTTTCAAATGCCTTTAAATAGTCCTTCATTCTATAGTACACATCTGCCCTCATTGTCAGAACCTGTATCAAAAATTCCTTATTCTCACCTGCCAGTATCTCTGCCTTTTTTAATTCGTCCAGTGCAACCGAATATTTTTTTAATTCCAGAGCTCCGTTCGCATATAATAATTTAGCCGGTAATGAAGTATTAAACCTTGTGGCACACTCCTCTCCAATTGTTACCATTTTATTGTAATCCTTCATCTGCATATAAACAATCAGCAGCTTTTCCCAGGCGTAATAATTATCAGGACTTATTTTTATTAATTCTTCCAATCTAATTGAAGCATCACTCAATTTGTTTTCGTTTATCATCAACTCCGGACGTAAAAGCGGAACAATATTATCAGTTTTATAGTTTGCCTCTAAAATCATTAATGATATAATTAACTTCTCTTCCAATTCTTTTTTCAAGTCATGTACTTCAATAATCCTGGCCATTAATGATATTTTATTTTCGATCTCAATTTTACTGTTAAGAGCAACTGTATTAAGTAACATAAACAACTCATCATATCTCTTTTCAGTTAACAGAAAATCGCAAAGAGAAAGCTGAACCTGTGGATCGTCAGGATTTCTTTCTAATAATGAATTGTAAACATCCAAAGCTTTTTGAATTTCTCCTTTTCCCCTGTATATATCGGCAAGGATACCATTATATTCAATTTTATCAGGGTATTCCTTCAATAGCGATAGTGTCTTAATCATTGCATCGTCATACCTGCTTTCTGATATTAAGTTTTTTATTGATGATAATGTGGATGTTTCATTCACCCCGTATTTTTTATCAAAAGTTTCAAATATTGAATTTGCTTTATCATACTTCTTATCTTCGGAGTACAGGTTTCCCAAAGTCAGATTCAGATTCTCCTTTTCAGGAAAATATTTTACAGCCTTCTCATAATATATTATTGAGCTATCTAAGTTCTTTTCCTGATAATATAATCCTGCCATCATTGTCAGATACCAAATATTCTCCTCATTTATTGATAAAGCTTTGAAAAGATAGTGTTTCCCATTTTTTATATCCCCGTTTGCTACAACAATTTGTGCCATTTGAAAATAAGCAGCATCGCTTTCAGGGTTTACTTTTATACACTGTTCCAGATATGTCAGTGCATCACCTCCATTTCCCATTAATTTCTGCTTAATCGCCTCGACGTAAACTTCATTAAATGCAGCAGCGTCATAATTAGATCCTGATTTACCTTTCCTTCCTGATGACATAAATGTTTTGGAACAAGAATAAATAAACAGGCATAATAACATTAACAAAACGTAACTTAACTTATCTGACTTCATATCTCTTTTTTCCTCGTATTTCCAAATCCACTACTTCTTCTTTCTTAATATAAAAGATTCTCAATGTATTCACTTTCAGCTTTTTCAGGTCTAGAAAGAACCATCTGGCAAATTCGCTCTGCACTTTCAAAAATGAAACTTCCCTTAAGTTCAAAAGAATAACACAAATTTCTCATCGGTAATCAATGTCTTTTGTCCCCTTAGATTTCACAATGGTAATTCCTTTTTAAATCGCGAGTCCATTTATCGTCCATCTCTGAGCTTCATATTCAACACGTATCTTGAGAAATAGTCCTGTCGGAATTATAATTCTTTCCATTGGTGTCAAAATCAAATTCTGATTTAAAATTTGCTCATAAGTCTTTTCCAGATGAAGCTTCAGTGGAGCATTCCGTTAACCATTGCTTTTACCTGTTTATTACTCTTATTTTCATCTTACACAATTGAAAATTTCTACCAATTTAAATCACAAATATACTTCTAATGACTTTACCAATACATTTCTATTCGGGTTTTGATTAAAATTCTGCAATTTGAAAACCAATTTTTCTATTGTATCATCAAAGTTAAATATCTTTGTATCCTCAATCACAAATGATATTAACCAATTTCTTTAATCTATGAATAGTTATTCAAGAAAATTGACTTACATAATTTTTATTCTTTTTACAATTTCCTGTAATCCCACAGTAAGCAACGAAAATACTACTGTATTAATAAAGACTTCTTTAGGTGATATTAAGATAAAGTTATACGATGAAATTCCTCGTCATCGTGACAATTTTATACATTTGATAAACACCGGATTTTATGAAGGAATTTCTTTTCATCGTATTATTAAAAATTTTATGATCCAGGCAGGTGATCCTGCAACAAAATCCGGTTCTTCAAAGAATCTGCCTGACTCGATTAAAACTTATACCATTTCTTCCGAATTTAACAAGCATTACTTCCATAAAAAAGGTGCTCTGGCTGCAGCCCGTCAGGGAAATGATGTAAATCCTGAAATGAGATCTTCGGGAACTCAGTTTTATATTGTTCAGGGGGTCAAGTTAAGTGATGACGATCTAAATCGCGCTGAACAGCGAATTAACAGTAATATGAAGCAAAGCCGTTTCATCAGTTTAATGCATGAAACATCTGACAGTCTTAAGCTTGCCGGGAAATCTGCGACAGATGGGGAAATTCAGGAAATGGCTTCTGTCAAAATGTTTCAGTATCTTACAACATATAGTGATTACAAAATTTCCGACGAACAGCGCAATGTATATAAAACATCCGGAGGTACACCTGGTCTTGACGGAACATATACTGTATTTGGTGAGGTGATTGAAGGTTTCGATGTTATAGATAAGATTTCAGACGTCCCGACGGACAATACCGATAAACCGTTAAATGATATTAAAATTATAAAAATAAAAATCTTAAAAAATTAATACAGATCTAAAACAGTTTTTACATGCTTCAAAAAATTAAAGAACTTCTACATGAGGTTTCTTCTGAATCGGTGAAAAATCCTGAGGAACTGGAACTCTTCCGTTTGAAATACCTTAGCAAAAAAGGTTTACTTTCAGATCTATTCGAAGATTTTAAGAATGTACCTGTTTCCTCAAAGAAAGAGATTGGCCAGATGCTTAATCTTCTTAAACAGAATGCACAGGAAAAATATAATCTTCTTAAAACCGAACTATTAAGCCGGGAAGAAATATCTTATAGTACAGATCTTACAAAACCTTCCTTTCCATATTTAATAGGATCGCGCCATCCCATTTCTATTGTTAGAAATGAACTTATTGATATATTTACCCGAATAGGTTTTACTGTTTCTGAAGGACCCGAAATTGAAGATGACGACCATGTATTCACAAAACTAAATTTTGCTCCCGAGCATCCTGCCAGAGATATGCAGGATACATTTTATATATCCAGGATTTCATCTGAAGATTCCAGCCCTGAAGATATTTTACTCCGTACTCATACATCCTCGGTACAGGTAAGGGTAATGCAAAATCAAAGACCTCCTATTCGTACCATTTCACCAGGCAGAGTATTCCGCAATGAGGCTATCTCAGCAAGGGCTCATTGTATATTTCATCAGGTTGAAGGTCTATATATTGATGAAAATGTTTCTTTTGCCGATCTCAGACAGACTTTACTATTCTTTGCAAGAGAGATGTTTGGAAAGGACACGGAAATCAGGCTGAGACCTTCCTATTTCCCTTTCACTGAGCCATCTGCAGAAATGGATGTCAGTTGCAAAATTTGTGGTGGAATTGGTTGTAATGTTTGTAAACATACAGGCTGGCTTGAAGTTTTAGGTTGTGGTATGGTACATCCAAATGTTCTTGAATCCTGCAATATTGACAGTAAGAAATATACTGGTTATGCTTTTGGAATGGGTATTGAACGTGCAGCAATGCTTAAATATGGAGTAAATGATCTGCGTTTGTATTTTGAAAATGATCTGAGATTCCTGGAACAGTTCAAAACAGCATTTTAAAGAATATGAACATTTAAATAACGAGAGTGTTAACCTTTGCAGATTAATAAAGAATTAAGGAGACGAAATGAAACAGCAAGAAATACACGTCCCGCTTTGTGACAGTTGTTCGCTTGAATCCGGGTCGATTTTCAAATATCTTACATCTGATGAAGTTGAGGTTCTTAACTTTGAAAAAGATTTCCGTCATTATAAACGCGGTGATATTCTCTATCAGGAAGGTAACCGTATAAGTGGGTTTTTTTGTGTAAACAGTGGTATTATTAAAGTCTTTAAAACAGGTTTTGATGGCAAAGAACAAATAATCAGGTTTGCTAAAAAAGGAGATATTATTGCTTACCGCAGTGTTCTGAGCAATGAGCTTGCATGTACTTCTGCAAAAGTTATAGAAGAATGCCAGGTTTGTTTTATTCCTTCAGAAATTCTGACATCGTTTATTAAGACCAATCCTGCTTATGCACTGGAACTACTTAAGCTTGCCTGTCATGAATTAGGGGAAGCCAATTCATTCATTACTGATATTGCTCAAAAAACAGTAAGGGAGCGTCTTGCGGAGGTTCTTCTTTTTCTTGTTAATGATTTTGGTCTCGATAATGAAAATTTTCTTAATATCTCGCTTACACGTGAAGAGCTTGCCAATATAGTAGGCACCGCGACAGAATCAGTTATAAGACTGTTATCTGAATTTAAATCGGATAAACTGGTAGAACTTAATGGTAGAAAAATCAAGATTCTAAATACAAAAGGTCTGGAAAAAATCAGTAATGTTTTCAACTAAAAAAATTCTTTAACCACTAAGGTCACAATCCCGAGTACTCGGGATACACAAAGGTCACAAAGATTTCAAGTATAATGCTTTGTCTTTGTGTACTTTGAGCCTTCTTTGTGCGCTTTGTGGTTATATGATTTCATTTTTAAAACAGCTTACCCGGCATATTAAGCCCGAATTGTTTTCCCAAATGTTTATACGCATGCTCTGTTGCTTCCCTTCCTCGCGGAGTTCTTTTCAGGTATCCTTCCTTTATCAAAAAAGGCTCATATACTTCTTCTATTGTTCCACTTTCTTCTCCTACTGCGGTAGAAATAGTATTTAGTCCAACAGGTCCTCCACCGAATTTCTCTATTATTACTGAAAGAATTCTATTATCCATTTCATCAAGACCATGTTGGTCAATATTCAGCGCCTTCAGGCCATATCGCGTTATATCTATATCAATTTCACCTGAACCTTTTACCTGTGCAAAATCTCTTACTCTCCTAAGCAGAGCATTGGCAATTCTTGGTGTTCCCCTGCTTCTTCTGGCAATTTCTACAGCTGCCTCGTCATCAATTCTTATATTAAGTATACCTGCCGATCTTTTAACAATACCTGTGAGTATTTCATGATCATAATATTCAAGATGAAATTTAATTCCAAACCTGGCTCTTAAAGGACTGGTAAGAAGCCCCGACCTGGTTGTTGCCCCTATAAGTGTAAAGCTATTAAGTGTTAATTGGACACTTCTTGCGCTAGGTCCTTTATCAATCATTATATCAATCTGGAAATCCTCCATAGCAGAATAAAGATATTCTTCTACGACAGGACTCAGGCGATGAATTTCATCAATGAAAAGTACATCTCCCTCCTGAAGGTTTGTAAGTAATCCTGCCAGATCACCCGGCTTATCAAGCACCGGACCTGAAGTAACCCTGAGGTTAACTTGTAATTCGTTCGCTATTATTGTGGCAAGGGTTGTTTTACCTAATCCCGGAGGACCATGTAAAAGAACATGATCGAGAGATTCCCCACGTTGTTTTGCAGCAGTCACAAATACAACCAGATTTTCAATTACCTGCCGTTGTCCCTTAAAATCGTCAAAATTCAGAGGTCTTAATTGTTTCTCGAACTCCTTATCATTTGGTGTAATAATATCTTTTCTGATGTTGATGTTTTCTTCCATAATTCAAAGTACCTATTTTATAAGCTTTGTATCGCTTTCAGGAAGCTTAATTTTAACACCATTTATACTTATCTCCATATCATCTTTATAAGAAATTACCAGAATTGGAATACCTTCCTCGCTGAATTTTTTCCAGGTTTTTTGTCTCAGACCCATCTGAAAGTATTGTTCCTCTTTCGTCTTTCCGTTCTCATAGTAAAAAAATTGTTGCCCGTCGGGATTGCCCTGAACAAAGTTTCCTTTAAATTTCATCTTGCCATTAGCATAATATGATTTCCAGATCCCGTCTTTAAGACCCATAATATATTTTCCTTCCTCGGTCAGGTCGCCTGTCTTATATTTCCATTGACCGTTTTTCTCTCCGTCAGAGTACTGACCCTGGGCAATAATATCCCCGGTTACTGAGTATTCTGTTGATGCACCGTCCCGTCGTCCCTGGAAGTATTCTTCCTCCTTAAGCAGTGCTCCGTTGTCATAATACCAGTTCCATAATCCATCAGGTCTTCCGCTGTTATATGAACCGGTTTGTTCAATTTTTCCACTGGTGTTGTAGAATTTCCATTGTCCTGTTCGTCTGCTATCTGTATATTGTCCTTCAGCCAGTATTTTTCCATCAGAAAAGAGATCTTTCCATTTTCCGTTATACTTTCCGGCTTCATCAACTATTCCCTCAGAAAGGAGTAATCCGTTATCATTGTAAATAAATGCATCTGTGACCTTTCCTTCTTTCCCATATTCTCTGTGGACACCTACAGGTACCTTATTACGATATGGTCCGCTATAAATCAGTTTACCATCCTGATCATGTTTGTTGACTATTTCAATATCCGGTTCATCTTCCACTCTCGATTTCACTACCGCACCATTTTCATAGAGCATTGTAAGAACCAGTTTTCCATGGATGTCATATTCTTTATAATAACCATGCATCAGATTATCTTTAAAGGTCCTTTCTGATTTGATTCCTCCGTTTGGATAGAATTCTTTCCAGTCACCCTGTTTTAAACTATTTTTGTCAGTTCTGTTTATTCTTTCCCTGCTGACTAGAAAATCGTTTGTATATTCAAGAAGAGTGATAATATTTCCATCTTTATCATATTCTTTTGAAAGGCCCTCTTTTTTCCCACTGCTATAGGTGAAAATCTGTTGTATTTTCCCATCTGCAAAAAACAAATACGCAGTTCCCTCTTTTTTATCAGCTGCAAAAAGTTCTTTTGACCAGATATAAACCCCTCTTGACAGATCCTTTTTATATTTATAATACCACCCGTTCTTTTTCCCGTACAGATAATTGATTTTTTCAGTGGTATCTCCGGCCTGATCATAAAAAAGCCAGATACTATCAAGAAGAAAATTTGTTCTTCTTCCCTCAGATTTCTTAATTCCTGTAACATAAAAACTTTTCCATAATCCTTCCGGCTTTCCATTTTTAATCAAACCTTCACTCGAGACAGCTCCATTTGGGTATTTAAATACCTGATAACCATCCTTTAAACTCTCATTTTCCTGCGAAATGGAGATTTTACAGATTAAAATAAAAAAAATCAAAATAATAATTCTTTTCATGACTTATAGACCGAGTTTTTCAGAGATTTCCATCATTCTTTCTATAGGCTTTTTTGCTCTTATAATGATATCATTATCAATAAAAATTTCAGGTTTTTCGTTTTTAAGACAATTTAGTATTTTTTCAACAGTTATCAGTTTCATAAAACTACATTCACTGCATCCGCAAGTTGAATCAATCGGAGGGACTGGAATGTAAGTCTTTCCCGGATTCTCTTTTTTCATCTGATGAATAATACCAGCTTCAGTTGCCACAATATAGCAATTTCCTTTGTCTTCTTTGGTGAATTGCAGCAATGAAGAAGTAGAACCTATGTAATCAGCAATAAGTCTCACCGGCAATTCGCATTCCGGATGAACAATAATTTTTGCATCGGGATTCTCTTTTTTCAATCCAAGAATTGCTTCCAGTGAAAATTCTTCATGAACATGGCATGTTCCGTTCCAGATTACCATATCACGCCCTGTTTTATTCAGTACATAGTTTCCAAGGTTACGGTCAGGCGCGAATATTATTTTTTCCGTTTTCGGAAGTGACTCAACAATCTGAACAGCATTCGATGATGTGCATATTATATCAGATAA
>JBARBF010000031.1:0-13096 GCA_049792755.1 Bacteroidales bacterium | reverse complement strand
CAGGGTATTTCGGTATTTTGGCTGATGGCACATCATATTTAGCGGGTCTGTAAAAACCTCCGCGTCTGCCCCATGAGCCAAGGAGAGCATTTAATATCGCAATTGCCCGGACCCTCTGGGTATCATCCCCGTACCACGTAACGTGTCTTCCGGGATGGATTAAGACAGCTGGAGAGGCATTAGCCATCTCCTTTGCAGTTTTCCGGATCAGATCTGGTTTAATGGTTGTAATCCCATACGCCCATTCGGGAGTAAAATCCCTGACGTGTTCTTTCAGTTTATCAAACCCACTGCAATATTTTTCGACATAGTTTTTATCGTAATAATCGTTATAGATTATTTCATGTATCCATGACAGAAGCAAAGCAATATCGGTAGAAGGTTTAACAGGAAGCCAATACTTAGATTTTCCGGCAGCAGTCGAAAACCTTGGATCTACCGTAATTAACGTAACTCCTTTATCAATTGCATCCGACATTTCCTGTATCTGACCATTATGCATATTCTCACCAATATGAGCTCCAATCAGTACCAGGCATTTTGTATCCCGAATATCTGTTACTTCGGGTGAGTAAACTTCTTCTCCGAATGTTGCAAGAAAGGCTTCATCCCGGGGTCCGCGGCACTGTGCATAGGAGGGTTCAGCTATATTTGATGAACCATATGCTTTTAATAAATTTGTAAAATATGCACTGCCTGAACCGTGAGTGAAGAGGGCCATACTTTCAGGACCATATTTTGAAGAAATCTCCTTCATTTTAGCTGCAATATAATCAAGTGCTTCATCCCATGATGCCTCGCGAAAAACCTGTTTACCACGTTCCTGAACTCTAATGAGAGGCGTCTTCAACCTGTCTTCATCATAATACATACCAACACCACCTGTACCTCGCGGGCAAAAGCGTCCATTACAATGCTGATCTTCGTCATTGCCTATGATTTTCCAGATCTTACCCTCAGAAGTTTTGTAAACCCATCCTGCACATTTCCAGAAACACACTTCACAATAAGTGGGTGTCCTCTTAAGATCTACTTTGAGTTTTTTTACTTCATCGGGGGAGGAAAGTAATCTAGCCGTACCAAATGCTCCCCTTGTTATTGCCAGAGCACCGGCTCCCATTACTGAAATTCTTATAAAATCTCTCCTGCTAGTCATTCATTAAGTATTATATTATCCCAAAACTAGGAAAAAAAAATCGACCTTTAATTCATATATATACATAAATAAATGTATTGATTAAAAGAATGATAAAACATCTACTGTTAATTAATTAACAATCTGATAAATGCCAGTTATTTAGAATCTATACAAATTAACTTATGTACTTTAGCTTAATAAAGGGGTTATGAATCTAAGAGAAGTTACATCAGGATTAACAATGTCAGCCGACTCTTTCCAATTTAACTATATCAATAAAATCACCCGTTTGCACTGATCAGCGATAGGGAATGCTTGTTGATAATTTCAACATTTTTTCCGGAGAGTTTAATTATACCATCCTTTTCGAATTCAGTCAGTACACGACTAACACTTTCTCTGCTTGAGTCAACTAGATTTCCTAGATCTTCCTGTGTTAAAGGTATTTTAAAAATGTCGGAGTTATAAATCCGTTCAGACAACTCAATCAGAACATCTGCTATTTTACCTCTCATCTGTTTTTGTGTCCGGTTGGCACACCTGTGAAAAACTTCCAGTTCATTCCTGCATACCTCTAGAAGAATTTCATATGAAAAATCATGATTCACTTTGAGCAGGTAGCGAAATGTATCGATATCAATAAAACATACTTCAGAAGGCTCAATGGCAGTAGCTGAATATTGAATTATTTTATCGCCAAAAGTCGTTGGCAGCCCAAGATAACTGGGGGCCTTTACAATACGGACAATTTGCTCATGATATGGTCCCGCTATATGTATTTTAGCCAATCCGCTTCTCATATAGGCTACATTGGTGGAGAAAGTTCCCTGTCTTATTAAAGAATCTCCATGACGAAATTTTACCAGTGCGCAACTGAATGAAAGTTTTTCAATCTCTTCTGCACTTAGTTTTGATACAGCTTTGGACTTAATAGCACATAAATTACAATCATTCTCCATTTTGTAAAGTTAGTAATAATGTGATGTATATCACAATATAGTTTAAGAAGTTTCACACCGGTTATCACTAATTAGGTCTAACTAATACATTCCTTTGTGAAATAATTAACAATAAAAACTTTATCGCCATGAAACAGAAAAAAATGTGCCTGGGTCTTTTTTCAGGAAGCGTTGATAAACTGACAGCTGCAGGGATTATTCTTAGCGGCGCAGTAGCTGATGATATGAAAGTTGACATCTATGTTTTGTTGCAGGGTGCAAGAGCATTCAGAAAAGATATCGGAGACAATCCGGATAAACTTCAGATGGCTGAGAACCCTGGTATGAAAGCTGAGTTTTTGCAATCATTAAAAAATCTGAAAGTAAAGACGTGGGTCGAATTTTTCAGAGAATGTAAAACTATCTCTGATGTTAAAATTCATATTTGCGGTCTTGCAGGTAAGATATGGGGAGGTGAAAAACTCGATGACTTCATTGACATTGCTGATGATATCTGTGGAATCGGAGCTTATATTACAGCAACTCAGGAAGCTGATGTGAATTTGTTCATTTAATAAATATGAAAGACAAGTTCTTAAAGAAATCATGAAGCAAATTATCTGCTTTTTAAAAATTGAACTATGAACTCAGATGAATTAAAAACCTTACAGGTTACAAAAATAGTCGATGCGAGAGGTACTGCATGCCCAGGGCCACTCCTGGAAGCAAAAAAAGCAGTTGGCACTATTAAGCATGGAGATATTATGGAAGTATTATCTGCAGATGAAGGTACCAAGACGGATCTTCCAAAATGGTGTGGAAAACAGGGTCATGAGTATCTTGGTACCATAGAAGAAAATGGCTTTTTCAGAGTTTTTATGAAGAAAAATTGAATAATAGGCATGACAGCTGTAAGTACCAAAAGCGCCAGAATCCTGGTATTCTCTACTGAAAAGATATCCGATCCCGCCATCGACATGGCGGGATTACTTAAATTGCATTATCCTCCAACGGTATATACAATTTCAATACCCTGTTCAAGCGGTGTAAAATCAAGATGGATATTACATGCGTTTGAACAGGGTTTTGACGGGGTATTTATTGCCGCTGACGGCAGTGATTGCCCCTATGGTGAATCATGCACAGATAAGACAGGGAAAATAGTTGGTCGTACTCATGAATTAATGAAAGAAAAAAATATAGAACCTGCACGTTTGAGAATGGCTGCAATCTGTTCTGTCTGCAGCGAATCATTCGTGAAACAGATGAAAAGTTTTAATGAATATTTACTTAAAAATTCAAATTCATAATCATGCAGGGAGAAATAATAAATGCCTCGTTTGATGCACTTGTTATTGGAGGTGGAATTGCCGGCGGAGAAGCTGCTTTGAATTTGGCCAACAATGGATTTAAGATATTATTAGTCGAAAAAGATCTTTCCATCGGAGGTAAAATGATTTTGTTAAGTAAAGTATTCCCGACACTCGATTGTTCTGCCTGCATCACAACCCCAAAAGTATCTGAAATTTCAAGGCATCCCGGAATAACTATACTTACGGGAAGCGAAGTAAGAAAAATAGCAAAAAAAACTGATAACCGCTTCGATGCAAGGATTATCAAAAACCCCCGATATGTAATTGCAGAAGATTGTACAGGTTGCCAGCTGTGCGAACAGGCATGTCCGGTTTTAGTATCGGACCAGTACCAATATAATCTTGTTGGACGCAAAGCCGCATTTATCCCGTTTAGTATTGCAAGTCCAAGGATTGCAGCAATAGATATTGAAAACTGTACACTATGCGGCGCCTGTGAAAAGGTCTGTCCTACAAAATGTATTGACTTTACTCAGGAAACAGAAGTTTATAAGATCGATATAAAAACAATTGTTATTGCCACAGGATTCAACCTGTTCGACCCTTTAAAAATACCAAGGTACGGATACGGGACCTATAAAAATGTGCTTACATCAATGCAGATGGAGAGGCAATTGGCTCCAACCAGGCCATTCAACACAATTTTACGACCGGGAGACGGTAAGGTTCCGGACAGGATTGCTTATGTGCTATGCACAGGCTCAAGAGATGCCACTGTAGGTAATCCTATCTGCTCACAGATTTGTTGTATGTATTCAATAAAACAGGCTCAATTGCTTATGGGAGCTCTTCCTATGGCCGATGTAACAATTTATTATCTTAATATCAGATCGTTTGGTAAAGGATTTGAAGAATTTTATGACCAGGCAAAGGGAATGGGTGTGAACTTTGTAAAAGGCAAAATTGGAAAGATTAAGGAAAAAGAGGATGGAAATCTGATTTTGCGTTATGAAGATATTAATGAAAACATAGTTAAGGAGGCTGAACACGATATGATAGTATTGTCTGTTGGAGTTCTTCCCAATACAGACAGTAACCTGATTTTCGCTGATGGAGAATTGGAACTCGATCAGTTCAACTTTGTTCATCAGGCCGATCCTCTGGCAAGTCCTGCAAAAACAAGTATCGGAGGAGTTTTTGTAGCAGGTACAGCAACGGGACCAATGGATATTCCTGACTCTATTCTATCGGCAGGATCTGCATCTGCTGAAGCAATAAGTTATTTAATCCGGAACTGATGAACAAAAAAATAGGTGTTTATATATGTCATTGTGGTGGAAACATCTCCGATTATGTGGATGTTGAAACAGTGAAGCAATCAATTGAAAATGATGAAGGTGTTTTCCTGGCAAAAACCAGAATGTTTGTCTGCGGCGATGCCAACCAGAAAGAGATGGTTGATGACATTAAAAGAAATCAGCTTGACGGGGTGGTTGTTGCGTCATGTTCACCGAAACTCCACCTTACAACTTTCAGGGCGGTGGCGGAAAGAGCCGGTTTGAATAAATACAACTACGTCCATGCAAATATCAGGGAACAGGCTTCATGGGCTCATTCCGACGATAAAACAGGGGCGACTGAAACAGCAATCCGTTTGGTAAAAGCGGCGGTTGCTAAAGCAGTCCTTGCTAGATCTTTGTATCCTTCTATAATCACTTCAAAAAAGGCCGTTGCTGTAATCGGTGGCGGCGTTGCAGGAATGCGGGCAGCTATTGAACTGTCAGACATGGGATGTCCTGTAACCCTTATAGAAAGGGAACATTTCATCGGCGGCCGGGTTGCACAATGGAATCTGTTATTTACTACCAGGGAAACAGGAAAGGAGGTTATAACCAAATTATATAATGACCTCATTGGACGGGACAATATAACCTTATTAACAGGATCAGAAGTTATCTCGAGTACCGGATGTATAGGCGATTTCAAGCTGAAAATAAACAAAATACCCCGCTATATCAAAGAAGAATGTCATAAGGGAAAACTTCAGGAGGCAATTAATGTCTGTCCTGTTGTAGTTACTGATAATTTCAACTTTGATATTACTGACAGAAAAGCAATTTATCATAATTTTCCAAGCGAATATCCTCAGGAGCCTGTAATAGATATTAAAAACTGTACGCGTTGCGGTGAGTGTGAAAAGATCTGCCCGAGCGTTGATTTCTCTATGAAAGAAGAGACAATTGAAATAAATGTAGGTTCAGTTCTGATGGCAACCGGATTCGACTCTTATACACCTTCAAAAGGAGAGTTCGGTTATGATAATTTTGAAAATGTGGTAACCCTGCCTCAATTTAAGCGGATAATCGAATTGAATGACAGAAAGCTGATTTTCAAAGGAAAAGAGATAAAGAATATAGCATATATATATTGTGTAGGAAGCCGTCAGGTCGACGGTGAAAATAAATATTGTTCCAGGTATTGCTGTACCTCGGCTATTTTTGCAGCAATACACACAAAAAACAAGTTTAAGGACATAAATAATTATCACTTTACCAGGGGAATAAGAACATACGGAAAACAAGAGGTCTTATACCACGAATCTCTGAAAGGAGGGGATATTTACATGCAGGCGTATGAAGATGACCCTCCACTGGTTCTGAAAGAGGAAGGTAAGACTATTGTAAGGATCAATGATATCCTTACTTCTAAGCGGGAACTCTCTGTCGAAACAGATCTTATAGTACTCGTAACGGGAATGGTGCCCAGAGCAGATAATTCTGTTGCCACGCTATTTAAACTTCCTAAAGGCAGAGACAGGTTTTTAAATGAGATCCATATGAAACTTCGTCCGGTCGAAACTGTCATCGACGGGGTAACTATTTGCGGAGCATGTCAGGGACCCAAAAATATAATGGAGTCTGTTAATTCTGCACTCTCTGCTGCAACCAAATCTTTCTCCTATGTCAGTAAAGGAGAACTTGAAATCGAACCTATTATTGCTAAAGTAGAAAGGGATCGATGCACCTGGTGCGGAGACTGTGCTGAAGCATGCCCTTTTGATGCTGTCAGGATGATCAAGGATGAGAAGAAGGAAATAGCGGCAATAAATGATTCTGTTTGCAAAGGTTGTGGTATGTGCCTGCCGGTATGCCAGGTAAATGCAATTAATTTAGTTGCCTATTCAGACAAAGAAATAGAAAGTATGATTGATGCCCTGGCGGGTTAAGAACTTTTTTACCTCATCCCCCTGGCCCTCTTCTCCCAGGAGCGAAAGGGGTAACTAAATAACATGCAGTGTCTTAGCCCCTCCCTCCTGGGGGAGAGCCTGCCCTCGGCGGGGGGTTGGGGAGAGGCAAATATCAGAAAAAGAGTAACTATGTACAATTATTCAAATTTATATTATGGAAATCGAGAAAGGAAAAACATATAAATACCTTAGGGAAAAAAGAGAAGTATCTCAGGCAGCAAAAGATAACCTGAAACAATTCATTAAGATTAAAAAAGCAATACTGGAAGCTCTTCAGGAAGGTGACTCAACAATTGAAGAATTGACAAAAAAGATCAATATGCCTAAACACGAAGTTGTTTATTACCTTATGTCGCTGATAAAATATGGTTTTGTGCAAACAGGCGCAGTTGATGATATGGATGCGTATTTCTCTTATAAAGTAAAAAAATAATGGCTGCGATCAATACTGAATTCGGAAAAGAATTGAAGAAGTATGGGGCATTCGATTTCAACGCATGCTATAACTGTGGGAATTGTACTGCGGTTTGCTCATTATCAACTGAAGAAGATTCATTCCCCAGAGAAATGTTGAGATTCAGCGTTTTAGGGCTGAAAGACGATATTAAATCTTCGCTGAAACCCTGGCTATGCTATTATTGCGGCGAGTGCTCCACTCATTGCCCCCAGGAAGCAAACCCGGGAGAATTAATGATGTCACTCAGACGATGGCTCACAACTGAATATGACTGGACAAAACTATCAGGTTTATTATACAGATCGCTTCCACTAACAATAATAGGTTTTATTATTGCAGCTATAGGGGTCTTAATATTCAGTGTCCTGGAAAAATTCAATATCGAGTCTATCATGCATATAGGTCATATTTTTGAAATAATAGCCATTGCTGCTGTTTTTGGATTTATCCTGTTGCCAAATATTATAAGAATGTGGTGGCTGATTATCGTGAAACCTAAAATTAAGGTTGCTCTTATTAAGTATCTTACCGGATTCGGCGACTTAATTGTTCATATGTTTACCCAAAAAAGATCTCTGGGATGCGATGATAATCAGTTAAGATGGTTGGAACATTTTATTCTTGTAATCGGGTACCTTGGGCTACTATTTACCACCGTTTTTCTGGACTGGTTTTCAAACGATAACCTGTTCGTTATAGTGCTTGGATATGTAATGAGCATAATTATATTTATAATTACCATTGATTTCATGTCAGCCCGTTTCAAAAAGCATAAAGAGATGAGCAAGTTTTCACAGCCATCCGACTGGATGTTTGTTATATGGTTGTTTTTAATGGGACTGACTGCCTTCATTGTTCGCCTTTTCATTGATACCGGCCTGATCGAAAAAAATATATGGTTATACCTCTTCCATCTGACAATTCTTGTTCAATGGGCATTAATAATTGTACCTTTTGGAAAGTGGCCTCACTTTTTGTATCGTTCGTTTGCAATGTACTTCGCAAAAATAAAACGCTGATGATTTCCGATTACCGCTGTTTCTTTTGTTTCGTCAGGGCATTTGAGAAATTGCTTGAAAAAGAAAATATCTCCAACAAAGCAAAATCTTTTTTCACGCACGATATGCTCAGTTTGTATCAGAAAAATCAGGACAAATTAACATCTCCTGAATTTGCCAGAGAACTTCATATTCTGTTACGAGGTTATTCTCATAACAATGATCCTTACAAGGAAGCGAAAAAGAAATATAACGACCTCGCTTTAAAAATGTGGCCCGATCTTAATAAGTTGATTTTGAGATCTAAGGACCCATTCGATACTGCTTTAAGGCTCGCTATAGCAGGAAACATCATCGATTTTGCAGCAAATGAGAAATTCAATTTACAGGAGACCATTGACAGGGTGATGATATCAGAATTTGCAATTGACCATTCAACAGAACTGAAAAGAAGACTTGAAAAGGGAAGAACTGTTTTATACCTGGGTGATAATGCAGGAGAGATAGTTTTCGACAAACTCTTCATCAAAACCATTATACACCCTGAGGTGATTTATGTAGTTAGAGGGGCTCCAATAATTAACGATGCCACAATGGAGGATGCAGAATATGTAGGAATGAGTAATATAGCCAGAGTAATCTCAAACGAATATGATGCACCTTCCACCATTCTTCACAAATCTGGAAAAACGCTGCAAAACTCTTTTAAAGAAGCCGATCTTATAATTTCTAAAGGACAGGGGAACCTTGAAGGTTTGGTTCAATTAAATGATGATCGTGTGTTTTTTCTTTTAATGGTTAAGTGTGACGTAATGGCTGAATTTCTGAAGGTAAAGAAAGAAAGTTTTGTTGTTTACAATACTTCCGTATAAATAATTAAAAGGCACTATGTAATCAGATAATAAGTATTTCCATACAATTAATATAAACAATGAAAGACTTATACAAACAACTTGAGAAGGATATCCGCTACATTGAAGGGTTGAAATCATGTTTTAATTGTGGTGTTTGTACCGCAATCTGCCCCGCCGCAGAAGTAAGTGACTACGATCCTCGCAGAATTGTGGATACAGTCCAAAAAAGTGATGAAAGTGAACTGGAAAAACTGCTGAAAGGAGACGAAATATGGATGTGCGGGGAATGTTTGTCGTGCAAAACACGGTGTCCGCGGGGCAATACGCCTGGTTATGTTATTCAGGCATTACGGGCTCTATCTATTGAAACAGGAAAGTTTACTGAAAGTCATCAGGGAAGAAAACAATTGGCCATTAAACGTACTGTAGGAGATCATATCCTTAAATATGGATATTGCGTATATATTGATGAAGTTGATAATGAGATGTACCCGGAACAGGGAACTGTATGGAAGTGGCTGAGAGGGAACCGGGAATCGATGTTAGAACGCCTGGGCACGAGTTATAATAAGAACCAGTCCGGAACACTTCGACACATATCACAGAAATCGCTCGATGACCTTCAAAAAATATTTGATGAGACATGTGGCACCATGCGATTGGAAAAGATCGAAAAAGATTCCTCGGAAAAGGCAAAAGAACTTAACATTGATTTCAAAGGTGGAAAAGATGATTATTTCAAATATCTGTACAATGAATAGAAGAAAAAATGAAATTTGGGCAGCATACCAGAAAGAGATAGCTGATGATCATTATTATTTTGCCAGAAGCTGTATAAGGCAGAACTTTTTCCCGGCAGCTGAAAATTTATATATTGATATTCTTCGTAATATCCTTGGAAAAGACATTTACGATGATGCCCGACAAACTACCTGTACCGGCATTGCATATCATTCGGGACTTATTCCTCTTGAGACAACCATGACAGTTATTGCCCGTCAGTTTGCTCTGATGAATGAAGCCGGTTATGATAATTTTGTTGTCTCTTGTGTTACCTCCTTTGGGCTCTATATTGAAACGCTGGATACATGGAAGCATTTCCCGGAAACAGAAAAAGAAACACGTGATGCATTAAAACGGGCTACCGGTATGACTTTTTCAATACCAAAAAATATTGTGCATGCCAGCGATGTTATCTATAAGTTTCGCAAAGAGATAGCTGAAAAAATAACCTTGCAATTGAAAAATGAAAGTACCGGAGAACCTCTTAAAATTGTTGATCATATCGGATGTCATTATGCCAAGATATTTCCACTGGAAGGTATTGGAGGTGCTGAATATCCGTATGTACTCGCAGGATTAATAGATGAATGGGGCGGTCAACAGGTTGACTATCCTGAACGGCGTCATTGTTGCGGTTTCGGCTTCAGACAATATCTGCTTAAATCGAACAGATCTTATTCTATAACTAATTCAAAAAAGAAACTCGATTCTATGCTCCCTTATAAACCGGATCTGATCATAGCCAACTGCCCGGGTTGTACTTATTTCCTCGACCGCTGGCAATATGTAATTGCCGAAATGGAAGGCAAAACTTATGGCGAAAATGGATACGGTATTCCGGTATTAACTTATGAGGAACTTGCGGGGCTTCTTTTAGGGTACGATCCATGGGATATAGGTTTACAAACTCACCAGGTAGCGGTTAAACCTTTACTTGATAAGTTAGGAATTGTGTATGACCCTGAAAAAAAATATAAGGGTCGGAATGGAGAAGATATTGGAATACCGGAGAATCCACAGGTCCTCAGATGCTGCTGATATAATAAAACTATCATTTAAATTTAATTGATAATTGAATTATTTGACTAACCGGATATAAGAAACGATGAATGCTACTGCAATCTTTGAAACAAAGCTGCTACAGAAAATGATACAGATCTTAATTTCAGCAAACAACAGATAAAATCTAAAAAAAAGACTAATTATGAGTCAATTATTCGAAAAAATCCCCATGGACGGGGTTAAAAACATTATTGTTGTAGCATCGGGAAAAGGTGGAGTAGGCAAATCGACTGTAGCTGCAAACCTGGCGATCGCATTTGCGCGTGACGGATATAAAACAGCACTTGTCGATGCAGATATTTATGGCCCTTCCATACCCAGGATGTTCGGTATTGAAGATGCAAAACCTGAAGTAACAGCTTTTGGGGATAAGCAGATGATGTTTCCCATTGAGAAGTTTGGAGTAAAGATAATGTCAATCGGCTTTTTTGTTGAACGTAACCAGTCACTGATATGGAGGGGACCGATGGCGTCAAATGCTGTCACTCAACTTTTTGAAAATACAGAGTGGGGCGATATAGATTATATGTTCATAGACTTTCCTCCGGGAACGGGTGATATCCAGTTGACAACCCTTCAGAAACTGAATCTGACGGGCGCCATAATTGTAACTACTCCCCAGGAGATAGCGCTCAATGATGCGCGGAAAGCCACTTCAATGTTTACTAATCCCGATCTTAAAATTCCTGTTCTGGGAATCATTGAAAACATGTCGTGGTTTACCCCGGAGCAGTATCCCGATGAAAAATACTATATTTTTGGTAAAGGCGGTGGTCACAGATTAGCAGTTGAGTTTGATACCTGGCTGCTTGGTCAGATTCCGTTAGTAATGGAGGTAGGAGAAGCTGCTGAAAAAGGGTTAAGCGTCTTCAGCCAGACAAACAAAATCGTTATGGATACATTTGAAAAAATTGCAGAATTGTTGCACTCAAAAGTGGCAGAAAAGAACTAAATTACTATTCTATTCGATCAAACAAAAGCAAATAGCCATGATGCATAACAATAGGAATACATTTCATTTCAATATCTGTTGGAAATACATTCTTTTTAATATTGATAACTTAATAATCTAAAATATGGAAAAGAGTATTTGGTCATATCTGATTGCTGTATTAGAAGTATTTGTAATAAGTGTGACCGGTTGTAAAAAAGAAAACGTCAATATATCGCCTGAAATCAATACATTTGGCATAACACTTATCACTCCGGTATCTGCATCATGTAACGGAATTATTACATTAACCGGCAATTCTGAAATATCAGAAACAGGTATCTGTTGGAGTAAAGAACAATTACCTACTATATCGGATGACAAGATTTCAGAGTTAAATATTCCCTCCTCAACGGGTTTTACTAGCCATATTTCCGGACTCCAACCGAATACGACTTATTTTGTGAGAGCTTATGCTATTAACAAGGCAGGAACAGCCTATGGTAATGAATTGTCCTTTACAACTCCTGTTGATCATTCAGGAGAGAAAGGAACCTTGACTGATATAGAAGGGAATGTGTATAAAACTATAGGAATTGGATCTCAGATTTGGACAACAGAGAACATGAGAACTATCATTTTTAATGATGGTAATAGTATACCCCTGGCAAAATGTTACAGAATATGGAATTTCCTTTCTTCTCCCGGGTATTGTTGGTATAATAATGATGAATCCCAATATAAAAACACATATGGAGCATTGTATAACTGGTATACGGTAAACACCATGAAACTTTGTCCTTCCGGATGGCATGTACCAGGTGATGATGAATGGACAATTCTCGAAACTTACTTTGGAGGTAGCGAAGTTGCGGGTGGAAAGATGAAAGAATCTGGAAATACTTATTGGGAAGACCCCAACACCGACGCAACAAACGATAGTGGTTTTACATGTCTTCCCGGGGGATATCGTGGAGATTTAGCCACATTTATGAATATTGTGGAAGTCAGCGTATTTTGGAGTTCAAGTCCGACCTCTTCTGATAGAGCGAGTTTCTGGTCGCTGAATTATAAAGGTCCCGGGATCACCAGAGGAACAAACCCTATTGAGTGGGGGGCATCTGTAAGATGCGTTAAAGATTAGATAGTATCTCGATTTGAAATTCTTAAGACTTTTAGCAACAAGTATCACCTTAAACAATCCTTATATTAATGAAAAACACAATGAATGAATTTGACATAAAAGCAGCCGATTGGGACCAGAACCCGATGCATTGGGATCGTTCTGAATCTATTACAAATCAGATAAAGAAACTTATACCTTTAAAAAAGCATATGACTGCTCTTGAATATGGCGCAGGAACAGGAATAGCCA
>JBARBF010000030.1:0-2892 GCA_049792755.1 Bacteroidales bacterium | reverse complement strand
GGATTAATCCCGAGGACTCGGGATTGCTCTAACCAAATGCCTTTTTTGAATATTATTGATCAGTTCAACAAAATAATCCGGATTCTCTTTTTCTGCAATGAGTCTTTCGATAAAGGTCCTACTTTTTTGATTCTTGATAAACCTTTCGATTATCAGTCCTTTCCCTCTGGAATCAGAACATTCAAAAAATAATTTTAGTCCCCATGGCAAATGTTTTGCAGTATATTTTTTATATTGAGGAGGATTATTATGTTCCTCAAGTCGCTTTTTCACATCTGTAGTAAGCCCGATATAATATCTATCAGACCTGTTGCTATATAAAATATAAATGTAAAACACAACAGCATAAAAAAGGAGACAACTCTGATTATCTCCTGAATTTGTGCTCCCCTGACTGCTGAAAGTTGCAACTATTTAAAGGACCTTTTAATGCTAAAACAAATGCAAAAACCGGATGCCTTGACCATATCTGGCCGGTTCAATTACTATTATAATAAATAATTTAACAACAAGCACTTAATGCCGGCAAAGGATGGTCAATTTACTCCTGTGAAAGATGATCAGAGCCACTGGCTTTTCCACAATTGTGACCTGGACTATAATTTGAATGCAGTCCTAAGAGAGAAATACCCGGAAGTGGAGTAATCCTGTCCAATGATGTTATTGGGAGGACTAGATCTAACAATAAAAACCGATAAACATTTTACGCGATTCAAAGGATTAGTTTCAACCACAAATGCTTTCTTCGAGATGTTTTATTCGTTGATCCGGTTACAATGTCATGTAATCTTGAAAGTGGAGAAAAACTTCTGACAGCCAGGACAGAATTCGAGAAGATACGAAATGAGTGCCATCACAAAGGGAAGACGGTATTTGAATAATATTAAATGCTCCGCCTTTCGGCAGAAAGCAGTCCCTTTTTTCCAGTTCTGCAAATAGGATACCATGCAAAGATTTAAAGGTTCGTGGTCTCTTTTATGATAGTCCCATTTTTCCCGACAGCATATACTGTTTCCTTGTCGAAAATTTGAATTGAATTTAATGGACCTGCATTTTTAAGAACGGTCAGTTTCCATGATGTACCACCATCTGTTGTTTTAAGGATTGCTGCGCGACCTGATGAGGAGTATTCGTTTGCTCCAACAGCATACCCGGTATTTGCATCAGCAAAGCAGATAGAGTTAAGAGTTATATGCTTATCCTGTAATGTCACCTCATTCCATGAGATTCCGCCATCGGTTGTTTTAATGAGTGTGCTTTCACCTGTGCCAATAATAGTTTCTCCAACTCCAAAGCCGGTAGATTTATCAGTAAAAAAGATTGATTTGTAAGCGCATTGTATAGTTGTTGAGAGATTTGACCATGTTGCCCCGGCATCAGTTGTTTTTAAAAATACTCCATTGTATATAGAACCGCTTGTTAAATTCTGGCCTGCAATATAACCGGTGTTTGCCTCAGGAAAACATATTGAGTTTAAGAGTGAACCTTTCGGGTTAGTTACATTTAAAACAGACCAGGAATTGCCTCCGTCAGTTGTTTTAAGTATAGTTCCATACAACTCTGAGCCATTAACAGAATTTTTATAACCTGTTAAATATCCGGTATTAGAATCTGTAAAACATGCCGATGTCAAGGTTAAAAGTCTAGCAGTATCAAGTGTTATAGGATCCCAGGTTGATCCACAATCAATCGTTTTTAGTAATATAGCTCCTGTCTCAGGTCTTTGACCTAAAATAAAACCTGAATTTGTATTGGAGAAGCATACATTTTCCAGCCAATCAATGGATTCATTATTGGTTCTTTTTGAGCTCCAGGTATTGCCACCATCTGTAGTCTTTAAAATGAAGCCAATTGCCGAATAGCCAGTCTCACTTGCAAATCCCTCATTATATCCTGTTGCATATCCCGTATTTTTGTCTGTAAAGAATACTGAATTCAGCGAGGAGATAATCTCATCGCATGACAGGATATTCCATCCTGTTATCGCAGAATCATCTTTATGGCATGCCTCAAAAGAGGCTGTAATTAAAAATAAGAATAATAGCTTTTTCATTATTATTTTTATCTGGTAAAAGTTACAATTGTTTGAAATATGAATCTAAGTTATGTAATAAATTGATCTTTCCCTAATTCCACCCAATAAACAGCCATCGCGCTGATTTTAGGCCATGTTTCGAATGATCTTTTTGTTCTTATGGGACCTTTTAAAAGCGGGAGTGTTCTCCCGACAAATCGGGATCACCGTTCCTTAGTTCCAGCTCTTCTAATTGTAAACAAACGCCATGCCTTTCTCATATATTTTGTATCTTTGCAGAATATATCATCTTGGCTGACATCGTTTTGACAGCATGAGAGATGTTATGTGCAAAAACCGGCTGCCTTGACCATATCTGGCCGGTTCAATTACAATTATCATAAATAATTTAATAACAAGCACTTAATTTCGGCAAAGGATGGTCAATTTACTCCGGTGAAAGATGATCAGAGCCACTGGCTTTTCCACCTATGTTGGAGAACCTCACTGGGTTTTATAAAGAGGCTGATGGGCCATCAAAAAGGAAAATCCTTAGTTGCATCTTTTCTGAAAAACTCGTTTTAGAAAAAGGAAGAGTTACAACCATCCCCTTCACAGAACCCATACAAGTTTTGTTCAAGATTACCAAGGTGTTACAAGGGTCTAAAAATAAAAAAGAGGTTGAAAATAACCTCTTGTCCACTTTGGCTCCCCAGGTAATCCCGAGTACTCGGGAGAACTTACGACCCATGGATTAATCCCGAGGACTCGGGATTGCTCTAACCAAATGCCTTTTTTGAATATTATTGATCAGTTCAACAAAATAATCCGGATTCTCTTTTTCTGCAATGAGTCTTTCGATAAAGGTCCTACTTTTT
>JBARBF010000029.1:0-4446 GCA_049792755.1 Bacteroidales bacterium | reverse complement strand
CGCAACAGGGGACGAAGAGACGGAGAGACGAAGTGTAAAGTTTGATGTTAAATACATGATATAAATATGATTAAGAGGTTTCTTAGTTTGTCATTAGTGACAATAATATTTTTCTTTTCATTTTCTGTCCGGGCTCAAAAACCAAAACATAATTTCAAATTAGGAACCACAGAATTCCTTCTTGACGGTCAGCCTTTTCAGATTATAAGCGGTGAAATGCACCCTGCCCGTATACCTGTTGAATACTGGCGACACATGATCGTTATGGCAAAAGCCATGGGCTGCAACACCATAGCAGCTTATGTTTTCTGGAATTACCAGGAACCTGAGGAAGGTGTTTATGATTTCACAACTGGGAACCATAATCTGGCTGAATTTTTTAAAATTGTTCAGGAAGAAGGGATGTGGCTGATCCTGAGGCCAGGTCCTTATGATTGTGCAGAATGGGACCTTGGTGGAATTCCTCCTTATCTTTTAAGGATCCCTGATATTAAATTACGTTGTATGGATCCCCGTTACATGGCAGCTGCAGAACGGTATATCGCAAAACTGGCTGAAGTGATCAAACCGTTTCTCATAACCAGGGGAGGACCAATACTGATGTTACAAATTGAAAATGAGTACGGCAGTTTCGGAACTGACAGAAATTATCTTTCAAGATTGAAAGAGGTATGGGACTCCAATGGTATTAACATTCCAACATTCACTGCAGATGGTCCGACAAAAAATATGCTGGAAGCAGGATCTCTCCCGGGAAGCGCGGTAGGTCTTGATTCCGGAAGTTCACCGGATGATTTCGCACTTGCAGGTAAATTAAATCCGGGAGTACCTGTTTTCAGCAGTGAGACGTACCCCGGATGGCTTACACACTGGGGCGAGAATTGGGCAAAACCCGATACTTCAGACTTATTGAAGGAGGTAAAATTCCTGATGGACAATAAGAAATCATTTAATTTTTATGTCATACATGGCGGAACCAATTTCGAATACACCGCAGGAGCCAATTCCGGAGGTAAAGGATATGAACCCGATGTTACCAGTTACGATTATGATGCTCCGATCAATGAACAGGGCCAGCCTACAACTAAATATATGGCTTTAAGGAAACTTATAAGCTCATATCTTCCCAAAGGGAAAACACTTCCTTCAATACCCGATTCGATCCCTGCCATAGTAATTACAACGATGGGAATGCAACCATTTACATCAGTCTGGGATAATCTTCCTCAGCCGGTCATATCGGTTCAACCCAGGACTTTTGAAGATTATGGTCAGTACCATGGTTTTATCCTATATAAAACTGACCTGAAGGGACAAAAAAGCGGGAAGCTTATTGTGAATGTCCATGATTATGCAACGATTTTTCTGAATGGCAGTTACATCGGAAACCTTGATAGACGGGAGGGAACAAACTCAATTGATATCCCATTAAGCGATGTGGAAGTACCCGTTCTTGAAATCTTTGTTGAAGCTATGGGACATATAAATTATGGTAAGAATATTATTGACAGAAAAGGAATTACTGACAGTGTTACTCTGAATGGAACAACTTTAGTCAACTGGCAGGTATATAATCTGCCGATGGATAAAAAATACATCTGGGATCTCAGATCCTCAGGGAAATCTCTTAAGAAACCGGGTGTCTTTTTTAAAGGCAATTTTGTACTGTCACGGGGAGAAAGAGATCTATATTCCGACACTTATATAGATGTTTCAAATTATAAAAAAGGTATTGTCTGGGTCAATGGACACAATCTGGGGCGTTACTGGAACATAGGACCACAAAAAAGACTTTATTGCCCTTCGCCGTGGTTAAGAGAAGGGATGAACGAAATTATGATCTTTGATCTGCATCAGACAGAATCAAAAACAATAAAAGGAGAGAAGGCACCAATGTGATGATCCTTATCTGATATCGAATAACCTGCAGATATGTCTGTTATAAATATTTTCAAAAACGCATTTCGAAACAGTTTTCTCATTAATATCCAATAATCTGAAATAATCTTTCATTCGAAAGGCTGCCAGTTTATATGCAACATGTATCAGTTGCCTCATATCCGGATTATAGAGCGGACTTCCCGGAATATGCTTTAAAGAACCTGAAAACTTGCTGGAATTCCATCCGGAAACTGTCAGTTTTGAAGGGAGTGAAGACACTTTAATGTTAATAACATCTGAATACGGGGCACATAGCTCTTTGATATTTTCAAGCGATTTAAAATAAATTTCTTTAACAAAATCGAGACCTTCACCGCCTGATTCTGCAAGTCCAATCACTTCTTCAAGCCATGTCGTTCCAGCTGTTTTCAGATGTATTCCCATGTCGTATTTTCTAATTATTGAACCAATATACGGATAGATAGAGAACTTATCAGATCCGGAATGAATGCTCATTTTCAGGTTATAAGGAAGACCAAATTCCTTAACAGCATAGTCAATAACCCAAAGATCGGATTCAAATTCATCAGCAAATAACAGAGGATCACCTACATAATCGATACCTTTATTAAACCTTCCTGAAAACTTGGGTGCAATTGTCTGAACAGGTAGGTTTTCAGAAGCCAGCATCTTAAGAATGAAAAAGAGTTCCACAGGTGTTTGCGGCTGAGCCACTTCATCCATTGAAACTTCAGTGATAAAATTGCCATTCCCTTTGACCTTTTCAATTTTATCATATATATCCCTGGCTTTTGCAGCAGCAAAAAGATACTTTTCAGAAATTTGTCTGATTTGAGATTTTGTAATCTTTAATGACAATTTTATTCCCGGGATTTTCAGTTCACCCGTGTACTTCCCTGCGTCCGACAAAAATTTCCCGATATCTTTCTCACTTGCTTTCCTTCCGATATAAGATGCAACATCAATTGTGAAAAAATCGGAGCATTCAATAAAAGGATCCACTGTATCAATATTAATATGATCGGCATCGACAAAATAAGGGTTTTTAAATCCGGCATTTTTTATTGATACGTCAGCCTCAATCCTGACATCATTTGGCCGTGTGCCAATTGTAAAATGTTCCCGGTATGATTTGTTCCAGACAGGCGTCATATCAATGCCTTTTTCTGCTGCTGCGATGATTGCCTTTAATTGAGCACTTCCCTGGTGACCAAACCTGTCGCCAAGGCCGATGGAATACTTACCGAGTTTTATCATATAATTGACATCTGTGATAAGTATTGTCAGGTTGCTCACCCACTTTCCTGTTTCCCACAAGGGGGAAAGGTTTTGTTCTGCACCTTCCCCCGTGGGGTAAGGTCGGGTAGGGGGTAAAAATTATAAACATAGATTTCATTATTCATAAGAAAAAATCAACGTTTTCAGATGTAACGATATCCACCGGCAGATACTCAATTTTTTCAGGTATTTTATGAAGCGACAGGTATTCAAATAATTTCTTAATTCCTTTATAAGTTTGTTCTTCAGGTCGCTGACCGATAAGGAACCTTATACTGCCTGATTTTAAAAAACTTACATTTGAATCCAGAAGATCGTATCCGATAATATCGATTGATTTTAATCCTCTATTCCCGAGGTACTGAGCAATAAGGTATGATTTTGAGCCGGTTAAGAAAATTGATCTGATTCCGGGATTTTCAAGAAATGCTTTGTCCAGAGCAATCTTAACGTCATCGGCAAAAGGGTCAGGAATGTTTATAATAATCTTTCTTCCTTTGTTTTTGCCAGGTTTCCGGAAATAATCTAGATATCCTTCAGTCCGGCTCGTAAGGTGATGAACATTCCTGATGTTTCTTGCTATGGTTACAACAAGTATGTCACTTTTTTCCGGAGTGACCAGGTCTGTAAGTTGACCGGCTACTCTTCCGCTCCGGAAGATGTTTTCTCCCACATAAGCCAGGAAACCTGTGTTTTCTATAAACTCATCAATAAAGATGAATGGTATCCTCTCTTCTGCAAGTCGCGCGCAAAATACGATTGATTCGGACTTGAATATAGGTGCAAGAAGTACACCATCGGGTTTAAGACTGAGGACAATACCGGTTTTTTTCTGAAAATCCTCTTCATTTTGTATATCATATGTAACCTGGCTAAGCGTTAACGGGAAGGGATCAAGTTCCTCAATAGCTTTGATCATACCTGCCGGGTGCTTTTTCCAGAAAGAATTGTCTTCTGAAAATTCGGGCAGGAGGGAAACAAGATGTAATCTTTTTTTTGATTTTAAAACCTGTGCCATCACATTTGGGGAGTAATTATTTTCTTCAAGGATTCGCTGAACCTTAATCCTCGTTTTTTCTGCAACCTCACCTCTGTTATGTATAACCCGGTCCACCGTGCCTATGGAAACACCGGCCATATTGGCAATGTCCTTTATCCTTGTAATTCTTGTAGGCATAACAGTTATCTAACTTATCTTCACGAAGTCAGAAGACTTGAGTAAAAAGTATTCCTTCAGACTACCGGCTTCCGATTTCCAATTTCCGA
>JBARBF010000028.1:0-53734 GCA_049792755.1 Bacteroidales bacterium | reverse complement strand
GTATCTGGATAACTTTCCCGTCTGTACATTCGGGAAGCAAATTCTAAGGTCATTTCAATAGGATACCTTTGTGACAGATCAATAATAGCCTGAACAACTTCAAATTTTCTAGCAGGTGTTAATTTTTCATCCCATTGAATGCGTTCACCGAATTGTTTTTCAAGAATCAGGCAGTCTTCTAAATCAGGCAGGGTTTGCCCGTTTTCGAACAGGCTTATCTGACTAGCTGGTAACTTAATATAAGTTCCAATTACTGTCTGTGACAGATTGTGTTTTTCCCTGAGCGTTTTTAATGTCTCCATAAGGTATAAATAAAAACGCCTTCGCATAGCATTAGCTACATGAAGGCGTGATTAGCCATTGAAATATGAACCAAAGATATTATTTATTTTAATACAAGTATCTACATTTCTGCATATATTTTTAACATCCTGTTAATAACATAAGGAATGTTATTGATTTACAGGCAGATAATAAATAAATTTTTATTTACTGAAATAATTAAATAGTTTTGTAATAACCAACAACGACGGTTCATTTTTAATTACTTACTTTGCGTCATAGCCTCAGGGCTTGATTATCGGCTTTCCTTCGTCGTTGTTGGTTTTCCGGTTTCAATTCTCTGAGGCTTCTTTTTTGTAGTATTAATTATAAATCGACAACGACATGAAACAAAAAGAAATTTTCTATTTAAAGAACCTGAAAGATCCTTTTCAGGTTGAAACCTGTGAACCTTTAATTGTCTGGACTATCCAAGTCGGTTCTGACCTTCTGGCTATGCCTGAATTTGTGTTATTAATTGAACAGGAATATTCAATTAATTAACCATGAAAGCCTTATTTAATCGTCTAAGGTATCCTAAAACGGATATCGGGCGGAGACGTTATGTTCAGGACAATCTTAATAGAGAACCTAAGGGAAAAGTAGTTTTCTATTTAATGATCATTGCAGGCTTAATAGGAATGATGGCTCTGTTAATCTGGATGATTCTGGATATTTACTGCAAAACAAATTTTGCTTTAATTGTCATCCTTTGCATTCTTTCAATGGTTGTTCTCTTGTGTGGTGTTGAGGGTTTAAGACTTTGGCGGGAAAGGATGGAACAATGAACCTTTCCGATAGAATTAAACTGATTAAGATATATCTTAGTCACCCCGCAATTTTCCGAACTGAAAGAATCATAACTAAAGTTTTGATCTTAATTGCTGTCATCACTTTAGTTGTTATTCTATTCTTAAGTATGAAATGAGACTAAACCCCTGATTACTCAGGGGTTTATATTTAAACATCTATTGTATTTACCGCATCTACCGAGAGAGCATGTCTAAGAAGGCTCTCCGACTTATTGTACTTTTTAAACAATTTAAGGGCGGTATCTCTGTTTGGTGTTACAGTTGACATATTAATATGTTTTTATATGTAGCAAAAATAAACACTTTTAAAAATCCTTTTATTTTCAGGCTGATCTGAAATTAATATTCATGATTACAAACAATCATTTTAGAAAAGTATTGCAAATCTACTGCTTGATTTTTACAATAGGAATTGTTTTATTGATCGTGGTTCCATGCACAGTGAGATAATATAGTGAAGGGATCAATCTGAAATCACTGATGGTAAATATGTTATTCCCGCTTAAGATATCTTTTTCAATATTGTACAATTTTACTCCGGATACGTTGGCGATTGAGATTTGAAGCTTATCTGCAATCTGTGAGTTAACGGTAATGGTAAGCTTGTCATTGAACGGATTAGGGAATACACTTAATGGCTCTTCAATTTTAGTATTCTCTATATTGGCAGTTAATGTGTCATTGTAAGCATAATCGTCATTATTATCAAACCCGTAGGTAATTATTTTATAAATACCATGTTTAGAGAGATCCGCCTTTGTTTTGAACGATACGGTCACGGAATCACCAAATGGAATTACCTTGTTATTAAAAAACTGTTTAACCGGCGGAAATTGGTCATTTATTTCATAAGCCAGGTTAAATCCGTTTAAAGTATCTTTTCCAAGATTAAGAACTTTCACCGTAACACTTTCCTTGCCATATTGTCCATTGCTGACAGGAATGATAACTCTTGCGACCTGAAGATCTCTTTGTATATAAGTTACAGGACCTGACTGTACAAAATCGATCATATCGATCCATGCACAATCTGAACCCTTCGAAACAGAAGAATCTTTTTTATAGATCCATTCCATTTTGTCGAGACCGGGAGAAACGGCAAAAGCTGCCCTGGTCCACGGAATTTCACCAGACTTCTTAAGCATTTCCACATCGTTTATTTTGAATGAGAAGAAATCATAATTTAGTTCAGATGAGACACTGTAAAAGAACTTTACAGAATCATCCCTGGCATATATTGTCCTTAAAGCCAGTGAAGTGGATTCAGTATGAGAAATCGCGCCCGATCTGGCAGAAAGATTGCCATCATATGACTTTAGAGAAGTAATGGTCCATGGGATCGAACTGAGATTGATCCAAGGAAAGACATTAAAAGAAGATGATTCAAAGCTCTCTCTTACTTTTCCGACCCTGAATGTGAAATCCTTATTTACCATATATGGATTGCAATCGAGAATTGACGATACTGGGATAAAGCTTCCTGTTGGTACTGTTTCTGACAGTTTAACCAGTACAGGTATGTCAGTGATCTGCCCGAATTGTAAAATACCCGACTTGACACTCGGGTCGACAATGGAAATATTGCTGTTTGAGCTGGAAATGTTAAATTGTCCTGCTATGTTGCTGCTACCCTGGTTACGAACTTTGAAAACAAGATTGAAGGTCTCTCCAGGATCAGGAATATAATCGCCGTTTCCTACAGTTTTATCATCAATAATACAGTTTATTATCTGGAGGTCAGGAGCATGGATACAGATATCAATAGAATAATGTTTCTCGGATACCTGATCTTTTAGTAAAAGCTTTAGCGTAACTACTGCCAAATCAGGTGTAAAATTGGAAATAGAGATACCAAGATTATTTGCAAGTACAACATCAGAGCGCGCCTGTAAAGTTCCAATAAATACGGAATCGCCGGTAATTGTTATTAAATCTGAGGAAGAAGATATTTTAGCATACAAATTATGAGAATCGCTTAATCCAAGATTACTTAGTGTAAGCTTCAGCCAGAAAGATTCTCCAAAATCAGCCTGACCATTATTATTTCCCTGACTATCATTTATGCTGCTGGCAGTCAGATTTATAAACTCCTTATGAATATTCGAGAAATGGATTGTCTTTATCACAGGGATTTTATTCTGGCCTGTTATAACAACCAGACAAGAATCATTTGATAGTCCGGGCATTTTAAGCGTTACCGTACCCGAATTACTAGCGAATGAGGCATCCCAAAGGGTATCAAAATGTGAGACAGCTACATAAGCAAATGGATCTACATTCAGTGAAAGTGATTTAATACCATTTGGCAGAGTATCCGACAACGATACATTAAAGGATCCGGGTGTTCCCAGAATTGGAATGACACTTGGGTCTCCCACAAGGTTATAGGTCTCCCAGTAATACTTCTTATTAACGGAAGTACTTGCACTTACAGCCAGATTTCCTGCATAATTAATCTGACCCATAGTAAAATACCAGTCAGAAGGAGATTCCCCATGAGTATGAAACATTCTGTCATAAGCGCCAAGCCCTTTTCCTTCATAGGTAGGATCGGCAGAAATAGGTCCCGGGCCAACTGCCCAGTAATAATCTTCATCCCAATATGAGTCATTGGAGCAACCTATAAATCCAATTGCACCTTTATCAGCCGTCAGCATCATTCTGTTTCCAAAAGAAGCTGCCACATTAAATTGTGCTGTCCTGCAGGCATTACTTATCACGAACGGATACATGTTCTTATTCTGAAAAGATGGAATATCGGGCGATTTAATATTTACATGCAACCATCCATCTGCTTCGCCATGCCCGGTATAATTAATAAAAGAAACACCATTATTAATCACTTTTATAATTGAGTCTTTTGCAGTAAAAGAATTGGGATAATTGAAGTGAAATTCGTTTATCCCGTTTGCCTTTGTCAGGTAATTCGTAACTGCATATTTTATCTGGCCGTTCATATAATCGCCCTTACTTTCATCATATCCGGCGCTTGCCATTGCCCTGGAATAAAATTTATTAGTATCGGCAAATTGAAACTTCTCATACTGAATGATTTTACTTATGGCAGTTTTTACTTCATTGGTATCCGCAACCGGTAGTCTTCCGATAAACATTTCAGGAATATAGTCGCCATTACCATCAAATTCACCATAATACAAATCCGTGACGTTCCCCGAACCACCTGAACCATAATATGGAACTCTGTTGACATCACCGATAATAAGAAGGTATTCAGGCGGAGGGTCTGTTGAAGACGATGTATTGTAAATTGTTGTTAGTGTATCTTTAATTTTCATATAATCATTTCCAGCCTGTCCTGTTCCCTTGTAGATAATTATAAGCTTAAAGCCTTTCTGAGTTTTCCACCTGATAAATGGCTGAAGCTGTTTCTTGAATGCAATATCAGTTACTATTACCATTTTAACCGGTTTGTCAGAGAAACCCGGTATAACCTGGTCGGGATTGTAATTAAGTACTCCTTTATTGAGTGATTCAGTGAAAAGTTTAGCCTGGGGAGAAAGAGATTTTGATATTATATTCCCGGAATTTGAAAATATTATTTCAATTTTCATTGATGTAATAACCTGCAATGAGTTTGAATGCGGATTATATCTGACAGGCGAAATATAGAGATTAGCAAGTTTATTATTCCTCACTATGCCTAACGGTTCAATTCGTACCGTGTCAGCAGGAATAAATGCTTTTATGCCATAAACTGTCTTATTAATTTTAAACCCTTGTTTTGTTTTTTGAATCCCCTTTGTTTCACTCTCCTGGGCAGGATATAGAAGACCCGCTATTTTCTTATCTGACGGATTTATTCCGGAAGTTCTGACGTTGGAGATCTTTACACTGAATCCTGATCCTTCTGGAATTGATATAAGCCGGCAAAATACCGGAAGCTCGGGTCTGCCCGGATCGGCTGACGGAATATGACCAGGAATGGATATGCGATAAAATGATCCGGCATCATTAGTTATACTTTCAATGTTGAGCTCCGGTATTGAATAATTTATGACGATAGATTGACCTGCAGTAACCACATCAGTCTTCTCCAAATTACCATTCAGAGGGAATTTGTAACTTCTTCCCGTCTGTCCGCTGGCTGATGCTGCGAAAACCAGAAAAACTGCTAAAATAATAGCCTGTTTATCTTTCCCTAAACGCATCAATTTTAATAAATTAACACAATGACCTAAATTCTGCAGCCAAGTTATTAAAAAATCAATATATTATAAAACAGGTCGTAATATATTTGATGAATAATCATGTTTACGATTAATAATTATTGAATATTTTCTGATCTTTGTATATTGTCATACCTTAAAATTTATGAATATGAATAACTGTTCTTTAGTAATAATTAAGAAAGTGTTAATAACAATAATTCTTACTGCCATGATAATTCCGGGATTTTCTCAGGCGCCACCTGAATATGATAAAATTGTCACTTCGGCCGGAGTAGTTGAAATGCATTTTATCGGACACGGATCACTGATGTTTAAACTGAACGGGTTTGTTATTTATTTCGATCCTGTCAGGTCTTCCGGGAATTATGACTTTCTTCCAAAAGCCGACCTTATCCTGGTTACCCATGAACACGGAGATCATCTTGATGTGAAGTTAATCAGTGACCTTAAAAAGGAGGGGACATTATTGTTCTGCAATCAAAACTCCCTTTCAAAAATTCCATGGGCGATGGCGATGAAAGCAGGTGACAGGCAGGAAATCAATAATATTATAATTGAAGCAATGCCTGCATATAATCTTGTAAATGAAAGCTCTCCCGGCCATCCATTTCATCCGAAAGGAGTAGGAGTAGGTTACATCCTCACAATCGGCGGAAAAAGGTTTTATATTGCAGGCGACACCGAGAACACACCTGAGATGAAATCTCTCACCAATATCGATGTTGCTTTCCTTCCGATGAATCTTCCATACACCATGACCCCGGCTATGGTTGCTGATGCTGCACTTGCTTTCAAACCTAAAATCCTTTATCCTTACCACTTTGGAGAGACAGATACCAATGAAATTGTAAAGCTGTTAAAGGATTCAGGTATTGACGTAAGGATCAGAAGCCTTAAATAGAATTTATGTTCAATTCAAAGTAGCACAACAATATTATTTATAACAGGATGTTTTGTACCTAAAAGCAGAATAATTAAATTATGAAAAATATTAGCAGAAGAGGTTTTCTCAGAACTGGTATAACAGGAGCTGCAGGAATAGTGGCTTTATCACATTCCCATACACTGGCAGCTTCATCAAATCAGCAAAAGGATGTTATCTTAAGGACACTTGGGAAAACAGGAATGAAAATTCCTGTAATAAGTTTTGGAGTGATGAGGTCTGACAATCCAAACCTCTGCAAAGCTGCTTTTGAGAAAGGGATTACGCTTTTTGATACGGCTAATGGGTATCAGAATGGAAATAATGAAATCATGCTCGGGAATCTTCTAAAAGATTATCCGAGAAATTCGTTTAATCTTGCCACCAAAATCAAACCTGCCGGTATTGACAGGGAAGGTAAACCTTCGGACCAGACAACTGCTGAAGATTTTTTCTCTAAATTCAATACCAGTCTTTCAAGACTGAAAATGAACTATGTTGATATTCTATATATCCATGATGTTAGGAATCCTGAATTGCTTGAATATAAGCCTATTGTTAACGCAGTTAAAACCCTGAAGAAACAAGGCAAAATAAGGTTTGCAGGATTTTCCACCCATGCAAATGAACCTGTTGTTGTAGATGCTGCTGCTACAATGGAATATCTGGATGTAATTCTGACTGCATATAATTTTAAACAAACATATGTAGCTGAATTGAATAGCGCTATTAAAAAAGCCAGTCAGGCCGGAATAGGAATTGTAGCTATGAAGACAATGGCAGGAGGCGGATTTCTCGATAAAGAAAGAACCAAACCGATAAATTCAACTGCTGCTTTGAAATGGGTATTGTCAAATCCTGATGTAACTACGACAATTCCCGGTATGACAGACTTTGATCAACTTGATCTGAACGTTAAAATTCTGACGGATATTTCAATAACTGAGCAGGAAAAGAAAGATCTTGTAATCGCTGGTACTGAAAAAGGACTTTATTGCACCGGTTGTACAACTTGTCTTAAAGCATGTAAGATGAACCTTCCTGTTCCTGACCTGATGAGAGCTTATATGTATGCTTATGGTTATTCTAACCCTTCTATGGCTCAATCTCTTCTGGGAGCATTGGGAACAAATGATAATCCCTGCAAAGATTGCTGTTCATGTAATGTGAAGTGTACTAAAAAGTTTGATATAAAAGATAAAATTACAGATGTTTCAAGACTTCTAAACATACCGGCGGATTTTCTGGTATAAAAACTTTTATTAAAGAAATAATTAAGTTATTCATTTTTTTATAAGTTGTATTGTGTAATTTTGATAATCCCATTTTGATTTTCTTCGTTTACCCCAACCCCAGGGGGAGCGAAGAAAATCAATTTACTCCCCTTGGGGACGGGGTGAATTAATTGATTTTCAAGCTTCATTGGATTAATTCTACAATCTATCCGATCTTTATTATTTAACTAATTGTCAATATGAAAAGTAAATATTTAATTACCCTTATTCTGATTTTGCTATCAGTTTCCTCCTTTGCTCAGGATATAAAACTTCCTGAACTGAAAGGCTATAAAAAAACCACTAATTATCCTGTTTACCTTGCGGAGAATTTGTGGGATTACATAAATGGAGCTGCAGATATATATCTTGCCTACAATTTTGTGGATCTGCATGTTGCAGAATATAAAAAAGGCAAAAATGTAATAAAAATTGAAATTTACAAACAAGCCGACAATACGATGGCCTTCGGAATTTACTCTACTGAACGTTCACCCTCATTCCGGTTCCTGAAACTGGGTTCTCAGGGATATATTACTACAGATGGAGCAATTAATTTCTTTAAGGCCAATTATTATGTCAAAATCAGGACATACTCAAAAAATGAAAATACATTGAAATCAGCCGAATCGCTGGCTCATATTGTTGCCGATATGATTACCGGAGGGTCTGAAATGCCAACAGCGCTTTCTCTTTTTCCTGCAACAGGTAAAAAGAGCAATGAAGAGACCTTTATTAATGAAAGTGTCCTGGGTCATAAGTTTCTTAATAAAGCCTTTAAATCAAACTATGAATCAGGAAATGATGTCTTTTCAATATTTATAATGGATAAAAATACGCCTGAAGAGACCCATAAATCGATAGAAGATTATCTTACATCAACGGGAACGGAAGCTCTGGATTCTGAAAACAGCAGATATATTCTAAAAGACGGATACAATGGGACAATTTTCCTGGCCTGGAAAGGAAACAGAATCGTAATTATTTCAGGTCTTTCAAAAGATCAGTCTGATATCGCAGACAGGAACATATCAGAAATCCTCAGATAGAATTTATGAAAACCATTTTCTTTCACGTTTCCCTAGGCTTCCGAGTATCTCGGTAACCGTATTAACATTATCTATTACCTGAAAATCGAACATACCTACGCATATAAAGTCCGCACCGTTTTCAAACGCATAACGAAACCCGTCCCTGGGCTCTATCGCTCCGGCTGCAAGCACTTTAAATGCAAACCATGGTTTATTTACTCCTTTCATATATTCTATGGTGCGAAGAGGAAAAAGATCCCACATGTTTTCATGGAATCTGTTGTGGTCAGGAGAACCAGGACCGATAACACTATATTCCTCACGATTCTCGATCGGATGTGCTGACCAGTATTTATCATGATGAAATGTCTTTACATAAAATTCAGCCCCGATACCTTCTCTTTCACACGATTTTATAGTCTCCAGAGAATGTCCTCCTACACCAGCCGGAAAACCTTGCTTCTTTATGTATTCAACGGCTTTCTTCAACATATCAAATTTACCTGCATTTGCATATCTGTCACCTTCACCTCCCTGTATATAAATTGCATCAGGATGACTTTTTATTGCCTCATTTATATTGGAGAAGAAATCCTTATCAGGTAGCATAGCCTGGCAGATTGATTGCATTTTGCTATGGTATATGCTTTTAAATTTATTAAAAGTGGGATAGTACTGAGTCACCATAAATACGGTATTTATACCTGCCTGTTCAGCCAGGTAAAGAGTTTCAATTATTTTTCTCTCATTATTATATGCCTTGAAAAGAGTATTGGAGTAAATTAGATCGCGAGCGTGTGCCCAACCTCCGATAAGGTTGCAACCCATTATCATTCTGCTTATTTTGAGATTGCCTAGTTGACCAACAGGTAATTTGCCCTTAAGTTCGTTAATTTGTTTATAATCAACTTTTATTGTAGCACCGGATACTGCATCAGGACCTGTTTCCGTCAGATTTTTGAAAAAAGCTCCTGAAAATATAGCCATAACAGGTATTCCGGTTAGCGCTTTGATTAACTCCCGGCGAGGATTTTTTTCTTTATTTTCGCTTTCTGCGATAAGCTGCTGTTCTTCATGAAGGACTTGTGTTTTCTTTTTACGCAGCATATCGAGTCCGAAAAACATGCCCGATCTGGTGGTTACAAGAAGGATCATAGCGAAAAGCTCAATAAGATTCTTATTTACAATAAGATAACTCCCTTCAGACGGAGCACCAAAACTAAATCCGCCAAATGGCGGATATGCCAGGTAATAAGTTATGAGGAGGGTTATTCCGCTCCATAGTGCAACTCTGGTGAAAAAACCCAGTATGAGGGCAATCCCTATAAGAGTGAGACCATATGCATTAATTGTATCGATAATCCACATACCAGTATTTCCTGAGATCATCCACCTGAAAAGATCCCCGAAGATCCAGCGTGAACCTTCCAGAAATGGTCTGGCAGTCCATGCCGGATTCAATATTTTTACCAGTCCTTCGTACAAAAAATGCCACCCTATTGCTATTCTGAGGAGAGCAAGAGAATAGGGGACATACTTGTTTTTGAATTTATCAGATATCATCTGTTTTTATCTTTTTACTTAAGTCTTATATCGTCAGTACAGAAATTTGTGGCATTCTGAACAATTTGCTTCTTTCCAGGCTGTACCTATATTTACAGGATGTTCAAATTCAAGGTTTTCTCTTATATTGGTATATTTCATCATTCCCTGTTTACCCTGGCCGACAATACTGTGGCACAGATTGCAGTCACGTGAGATTTTATGTCCATTTGTTGCCTTAAAAGAATCATTATGACACCTGAAACATCCGTCGGATTCCAGATGTCCGATATGTTCTGGATAATGATCATAGGTTACTTTCATTTTCGGGAAAGTATTCTGAATAAATGCTTTCTGCACTGCTGAAATCGAATTTTCAATTTGATCCTTGTTTTTAGAATAATATTCACTATAACCTGATTTATAAAAATCAGATATCCCGTCTTTTATTTTCATGAGTGCGGTATCCTTATCATTATATGTATCTTTTAATATACCCATAGCAACCTTTTTAAAGAAGGGAATGCTTTTTGACGCCGAACCTTTAATCATAATTTTATCGAAATAGACAGGAGGTGAATTATAGTTATGTGACGGCCGGTTATGACAGTCTATACAATCCATAGTTCTTGCTGCAGATACAGCAAGGATGCTATCGGGTATCGGATTGCTGTCGTTTCGATATATGGTTACCTCCCCGGTTGTTTTATTGGTATATTTAACATAGTTTATATTCTCACGTTTGTCATTCTCTGAAATGTACTCAATACTTACTGCGGGGTTAATATGCCAGTGAATTCCTTCATTCAGACCCAGTCCGCTATATTCGGGTCCGATTTTCATCTGTAGCACTATGTCCCACTCTGTATTCAATGAATCGGCAAGAAAATATTTATTGGTCCAGAGAGTCTGTGCATAAAATTTTTGCGGCCAATGACATTTCTCACAGGTTTCACGAGCAGGGCGCAGATCGTGTAGTGGCGTTTCTATCGGACGGGGAAAAGAATTTGCTATTACTGCATATACCTGGTGCAATCCAGAAAGTTTTGATTTTACATACCATGATGCTCCGGATCCGACATGACATTCAACGCAGGCAACATTTGCATGAGGGGAATTCTGATATGCTGTGTACTCGGGCTCCATAACCTGATGGCATAAAGTACCACAGAACTCCACCGATTCCGTAATATGAAAAGCCTGAAAGCTTCCAAGGGTAGAGAGGAACAGAATTACAATTGTGGTTATTGTAAATATGATAAAAGCATTTCTATGTCTCTGATCATTAAGATCAATTCGCGGATACTTTGATTCTTCACTAATTCCGCTCTTACGAACTCTTCTTCTTTCACGAAACATCCCAACCGGAATCAATAAAAGTCCGAAAATCAGAAACCCCGGAAGGATAATATAAATAAATAACCCGAGGTTAGTGTCAGACTTATTGAATATTGTTGAGATAATAAATAATATAATTATGAGCGCCAGGTTGATAGTAGCAATTATAGAACCTATTATAGTTAACCAGTTTTTGGAGGATGGCGGAAGTTTCATAATGCAGGTTAATTGATTAAGTTAGAGTAGAGTTAAAAATAGGAAATTATTGGATTATTAATCCGGCAATATACATTAATTATTCAAACAGGATACAGGCTTCAGGAAAAGACTTTTTTACCTCAAGTAAAACCTTTGCGATCTTTGCAGTTAATAAATCTGAATTATATTTAAAGATGAAATTTTATTATTCTTCGCCATTAATCAGCTGAGATATGATGCGTTTCAGACTGGCATATGTTTTAACATTCTTTAAATCGCTGTTTTCATCCGCAACATTCTGTGGCGGATTATAAAGTATTCCATGGTCGGCTTTTCTAAGCATGGAAATATCGTTATAGGAATCTCCAATGGCAATTACGTTATATTTAAGACTCTGAAGAGCCTCTACCACATGTTTTTTTCCGTCTTCCTGCCGAAGGATATAATCCGTAATGTTACCTTCACTATCGGTATTAAGATGATGACAAAAAAGAGTCGGTCTTCCAAGCTGACTGATTAGAGGATCGGCAAATTCAGTAAATGTATCTGAAACAATAATAAGCTGAGTTTTAGAACGAAGCCAGTCAATAAACTCCAAAGCACCCGGAAGTGGTTTAAGAAGAGATATTACATTCTGAACATCACGGAGAGTCAGTCCATACTTTTTCAACAATTCTAATCTCCTTGTCATCAGGATATGATAGTCACTGATATCACGTGTTGTCAGCTTAAGCTCATCAATTCCCGTGTGGCTTGAGACACTGACCCAGATTTCAGGTACAAATACACCTTCGAGGTCTGAACAAACAATATGCATGTCAATCTTATTTATAATACTTAAGTATGAATTCCTTTAACAACATGTAATTACTTTCCATAGATAAAACACTTTCAGGCATTTGCTCTAAACCAACAAGAGATTCCGGCATAACCGGTTCAATTTCTAATATTTTTCGTAATTCCTCAGGGAATTTTGCAGGATGAGCTGTTTCGAGAGATATACATAACGATTTTCCCGGCATTGTCTTTTTATTTGTTCTTGAATACTCCTGAAGTCCCTTCCATGCAACTGCTCCATGAGGTTCGAGTAAAAGCTTGTATTTTCTGTATACTTCTTCAATGGTGTTCCTGGTTGCTTCATCCGTGACACTAATAGCAAACAGATCTTTCCGCATTTTATTCAGGTCGGGCGTTTTAATTATACTTCCTGATTCATCCATAACTCCTTCATAAAATGCAACAACTCTTGCGAGGTTACTGGGATGACCAACATTCATTGCACTGGAAATGCAATTTATTGAAGGATAGATTAATTTATATCTTCCGGTATGTAAAAATTCCGGAACCTCATTGTTTGCATTTGTGGAAATAATAAATTGTTCAACAGGAAGGCCCATTTTTTTTGCAATGAGTCCTCCCATCAGATTACCGAAATTTCCTGATGGCACACTAAAAATGACCTTTTCATCCCTGTTGGCTGATAGCTTTGAATAGGCATAAAAATAGTATATTGATTGGGGCAGCAATCTTCCGATATTAATTGAGTTTGCCGAAGTAAGGGATATGGCCGACAGAGCCGGGTCGAGAAAAGCCATTTTAGCCATTCTCTGGCAATCATCAAACTTCCCTTCAACAGCAATGACCTTAATGTTATCCTGCAACGTTGTCATCTGTTTTCGCTGCATATTCGTGACCTCGTTTGCAGGGTATAGAATAATTGCATTGATATTTCTTAGCCCAAAGAAGGCATTTGCAACCGCGCTTCCTGTATCTCCCGATGTTGCGGTAAGTATTGTAAGATGTTTATTATTAATCGATAAATAATATTGCATCAACCGGCTCATCATCCTGGCTGCAAAATCTTTAAATGAAGCAGTTGGTCCCTGATCCAGTCTCATAATATACTTACGTTCATATACTTTTTCAAGTGGTACCTCAAAGTTATAAGCATCGGCACATAATCTTGATAGTTCTTCTTTATCTATCTCATTACCAATTATTTTATTAAGAAGATCTGTGGCAATTTCATGATATTCTTTACCCGTAAGATTCTCCAGTTCATCGGGGGATATTAACGGTAATGAAGAAGGGAGATACAATCCTCCATCAGGAGCCAGGCCTTTGAGAAGAGCTTCACTAAAGGAAACCTCAGGTGACTTCAGGTTGGTTGAATAATATTTTATTGACTTTCTCTTCAAATAGTCTTGTTTCTTGTTGCTTGTTGCTTGTTGCTTGTTGCTCTAACCGGTAACCAGTAAACAGAAACCAGTAACCAGCAACCCTTTTTCCTTAACCTTAACCTTAACCTTAACCTTAACCTTAACCTTAACCTTATATCTTATACATTGACCACCCTCATCAGATCGGCGAAAACCCCCGCAGCTGTAACCTCAGCTCCGGCACCATATCCTTTAATCACCATTGGAAGCTCTTTATATCTGTTGGTAGTAAGCAGAATGATATTATTGCTTCCTTCAAGATTATAAGATGGGTGTTCCGGACCAATTGTTATAAGTTCAACCTTTGCCTTCCCTAGTTCCATAGTGGCAAAAAATCGCCACTTCCGGTTCTGTATGGTCAGCTCCTTTCTTTTTTGTTCGAATTCAGCGTCATATTCTTTTACCTTCTCAAAGAAATCATTCAGATCTCCTTTAAAACACTCGTCAGGAAGGAATTTATTAATAATAACATCCTCTTTTTCAATATAATAACCAGCTTCGCGTGCCAGAATCATTATTTTTCTGACAACATCTGTGCCGCTGAGATCAACACGGGGGTCAGGTTCAGAATAACCAATTTCCCTTGCTCTTCTGATAGCATTGCTCAGTGGCATTTCGGGGCTGAGCTCGTTAAAGATGAAATTCATAGTGCCTGAAAGTACAGCTTCCACCTTCAGGATCTTATCTCCGCTCAGAACCAGGTCGTTTATAGTTTTGATAATTGGTAACCCTGCTCCGACTGTCGTTTCATACATAAACCTCACTCCACGCTCATTGGCAATGTTCTTCAGTTGTTGATAATAACTTTGTTCTGAGGAACAGGCAATTTTATTGGCAGTTACTATTGAAACATATTGAGAAAGAATATCACCATAACGTGATGCTACATCTTCGTCAGCTGTGCAATCTATGAAAACAGCATTTCTGAGATTGAGCTTTGTCATTTGCTGGATGAAGACTGAGATATCTCCTTTTTCACCTGAAGTCTTAATTATTTCTTTATAATTTTCCAGAGTAATGCCTTTCTTGTCGATAAACATTTTTCTGGAATTAATAACTCCTATAAGATTTATTTTCAGGTTGTGTTCACTGACCAGAGTGGAATACTGTTTTTGAAGTTGTTTCATAAGGCTCGAACCCACCAGTCCCGTTCCTGCAATAAATAAATACATCTCCTTGAAACGGGATAGAAAAAAACCATCATGGATGACATTTAGCGCTTTTTTCAGACTCTCATTTTTTATGACCACCGAAATATTCAGTTCAGAGGAACCCTGAGCCGTAGCAATGACATTTATTCCATTCCTGCCAAGCGATCTGAAAAGAGTAGCTGATATTCCCGGAGTGTTTTTCATCCTTTCACCCACAATCGCGATTATTGATAGGTTCTTTTCGATAAGGATTTTTAATTCCCTGTTTCGATCGATTTCTATTTTAAATTCATCGTTCAAAGCATCTGAAGCTATTTCCGAATCAATCGGGCTGACAGCAAAGGTTATTGAATATTCCGAAGAGGCCTGTGTAATAAGTATGATGTTAATATTTTTCCTGGCTAAAGCTCCAAAAAGTCTCATTGATGTACCGGTCACACCAACCATTCCGGTTCCCTGAAGGGTGATAAGATCTATGTGATCAATTGAGGAAATACCTTTGATAGGACTTCTGTTATTATCATTTGACTTATTGCTGATAACGGTTCCCTTTGATCCGGGATTGAACGTATTTAAGACAATGATCGGGATGTTTTTCTTATAAACAGGCCGGAGCGTAGGTGTGTATATTACTCTTGCTCCAAAATGAGATAATTCTATTGCTTCTGAATAAGTAAGACTATCGATTGCATAGGCTCTTTCGACTTTTTTTGGATCAGCCGTCATAAACCCGTCTACATCAGTCCATATTTCAAGAACATCTGCATTGAGCGCTGCAGCAAATATAGAAGCAGTATAATCGGACCCGCCTCTTCCGAGTGTTGTTGTCTCTCCTGATGAGTTGCTGGCAATGAAGCCCGGAACTATTATAAGTTTTCCCGTTCCTGCAAGATTATTTGTAATCAAACTGTAAGTTTTATCAAAATCAACATTTGCAAATCCGAAGTTGCTGTCAGTCTTTATAAAATTACGTGCATCAATAAGCTCACAACCGTCTATCAGTTTACTTATGATAAGAGACGACAATATTTCCCCGGTTCCCAGAGTCTGATCGAGTGAATGGTTACTCAGTTCCCGGAGCAGCCAGATCCCGTTCAATGTTTCTTTCAGGTTGTTACATATATTTTTAATCTCTTCAATGATGATACCTTGTTTACTATTGACAATCAATTGTTTAGCAAAATAGATATGTTTGGAAATCAGCTTATCCAACAAGATCTTGTACTCGTCCTCTCTGTTTGAAGCAAGTTCGCTTATATGTTTGAGATCATCAGTAATTCCCTGGAAAGCGGAAACGACGATCAGACAGGGAGAGCCCTTGGATTCAATAATCTTTTTAACTCCCCTGATCCGTTCAGGGGATCCTACTGATGTACCACCAAACTTCAGAACTTTCATTATGTAAAATTAAAAAAATGAAAATGCATCTCAAAGGATGCATTATAATTGACCGCAAAAATAGCAAAAATAAGCCAAATGGGACAATTAAATTAAAATTATTAAACAAAAAGGGATAAATTGTATGAAGTCTGAAGTCGATGGTAAGATAAATTAACTTAATCCTTTTTCTTGTCTTTTGTCTTTTGTCTTTCGTCTTTTGTCTTTTCACCCCTTTCCCTCTTTTTCAAGCTTCCTGATAATTGAGAAGATGAAAGCCGCAGATGTCAGACAACACACAATGAAAACCAGCCAAAGCTTCCATAATTCAACTTTGTCCCATAGTAGAGTTCCAACAAAAAGTAGCTTATTGCCAACAGCTGTTGCAAGAAGCCATCCTCCCTGCATAAGTCCCTGAAAACGAGATGGAGCAACTTTTGATACAAACGATAATCCCATTGGGCTTAGAAAAAGCTCTGCAACGGTAAGTACAAGGTAAATGCTTATGAGCCAATATGATGATACTCTTTCAGTATCCGGAACCGGCACACCTTTGAGCACCTGTGGTGAGGGGAGGTGCAATGAACTTATCAGCAAAATAATAAAGCCGGCTGATGCAATTAACATTCCGAATCCAATCTTTTTTGGAACTGAAGGCTCGATGCCTTTTTTGTTCAGCCAGGCAAAAAATCCCATGACGGGAAAAGTAAGGGCAACTACAAATAATGGATTGAATGACTGAAATATTTCCGGGGATATCGGGTTCATTGCAGCAGCAGAGACAACCTTGTAATACGCTGTAACTAGGGATAGAATAAACAACAATCCTCCGATTACTCTGACTACTACTCCTGTACCCTTTCGTAAGAGCAGGACAAGTCCTGCCACTGACCCGCAAACAGCTAGAAGGGATATTACATTGAAGAATAGATTTGTGAACGGCTTAACGCTTTTGGCGCTGTAATCGCGTGCAAATAGGGTAAGTGTAAGTCCGTTCTGATGGAATGACATCCAGAAAAATACTACCACAATAAATACCAGAATAAGAGCGACGATCCTCGACATCTCTTCTTTCCTTGCGGTAAGTACGATCCATATAATAAATGCAGCAAATAATCCAAAGGCAAATCCGTCTTTCCATCCGACTTGCGGAATGAAATGAAGTCCAAATGCTGTTATCCCCATTGCTCCAATTGCAGTAAAGAGTGTAACAAGATTGAAATCAACTCTTTCGGAGACCTCAATTGCTTTCTTTTCCTTATTCGGAAGGTATTTGTTAAATATTATGTAAACCAGAAGAGATATTACCATTGTACATGCTGCTATTCCGAAAGCATAATTATAACCTCGTGAAAATACTTCAAGGTATTTATGTGCAAACAACGATAGATCAGCTACGTGTCCGCTAAGATTTACTTTGTCAGCCAGTTGCTGTAAAGTGGACGTATTGGTAAGCGTGCCATTGATATACTGATGGCAAAGGGATGGAAGACTGGCATCGTGAATAAAACCGTTTGTTTTCAGCCACCAGTTTCTGATTCCTGTCGCAGCAAATGGAGCAAACAATGCACCAATATTGATCCCCATATAAAAGATCATAAAAGCCGAATCCCTTTTACTTGCATACTTTGGATCATCGTACATCTGTCCCACGACAGCCTGGAGATTACCTTTGAAAAGGCCGTTTCCAAAGGCAATTGTAAAAAGTCCGATTATGGTGATTGTCAATGTCATACCCGGAACGGCCATAATAATATACCCTGCAAACATTATCAGAATTCCTGCCAGTATTACAAGTTTATACTTCCTTGTTGCATCGGCGAGCACACCTCCTAGCAGTGCAAGCGCATAAATACTGAAATAGAACCAGCTGTATATTTCTCCGGCTTTTTCAGCAGAAAGTCCGAATTTGGCCTGCAAAAAAAGGACGAGTATAGCCATCATTGTATAAAACCCAAACCTTTCTCCCATATTTGAGAAGAAGGCTACCAGTAATCCTTTCGGGTGATTCTTTAACATGTTTTTTATTTGAAATGAGTAATATTTTAATCCTGGTCCGTCAAGTTTTAATTATTTCCAGACTCTTCAGCTTACTTCCATATATTTCTGAATATTTCTAAATATTTCTATATATTTCTATTTATTTCCTGTTTTTGACCAACAAAATTATCAATCTTTTTGTAAGTATGAACCTATGGAATGAGCTCTTTTTTGATCTATTATATCTGTATTCTTTTAATTAATGTACGAAGAATGTAAATTTGTGAGATAATTGCAGTTCTATGAAAATAATTAGAAGTGATCAGATAAAACAAATTGATGAAATTACCATAAATGAGGAACCGGTAGCATCTGTCGATCTTATGGAGAGGGCTGCCGGACAGGTAGCCCGATGGTATCTTTCACGATTCGACAGATCAAAGCGAGTTTTTATTTTTGTCGGTCCGGGTAATAATGGCGGTGATGGTCTTGTAATTGCAAGGTTGCTGGAATCTGAACGTTATGAAACATACGTGTATTATGTTGATTTTACTGTAAAGACTACCGAAGACTGGAAATCCAATCTTATGCGCCTCAAATCTGAAACAAAAGTACCCTTTAATTATTTGACAAGTTCTGAGTCGTTTCCTGTAATCTCTTCAGCGGATATAATTATTGATGCAATTTTCGGATCGGGACTCACAAGGACTGCTGCAGAGTTGCCTGGAGAAATTATAAAACAGATAAATCATACCGGTGCTACAATAATTTCAATTGACATACCTTCCGGATTGTTTGGTGAAGACAATACGGAAAACAGCTATGACAATATTGTTTACGCTAATTACACCCTGAGTTTTCAGTTTCCAAAACTCTCTTTCATGTTTTCTGAAAATGCCAAATATCTTGGCGAATGGTTTGTATTACCGATTGGATTAAGCACTAATGCAATCAAAAATTCTGATACTCCATATAGATTAACTGAAAACAATGAAGTGGCAGCTTTGTTAAAAAAGAGAAATAAATTTGATCATAAAGGAACCTTTGGGCATGGTTTATTGGTTGCCGGATCCCTGGGCAAGATTGGAGCAGCAGTTCTTGGAGCCGGAGCAGCACTCAGGACAGGTGTAGGACTTATAACATGTCATACCCCGATGTGTGGTGTTAAAATTGTTCAATGTTCCGTACCCGAGGCAATGGTAGATCCTGACAGAAATGAAAAATACATCTCTGAGGTTGGAAGTTTTAATTCTTTTAGTGCAGTTGGAATCGGACCAGGAATGGGGACGGAGCCTCAATCGCGGGAAGTCGTATTTAAACTTTTAACGGAATGTAAGAAACCAATGGTTATTGATGCTGATGCATTGAACATTATTTCTCTAAACAAATCCTGGCTTAGTCTTATATCCGCCGGAGCAATACTGACTCCCCATCCAAAGGAATTTGAGAGACTTGCCGGAAAAACTAAAAATGACTTTCACCGGTTAAAGAGACAGATTGAGTTATCTGTTAATTATAAATGCATCATAGTTCTTAAAGGGGCTAACACTTCAGTTACAACTCCCGATGGTAATGTATATTTTAACAGTACCGGAAACCCCGGGATGGCAACTGCCGGCAGTGGTGATGTCCTTACCGGAATTTTATTATCTTTGCTTGCCCAGGGCTATACTTCGGAAAATGCAGCAGTTTTGGGGGTATTTCTTCATGGTCTTGCCGGTGATATAGCAGCTGAAGAATCAGGTTATGAATCAATTATTGCTTCTGATATAATAAAAAATCTGGCAAAGGCGTTTAATAAGCTGAGGGAGATTGGGTAAAGACTAAAGATAAAAGTTAAAAGACAAAAGTTAAGGAAGTTGCTGGTTACTGGTTGAAGCAACAAGCAACAAGCAACAAGCAACAAGCAACAAGCAACACTAAACCAGGAACGACTATTATGAAACTAAGAATATATTAGTTCAAACAAATATCTATTAATATGAAAACTATTATCAGAGTATCCATATTATTAATGGCATTGTTACTAACCCATTCATGTGCATCGAGTAAAAAACTTAATGATTCAAATAGTGTCATACTGCCTCTTTCCGATTCCACATCATTGAGGGATGGTAGTATAGTGTATGGTCTTCCAAGAACAGTTTTTACCGTTGTTGTTAATATGGAACGTACAATTGAAAAACCGGGTCCATATGCACAATTTGCTGATGATTTACTGGGTTTGACCGATGTAATTAAGAATGAAAACGAATCATGGTCAATTGAGGGGATTACTGTCAAATCAAATGATGAACTTGACCCTTCGGAGTTTTATGTAATTTCCAGTAATTCTTTATTCCAGACAAATGTTCTCTCTCTCAGGAAAGAGGGACTTATTCTTGATCTGAATCCTTCAATATATATTTCGGGTGATAAACAGATTAATATAAAAGAATCGGGTGATAATCAATCTCATTCATTTGATCTTGGATCGGATGAATATTTCCAGCTGCAGCATGATACTGCGTATAAACGGTTAAATATCGATTCCTCCTTTGTCCGTATACCATATATTGTTGAAAAGAAAAAGAAACTTACAATTGATCAACTGGCTGAAAAAGCTGCAAAGAGACTGATGGAATTAAGAGACGGGAAACATCTTATTCTTACAGGTGAAGCGACTGTTTTTCCTCAAAGCGATGCTGCCATAAATGAAATAAATCGTCTTGAAAAGGCCTATACAGAATTATTTACGGGCAAAACTGTGAAAGAAACATTTACATTCTCATATCAGCTTATACCTCAGAAATCTATGGTTGGAAAACCTGTAACTCTATTTCAATTCTCTGATCTGACAGGCCCGGTTACCGGAACAATGAAAGGGGGCAAACCCGTAACGCTCGAGTTTCTGCCTGAAAAGAAAACGAAGGATCTGGCAATCCTTAACCGGGTACATACAAGAGCCGAATCTAAAAAGTATGACAAATTATTTTACAGGGTCCCTGATGTTGTTGATATAAAGATAAGTATGGGTTCTGAAAAACTATTCGATTCCAGAAAATTGATCTATCAGTTTGGTGAAGTAATACAGTTACCGGCAAATTATATAATAGGGAAGTAGAGTGAAACCCCTCTTCCGCATTGCGGCATCTCCCCCAATGGGGGAGAATAAACTAGTCCCTTGAGCGAGATCTCACTTTAATGAAGAGTTTTCTCCCCCTGCAAAGGGGGAGTGCCGGCCGGCCGGCGAAGGGGTTTTATTTTACTTTTCCCTGAAAGCTCTTCTGATAATCCTCCCACTTTTGTGTTGTGTAGGCCTTATCAGCAAAAAAGCTCAATAAGACTTCCATGTCTTTTGCCTCTTTGAAACCCGGAACAGGGCTATCTGATATTTTACCATCGCTTTCAGGAATAAGAAATACAACGGTAGGATAGGATAACTTGCCGCGAAGAAGTTCCACAGCCAGTTGATGTGCTTTCCCTGCCTTGCCGTCGTTTATATAAGTTTTACCAAAAAAGGTTATACTGTCCTTGTCTTCAGCGTTGAATTTTACAGGATAGTATTTATTATTAAGAATGTCTGATATAACAGAGTTTGTAAAAGTTTCCCTGTCCATTTTTTTACACCAGCCGCACCAATCAGTATATGTATCAATAAAAATCGGACGCGGATTATGCATGGTAAGCTTTTCCGCTTCCTGGATTGTATACCATTTAACATTTTGCTGAGAAAACAAAAGTGACGTAAGACAAACAAATATTATGAGTGTGACAGATTTTTTCATGATGCTCATTATTTTAAAAATTTAATATCCGAAGTTGCAAATAAACTTAAATTTTTAATAATTCACAATCTAACATTTTAAATATCATTTCTAACTTACCTTTTGATAGCCGGGATAGGTCTTAAATCTTTATATTTTTACTTTTTTTGATAAATATAATAATTACTTTCACCCTCTTTAAATTAAGTAAAGAAACCAGATATGGAAGCGATCAGAAATACACTCCGTGATTCCAAAGCAGCACGCTGGACAGCATTGCTTATTGTAGCATTTACGATGTTTGCAGGCTACTACTTAACTGATGTTATGTCACCGCTTGAAAGGATGCTCGATAAAGAGTTGCATTGGTCGGCTACTTCGTATGGTTGGTTTTCGGGTTCTTATAGTTGGTTTAATGTATTCTTCTTCTTTCTCGTTTTTGGAGGGATAATCCTCGATAAAATGGGAGTCAGATTCACAGGAATAGTTTCAGGTATTGTAATGATTATCGGCGCCGGTATAAAATATTATGCTGTTTCTACACATTCTCTGGACGGACAAACATGGACAATAATATGGACGTTTCCCGCACAGGTTTGGTTAGCTTCTATCGGGTTTGCTATATTTGGAGTCGGATGTGAAGTTGCAGGCATTACAGTTTCGAAAATAATTGTTAAATGGTTTAAAGGTCATGAAATGGCTTTGGCTATGGGGTTGCAGCTTGCAATCGCGAGACTCGGAACAGCGGTTGCACTATCCTCATCTTTACCATTAGCACTAAAATTTGGACATGTTTCTGCTCCTGTACTTATGTGTCTTATTTTGTTGTGTGTTGGATTGCTTTCGTTTTTTGTATATTGTGTTCAGGATAAGAAACTTGATAAATCATTGGCTTTGGCAGCAGAAGGAAATGATGAAGAACCCGAAGAAGAATTTAAAACAAAAGAACTTTGGTCTATTCTATCCAATAAAGCATGGTGGTACCTTGCAATTCTCTGTCTGCTTTTCTATTCGGCGGTTTTCCCTTTTCTGAAATATGCGACAAATTTGATGATCAATAAATTTGGGGTGGATGATTATTATGCAGGTCTTATACCTTCATTGCTTCCTTTTGGAAATATTCTCCTTACACCCTTCTTCGGGAGCCTTTACGACAAAAAAGGTAAGGGCGCTACAATAATGATAATTGGTTCAATGCTTATCATTCTGGTACATTTTCTTTTTGCAATCCCACTTTTTAACAGTTATTTCTTTGCGATATTTTTAATTCTCATTTTGGGAATTGGATTTTCATTAGTTCCATCCGCAATGTGGCCATCAGTGCCAAAGATTATTCCCGACAGGCAGCTTGGAACAGCATATGCTTTGATTTTCTGGGTCCAGAATATTGGATTATGGGGAGTTCCTTTTCTTATCGGCTGGGTTCTCGATAAATATTGTATTACTGGTAAAATCATGGTGGAAGGAAGTTCAGTAACTACTTACAATTATACATTGCCTATGTTAATCTTTATGTCTTTTGGTGTGCTTGCCATGGTTTTCGCATTCCTGCTGAAAGCTGAAGACAGGAAGAAAGGTTATGGCCTTGAACTTCCCAATATCAAGGAATAGGCTTGTGTAGTCCATTCTGTTGGCCAGATAAATTACCTGAATGATTAATTTGTTTAAAAATTTAATTAATTACATTTACCACTCAAACACTAAACTCTAAAATATTCATCATGGAACAGATCATTAATACTTTACGCGATTCAAAAAAGGCACGATGGACCGCTTTGATTTTTGTATCAATGTCGATGTTTGGTGCATACTTTTTTAATTATGCCCTTTCGCCCGTTAAACCAATGCTCGAGAGTGTTCTGGGCTGGAACAGCTCCGATTTCGGTATCTATACATCATCTTATACATGGTTTAATGTGTTTTTATTCATGCTGATTTTCAGCGGGATAATACTGGATAAAATGGGTGTCAGGTTTACCGGTCTGGCCGCCACTTCCATGATGGCAATCGGCACAGGACTTAATTACTGGGCCCTCAGGCATGTATTCCCTGAAGGTGCAATGATTTTCGGAATAAAAACTCAGGTAATAATTTCTGCTATCGGATTCGGGATATTCGGTGTGGGAACCGAGGCTGGAGGAATCACAGTATCTAAGTCAATAGTAAAGTGGTTTAAGGGAAGAGAAATGGCCCTTGCGATGGGCATGCAGATGTCAATAGCACGTCTTGGAACTGCCCTTGCTCTTGGAATAGCTCTTCCTCTTGCAAAATCCTATTCCTATTCATCTCCGGTTTTGCTTGCATTTGTGCTTATGCTGATAGCGTTATCATGTTTTGTCATTTATACATTCATGGATAAGAAGCTTGATGCCTCAATAGCAGAAAGTGTCAAGGGAAAGACTGTGGAAGATGCTTTTGAGCTTAAGGATATTTTATTTATCATCAAAAACAAGGGATTCTGGTACATTGCCATACTCTGCGTTTTATTTTATTCTGCAGTCTTCCCCTTTTTGTTCTATGCAACCGATCTTATGATCAATAAATATCATGTAAATCCAAATCTTGCAGGTTCAATTCCGGCATTGCTCCCTTTTGGAACCATCTTCCTAACCCCACTGTTTGGAACTGTATATGACAAGAAAGGAAAAGGTGCAACAATCATGATCATTGGTTCAATAATTCTGATTTTTGTTCATAGTATCCTCACGATCCCATTTTTGAGTACCTGGTGGCTGGCAGCAGCTGTTGTTATTATTCTTGGTATTGGTTTTTCACTGGTACCCGCCGCAATGTGGCCTTCAGTTCCAAAAATAATTCCTGAAAAACAGCTTGGAACTGCTTATGCTGTAATTTTCTGGATTCAAAATATCGGGCTCTGGATAATTCCGTTATTGCTTGGAATTATTCTTAATGCGACAAATCCCGATGTGACTCCTAATAAGGTTGCAGTAAAAGATGCGGTCACCAGCGCCTTTAAACAGGTGTTGTCCGACAAATCATATGATCTTTCATCCAAAGAAATATCACAACTTGCTGAAAAAGCCAGCAGTCGTACCATCGACTCTTTGGTGCAGAATACTATTTATGAATCTGCCCCTACTTCTGCAACAGAAATGACAAATCTGAAAAGCAATATATTAAATAGAACTGCAACTGCTCTAACAGGCATTAAAACAGGAGGTGATAAAACTAAATTTGCAAAGGACATCGAAACAAAAACTTCAGAAGCCATTTATCCTATTATTGCACAATCAAAGCTGAATCTTAGATATAATTATTTCTTCGATTTGGTAATGTTCACATCGCTGAGTATACTCTCCTTATTATTTGCATTCCTGCTTAAAGCTGAAGATAAAAAGAAAGGCTATGGACTCGAATTGCCTAATATTAAGAAATAGCTGGATCAGCCACCGTGATATTTGATCCTTCGTGAACCTTAGTGTTACCTTTTTATGACTTTGTAGCACAAACAAAATTTATTGCCACAGAGGGACACAAAGTAGAACACTATGATAAAAATTTACTAATTTTGAATATACAGATTTTACACATAAAATAAATAACCTGACCCATGAAAAAAATTCTCATCACACTATCTGGTTTATTACTTGTTGCCGTTGTTGTCATTAAAGTTGCTAATGCACAGAATACACCTCAGGATGTAAAAAAAGCTCCTGCGGAGGCCAGAATGGACTGCAGAAAATGTCCTGCTGCCTGCGCTGCAAAAATGGGTGGTCCGAAAACAACTGAATCAAAAGTATGTGACCCGGCAAAATGCAACGATGCAAAAAGCGATACGGCTAAATGCAAAGCCAGTTGTGCAACTGCAAAAGATGGCAAGACAAAGTGTGATCCTGCAAAATGCAAGGAAGCAAAATGCGACACTACCAAATGCAAAGCCAGTTGTGCAAAAGCTAAGGAGGTTACCAAAAAGTAATGCTCTTTTAAAATCAATTAACGCTAAAATACAAGAGTCAATTAATGGATTCAAAAGAATTTGAAAGAGCAAAAGCATTCAGTTTCAGTGAATCGATAGATTACTCTGACGGAGCTATTGTAAGCAAAACCGTTCTTAAGAAACAGACAGGAAATATTTCACTCTTTTCTTTTGCGAAAGGTGAGTCATTAAGTGAGCATACAGCTCCCTTCGATGCAATGATGACAGTTGTAGACGGGAAATGTGAGGTAGTAATAGGAGGGAAAGAATTTATTCTCATTGCCGGACAAACCATCATAATGCCGGCCAATATAACCCATGCGGTAAATGCTGTTGAGAAATTCAAGATGGTGCTGACGATGATTAAAAGCAGTTAAGAATCTGATACGTACTGGTTGCTGATTGCTTGTTCATTTATCATTTCGCATTACCTCTTAACCTTAACCTTAACCTTAACCTTAACCTTAACCTTTACCTTATATTGCCTGTCGGATCAGATAAGAGTTCTTAATAGATTCCTTTGACTCTTTGATTAATTCATATTTCAGTGTCTCGGTATCCATGATAATACACTGAAATCGTCCGAGCGTACAGGCTCCGCTGTTCAGATAGCGCTTTTTCTTGTTAAGGTAATAGGTATGGTGCGACTCAAGCTTATGAGTATGTCCGAGAATAACGACATCATAATCTTTCAGCAGGTTAAGCGCATAGGTGAGATATTTTATTGTGTTGTATTTTTTAGGAATATGGTTTATCTCATCTTCGAGGGCTACAATTTTGAAATAAATATCCATCAACCATTTGAAATGCGAAAATTTTTTCAACAAAGTTAATCCAAATTTGCCGATAGCACGACCTAACCTGTTTCCGTTTAACCAGTCGGCATTATGCCCGTGCTCAATATGAATTGTCTGTCGCTGGGAATTGGTAATATCAAAATGATCTATGGCATATTCATTAACTATATCATGATTTCCCCTTATAAAAATGAAATCATTATCGCTGAAATACCTCATAAGGATAGGGTTGGCTTTTTTAATTTCTTCATAGGAATATTTTATCAATTCAAATACATCGCCGTTGAGAATCACCTTATCGATTGAGTGGATATCTCTGATTCCTTCAATATGCATGATCAGATCCATCTCATCCCACTGAAATGTTCCGAAATTATCACAAGCGCCAATATGCAAATCAGATAAAACAAGAATATTCATAATAATTTTCCATTACTGAAATTTCAATATATAATCCGAAACCGGGCCCACTCCATTAATGATGGCAGCGTTTTTAATATTAGTTCGAATTGAATTGTAAAACTCATTATCAGTCAGAAGCTTGTGAAGTACATCAGGAAGGAACCTGGTATTCTTTTCCAGTACACCCATTTTACTCTGACATACATATTCCATATTTCCTTTTTCCTGTTCCCAGATATAATTATTGATTACTGGAACCTTTCCCATCATAAGTATTTCCATTGAGGTAGATGCACCACATTTTGTTATTACAACTTCAGAAATGCTTACCAGTGAGTGAACAAAATCAATGAAGCCATAAACCTTCAGATTATCAATTGCATATTTATTTTTAAGCTTCAAAGCCTTATTGTAAAGCTTCTCATTCTTACCGCATACAATGGCGATTTCGGCATCAATGTTTCTTGCGACTATTTTTTTCAGTATTTTCTTTCCATGAGGCATTCCGTCGCCTCCGCCCATGATCAGAATAATCTTGGAATCAATTTCAAATCCGAGCTTCTTTCGGATTCTTATTTTCTTGAAATCGCTGACTTTCTGAGAAAATTTACTGTCGAGAACGAAAGGGAATACGTGCAACCTGTTCTTGTCAATGCCCCTTTCGATGCACTTTTCCTTTAATATATCGCTGAATACCACATAATTCTGATTGTTCTCCAGGAACCAGATAGGATGTGCCGTAAATGGATCTGTCACAACAGTGATTACAGGAATATCCAGGTTATGTTTTTTTAAAATTTCATAGACAGGTTTAATGAGAAAGAAATGAAACAGAACTATTTTCTTTGGCCGTGTTTCCATTATCTGGCTTTCTATGCCTGGTCTGACAAAATATGAGACAAGAGCTGCAGTAAATTTTGAAACTACCGTAATCTTATGCAATGCATAAAGAAACTCAAAAGTCCATGCCGCTTTATTAATGGCATTCTTATATCCGTCTTCTATTACCTTCTTTACAAATACATTTGATTCTGATAATCCGTCGACAAGAAGAATCTCAACATCAACTCTCCGTTTTGTTTTTATCTTATCTGCCACGGCTTTCGCCGGTGCCAGATGACCACCGCCGGTTTTGAGGTATAAGAACAGGTAGTTTCCCATTTCATTGCTGCTATAATGATTCTCAAAGGTAAATCAGCTTTGTTATCAGCCTGTTACATTATTAATAAGAATATATTAATATTTCAGGAGTTAATTTTAGTTTAATAGAAAACCTTCTGGCAGTAATATAAAAAGAAAGCTTTTGTTTATTGATCTGATCTGTCGATAACAATCATGTGGTCAGTTAAATATGTTGATCTCTAACCTAATAAAACAAAACAAGAAAAAACTATAATGGAAATGAACACAATTGTCATCGAAATCTCCAATAATAAATTTTCATTTGAGCTTATCTTATCCCGGGTTAAGTTCTGAACATTGTTACTCATTTGCATTAATTTTTAATTCCACATACATCAGATGGGACAAAAATATCCGCATAATGTTACAGACTTGTTCTAAGATTATTAATTTAATGTTAAGAATACCAGAGCATTCTTAAAGACAATTATCATGAAACAGAGAAATCCGTCTGTAATCTCACATATTGTTACAATTTTGCATGGGGTCAAAGAAATCAGTTAGTTTTAAATTTATGCAATTAAAAAGTTCACCTATTTCTGACAGGTTATCAAACCTGCTTTCTGAAATCAGGTTGACCATAAGAATTTGTCATAATGTAATTTCATGAAACAGATTACTGGAAATATATTCTGATCAGGAATTGTAACCTTTATTATCCCATTTTTCAGATGAGTTTCTAAGTTATTCATCCTTAAGAATATCCACAGGTTTAACGCGTAATGCTCTGATAATCTGGTAGCTTATTGTCCCTATTGCCACAACAAGAATAATCAGAGTTGCAATCAGGAATTCCCATATCTGAAGACTATATTTATTCGCGCCTGCAGGTAATACTCTGTAAACATAATAGGCAGCCGGCCAGGCCAGGACAACTGACAAGAAAAGAAGCATAATGATCTCCGATGAAAGTGTCATATAGAGACTTCCTGATGAGAAACCAAGTACCCTTCTTATTCCGACTTCTCTCATTTTTCGCTGCGTCAGGAACAATATCAAGCCAAAAAGACCTATAGAAGAAATAATTATGGTAAGTATTGCTGTCAGGGCAATTATTTTACGAAATCCCAGGAATGCTTTCACTGCAGTCTCATTCCTGGTCAGGAACTGAATATTCCTGAACTCAAAGGCATCTTCAGGGAAGAATTGTTCAAATTCCTGTTTTACTATTTCCATAGCTTTCTTTTCCTCGCCGGTGGTAAAATTTACCGAATAAACGCCATTGTTGATTATTGAATCCTGAACCAGGCGATAAAGATGGGGTTCGAGGGAGCTATAAACCGACGATACAATATAATCCTTTATCACACCTATGACTTCAACATCTTTTCTGTCATAAATTTTAAAATGTTTGCCAACAGCATCCTTCCACCCGAATATCCTTGCAGCAGTTTCATTTATGAGACACTTATTTCCGTCGGCTGGATAATCCCTCGAAAAATCTCTGCCACTTAGCATTTTCAGATCATACGTTTTGACGAAATCGTAACTTATATTGCTGAACCTGACAAACACTCTTTCCTGAGGGTTATTTCCCTCCCAGTTCATGTCATCGCCACCGGGCAGGATGAATGGAATATAATCTGATACGCAAACACTTTTAATCTCTTGATGCTGAAGGAGTTTTTGGCGTAAAGGTTCAATAGATCCTTTCCGGTTTGTTACAATATTTGAAAAAAGAATGGTCTGGGAATTGAAGCCCAGATCTTTATTTAACATGAACTGAGTCTGCCTGTAAATAATGAAACCCACTATCAGCATGAAAATTGAAATGCTGAACTGGATAGTGACAAGTACTCTTTTAAGGCTTATTCCATTGGATTGCTCATTAATGAATTTTTGTTTCAGGGCTGCCACCGGATTAAATGATGAAATAATATAGGCCGGATGTAGGCCTGATAAAATACCTGTAAGAAGTGTGACCAGAAATATCACTGTCACTAACTTCCAGTTTCTGAAAGTCCCTGAGAAAATCTCTGCCCCAAGCATGGTATTTAACGGGGTAAACGCAAGCTGAGCAATGAAGAGTCCGATCAAAGCGCCTAAAAGTGTCAGCCCCATGGATTCAAACATGAACTGATACCATAACTGCTTTTTGTTGAATCCGGCTGTTTTCTTAATACCTATCTCCCTGAACCTTGTTGTGGCATTTGCAGTCTGAAGGTTTATGAAATTTATTGAAGACAACACGAGTATGAGAACCGACAAAAATGCTACCAAACCTATTATTACCGGCATCCTGTTCTCAAAATATGGATCGATATACAGTTTTGACATCGGACGCAGGTATGGATGATGCTCTTTCCTGAAGTCTTTCAGTGCTGAGTATATTTTATTATCAACAGAAGAAGATACTGTATTAGCCTTTAAGAGCACGTAGGTATAAAATGAATATGACCAGTAATCCTTTTCATAACCTTCCCAACCCTCCAGGTTTCTGAATGATAACATAGGAAGGAGAAAAACCGGTCTCCAGGTCGATTTCACAGGAAGGTTTTCATATACTCCTGTTACGATAAAGACAACTTTGTTCTCGCCATAAACCTGTTTACCAAGTGCATTCCCTCCAGGGAACAGCTTGTCAGCTACATATTTTGATAAGACAATTGACATTGGCTGGACCAGAGCCTGTTTAGGATCACCTTCAATAAATTTTAAAGTGAAAATATCAAAGACAGTCTGATCTGCATAATATCCATAACGGATAAGGAACTGGTTCTTTTTATCAACAGAAAGAAATATTCCGCTTTTATTATTATCACCCACATCGTGCATCAGGCAGATTTTTTCGATCTCCGGCAGATCGACAAGATCTTTACGGCTTAGAGCCGCTGTAACACTCCATGTATGTTTTTCGGAATTCTCCTTCTGATCCATGAAAAGCTGAAGCCTGTATATGCGGTCATACCTGGTATTGAATTTGTCATAACTGAACTGATCGGTAATAAACTGAGTAAGTACCACGAAAGCAGCAAAACCCACTGCGAGATTAGTAATAATAATCAGATACAGGACTTTGTCTTTTGCAATTCGTCTTAACAGTGTATATAAAGCTTGTCTGAACATGGCAATACGGTTTAATATTTTATGAATAATGACTTATTAAATGATTATTCGGGCTGGTTCAAATATTTTTTCAGATCTTTCCATTACAAGATGACCATCGAAAAGATTTACAATTCTGTGAGCTCTCTCAGCGTGATTCAGAGAATGGGTCACCATAATGATGGTAGTACCTGTGGAGTTCATTTCTTCGAGCAGTTGCATAACCTGTTCTCCGTTGCTGGAATCAAGATTACCGGTAGGCTCATCGGCAAGTATCAGTTTTGGTTTTGTAATAAGCGCCCGGGCTATTGCCACACGCTGCTGCTGACCTCCGGAAAGTTGTCTTGGAAAATGATCGCGGCGATGACCGATTCTCATTTGCTCAAGGATCTCATCAACCCTCGTTTTTCTCTTTGATTGCGGAACATTCATAGCCAGGAGAGGCAGTTCGACATTTTCAAAAATATTAAGCTCATCTATCAGGTTGAAACTCTGAAAAATAAACCCTATATTCCCTTTCCTGAGATTTGTCCGCTGCTTTTCTGAGAAGCGTGATACTTCAACTCCTTCAAAATAGAACTCCCCGGAATCTGAATTATCCAGAAGTCCGAGAATGTTAAGCAGAGTAGATTTTCCGCAGCCGGAAGGTCCCATTATGGCAACAAATTCACCTTTTTTGACCTCAAAATTTACATTGGAAAGGGCTGTTGTTTCAACCATCTCGGTGCGAAAGACTTTGGATAAATTAACGGTTCGTATCATAAATATTGTTTTTATTCATTTAGTCCAACACCGTGCCAAAAAATAAACTATCAGATAATCAACCAGATAGAAAAAACGGAAAGTATCGGAGGTAAAAATATTTTACATACTTTGATAAAAAAATTTTACTTTTAGTGGATATTTTATCAAAGAATGAAAAGATATAAACTTCTGATTGCAGATGATAATGCCGGGATATTAAATTCACTCAAATTGTTGCTTAAACCTGGTTTCGAAATTATAAAAACAATATCCAATCCAAATCAACTTTACACCGACCTGGAACAAAACGACATAGATGTGGTGTTGCTCGATATGAATTTCAAGGCAGGCGTTAATACAGGTAATGAAGGATTATTCTGGCTCAGGGAGATAAAGAAAAAAGCTCCTCTTCTGGAGGTTGTGATGATTACAGCGTATGGTGATATTGAACTTGCTGTAAAATCACTGAAGGAAGGAGCTTTTGATTTTGTATTGAAACCGTGGGACAACGATAAGCTGAAGGCTACTCTTGAAGCTGCCTGCCGGTTGAGAAACTCAAACCTGGAACTCTCTGATCTAAAATCAAGGGAGAAATTGCACAAAATAGATTCCAACAAAACCGGCCCGCTTATTCCTGGCAAATCCGGCATAATGAAAGAGCTGATGAATATGGTCGACAAAATAGCCGTTACCGATGCCAGCGTACTGATTACAGGGGAGAACGGAACCGGCAAAGAACTTATTGCCAGAGAAATACACAGGAGGTCTCTCCGAAGTAACGAATTATTTGTACTCGTGGATTTATCATCACTCACCGAATCATTGTTTGAAAGTGAACTTTTTGGTCATAAGAAGGGATCTTTCACGAATGCCTACGAAGACAAAACCGGCAGGTTTACAATGGCAGATAAAGGCACTTTGTTCCTCGACGAAATCGGCAATATTCCATTAAATCTTCAGGCAAAAATTCTTACGGTCCTTCAGACACGTGTTCTTACTCCGGTTGGTTCAACGAAGGAAATTCCCGTAGATTTCCGTCTTATAAGCGCCACAAACAAGAATCTGCAGGAATTGGTAGCACAAAATCAATTCCGGCAGGATCTGCTTTACAGAATGAATACAATACATTTGAGGCTGCCACCTCTGCGCGAAAGGGTGGAGGATATAGAGGATCTTGCTATCCATTTTCTAAGGATATATAGCAAAAAATATAATAAACCAAACCTGGAGCTCAATAAAGATGCGGGTGAAAAATTAAAAAAAAATCCGTGGTATGGAAATATCAGGGAATTGCAGCACACGATGGAAAAAGCAGTGATTCTGTCGGAAGGAGATAAATTGCGTTCCTCTGATTTCATGCTTCTTGACAATGATGTTACATTTGCGAATCAAACTGAGACTCTTGAAGAGATGGAATTGAAAATGATCATCAGCACTCTGAAAAAGAACAATTTCAACCAGGTTATCACAGCTGAACAGCTTGGTATTACACGTCAGACTCTTTATAATAAAATCAAAAAATATGGCCTCTGAGAAACTTCTGAGCACCCGGGCCAGGTTTGTCCTGTTTTTCCTGATTATTATTTCCTTTACCGGCCTGGGAATTATGATTTGTCTTAAAAATTATCTGAGTGCAGCTTTCCTGATGATTGCCGGTTTAATTTTTATCTATCTTATAATAAAAATATATGATAGCACAAATGAGGCTATGGCCTTTTTTTTCAATTGCCTTCGCAATGATGATACAACTCTTCATTTTCCTTCAGAGATAAGAAACAAAACTCTGGCAAATTTTTATAAAAGTATGAACCTGCTGAACAAACATTTTCAGGAGATTAAAATAAAGAATGAATACAATGAATCTTATTATAAGACACTTATTCAGCATGCATCAACCGGATTACTTGTACTTGACTGTAACAACCAGGTCGAACTGATAAACAAAGCAGCATGTTTATATGCCGGAATCTCTCCGGAATCTGTAAATCTGAACAGCTTAAAGATAAAACATCCTTCATTTTATGAGGCGGTCTGCAATCTCAAACAGGGTGAAAATGTGACTTACAAAAATTTGATTTCCAATAATTTACAAATCCTGTATTTCAGGGCTGTTATGATTCGCAGGAAGGATACCGATCTGAAACTTGTGTCTATACAGGATATCCGTAATGAACTTGAATTCAAGGAGATGGAATCGTACAGGAAACTCATAAGTGTGCTCACTCATGAAATAATGAATCTTCTTTCACCTCTTACCTCGGTCTCGAAGGAGTTATACTCAATGTTCCGTTACAATGATTCACCAAAAGACTTGTCGCAGCTGGATGAAACTACAATTCAAACAGCAGTAACCGGACTGCAACTTATAAATGAACACAGCAACGGTCTTTTGAACTTTGTCAATAATTATCGTAAAATTTCCAAAATTCCACAACCGGAGTTCATAACATTCGACCCGGAAGAATGGCTGGAACAGTTAAAAATAGTTTATGCAGGCAAAATGAAAGAACATGGTATAGAGTTCCGGATATTATCTGACAAATCTATCAGAGAGATTATTGCTGATAAGAAGCTTCTAAACCAGGTGATGATAAACCTTATAAATAACTCTTTTGAGGCTCTTATGGAAACAGAAGTTGAGCGAAAACTGGAGATTCAGATGTCAAAAAATCAGCAGAACAGGATTATTATTAAAGTAATCAATAACGGGCCGCTTATCCCACCTGGTTTGCTTGATAAGGTTTTTGTACCATTTTTTACAACTAAAAAGAATGGATCAGGTATAGGATTGAGTATTTCGCAGGAGATAATGAAACTCCACAACGGTTCAATTGTGGCAGTATCATCAGGGGAGAGCCAGACAGCTTTTATTTTAGAGTTTTGAATGTTTCTTTATTAATAACGAAACCAGAAGCGTCTATCGAATTGTTACTGGTTATTTTAATAATCTAATTATCAATTGTTATGAACTATAACATAAGGCATGAATTTTATCGTGATACTGAAATTACTCTGGCCACTATTAAGAAAAGATTTGTTGCTTTTATCATTGATTGTATAGTACTTATAATACTTTATTATTGCATAATAATAGTATTCAGATTATTCAATATGAACATCTCGAATATAAATGTTATCAGTATTTTCGATGTCGAAATTGAAATGAGCAACACCCCTTTATATTTAATTACTTTTTTGAAGATTCTATTAGGACTTTTACCTGTTCTTTATTTCACATTCTCCTTTTATTTTTGTAAGGGACAATCCATTGGGAAATATTTTCTTAGATTAAAGGTTATTTCTTTGTACCATGAACATCTCGGAATATGGCATTGTACAGAACGAAGTTTAGGTTATTTTGCATCTTTTCTTGAGTTTGGATTTGGATTTATACAGGCATTTTGGAATCCCAACAGGATGACCCTTCATGATAAAATTGGGGAGACAATTGTTATAGAACTTCCTGTAAAAAATAAGTAATACTTTTACTTTTCCAGGTAAATGAAAGTAAATTGATTTTCAGCATAAGTGATAACATCACCATTTATGCATTTCAGGAGAATAAATATAATGTAGCTTTATTATCAAGATCGTGAGGGGGAGAAAAATAAAATACATTAAATTTGAAATAGAACTAAACCACATTTTAAAAATTGTGTAAAACTATATCTGCAGTATGTCAAGTATAATTCCTGGCTTCGAATACGACATTTTCATCAGCTACCGTCAGAAAGACAACAAACTCGGGGGATGGGTAACTGAATTTGTAAAGAATCTGAAAGGAGAGCTGGAATCAACATTCAAGGAAGAGGTAAGTGTCTATTTTGATACAAATCCACATGATGGTCTTCTTGAAACCCATGATGTTGATGAGTCATTAAAAGATAAATTAAAATGTCTGGTATTTATTCCAATAATTTCCCGAACATACTGTGACCCGAAGTCATTTGCCTGGGAGCATGAGTTCAGGGCATTTGTTGATCTTGCTTCACATGATCAATATGGATTAAAGATAAAGCTGCCATATGGGAATGTGTCGAACAGGGTGCTCCCAGTGAGAATTCATGATCTTGACACGGAGGATATAAACTTGTGTGAAACATTGCTTGGGAGCAAACTCCGGGGTGTGGAATTCATTTACAAGGAGCCAGGAGTGAACAGATCACTTTCTCCAAAAGATGATGAAAGGAAGAACCTTAACGGTACAATTTACCGTAACCAGATTAATAAGGTTGCCCTGGCTGTGAAAGAGATAATTCAGGCATTAAAGACGAATAAAGAAAGAATGGAGTCAGGCGACATACAGTTCAAGCTTTCTGATGGCATCAGCAAAATAGATGAAAAGAGACAAAAGCTTAAATCAGGCGGTTTTATCCGGAAGTATTTGCCGGCAGCTGTGGGCTTTGCTATTTTATTAATTGCATTTATTCTGATCCGGCATAAATTTTTTAATGGGAATACAATTGATAAACTGAGATCTTCGGGAGACAGGATATCGGTTGCAGTGATGCCATTCCGCAATATGACCAACGACTCAACCCTGAATATATGGCAGGACGGGATTCAGTTTAATCTGGTTGCATTTTTGTCTAACCATACGGAACTGAGAGTTATGCAATCCGCTTCGACCAACAGTCTCATTCAGAGCAAAGGGTATGTAAATTATGCACAAATAACACCTTCTGTGGCAAGAAAAATTTCCCAGAAGCTGGAAGCAAATGTATTTGTTTATGGGAATATAAACCAGAACGGAGATAAACTGCGTATCAGTGCACAATTGATTGATTCAAAAAGTGAAGAGATATTTAAATCATTTCAACTTGACGGAGATCTAAAAAATATTCTGCCGCTGACCGATTCAATTTCGTCAATGATAAAGAGTTATCTGATTATCTCTACTCTAAGGAAAGAGATAACTCCGGAATTTGAACTTACCTTGCCCAATTCTGTTGACGCATTTAAGTCTTTTCTTTTGGGATACAAGGCATTTATTAAGTGGGATAATCTTTCAGCTCTCAGGTTTTTCACTCAATCACTGGAATCCGACTCCACTTTTATTCCTTCCTATATCTGGCTGTCCCTGACCTGCCAAAACCTGGGCGACTATAAACAGGCCGAAAAATGGTGTCTGAAAGTATATGACAAAAGGGAGCATTTGCCTTTTGAGATGCAAATTTGGGCAAACTGGATTTACGCCAGGTTCCACGAAAAATCAAAAGAGGAAGAAATTAATTATGCAAAACAGCTCCTGGAAATAGATGACCGTGGCCCTATCCGGCACTGGCTGGTCGGACTGGCATATTATGATATGCACCAATATAATAATGCAATTCCGGAACTGGAAAAAATCCTGGATATTTATAAGAGCTGGAATACAAAACCATTGAATTCAGGTTTCTATGACTGTCTCATTGTTGCTTATCATATTACCGGTAATTACAAAAAAGAGAAGGAGCTCCTTAAAAGAGCCTTCAAAGACTTTCCCAATGAACCCCAGCTTATCAGGCGGCAGGCAATAATTTCATTATTCGAAAAAGATACGGTTTCGGCAAACCGGCATATTAGGAAATTTTTTGATTTGCATAATAGCGATTTCTGGTCAGAGGCTTCAATTGCACATCAACTTGGTGACATTTACGATGAAGCCGGATATTATAAAAGAGCCGAGGCCTTTTACCGGAAGGCGCTCTCTCTTGAACCTGATAACCCTGTACGGCTAAACAACCTTGGATATTATCTTATTGACAGAGACATAAATCTTCCGGAAGGTTTGGAGCTTACCAGCAAAGCTGTAAAATCAGATCCCTGCAGTTATATATTTCTGGATTCAAAAGGATGGGGTTTATTCAAACTGGGGAAAAATGAAGAAGCATTAAAGCTTCTGGAAAGAAGTGATTCTCTTAAACCTATGTATGATTATGACTTATTTCTTCATTTAGAGGCAGTAAAAAAGGCAATTGCCAATCATAAATAGCAAGTTAGCAATAGTATATAAGAAAATAAACTCTGCACTTTATTGATTACTAAATAGAATAAAATCATGAGAGAAAACATGCAAACAAACGCCTCATCTAATGCAGTTTATGGCTTAGGACTGATTGGAGCGGCAATTTATTTTATTTCTACTGCCACAAGTTTCTGGTTAGGCGTTTTAGGATTTTTTAAAGCCATCGTTTGGCCAGTTTTTCTTGTTTATCAGGCGTTTAAACATCTGGGGTGAGAGGCACGCTTATCCGATAGGTTTACAGTCTTCTTTCAACTTCAACTGGCCTCCAGTGAGGGTATGTGCATATTGAAGCAATACAATGATATGAAAAGATCTGATTTAACGTGAAACTTCTGGGGGTTACTATAACTGTTTCAATCCGTTGAATAGTTCTTACATTTATATTACAATTAAGAGCGAGTTCTTCCTGGGTAATTCCTATAGCTTTTCTTAATTCTGCAATCTTAAGGCCCAACTCTGGCTGGTTCATCGATACCAAATTTTTGACAATTTTAGAAGTAAAAATCGATGGATGCAACAAAATCAGATGAATTTTGCACGGCATTTACCCGGCATTTCCTTTTTAACAATTATGTATCATAAATATTGTGGAAAAGAAATCCATCATCCAGTGACCATTAATTGATGATGTAAGGCGACGAACCCGAGGTAAATAAGAGTTAGAGCTATTGTGAGGGGTATGCAGGATTTTATTTCGTAAAGTAATAGATTATACGACCATATTTAAAGTGATCCATTGTTGTTTTATTTTGGCGTACCAATTCCTGTAAAGTACGAACTCCGACTGAACTCCCCCCTTACAATTTTCAACGGACCTGTGGATCTTCTGCAGCCTCTAATTGTATGTAAAGTATTATAAAGTTTTTAATCATTCCATTATAATCGGAATAAATCAACTTAACATAATCTTAATAGTTCTGAATCAATATAGTAACAAATCAACCTTATTTTCGCTAATGAAAAAATCAGATTTTATGAGTACAAAAATCCAACACAGAAACGAAGAAAGAAGGAAAATAATTGAAAATATTTTTCTTGAGGTTGTGGCTTCATTATTCGTGGGATCACTTATTATTTTTTGCTTCTGGATCTTATTCAAATCTTAGGAACAAGCAGCTAACAAATAAGAGCTTATAATGTAAGCTTTTCGTTTATCCTGTTAAGGTATTTATAGACCTCAACCTGTGAATGCAGAGGCTTATTTCCGTCCTTAACAAATGTATTAGACTGTTTTTCATCATAGATCCTTGCCTTAACGTTATCACTCCATTGAATATCGAATATTCTTCTGATCGTGGTTTTAATACTTTTATCGAAAATAGGGCAGGTAACTTAAATGCCTCAAAGTTCTCTCACAGGAATTGTTATTGTGGGCTTTCCTGCTTTATTAGATTCTTTAAATTTAATTCCTCAAATAGCACGGCAGGCAGCATACAGTTTGTATGTCAGACTTATAGAGATTTATTCGCGATTATCATCAGATACAAGTCACTGGATTTCTTTTGGTCCTCTTGATGCTGAAGGTAGGATGGAGGGATCTTTCTATTTTATCAAAATGTAATAAAAAAGTAACTCATTTAATCAGGCAATTTCTGGTTTTAAATATATCTTTCAGTTTTAAAGCGGAACATTCTCAAATTGTTTTATTTATATTCAGGCTGAAAGGCTGAAAATTAAGTACCTAAGATTAAATGAAGGATAAAACAAGAGTAATTAGGTTGGGGTATTATATATCTTTAATAATGGCATTGCTGGCAATCGTGACCTTCGGTATTGCAATCTGCACTCCGCCTGTTTCTGGTCCCTTTTGCAAGGGTTCGTGTATAATGTACCCGTTTGCCGATATTATTGCACGTTTCCCCGGGGATTATATATGGATGTATTCTGCATTGTTGATGTTAGCAGTTTTCCTCCTGTTTATTGTCAGCATTCATCAATACGCTCCCGATAATAAAAAAATATACGCTATGTTAGGCCTATCGTTTTCCATTGCTTCAGTTGTTGTCTTAATGTCTGATTATTTTGTTCAGATTTCAGTTGTTCAGCCAAGCCTGGTTAACGGAGAAACAGAAGGAATTGCATTATTGACTCAGTATAATCCTCACGGTGTCTTCATAGCGCTTGAAGAGATTGGTTATATAATGATGAGCATTGCATTTATAAGCCTGGTTCCTGTTTTTTCAGGAGCCGGCAAATTGAAAGGAGCTATCAGATGGATTTTTATTATAAGTTTTTTTCTGATAATTATCACTTTTTTTCTTATCTCCTTAAAATATGGAATAAAACGTGAATATCGTTTTGAAGTGGCCGCCATAACAATTGACTGGATGGCTTTAATAGTATCAGGCATATTAATAGGTATATTATTCCGGCATGAATGGAGAGATAGTATAAATTTGCAAAGTGCCTTGAAAGATTTGATTTAAATTTTGTGTTTTTGGTTATAATAGCATATCCGGAAACTATAAATAATAGTAAGAATTAAAGGCCATGAAAGTATTTTTAATCGGAGGAACCGGACTGGTAGGAAGTTATTTGCTTCCCCGATTAATTGAAAATGGGCATGAAGTTTACGCACTAACAAGGGATGCAGGCAATATCAGTAAAATTTCAAAGCTTGGGGCTTATGGGATACTGGGGGATATCAGGAATCCGATTGCATTTAAAAATTTATTGCCCGATAAACCAGAAATTATAATACTGCTTGCAATGCCCTCAATAAAGCCAGGACAAAGACTGACCAAAGAAAGGAAAGAGGAACTGAGGTCGGAGACAAGTGATTTTTTCCGCAAATCAATGTACCTGGCAACCTGCTATGATTGTCCTGTTATATTGCCTGGAGGTACAAGTTACAAGACTGAAAAGGATGAAGTTGCAGATGAAACATGGCCAATCGTAAGAAAAGGTCTGACCGAGATAGGAGCCGATACAGACGAGCTTGTGAATGAAGCCGTCAGAACCGGTTATCCAAAGGTGATCCAGATGATTTACGGAAAAATATACGGCAACGGCGGACTTTTCAGGTATATGTACAACATGACTGAAAAAGGAAGAAACAATGTTATCGGGAAAGGAGATAATTTCATTCCTAACGTTTATGCAGGCGATGCTGCGTCTGCAATAATTTTAGCTTTGGAAAAACTTCCTGTTGGTGAAAAGATTATAATAGCCGATGACACACCGGTGACTCAAAAAGAATATTCAATTTATATGTCGGAATTAATGCATAGAAAAAGGCCAGGTCATATTCCAACTTTTCTGATAAAGTTTATCCTGGGCAATGATTTTTATGAGGTGATAAGAATGAACTGCAAAGTGTCGAATTTAAAAGCAAAAAAGATATTGAACTGGCAACCTCAGTTTCCGTCCTGTAAAGAAGGACTTGAAGCAACTATTCTGGAAATTAAAAAAAATGGGTGAAGCGATTGGAGAATTAAATCATGAGAAAACTGCTTGCTTATTTTGGGGAATTATTATTGATTATCTGGAAAATATCTCATAAAATTTCTAAAAATAATGTAATGATATGAATCATACCATTCTCGGAGCCGGAGGTTCGATAGGAAATGCACTGGCATTTGAATTGCTTAAAACCAACGAGAAAATCCGCCTGGTTTCAAGAAGTACTTATTCGATTCCCGGAACAGAATCATTAAAGGCAGATTTAACATCACATGAAGAAACACTGGCCAGTGTCAAAAACTCAGATATCGTTTATTTATGTGCCGGACTTCCTTATGATTCAAGGATTTGGGCCGACTTATGGCCCAAAGTCATGCAGAATTCAATAGATGCCTGTAAAAATGTTAATGCTAAACTGATTTTTTTCGACAATGTTTATATGTATGGTAAAGTTGAAGGGAAAATGACTGAAACTACACCGTATAATCCATGCAGCAGAAAGGGAGAGGTGAGAGCAAAAATTGCGATGAATCTTGAGAACGAGATAAAAAATAAGAATATAAACGCAATTATTGCCAGGTCAGCTGATTTGTACGGTCCTTATGCAACTAAAAACAGTGTTCCCTATATTCTGGTATTTGATAAACTTTTATATGGGAAAAAAGCACAATGGATGATTGATACCGGCAGATTACACTCATTCACATACACCAACGATGCCGCTAAAGGAATGGTACTGCTTTCCGGTCATGATGAATGCTTTAATCAGACATGGCACCTCCCGACCAGTAACCCGCCTGTTGACGGCGAAGCATTTATTGCACTGGTCGCTAAAGAACTTGGTATTGTTCCGGATTATACTGTTCTGAAAAAATGGATGGTAAAAATAACCGGACTTTTTGATAAAACTGTTAATGAATCTTATGAAATGCTCTACCAGAGTGAATTTGACTATTTCTTTGATTCGACTAAGTTTAATAATTTCTTTAATTTTAATCCTAAGCCTTATAGTGCAGGTATTTATGAAACTATTGAATTTTTAAAAGGAAATTGATGCTACGGATCTTTACTTCCCGATGTCATTTTTTATATATTGACATAAACTAAGTCATAAAAAAGAATATACTATCTGTACAAAACTGTCCTGCTCTTTTACCGGAAAAGCCTCAATTACAGGTATCCTGACCGATCTTAACAAATTCTTTACCCGATTGTAATATTAAGTTATCAGAATTGAGGCGGCAATATGTCGCCCGCTTTCTAATTTTGACATGTCATTGGAAATTTATGATAAGATCTTAAATTAATAAATATTTTAAATCAGAGACTATGGCAACTTACTTTGTATTTGGAAATGCACCTTCCATTGATAATTTAATTGACTATACCGGGAAGGATGAAAAATCTGATGATCTGATAAAAATTGAAGATGCAGAAAATAAACCCGGACATTATCTTATGAGTATTAATGGTCATATGGTTGGAGCACAGATTGATTTTCATCGGATTATCACAGCTATTTACGAAATAGATGCGGATCATGAAGGAGTCAGGTTACTTTCAATACTTATTGAGCAGTGGAGTGAAGAAAACTCAGTTGATGAGAGAGATATCGCAACGACAATTGTAGACGATGAAATGAGCATTTACCTGGAATATATATAAGATTTATTCCCGGGATCCTGCTTTCCGGAAATAAAAAAACCTGCATTCACAGAATTTCTGATTCCTGAATCAGTCTGTAAATGCAGGATTGACTAACCCTAAAACAAGAAAAAACTATCTATAACTTCTTCCGAACTTGTAGATAATATTTCCACTTGTACCTACGAAGCAAATCTTAAGACTGTCGGCTTTCAGCGAAACAACAGAAAAACCCGGTTCTGATTTGCTGAATACAGACATTTCGTTTGAACTTGCCGGACGCGGCTCGCCTCCGGTACCTGTAACGATATACTCAACATTTTTGCCTTTTTCGTGGAGATGCTGGAAATCATGATCATGCCCGCAGAAGTAGAATTGAGCATTGTATTTTTCAAGAAGAGGTTTTACACGCTCGATCATTTCCTTTGTATTCCCGTGAGTCTTGCTTGCAGAATAAACCGGATGATGGCCAAAGACCAGTTTCCATTGTTCTTTTGAGCTTTCAAGCACTCTTTTGAGCCATTTCATTTCTTTAGAGGTATCCTGTTTAGTTATTTCGGGATATTCTCCCGGGTTTTTATAATATTCTTTCACCAGGGGAGGAGTATCCAAAAAAATGAATCGGACTGCAATTGAGTCGTTTACTTTTTTAACGAATGTATAATAATGTTCGGTCATTCGCCAGCGGCGGCTGATTTTCGAATAATCAATTTCGGCCTGGGGGCTGCCTTTGTAGTCGTGGTTTCCAAGTACAGGAAACCATTCTGTCTGAAGAGACAATCCTTTATACACATTTTCAAAATTCACTAACCATAAAGGATCCTGTGTCGAAGCAATACCACTTACCTGGAAGTTATCACCACAGGATGCAATGAATTTTGCCCCGACTGAGTCGGCAGTTTTGGCCATCTGGTCGGCAACCTCCTGTTGATGTTTATAACCATCCCATCCCCAATCGCTTATAATCAGGAAATTTAATGCCTTTCCAAAAGTCTTTTTTGTAACAACTGGTGCGGCTTCAGATGTTGATACTTTTGTTGTTTTTGCCTTTGATGTTGTTGTTGTAGTCTTCTGTTCAGTGCATGACGCTAGTAAAAGAACTGAAGCAAAAAATGCAAGGAAGAATATTCTCTTTTTCATTCTTTAAGATTTAAGTTTAAAATATTAATTGCATTTTATTGTGCAATCAGGTCGAGTATTACAAATGTGCCGGGAGTGATTTTTGGTTTTTGTCCATCCTGGACTTGTTCAAAATTTGCTGCAGAAAGGTAAACATGATGTGTCATTTTATTTACAGTTATAGTACGTGCGCCCTCCTGAGTAGGTACGTTTTCAGAGACACTATAATTTCCATCAGATCCTTCTTTAATAACGGTCATTGTTTTATCTCCGTTAGAGCTATATGCACGTTTTAAACCCGGGTCAAAAGCAGTACCGTCACATTTTTCACCTATTGGCAATGTCGAAATTACTTTACCTGATCTAGCATCAGTTATTACCATTAATTTGTTGCCACAAACACTTAATAATCTGTGTGTTGCGTTGTCTAAAGCAAGACCTGTGGGTTCTTCACCCGGAGCTATGGGCCATACATGTTCAACTTTGTACGTTACCGGGTTTATTACAGCAATGCTACTCTTGTCCTCGAGATTGACATATACCATGCCTCTGCCATCAGAGACTGAAAACTCCGGTTTTCCATCTAATGGAATGGTAGCCAGAATCTTGTTGGTAGAAGCATCGATTACCGTTGCATTGTTCGTTTTGCCGTTGAATACAAATACTTTTTTGGTGAAAGAGTCAAACATAATTGCATCAGGACCTTTTCCTATAACTGTGACTTTTGTTATTATCTGAAGCGATTTTGTATTAAAAATTGTTACGGATGAGTCCTTACCGCTGCTTATAAAACCCTTATCGAGATCAGGATCTATGGCAATTCCATGTACTCCATTGAGTCCTGTTATCATTCCAACAATTGTTCCTTTGGATTCATCAACCACCTGTACCATATTGCCATGTGATACATAAAGACGGCTGTTTAGATCATCGGAACATAAATAGTCCCATTTTTCATCACCCTCGAGATGTATTTTATTTACAATCTTATAGCTTGAAGCTGTCTGGGCCTGCAAGAAAAAAACTGAAGTTCCAAAAGTAAGTGTAAGTATATATATTAATTTTTTCATTATTATTTTATTTTAAACGAAGTGATGCCTTTTTCCATAGGCGGGAAGAGATTAAATATTAGCACAAAAAGTTAAAAGGACTGACATATTTCGTTATCAGTCCTTTTCCGGATTATTGAATTAGTTATTTTAAACCCTGGGCTGAAGAAGGCATGTGTTTATTACCACTGCCATCGGAAGGATAAGCTCCCATATCGGCGTTAAGAACATCATTTGTAGCACCGACAATAGTATAATAATTAGGAAGCTTACCCGATCCTGTAAGTGTGGTTGTACCTTTGCTTTTTGCAGGAGAGCTTGCAGACAGGCTTGGAACATTCAAATCGGAGAATATCGGATCGGTTACATCAACATTCTGATCCCAGTGTGTAAACACTGTATTGCATGTAGTAATTCCTGAACCTGTGATATCTGATGCAGAAGCCGTTATCTGACCTGGAAATACATTCACAGCCAAAGAATCGTTTATTGCATAAACAAGGTTGTTCCCCTCCTTGCAGTTAACGTAATCTGCTTTATTAGTGATATTAATACCATTTCTGCAACCTACCAGAATGTTGTTGTAAATATTTGCAACGGTGTTTTTATCAATTAATATTCCATTGGTGAATTCTCCTACCTTACGCCAGCCGCCGTTAACAAGCGTATTGTTAAATATATTCATTGCAGTTTGTGGAAGTGCACTACCGGTTTCTAATTTGATACTGTTGTTAGCTGCTGCCCAGATATAATTGTATGCAATGTCACCCATAACACCCTTTTTAATATTCATAGATTCGCCATCGGGACCACCCAGATGTTGAAGCACATTTCGTTTAATACTTGCATGAATTTGTCCTGCCAGATGAATTCCGTCATCAACACTCCCAAAGAACCAGTTGTCTTCAATAATGATTTTGGCGCCATAATCATGAGCCTGTGTACCTTCAATGTCAATAGCAGCCTGTGTGCTTAAATCTGCAGCCGGGCCACCGGTCCAATCGATATGGGTAAATTTGATTTTGACATTCAGGGCATTGGAATCGGCCTGAATACCTCCCCAGTAACCGAATCCAAGAACAGGACTGGCAAAACTGGTTGTAAGTGTAATAGGTTTTGCATCAGTGCCTATGCAAATAAAATTGCCGCTAACGTTAAATGAGTAATTACCCTGAGATTTTACAATTGAACCTGGTTGAATTGTTAACGTATCTCCCTTGTTAATTGTTACATTATCAATAAGATAATAGGTAGTGTCTTGTTTAAGCATTCCCTTTATTACACCTTTAAGGTTGTGACTGAGTCCTTTAAAAGGAACAATTTTTGGAGTGGAATCTACTGTATCCTTTTTACAGGATGATACTGATAATGTCAACAATAACACAATCAGGAACAAATAATTGATCTTTTTCATACTTTCTTAGTTTTAATAATTATAAGTTAAATTTGAATCCAATGAGAAAACTTCTTTCAGATGTCAGCGTTCGGGTGTTAATGTCATTCTTAGTCTGAAATCTGACACTTTCGTTCAACAGGTTAGCGCCATTAAGATAAAAATACGAGTTTTTAAAAAGTTTTTTTTCCAGACTTACCCCTAAGTCGTTATAAGCTAACTGATATCCGTCGAGTCCGTAATTACTGCTGATATTTACTAAGTTTTTGCCTTGCATGGTGTATGTCAGCTGACTCATAAAACCTATTGCGGGAATTCTGAATATCATTGCTATATTCAGCAGGTTTGGCGATTGGCCTGCAAGCGGACGGTCTTCAATCTTCTGAATTGTTTCACCAAGGCCATTATTAGCATCAGGTAAATTCCATGTCTTAGGTTGAAGTATGCTTGATTTTGTATAAGTGTAATTTGCACTGATCCCAAGATTTCCGAAGTATTTTATTCCAACTAATTCAACTCCATAATTTGTGCATTTATTTGCATTTGTGATAGACCTATCATTATTGCCGTTTACCTGTTCTTCAATCGGGTTTTTCAGGTATTTATAAAAAACTCCTGCCGACAGTACCTCTTCACGCTCAGGATAGATTTCGTAACGGGCATCAAAACAGGTTCCTGTGGTATGCTTTAGATTAGGGTTACCTGAAGAATTTCCATTTGCGCTTCTGTTTGTGTAAGGAACAGTTTCGGAGATATTAGGTCTGTTAAGTGCACGGTATACTGAAAAGCGAATATTATTCTTATCGGTAACCTGATACTTCAGATGCAGACTTGGCAAAAGATCGTAATAATGCTGAGAAGCGCTGAGAAGAACCATCTGACCATGATCCAGACCATTATGTGTATTGGACATTGAAGTGTTTTCAATTCTGATACCTGTCAGTATTTGAAGTTTTCCAAAACCCGTCTTAACCATTGCATAGCCGGCCTCTATGTCTTCATGTGCTGTGAAATTTGCCGAGTTATAGATTGCATCGCCCTGTAACTGCTGGTCATTTAACCATGTTAATAAGTTCTGCTGATATATTGTTATGACATCAGGATTTGGATAATTAGCGGTTGTCGTAAAATCCCTGGAATAATCATTTTCATTATTCATAAGGTATTGATCCCTGGCCATTCCGCCAAATTTGAATTCATAGAAATGTCCGGAAATAAAGGGCTTATAATTTACATTTATATAAACTGACTTTTCGTCCTGGTTGTTCCATTGCCAGATACGGTCGACAGCATCTTTATAATTAAGATACTCAGGCTGTACACTCGGATGAATTACCTGGTTGTAATTTACACTGACGTAATCAGGTGATTCAGAACCGGCAACCGAATATCCGAGTGACCAGTCGATGTTAAACTTTTCTGAAAGAATATGGTTGCCGTGCAAAACTGCATTTTCAAGGCTCGACTTATCCATGTTGGTAAAATCGCCAAAATAAAGCCTCCCTTTGTTTATATCTGAGGTAGTGTCCTGCTCATGACGGGCCCTTATTTCATCCATGCTGAAATAATTGTTGGAAAAACTGATCTGGTTCTTTTCATTAAACCAATAATCGAGCCTGACTACAAATCCTTTTCTGTTGATTTGATTATAAAGTTGAACTCTGTTCCACGAAGTAGTATCCAGGTTATTGGTATTCGGATTCAGCTGAGTTCCTAAGTAGTTATTAACGGAAGCCTGATAAGTGGTCTGTATTGTACCGGATATCAGGACCCCCAGTTTCTTATTGAAAAACCTGTTACCGAATGATACACTTCCGTTCAGGTCGGGCGGAGCCTGGATCTGTTTTAAAACCAGGTTTGCCGTTGGAAAATCTGACGGACTAGTAATATAATCCGGGCCATGTATCTGGGCAGGATTTTTTATATTAACCACACCATAGTTGAATGTCGAAAACTTATGGTTTAAAAGGTACTGGTTATAACCTGTTGATAAATCAACGGACAATATTGCAGTATCAGGAGCATTCTTCATGACAATATTGGCCAATCCTCCTAATCCGGAGGCTTCCATATCGGGAGTAAGTGCCTTTGTCACTTCAATACGGCCGACAAAAATTGAAGGAAAAATGTCCATTGGAACGGCTCTTGTCGACCCGCTGGTGGTGGGTACAACGGTCCCGTTTACCAGGGTGCTGTTATACCTTGGCGCCATGCCACGGATCACAAGCTGGGTATTGTTTCCTGAGCTGTTTTTCATCATTGATACTCCTGAAACCCTCTGCAGTACATTAGCAACATTAAGATCCGGCAGACTTTCAATGGTTTTGGCAGAAATAATGCTTACAACGTTAGGAGAGATGCGCTCATCGCTTCTGGCGCTTGAATTTGTCTCTTTGTTTTGGGTGCCGGTTACAACAACTTCGTTCATCTGGATCACAGAACGATCAAGACTGAAATCAATTGTAATATTTTCATAAGACCCTATTATATGCGCTGAAGGAGCCGGGTTTTTATAACCCATGCATGATACCATAACAGTATAAGTACCGGGCTTAAGATTGTTGAAGATATAATTGCCCCTGGCATCCGAAACTGTAATTATGTTTGTTCCGATAATACTCACAGCAGCCCCGACAACTGGTTTGTGAGTTTCAGCGTCTGTGACGCGACCCTTAATTACAGCCGCATTTGAAATGGCAGGGAATAAAATAAGAAAAAGAAAAAACAATCTTTTGTGGAAGATTTTGACCGGGTTGTCCATCTGGCTAATTTTGGACAAATCTATGCCTAAAAAAATACGATAGGGTTACAGATTGGTTGCATTATAATTAATTAAATATTGTTGAATTATTTCATGAATTAAAATATTGTTGCAGAACCATTTTGATCGGATTATCCACCCATTTAACAAGATATTGCAGCTTTGATAAGTTTTTTGATCAATAACAATTTAAAAGGTTTCTGCCATTTTTCATACCTGTAGCAATAATTAGGAAAGGCAAATACTTTTAAAGGACTCTTTTACTTTACTTTCTTCCAGCTCATTTGCCAGATTATCCAGCATCTTACAGGGAATATCGGCAATATTCACAATCATTAAACCAGCGAGACAGTTGTTAAAATCCGGATCAATATTAAGTCCCATTGTCTTACCGTTCATCAGTAAATATTTCTTCATGAGAACTGGAAGTTAAAGAGAAGGCTGAAGTTCACTTAGATATTAATCCAAAGTTCTAATATTATCAACAATGCTAAAATCATTATTGAGTTTCATTTTCTACACCTATAGACAGGATCTGAATAGATCTGCAAATCTATGACCAGAATGTTACGAAGATGTATTAGAGTAAATAAGATAATGTTAATTATTTCTGATACCTTTTTAATTGTATCTGGAAAGGAATGTATTGTCGGCGACTAACTTATTCAGCAAGTTCTTCTTCAATTCTGTTTAGGTAGTTATAGACCTCAACCTGTGAACGCAGAGGCTTATTTCCGTCCTTAACAAACGTATTAGACTGTTTTTCATCATAGATCCTTGCCTTAACGTTGTCACTCCATTGAATATCGAATATTTTTCTGATCGTGTTTTTAATACTTTTATCGAAGATCGGGCAGGTAACCTCAATGCGGTAATCAAGATCTCTGGACATCAGGTCCGCTGAAGTTATATAAACTTTTTCATTGCCTCCGTCGCAGAAAATCAGGATTCTTGAATGTTCAAGAAACCTGTCGACTATTCCAAATGCTTCAATATTCTCACTGACATTTTTTATCCTGGGAACCAGCGAAAGCATTCCTCTGATTATAAGCCTGATTTTCACTCCCGACTTGCTTGCCTTATAAAGATAATCTATAATATCCGCATCAGTCAGATTATTAAGCTTTAGATAGATATATGCTTTTTTGCCTGATTTGGCATTTTTTATTTCATTTTCTATTAATGAGTTGATCTTATTTCTTAGGAATAATGGAGACAAAACCAGGTGGTTGTATTTATCTTTCTTATAATTCATGCTAAAAAAGGAGAATACTTTGAAGACTTCATTGGTGATCTTCTTATTATTAGTAAGAAGCAGGTGATCTGTATAAATACGGGCTGTATCTTCATTGAAATTGCCTGTTCCTATTGCTGCAAATTGCTGGGTTATATTGTTTATTACACGGGTTATCATACATAATTTTGCATGGACCTTCAATCCGGGTACACCATAAATCACTTTTACTCCTTCATCCAAAAGCTTGTTTCCCCAGATAATATTAGCCTCTTCGTCAAATCTTGCCTGCAGTTCAACTATTGTTGTTATTTTTTTTCCATTCCTTGCTGCATTAAGAAGAGCATTGATAACACTTGAATTTCTTGCGAGCCTGTACAAAGTGATTTGGATAGATGTTACATAAGGATCAAGAGAAGCTTCCTGTAAAAGATCGATAATATAGTCAAATGAGTTAAATGGGAAATAGAGCATAATATCTTTCTTCTTTATTGCCGACAAAATACTTTCTCCTTGATGTAAATCAGGATGAGGAACAGAAACCAGAGGCGGGTAATAGAACTTGTTTTGTCCGAGGTGAGGAAAATTCATGAAATCTTTAAAATTATGGTATCTGTTGCCGGGAATTATCACATCGTCGGGTCCGAGATTTAATTTCTTTGTTATAACCTTCAACAAATCGACAGGCATAGTCCTGTCATAGATGAACCGTAACGGGCTGCTTTTTTTCCTCTGCTTTAAGCTCCTTGTGAGTTTATCTATATAACTTTCAGAAATATCATCAGCCATTTCCAGCTCAGCGTCTTTTGTCAGTTTAATGGTATATGCCGATATTTCTGTGAAATCGAATATAAAGAAGATGTCTTTCAATCCGTACCTGATAATATCATCCAGAAATATTATACATTTATTTTCTCCCTTACAGGGCAGAACAATAAACCTTGGAAGAATATTCGTTGGAACTTCCAGAAGAGCATATCTCTTTTTCTGAGTCAGGCTTTCAATAAGATAAATAGCCAGGTAAATGGCATCATCTGTCAGGTTTGGTAATTTGGAATCTTTTTCGATAAGGAAAGGCATCAGCTTTGTCCTTACTTCTTTATGAAAATACTTCTGAACAAAATCAGCCTGTTCATCATTTAATTGTTTTTCGTTGATTATACATATCTTATTTTTGCCTAGTTCCTGAAGAAGATCAGAATAGATTTTTTCAAAATTCACGTTTTGTTCCAGTACTGTTTTATATACTTTTCTAAGTGTTGCCTTAGGACTGTATCCGAGAATATTTTTTGATTTGGCCTCTAAAACAGAAACTCTCTTTAAGGTTGCGACCCTGACACGGAAATATTCATCAAGATTACTTGAATATATACCCATAAACTTAAGTCTCTCAAGCAACGGAACTTCTTTGTTATCAGCCTCCTGAAGTACACGTTCGTTAAAAGAAAGCCAGCTTATCTCTTTGGGTATATAGTTTTTATCCATTTTTGTTTCTCAGCTGAGGGTCATAAGTTTATTTCGAATGAATGTTTTTTGAAACCGGTAAGATTCTGACCTGATCTTATATAAAGATTATTTTATTAATAGATAAATCAGGAACAGATCGGATTAATTTACGGTTAAAATAATATTACAGATCGATGCCCTTTCATGTTCAATATCAGATTTGAACCATATTCATAAATAAAAATATAGCTAAGTTGCCCACATCAGTTAGTAGGTGTGACAAAATAGAAAAACGCAGACTTTTCGTTTTCAGATAAAGCGTACTCCAATATATTCTTGTAAGAGTGTTATTCATATTTTATTCTTGTATGGATATATAATAGGGATAATTCATCTGTTTTTTTGAATCCCCGCTAGCGCATTAGCTTCGCCGAGCTATCCAGCTTAGGCCAAATAGGTTCTCCGTTGCTTGCTGCGAATATCTTCAATTGAGTTCAAATTTATAAGAAAAGAAAAATAGAGAAGACAGGCAACTTTTTCAGGTTAATATATTATTAAGAAATTGCCACAATCAAATTAAGAAATTATTAAATTACTGGTATTCTGAATAATATCCTGGGTGAATATGCATTTAGTTATCTAATTTGCAGAATTATGGATAATGTATAAAGACGCATTCTCATTTTTTATATTAAAAGAGGAAAAAGTCTTAAAATAAATCTGACAGTCATGCCTGAACAGGTAGTTTACTGGGTAACAAATTGGGGATATCTGGCAATATTCCTTCTGGTCTTTCTCCAGGAAATAGGCATGCCAAATCCCTTTCCGAATGAACTGTTACTTATATTCTCCGGTTATTTATCGTTTAAAGGACTTTTATATTTTCCGTTTGTTGTAATGGCCGCTGTAGCTGCTGATTTTATCGGGACAAATATCCTGTATTTTCTTTTTTACAGTGCAGGAACCTTTATTATGAAGAAAAAACCCGGGTGGCTTCCAATGTCCTCCAAGATGATAGAAAAACTGACGACTAAAATATCGGGTGGGGGACTGCTAAATATTTACATTTTCAGGCTAACACCATTTACAAGAGGATACACATCGGTAATCGCGGGTCTGCTCCAGGTAAAACCTAAAGTTTTTTTGCTAATTGCTATTATAACAGCCATTACATGGGCCACGGTGTGGGCTGTAATCGGTAATTTAATAGGACCTTCCTGGAATATGTTTACCGGGAACATAGAATGTTTTAAATATTATCTGCTGACGATGCTTACAATAGTTGTTTGTATAATTCTTGTTATTTCTAATTTCAGGAAAAAGGAAAAAAATAAAGAAAAAGTGAGTATCAATAATTCCTGAATGAGGTTGATTTTCAACATATTCTCTTCAATATATTCTCTTCAATATATTCATTTCAACTTAAAAATTACATTATGAAAATACATGTTATTTCAGAAACACCTTTTAT
>JBARBF010000027.1:0-3079 GCA_049792755.1 Bacteroidales bacterium | reverse complement strand
TCTCCGCCTGTCAGACCCATACTCAATGCTGTCATGCCGGCCAGACCTCCGAGCTGCATTGTTTCCAGTGCCGAACTCGGAACAATTACAATTGTGGAATTAGTCTTCAAACCTTCATAAAGCATATTCATTGCCCTCAGATGCAGAGCTGTAGGATTATCAGCATATGTCTTGGCTGCTTCTCCGAACTTTTCTGCAACCTGCCGCTCGGAATCACCCAGGATCACCCTTGCCTGGCGTTCCCTTTCAGCCTGAGCCTGCATCGACATCGCATCCTGCAATGAAGATGGAATATTAACATCTTTGACCTCGACTGAAATTACATTAATGCCCCACGGTTCGGTACGGTCATCAATGATTTTTTGAAGTTGGGCACTCATTTTATCCCTGCCTTCGAGCATCTCCGACAGCATTGTCTTGCCGATTACATCACGGAGCGCAGTCTGTGATGCCCAGTTGATTGCATTACGGTATTCGGCTATTTCGAGAGCTGCTTTCTTGGCATCAAGCACTCTCCAGAAGAGAACAGCGTCAACATCAACAGGAACAGTATCTTTTGTAAGTGTTTTTTCAGCGGTAAATGAAGTTGTAATGACGCGAATGTCAATCCAGTAGGCGACATTATCGATTATGGGTATTATAAAGAATAATCCGGGTCCTCTCAACGACTGGAACCGGCCTAAGCGAAGTACCACAGCTTTTTCCCACTGGTCAGCTATCTTAATTGCAGATGAAATTATTATGGCAAGAAGGAACGTAATTACCCCTATAACTAAAGTCCCTGGTCCTGTCAGATTACTATTACCGGAATATGCTATCGCTAAACCGATAGCAATAATTACAAAAAAGATTAACACTGAAAAAGAGCTTCTGGTTTTCATAACGATTTCCTCCAATTAGTTAATAAGATATCAAAATTAAAAAATAATTCATCACGGAGCAATAAAATTATGGATATTGCAAATTATTGGCACGTATTAATATTGATGTTGCCTGTTTCTTGCACAGGTTGTTTGTTATCGGTTGCTTGTAGAATGGGTAAACTGATTTACTGACTGAAAAATTATAAAATAACCTGCAACAGGAAACCACCAACCTGTAACATTTTAAAATCTGCATTTTCTTTTGAAAATAAGAGAATACAATATAATTTTGATACGAAGTGCAATCGGGAGAATCATAGATATTGTTGAGCAATGCGTCAACTATAACTGTCGCATATTTGTCACTCTGTTGGAACGTGACTTACGAAATGAAACGATTCTCAGAATGAAATTAACATTTTTAGAAAAATATAAGACGAATAAAAAGTATGAATCCTGAAAGAAAAAGTTTCTTTTTAAAACTCAATCCTCCAAGATCCACTTTCATGTCTGACATGACTGACGAAGAAAGAGTGATCATGCAAAAACATGTTGATTACTGGGCTCCATATGTCGATGACGGAACCGTAATTGTTTTGGGACCTGTACTGGATCCCAAAGGCGGGTATGGGATTGCTGTTATAAGAGTCGACAATAATGATCAGCTTAAGGAGTTAACTGACAATGACCCGGCAAACGAGTTAAACAGCTATGAGATCTATCCTATGAGAGTAGTGACAAAACAATAATAGTTAATATCTATGAAATACAAAAATAAGGATGGCAAGCCCTCCTTATTAACTTCAAAAAGTATTCCGAATCAATAATTTGTCGGCCCGGAGGGAATCCCTAGCACTTAATCAATTGAATTTCGAAATTCCTTAAAAACCTTTAATATACCGCCTCAGCTTAAGATAAAATAGCACTTTCAGTCAATTATCAGAATTAACTGTTAATAAATATTATTAATATTGATTAATAAAATGCGGGGTAAATGTGGGGAAAGTCATTTATATTTAATAAATTTGTACAAATATTTTCATCATGGCAACCATCAGATTTTTTACCCGCACTATTACCAAAGACAAAAACGCACTGGTTCCGATCTATGTTCGCGTGAAGTCAGGCCGTAAAATTGACATTGTTTCAAAAACAGATATCTTAATTAAACCTGAGAATTGGAGCAATGAAACTCAGAAAGCCAATCAAAGAGCAGATGTCTTTAAGTTTATTTCAGGTGAGTCTAAAGACGAACAAAAAGGCAGGCAAAAATTCAATGATAAGATTACAGTTCTGAGATCTTATCTTGAATCTGAGCTTATGCAGGCACACCAAGAAGACTTAACAGCCGAATGGTTCAAATCTGTTATTGATAAGCACTGGCACCCGGACAAATACAAAACTACCCTTTTCAGTTATATTCAATCATTCATAGATAAATCCAAGACAAAGCCAAATCCTAAAACTGGCAGGCCTGTCTCTTACAAAATGCAAAGAGAATATGAAGCCACTTTTAAGCACTTGAAAAATTATGCAACTGAAAAGAACAAGGTAATTGATTTTAAAGATATTGATATTAATTTTTATGATGACTTTATACAATATCTTCAGAAATCAAGCCCTATCAAACCGACACGTTCAAAAAAAATTGATCCTGATAAGCAAGGAGACAAAAAAATAGAACGGGGAAAATTAGCAGTCAATACGATTGGTAAAAAGATACAGACCTTAAAAACATTTTTAAACGCAGCAACAGATGAAAAGCTGAACAATTATGATGCTTATAAGAGTAAGAAGTTTGTGAAATTGTCTGAGGAATCAGAAAGTATTTACCTAAATGAATCAGAGTTGGAAAAACTTTATAAAAAAGACTTTAAAGACCGGCCAGGCTTTGAAAGAGTGCTGGATCTGTTTTTAGTTGGATGCTGGACGGGTTGCCGGTTTTCGGATATTTCACAAATAACCCCTGAGAGCATTTCTGAGGGCTTTATTCACCTGAAGCAATATAAGACAGGTGAAAAGGTAATTATCCCATTGCACCCCGTCGTTACTGCCATATTAAACAAATATGAGGGCCGTCTTCCTGAAATTATCAGTAATCAGAAATTTAATAAAGCTTTAAAAGAAATTGCAGAAGCAGCCGAAATAAATGAAATGACTCATAAAGCTATAACCAAAGGCGGTGTAAAAGTCAGTACTGTACATAAAAAATCTGA
>JBARBF010000026.1:0-2596 GCA_049792755.1 Bacteroidales bacterium | reverse complement strand
TTGACATTTTCGAGCAATTCGTTCACTGTTTCTCCTGTTGTAAATACCGGATAGTTTTCTGAATAAGCAGAAAATCCTGAATCCGTCTTTTCAATCATAACCACTATCCTCTTTTTTGTTACCATATCTGATTTTCGCTATTTTAAACCTGCATCTTTCCGGATTTTTTTCTCCATCCCCTTACCCATTTCCCGTGCTCCATGATCAGGGAAAATTATGATCCCCTCCTTCTGAGAATGTTTCATTTTAAGATGTGAGCCTTTTGTTGACACAACCACCCAACCGTCTTTTAAAAGTAATCTTAATAATTCAGAACACTTCATATTTTGATTTGGCAAAAGTAAATAATTATTTACCTAACTCAAAGAGCTTTTCACATAAATTTTCTTCTTAACCTTAACCTTAACTTTAACCTAAATCAGAGGTTGAGGGCACGGGGCGCAGAGCGCTGTGCAAGAGGCAGATTTGTTCTTTATTTATTAAAAAGAGAGTTTTGCCGACCCAATAGTATATCGCTAATTAATAATTGAAGTTGTTTTTCAAATAGATTTAAATCTTTCAGGGGGTCAATCCAGATAATTTCATCTAATTTATGCAGAGGAAAACTATCAAGAATTTTTGATGCTTCAACAGCATTAATCCACAAATCCTTTTCAGAGGCTTCTTTAAAAATTTCAACCCAGTTAAATTCATAATTTAATGCTATAAAAACTATATCGACCACATCTTTTTCTGATTGCCTGCTTAATGCAGTAAGCTTATTGGAAAGTATATTTGTAATTGTATCTGTTTTGAAGAATAGCTGAGTTGGAACAGGATTTCCTGTTCTGTAGGGGATGTCGTTTACAAAATCCAATTTTAAAACAGCTTCATTCTGATGAACAAATACCCTGATAAAGCTATCTCCCGAAACTGCAATTTCTATTTTTATGCCTTCATTTTTAATTGATTTCAGGATCAACTCAACCTGTTTCTCAAATTTGGGATTTTGATTTACGAAGAAATCTAAATCATCAGAATATCTGTGATTTAAGTAAGCTCTGCTTAGAGCGGTCCCTCCGGTTAAGTAAAAGTCAACCGGAAGCTTTTCCACAATACGCAATAGCTTATCCTGCAGAGGATATAGTATATTTTGATAATAATTCTTTTGCATTTTTATAATATATCTGTCGCTGCCGTGGATACAGTTTGCTTATGACGCTTTCTGAAAGCAGCTGAATTAAATTATTATAACCGAAAAGCTGTATCAAATCGTACCAGTTGAGGCTATTTAATCCGCGGACCAATAATTCCTGGTCCTGAAATGCTTTTTGTGGATTTTGTATTATCTGTTCTAAAAGTCTTCCCCGTTTTTCGGAGGGTAAATCCCAGAGCATCCCTTTTAGTTTTAATTCTAACGACTTATCCATCTATGCAATTTAATCTTTTTTGCAGAACAAAGATAACTGTTTCGTGTCTGTTTTTTGCGGAATCAGGAATCAGGGATCAGAGATCAGAGATCAGAGATCAGAGATCAGGGATTAGCTATTTCTTATTTCATGAATAAAGTTTTTGAATACGGACAATTTTTTTGACACAATTGCGTAAATTATTCCTAAATCAATCTTTTCGTACCTGTGGACAATAAAATTACGGAAACGAATCATTTCGGAATATTCCGGATTATTTGTAATAATCCCCATTTCAATAACTTTTTTTACCACATTTGCTGATGTTTCCAAGGCTGAAATTCCTTCAAGCGCAAGTATATGTTCGCAAACGTCAATGACTGCTTCAATAGCTACCTGCAGAGCTCTTTCTGTTGCATTGCGTAACATCGAATTCATTTGTAACTGTTGATAAGAAATAATTTGCCAACTTTCTATCTCCGATAACTTCTCTTCTATTGTCCTGAGTTTTGCCTCAATGATTCCATTGTACTTCATAGCCCCGGTATTGTAGTTGTTTTTGAATCCAATATATTTTGTCCTCATATTCGGCTGCAACTTTTGAATAAAATGAAGCATAATTGAATTTTTGTCCCTCACGCACAAACAAAATATTTCCTGTCAGCGCTTCATGTGCCAACAACGGGTCTGCATGGTAAACATTAACTATGTCAACAGGTATATTGTTTGAAACAGGTTCAAGGACTTCTAAAACTTTTAATTTTATAAAAGGATCCGAGCCATCATACCAAATCGCAATATCTATATCTGAACCCACTTTTACGACTCCATTTGCAGATGAACCAAAAATATGGGCAAAGGGAATTTCGGGAAAGTTTTCCTGTATTGCTGAACCAAAATCTGATATATTTATTGAATAATTCAATTAGAATAGAATTTTAGACCAGGTACAAAATTAAATATATTTTTCAAATAGGGCTGAGGCAACTGAGGTTGAGGTCATAAAGGTTGAGGTTGAGGTTGAGGCTACTGAGGCTAAGGTTAAGGTTGAGGTTGAGAGTCTCTTAACCTAAGTTTCTGTCTTATTCCAGAGATTTAATAAGTTTATTCAAGTCGAAAATCAGATCATTATAATCGTCAAAAAGTCGTTGAATAATTTGAGTTTCAAAATAACCTACCTTATTGCCATATAATAAATGGTTCTGGGT
>JBARBF010000025.1:0-8212 GCA_049792755.1 Bacteroidales bacterium | reverse complement strand
TTTACCAGCCAGAAATCGGGAAGATATTTACTGGTCCCGGTAACTGGCAAACCTGATAAATCTCTGATTTGTAAATAATTTACATGCCCTTCACTATAATTAAATCTGAGCCAATAAGATTTGGTTGTGCAGGCTGATGCCTCGAATAATCCAAGAGCCAGTTTATCCGGATTGCTGATGCATTTTATGTTGCCTTCCAGTTGAACTGAAACAGGGTCAAACAATTTACCCTGGTAGGAAATCTGTTTTTGAAGCTCCTGATAATAAACTGCAGATTCCTGGTTCAGAGCATAAACTCTCGTTTCCAGAATCTTCCCTTCCGGTCCTGCAGGCTGCCTGATAGTGGCACATATTGTACCTCCATTTATACATGAGTCAGTAATATACCTTATCGGGCAAAATGCAGTATCAAACGGGAAGAAACAAACTGAACTGTTTTTAATCTCATTTGAAATAATGTTATGGGTTGCCGATGAAAGGTTTGTGCCAGTGTAAAGATTAAATTTCTTCCAATTGTACATTATATATGGGCAAACTGCTCCTGCGCAATTTTTTGGAGGAGGAAAGGGTACATGAGCTACCGTCATTTCAGGGGTATACATATACATGAACGAGAAACATTTCATTAATGTATTGTCAAACCGGAACTGATATACGGAATCTGAGTTATAGCTTAAATCCATAAATGTTTCAGCTCCATATTCCATGCTGTAAGTTATATTTCCCGATGCATCATAGTACCAGAAATTCTTATTGGTGATTATGCCATAAATACTATCTATAATCGCAGGTGATGATAATTTCTGAGCGGACGATTCATATATTTCTCCATCAGGCATTTCGATATGCAGTGTATATGATCTTCCCGGTAATGCAACAAATTCAGAAGTGTCAGAATAATAATATTCCCGGTAATTCTCCTTGTGCATCATATAAGTATTCCCCCAGTTGTCTTTTATGGAAACTGCCGCCTCCAGGAGATTTGTATTATTTGCTGTAGATTCATAGGGTGTAGCCATCGAAATTTTAATTTCATATGGTTCTTTCAAATTTGTAATAAGCCCTTCGACGACTATGGCTCCCGCACGCTTATCGATTACCGGGTTATAAGCTTCTTTGCAGCTGACCAGACTGAGGACCCATAAAACCGGCAAAATGAACTTTAGCTTCATATTTACGAATAAGATCAAAAAATAAAATTATATGTCAGTGTCGGTAAAGGAATCCCAATGATATACAACTTATACAAACCTGTATTCCCGGCACTGTTATTTATTCTGTTATCTTCTTTTGCATAATATTCAGAATACGCATTTTTTCTTCCGTATACATTAATAACTGACAGTGTCCAGCTTCCTTTCCACATCTTCTTCAGCTTCAGGTTTTCATCAAATGAAATAGAAATATCCAATCGGTGGAAATCGGGTAAACGATATTTATTTCGGTCTGAATAATAAATAAGCTGATTACCCTGGAATGAATATTTGAGTTCAGGAAGGGTTACAGGTCGTCCTGTATTATAGATGAAGGTTCCGGAGATACGCCATCTGCGCGAAATATGATAATTAGCATTTACGACTAAATTATTGGGTTTGTCAAAATTGGAAGGATAATAATGATTTTTGTTGATTTGCTCGTCCCCGGATGTTCCGGTCGTTCTTAACAGCGATCGTGACCAGGTATAGCTGATCCAACCTGTGAGCAGTCCGGAACTCTTTCTTGCATAAAATTCTATTCCCAAATTGCGACCTTTTGCATTCAACAGATCGGTTTCCAGGTGATCGTTAAGAAATACCTGAGCGCCATTTTTATATTCAATTACATTATTAAGAATCTTATAATATGCCTCTGCAGAGAGTTCATAAGTGTTATGGGCAAAATTCCTGAAATAACCGATGGCATACTGATCGGAAATCAGAGGCTTCAGATACGTATCGCTGAGCGTCCATGAATCAGTAGGAGATATAACTGTGTTATTTGAAATGAGGTGAATAAACTGATGGATCCTATTATAGCTGCATTTGACAGAGCTAACATCGTTAATTTTGTATCGAAAGGCAATACGTGGTTCAATTCCGGAATATTGATGAATTATCCGGTTGTTTCTATAGTGCAGTGTGTCCAATATTGTTTCCAGGGATCGGGGTGAATCAGGACTAAAAGTTAAAACAGAACCCGGACCCAGGGAAAGATATTGTACATAACGCAACCCAAGATCAGTGTTTAGCCCGGGTAAAATATCGAAATTATCGCTAATATATTCTGCAATTTCCAGTCCTTTTTCAGGTTCTACTTTAAATGCTTTAATTAACGATTCAGATCCGTAGGGAAGTTCTTCACCGGGCATAATATTATACAGGACTCCGTTAATTCCAAAATCGACAGAATGCCTGTGATCAGGCAACCAGTTAAGATTACATTTCAGGCTGGTGTATTGAGTGTTAAGCTTAATGCGATTAGCATCCGGAAGATGAAGCGTATCCTGATCGCTTATACTGAATTCATATTTACTTAACCCGGCAATAGTATTTAGCGATAATTTCGTGTTAAACCGGTGGTTCCATCTGACTGATGACAATACATTACTGTAGGCATAGTTTGTGATTTTACTGAACCGGAATTTATCCATACTGTAATATCCAAAAATTATGATTTTATTATCCGGGCTTATATTAAGAGTGCATAGAGCATTTAAATCATAAAAGCTGGCCGAGCTGTTCTTAAGATCCACGTCAGGGAATTTGTGCAGCAGCCAGTCAGAATAAGAACTTCGGCCCCCGATCAACAAGCTTATCTTATTCTCAAACAATGGAATTTGAAGATTCAGCCGGCTTTCAAGCAGGCCAATACCCCCTTTGGTCCTGATTGTTTTAGTACTGTCAGCGCCCAGCCTGATATTCATAATTGATGAAGCACGTTCTCCGTAGCGCGCAGGAATACCTGCTTTTAAAAGAGTTACGCTCGAAACATTGTCGGTGTTGACAATAGATGTAAGTCCGAACATATGAGCCGAGTTGAAAAGCGGGACATCCTGGATAAGTATCAGGTTCTGGTCCATTCCACCTCCGCGGACGTAAAACCCGGAACCAAAATCTCCGGCAGTTTGTATACCCGGCAACAATGACATGCTCCTGACAATATCTATTTCACCTAAAGAGACTGGTAACTCCCTGATATTTTTTGCGTTCAGACTCAGAAGGCTCATTTGAGTACCTGTCACATTAAATTCAGGCCTTTCTGCAGTAACGATCACTTCTTTCAGATTTATTGATTTTTCAGTTATTTCGAAATTGGCTTCCCCGTTACTGACTAATTTAATTTTTCTTGTATTTTCTTCGTAACCGGTATAATTAAGTTTAATAGTATGATCTCCGACAGGAAGCATAAGCGAGAAATTTCCATTTGCATCAGTAATTGTTGCAATTTTAAGTTTTTCAACATTTACAGTTACCCCTGCAAGAGGTATATCGGTACTGGCATCCAGAATTTTCCCTTTTATGGTTGCTTTTGCAAATCTTCCATATTCATCAGGATCACCAATCAGTAAAACATCTGAATAACTGGTTCCCGGACTATTGTAAAAACTGGTCCGGAACGGAACGAACACAATAGAACGTTTATCAATTAAATAATAAGAAAGGTTACAAAGGCTTTCTACGTGCAATAGAGCATCTTCGAGTTTTAAACGGGCAAAAACGTTGCTTATCTTTTTGTTTTCAAACCACTCGGGTTTGTAAAAGATAAATACCGAATCTCTATTTTGCAGCTTCTCAAAAAAAACTTGATAAGAGATATAATTCAATGAATCAGGCACTGACTTAACCGGTATTTGTCCGGGAAGTCTTTCGTATAAGAAGAACAGAATTAAAGAAAGTATTAATGGTTTAGTGTAAGAAAAATTTGTCATTAACTAAGTTGGTTTGGTTCCCAGGAACTGACCGGATTATGTTTTGGGCATGAGAAAGTTACAAATCTCTTTAGTCTTTTCATCTCATGTTCATAAATTTAATTTTTGCTCAGGCTGAAATCAATTACATCAATCCAAAATTAAGTTCTCACAGTAAACCCACAGAGTATTAGCCCCTGCCCGGGGGTAATTCTCTTTATACATATTTTTTTAAACTTTGATTTCCGAGCGAATTAAGGAATCTTCTACTTATGATCAGTAATAATAAATTATGTGAGAATAGATATTTATTATTCAGCATCTCGATTAATAAGATGTGCATAAAAAGTAATTGGAGGAATGTGGCCTGATGTTCCGGGTACTTATTTTATTTTCTGTCCCGGAAGAATTGTCTTATAGCTGGCTTCAAACTGGCCTTTACTGATTGCAGTCAGCTTGCCTTTAAGGAGCCTTCTTCTGAGCGGACTTACTTTATCGGTGAAAAGAATACCCTCAGTATGATCATATTCATGCTGGATTATCCTTGCTTTATAACCTTCAAACACATCATCGTGGTACTCCCAGTTTTCATCATAATAGCTTATCCTTATATGTGACTCGCGCATAACTTCTTCCCTGAGTCCCGGAATACTTAAGCATCCTTCATTCATTGGTTGCAGTTCGCCGCATCTTTCAGAAATATGAGCATTTACAAACACTTTTTTGAAGTCGGCAAGAGAAGGTTCATCTTCAGCCACGGGTTTGCCGTCGATTACAAATATTCTGATTGATTTTCCAACCTGTGGTGCTGCAAGCCCCATTCCTTCAGAATGATACATAGTCTCAAAAAGATCTTGGACAAGCAGATTAAACCCCGGATAGTCTTTATTAATTTCCTGAGCAACTTTTCGTAATATCGGATGTCCGTATATAACTATTGGATAAGTCATTCCTGTTAAATATTTTCTTTTTTATTAGATCTGTTATCAAGGAAAGACTGAAGGATGATGGAAGCACTTATTTTATCAATCATCGACTTGTCCTGCCTGTCTTTCTTTTTTACTCCTCCGTCAATCATTGTCCTGAAAGCCATCTGTGATGTAAATCTTTCATCCTCAAGGTAGATATGTTTTTCAGGATATGTTTTTTTAAGTTTTTTTATAAATGGATTGATGTAAGTAACAGATGCACCGGGCAGGTTGTTCATTTGTACTGGATAACCTATCACAAAAGCATCCACATCATCCGTTTTAAGATAATCTTTTATAAAGTTGTCAAACTCATAAGTATTTATGGTTATGAGAGGCGATGCAAATACCTGCAAGGGATCAGTAACTGCTAAACCAATCCTCCTTAACCCCCAGTCTATCCCGATTATCCTGCCCATAATTTTAAACAAGGCACAAAAATACGAATAATATTTAAAATAGAATCGGCAGCACAGGGGTTGATTTAAATAAGTAGAGACGCCCTATTTGGGCGTCTCTACAACATTATTTTCAAATTTTACTCTGTTTTTATCTCTTCCGATACAGGCTCTGAAGCTGCAAATACCATAGCAGCCATTCGCTGATATGATCTGTATCTCCATTTGGCATTCTCTTCAGCTGCTTTGAAAAGCACATCGGCTTCAGCCGGGAAGGCTTTCATAAGTGAGGTATAGCGTACTTCCGACTTCAGAAAGTCCTGGAACTTTGTCCAGTCAGGTTCTTTGGAATCTAATGTGAAAGGATTCTTCCCTTCATTTTCAAGAAGAGGATTGAATCTGTAAAGATGCCAGTAACCTGCCTCAACTGCATGTTTTGTTTCAAGCTGGGTCTTACCCATTCCATCCCTCAGACCGTGGTTAATACATGGTGCGTAAGCAATTATGAGTGAAGGACCAGGGAAAGCTTCAGCTTCTTTTATAGCCTTTAAATATTGTGAATTACTTGAACCCATAGCAACCTGGGCAACATAAACATAACCATAGCTCATTGCCATCATACCAAGATCCTTTTTACGGATTTTTTTCCCTGACGCAGCAAATTTTGCAACGGCGCCTGCCGGTGTTGATTTGGATGCCTGACCGCCGGTGTTGGAATATACCTCAGTATCGAGAACAAGAATATTTACATCTTCCCCAGAAGCTATGACATGATCAAGTCCTCCGTAACCAATATCGTATGCCCATCCGTCGCCACCAAATATCCAATGAGATTTTTTTACAAGATACTGTCTGAGGCTAAGTATCTCTTTTGCAACTTCTGATTTTTCATTGGTGCAGGCCTCGATAACTTTTGCAGAAGCTATCTTCGAAGCCCCTGCGTTATCTTTTCCTTTTAGCCATTCTTCAAATATTGCTTTGGTTTCAGTGCTTACTGCACCTTCTTTAAGGGCACCTTTCATACGAAGGGCTATACGGTCTCTGAGTTTTGAGGCGCCAAGAGATAACCCGTATCCATACTCGGCATTATCCTCAAACAATGAATTAGCCCAGGCCGGTCCATGACCAATTTTATTATGCGTGTAAGGTGTGGAAGGAGCGGAGCCACCATATATTGATGAACATCCTGTTGCATTTGAAACAATCATCCTGTCACCAAAAAGTTGAGTGATTGCCTTGATATAAGGTGTTTCACCACAACCGGCGCAGGCACCAGAGAATTCAAATAAAGGTTGTGAGAACTGGCTGTTTTTTACATTGACAAATTTATCAACTATATTGTCTTTATACCCGACTTTTTCGTGCATGTAAGTCCAGCGTGGAATCTCTTCAATCTGTGATTCAAGAGGTTTCATAATCAATGCCTTATTCTTTGAAGGGCAGACATCGGCGCAGTTACCGCATCCGGTACAGTCGAGTACACTTACCTGTATCCTGAACTGGAATTGTTTCAGAACACCCGGAATACCTTTAATAGAAGTTGTTCCTGCCGGTGCATTTGCCAGCTCTTCTTCAGTTAAAAGGAATGGACGGATGACTGCATGAGGACAAACATATGAACACTGGTTGCACTGAATGCATTCATTTGGCTGCCACTCGGGAACATTTACGGCGATACCGCGTTTTTCGTACTGTGAAGTACCTGAAGGGAAAGTTCCATCTTCCCTTCCTGCGAATGCACTTACAGGAAGATCATCACCTTTCATAAAGTTAATAGGCTCCATGACCTCACGTATGAAATCAGGAATATTCCGTGTGTCGGATTTCTTTTCAACCTTAATTCCTGCCCAATCTGCCGGAATTTCAACCTTTTCAACATTACTTCCTTTATCAACTGCAGCGTTATTCATTTTAACAACGTCCTCACCTTTTTTGCCATAGCTCTTATAAATAGCTTTCTTCATCTCTGACTCGGCTTTTTCATAAGGTATTACATTGGCTACTTTGAAGAAAGCAGCCTGCATAATTGTATTGGTGCGGTTTCCAAGTCCAAGATCCTCTGCAATTAATGTCGCATTGATGATATAGAAGTTGATATGATTCTCAGCCATATACTTCTTCATATGATCAGGAAGACGTTTTTTTGTTTCTTCAGCATCCCAGATTGAGTTAAGGAGGAAGATTCCGTTTTTCTTCAACCCTTTTAACATATCATATTTATCAAGATACGAAGGAACATGGCAGGCTACAAAATCGGGAGTGTTTACCAGATAAGGTGAACCTATGGGCTTATCCCCAAAACGAAGGTGAGATGTTGTTATACCACCAGATTTTTTTGAGTCGTATGCGAAATATGCCTGGCAGTACTTATCTGTTGAATCACCAATAATTTTAATTGAGTTCTTATTTGCACCAACGGTCCCGTCAGAACCAAGTCCATAGAATTTTGCTGAATATGTACCAGGTAGTGCAACATGTATTTCAGGAAGAATCGGAAGAGATTTGAATGTAACATCGTCAACAATACCGACAGTAAACTGGTTTTTAGGCAGAGAGAGTTTCATATTCTCGAAAACAGAGAGAACCATACTTGGTGTTGTATCTTTAGAACTGAGCCCGAAACGGCCGCCAACTATCACAGGTCTTTCCTGTCGGTCGTAGAACATCTCTTTAATATCGAGGTAAAGAGGTTCCCCGTTAGCTCCTGCCTCTTTAGTTTTTTCCAGGACAGTTATTTTCTTTACAGATTCAGGAAATACATTAAAGAAATACTTTGAAGAAAAAGGTCGATAAAGGTGAACGGTTATAAGTCCGACTTTTTCTCCCTTAGCCATTAGATAATCTATTGTTTCTTTGGTGGTTTCTGTAATTGAACCCATAGCAATAATTATATTCTCAGCATCAGGAGCACCATAATAAGTGAATGGCTTATATACTCTTCCCGTAAGTTTTGTTATTTC
>JBARBF010000024.1:0-77102 GCA_049792755.1 Bacteroidales bacterium | reverse complement strand
AATGTGTAACTTATAAATTATTATCCTTAGTAGCGGAGCGAGAAATCTCTGCAGGATAAGACTATTCTTACATAAAAAGCTCAGAATCTGCTACCAACCCTCAAAAAAGATGTGTATAAAGGGTAGCACTTCGGGGGAGGGGTTTGGGGAGAGGCCGGCTTAAACAAAGTACCGCGTAAGTGGATTAAATAAACATTTTTAATTGATTTTCAGCATCCTTAAAATTAATTAACTCTTAGGTTGACGGGTACTGCAATCGAACCGAAATCCCTTTAGCGAGGATAATGGCTTATTATCCCAAAAGAATACTAAGATGGATAGCTATGGAGACGAAGCAATCTTATGGAGCTACCTGAAAGCTTCTAAAGTATATACCTTATATTATATAGTGCCCGGATTTCCTCAGGCTGGCATATTCCAATTAAGATTATTTGTCTTATTTGGTTTGTTTCTAAATAGTACTTAATTTCACTCGATTGCGCAATAAATTTACCTGATGTATAATATTTATAGACAATCTTTTGACTAAGATTACTTATAACTTTTTTTCCTGTCATAATAAAAAATGCAAATTTGATATTGTTATTGTTGTTTTTATTTCTATCTTCGTTACCCGTGAACCTATCACCGATCGAAGAATAAAATAAATGCTTGTTTTATATTATAAACCCTTTTAACTAACATGTTTAAAAAACGACTGACTATGCAAATTTCTACAAGTGTACGGCGCATTGCGCTGTTTTTTCTAAGCATGGTGCTTTCTTCGAGCTTAATTTTTGCTCAGGAAAAAACCATCACAGGGAAGGTCACTGCCCAGGGCGAGGGACCTATGCCTGGTGTCAACGTTACAGTTCAGGGAACGACGATCGGAGCGATCACCGACCTGAATGGTAGCTACTCAATCAAAGTGCCGGGTCCGGCATCTGTTCTGATGTTTTCATCTATCGGTTATAGCACTAAACTTATGACCGTAGGTACACAGAATGTAATCGACATGGTTCTTCAGGCAGACGTAACCGCTCTGAATGAAGTAGTTGTAACAGGTTACACCACCCAGCGGAGAAAGGATCTTACCGGATCTGTCGGGACTGTTGCATCTGCAGAACTCACTGCCGTGCCTGTTCCTAACGTAAGTAATGCACTGCAGGGACGTTCATCAGGGGTAACGGTACTTGGATCAGGACAACCTGGATCTGCATCCTCAGTGAGGATCAGGGGATTCAGCTCTTTCCAGAACAACGACCCTCTTTATGTTGTTGATGGAGTTCCGACCCAGGACATTTCCTCATTGAACCCAAATGATGTTGCAACAATATCAGTGTTGAAAGATGCAGGAGCCGCTTCAATTTACGGTTCAAGAGCATCCAACGGCGTAATCATTGTCACCACAAAAAAAGGAACTAAGGGCACACAGGTAACGTACAGCATGTATGCAGGCATCTCCGATCCCGGCAGCGGCCCGAAAAAACTGTGTGATACTCAGCAATATGCCGATCTTCAGTGGCTTATTTACAAAAATGACAATGTTACAATAAATAACCCTGTATATGGTCCTTATCCCGGTAATGCCACACCTACATTACCCAGCTGGGCAGCAAATACCGACTGGTACAAGGCTATGACCCGCACTGCATTTAAGCAGAATCACGATCTCACCTTTTCAGGCGGTACCGATAACTCTAAATTCTTTGGAGCAGTAGGAGTAAACGATGAGAATGGTATTATTATCTATAACTATGCAAAGAAATATACTGCAAGGTTCAACTCAGAATTTGGTTTTCTGAACAACCATGTAAAAGTTGGAGAGACTTTCGCATTTACTTATAGTTCAAATAACACTGTCCCCAACCTTACCGAAAACAGCCCATTACAGATGGGTTCATACAGGGACCAGCCGATAATACCGGTTGTTATTCCCGCAGGTGAAACAATTTCAGGTTTAGGTCATAATTTTGTTCCCGGCGACTGGGGAGGCTCCGGTATTGCAAATGGTCTGGGAAACGCTGCCAATGAAGTAGCCGTTCTTACCAGGCAGAAAGACAATGTTAACTGGAACATACATGTGATCGGAAGCGGTTATGTAGATGTTAAAATTCTGCAGGGTCTGAATTTCAGATCAACACTCGGTGGATCGTGGAATAATTACTATTATTCAAATTATACCTATGCAACTTATGAAAGTTCAGAAAATACGCTCACACCAAACCTGAATCAGGGTGCCGGTTATAGCAGGGACTGGACCTGGACAAACCAGCTCACCTTTGATAAAACATTCGGTCAGCATAAGATCCTTGTCGTTGCAGGTTATGAAAGTAATGATCTTGGTGTCGGGGCTGACCTAAATGCAACTGCCAGCGGATACTTCACAGATGATGTGAATTATCGTACATTGTCCAATGGCGCTAAAATATCAGGTGCAGGTTCAAATTTATATACTGCAACCACGCTGTTATCACAGTTTGCAAGAGCCGATTATTCTTTCATGGACAGGTATATGTTGAGCGCTACCATACGTCGTGACGGATCTTCCAAGTTCGGTTCCAGTAACCGTTATGGTGTATTCCCTTCATTTTCTGCAGGATGGCGTATAAGCGATGAACCATTCTTCAAAGGGATCAGCTTTATAAACGACCTGAAATTAAGAGGTTCATGGGGTCAGATGGGTAACCAGCTGGCCGTTGACCCGCAGAACCAGTTCTATTCATACGGTGGCGATCCTTCAACTTCGTTTTATGACATAAACGGAACATTCACATCAGCAGCACAGGGATTCCACCCTGTACGTATCGGTAATCCTGATGCAAAATGGGAAACCAACATTACCACTGATATCGGGTTTGAAACAAGTTTCCTGAACAGTAAATTCGGAATCAAAGCCGACTGGTATCAGAAGAAAACAAAAGATCTGTTATACAATCCTACATTACCGGGTACGGCAGGTCTGGCAACAGCGCCTTTTATAAATATTGCCGCCATGACCAATACAGGGCTCGATCTCGAAGTATCATACAAAGATAAATGGGGTGACCTCGGCTTCGACGGAAGTGTTGTGTTTACAACAGATAAAAACACCATTGATAAAATTGCTCAGGGAATAACCTTCTTTGACTCCAATGGAGGTTCCAGGATAGGGTCTTTCAACAGGAATGCTGTTGGGCACTCAATGTCAGAATTCTTTGGTTACAAGATAATCGGGTTGTTCCAGACAGCTGATTTACACCAGGTAACTGTAAATGGTACTACTACCTGGGTCCCGAATGCAGGTGTAGCTACGCAGGATGGCCAGGCTCCGGGGTTGTTCAGATACCAGGACACAAATGGCGATGGCAAAATAGATGCTACCGACAGGGTATTCCTGGGCAATCCTAATCCAAAATTCATATATGGTGTTAACCTGGGTTTCACATATAAGAATTTTGACCTTACAGCTTTCATCCAGGGTTCTTACGGGAACAAAATATTTAACTGGAACACCTGGTGGGTTGATTTCTGGCCATCATTTGCAGGACAGAAGAGTACAGATCTTTTGTACAACAGCTGGACGCCAACCAATACGAATACCAATATACCAAAGGCAACCTCTGTGTCTAATTTCTCAAATAACACACAGTCAACCAGCTTTTACGTCGAGGACGGTTCTTATGTAAGGATGAAAAACCTGCAGATAGGTTATACCCTGCCGGCAAATCTCCTGAGCAAGATCAGTATTAAATCTCTCAGAGTTTATGTTCAGGCAGTGAATCTTTTCACAATTACCAAATACTCAGGACTTGATCCGGAAATTAATACACAGAATATTTCCGGTACCAATACTGCCAATGACCAGATCAGAGGCGTTGACTATGGTAACTATCCTACTGTCAGACAGTATATTATTGGACTCAATGTAGCATTTTAATTTCAAATAATATTAAAATATGAAAAAGAAGTATATTATATTTATCCTAATCATTGCAGTGATCGGAACATGGGGTTCATGCAAAAGCGATTTTCTTACTGTCGCTCCGACAGGAAGTCTTGACCAGGGGTTATTACAGACAACTGCCGGTCTCGATGCAATGTTGGTCGGTTGTTATTCAATGCTGACCGGTTCAGATAATCAAAGCGGCATTTCATGGGAACCGGCCGCATCCAACTGGGTGTGGGGTTCTATCCGTGGTGTTGAAGCAAATAAAGGATCCAACTCGGGTGACCAGCAGGACATCCAGCCGATTCAGGGATTCACAGAGGATGCAACAGATTCTTACCTGAATCAGACATGGAAATTCCTTTATGAGGCTATTTCGAGATGTAATAATACTATCGTTATTACAAACAAAGCCCTGGCAGCAGCCAAAATTACACAGGATCAGGCTACAGCCTACATTAAACAGGCTCAGACACTTCGTGGCTGGTATCATTTCTCGGCCTGGAGAATGTGGACAAAAATTCCATATATGGATGAAACCACAGATCCCGCCAAAGTAACAAACTCGGCAGATGTCACTCCACAGATCATTGCTGACCTTACTGCAGGGATAGATCTGCCCCTTAACATGGGTGCAGTTGGTAAGTTCAACAGTACAGTTGCAAAAGTTCTCCTTGCAAAAGCCCTGATGCAGATTAATCACGACTATGCCGGAGCTTTGGCGCTCCTTCAGGATGTAAAAGCAAATGGTAAAAAACCCGATGGTACAGCTATCGGTCTTGCTGCTACCTATGGTGAGATCTTCGATATTTCACAGCGCAATGGAAAAGAAGCTGTTTATACGGTTCAGACCTCAGTAAACGTTGGTTCAGGAGGATATACCGGTGGTGAAGGTGAAGTATTGAATTTCCCCTACAAAAGCATTTTATCTCCGGGTGGTTGCTGCGGATTCTTCCAGCCGACACAGGAATTTGTAAATTCATTCGATGTAGATGCCAATGGTCTGCCAATGCTTGATAACAGCTATGACCTGCCTGCAAATCAGAATTTGCGTGATTATGGTGTTGCCGGTGGCAGTGTATGGGATGCAACTGTAAGTTATGCCAAGAACCAGGGCTGTACAGCTTACGCTCCGGGAGCTCCGTTTAAAGATCTGGGATATGTTTCACTTGTTGATGCCAATAAAGGTAATAACCCTCTTACCAGTCCCGCTTCATGGTCTCTTCAGTGGACTGAAGACAATTCAAAACCTGTTGACCCTCGTCTTGACTGGTCAGCCGGCCGGAGAGGTATTCCATATTGGGATTGGGGCGTACATACCGGTTCAGACTGGATCCGCGACCAAACCTATGGCGGACCTTACAGTCCTAAAAAAGACGTTTATAAGAAAGCTGATCAGGGCAAATATACGGAAGTTGGTAACTGGACATCAGGCTGGACAGCAAATGGCTACCGTATGATCCGTTACGCTGATGTACTTTTAATGATTGCCGAATGTCAGATTGAAAGCGCATCTCCTGATCTTGGTGGTGCGATGGCCAATGTTAACTTGGTCAGAGCCAGAGCAGCTAATCCTGCCGGTTTTGTTATGGAATCTGATGGTGTAACTCCTGCAGCCACATATAATGTAGGACTTTACACATCTTTCCCAACTCAGGATTATGCCCGTACAGCGCTCCGTCTGGAAAGAAAACTTGAACTGGGCCAGGAAGGCCACAGGTATTTTGACTTCCAGAGATGGGGATCTAATTATCTGATCAGCGAAATCAACAGAGCTTTAACCTATGAGGAATCAACCCCCTGGGGTGGAACCACTTACAACGGCTCTAAAGCTGCAGCAAAAGATGTTAACTATCCTATACCACAGGCTCAGATTGATTTGAGCAATGGTAACATAGTTCAAAACAGATAATATCTTTATAATTTAATAAGTTCTATGGTGGATTGCCTGTTCGGGCAGTCCACTTTTTTTTATACATTTACGCGGGTTAATGAATATTATTGATGTACTAATATATCATCCCATTTTCTTAAGTTTACCTCTCCCCAACCCCTCCCCCAGGTGGGAGGGGCTAATACAGTATATTTCATTTAGTTACCCCCTTCTCTCCTGGGAGAAGGGGGCAGGGGGATGAGGCAAAAGAATTTTGGGGAGAGGTGGATCCCAAGTGGAAAGGGGAATCGGCACTTAAAATAGGAACTTAAACGACACAATTATATAAAGCATGAGAAATTCAATATTGTTTATCTGTATCATATTTTTATTGATTTCCTGCACGGAATCACCTAAGTTTCAGGCATTAAATTCAAAACGAACAGGAATCAGCTTTAATAATAAAATAGTTGAGTCGGACAGCTTTAACCTGATGAAATATGAATATATATATAATGGTGCAGGCGTAGGTATTGCTGACCTGAACAATGACGGGTTACCTGATATAGTTTTTGCCGGTAACCAGGTGTCTCCAAGGGTTTATTTAAATCAGGGCAACTTTAAATTTAAGGATATTACCTCAAACTTTGAAGGTCTTACGAATGACGAGTGGTATAGTGGTGTAGCGATTGTTGATATCAACAGCGACGGTTGGCCCGATGTTTATCTGACTGCCACAGGAAACAAAGATCCTCAGAAACGTAAAAACAGGTTGTGGGTCAATAACGGAGCGAAAAATGGCATGGATCCTACTTTTACCGAGATGGCTGATAAATATGGTATTGCGGATACCGGCTATTCAGTCAGCGCTTCATTTTTTGATTATGACAGGGACGGATTCCTCGATCTGTATATTGTAAATAATACAGTTAATTCGAGGATGAACACCAGTTATCGTCCCAAAATTAATAACGGTAGTTCTCCAAATAACGACAGACTTTATCATAATAACGGCAACGGAACCTTTACCGACGTGACTGTCAAAGCCGGAATAGTCTACGAAGGATTCGGGCTGGGAATTGCTGTTGGCGATGTAAACAAAGACGGATATCCCGATATTTATATTTCAAATGATTTCAATTCCAATGACTTATTATATATAAATCAGGGTGATGGCACTTTCAGAAATGAAATAGCAAAATACATGTCTTATCAGTCAAAATCTTCAATGGGCAATGATATGGCTGATGTGAACAATGATGGAAATCCTGACATGTTCACACTCGATATGTTTCCCGAACAGTACTCTAAAAGAAAACAGTCTGTAAATGGTTTTTTCTACATTATTTATATGTTGGAAGATAAGTTCGGGTATGAACACCAGTATGTAAGGAACATGCTTCATATGCACAATGGATTTCTTAACGGAGAAATGTTGCCCTACAGCGAAGAAGGTCAGATGAAAGGTGTTTCTGCTACGGACTGGAGCTGGTCGCCATTATTCGCTGATTATAATAATGACGGGAACAAGGACCTTATCATAACAAACGGGTTTCCGAAAGACGAGACCGATAAAGACTGGACAAGATACAAAGTAATGGCTGCCGGATATTATGCTTCCGATAAACTTCTGATTGACATGGCTCCGGCAGTTAAAATACCAAATAAAGCCTTTGAGAATACCGGTGATGGTAATTTCATTCAAAGAAAAGACTGGCTTCCAAAGATTCCTTCATACTCCTACGGAGCTGCCTTTGCAGATCTCGATAACGATGGAGATCTTGACTATGTTGTAAATAATCTGAATGATGAAGCTTTTATTTTAAGAAATTATACGGTAGAGAAGTCTAAAAAAGACGCTAATTACATAAAGATCAAGCTGGTTGGCAAAACCGGAAATACTATGGCTATAGGGGCGAAGATAGAATTATGGAGCAATGGTAAGTACCAGTACACAGAACATTATCTGACAAGAGGATACGCCTCTTCGGTTGATCCGATTGTCCATTTTGGAGTCGGAAAGGAAAATAATATTGATTCGGTAAAAATAACATGGCCTGCCAGCGGGTATACCTCGGTTCTTAAGAATATTAAAGCTGATCAGACAATTGAAATAAATGAAATTAATTCTGTACCATCGCATCCGGTCATCAAAACATCAGGTAAAAACGACCTTATGTTTAACAAGCGCGAGAATGTTATAAATTATATTCATGAACAGAAAGATTTTAACGATTTCGCGTTCAATCAGGTAATAATACCTCATAAATTTTCACAGATCGGTCCAAGCATGGCAAAGGGAGACATTAATAATGACGGGCAGGAGGATATTATCATTGGTGCAACCAATTCCTTGCCAACTAAAGTGTTCCTTAAGAAAGGAAGCAGATTCGAGGAAGCCTTTTTTGAGGGACTTACAACACAAAAGCCATTCTCCGAATCTGACCTGGCTGTAGTTGATATAAATAATGATGGTAAAAATGATGTTGTGGCTGTTGCAGGTGGTTATGAAAATAAAGAGGAAAATGAATATAAACACTATTTATATGAAAACAAGAATGACACTTTTGTAAGATCAGAACTTCCGGTTCCTCCATTTCCTGCATCAGTCATAAGGCCATGTGACTTTAATCACGACGGATATGTGGATTTGTTTATTGGCGCCAGGGTTAAAAAAGGAATGTTTCCATATTCAAATCACTCATGGCTCATTATTAATGACAAAGGCAAGCTTACAGTTAATTCATCTTCGCGCTGGGACCTTGGAATGGTAACTGATGCTGTCTGGACCGATTATGATAACGATGGCTGGGAAGACCTTCTGGTCGCAAGAGAAGATAATTCTCTGGTACTGCTGAAAAACATGAATGGTAAAGAGCTGATTCCCCAGAACATACCCGAGTTGGAAGCAAAACATGGCATGTGGTCTTCTCTTATCGCAGGTGATTTCAATAAGGATGGCTACCAGGACTATATTGTCGGGAATATTGGTGATAATAACAGATTCAGCGTAAACGATAAATATCCTTTAAAGCTTTATGCAGTCGATCTGGACGGAGACGGCAATATTGATCCTCTGATGACAGCTTATTGGCCCGATAAGGACGGAATAATGAAAGAATACCCTGTTAATTATCTCGACGAACTCTGGTCGCAATCGGTATATTTTAAAAGAAAATTCAACGACTATGTGACATTTAGTAATGCCACGATAGGCGACATTCTGGATGAATACCATTTAAAAAAGGTACAGTTTAAGCTTTATGTCAATACAACATCGAGTTACATTTTATGGAATGAGAAAGGAAAATTCAGATGGGAAAAGCTACCGGAAGCTGTACAGGTTTCTCCGATTAAAAAAATGATAGTCGGGGATTTTAATGGCGATGGTTATCCCGATGTACTGGTAGGCGGTAATGATTATTCATATGATGTGTCCACCGGATACTATGATGCAAATAAAGGACTGGTCTTAATTAATAAAGGCGCTGGAAGTGAAAAAGGCAAACCCTCTTTTGATGTATTGTCTCCTTCTCAGAGCGGACTGTTTCTTCAGGGAGTGGTAGAATCTTTGTTGTATTTCAAAGGAGATACCTCACTGGTTGTAGCCGGTATTAACAGGGCAAAAGTTTCAGTGTTTGAACACACAAAAAAGGACAATTGAAGAAGGATCAGGAATCTTTAATAGCTTTTAATCTATTCCACCTTAATCAGGTCTCCTGACTTAAACCGGTATTTGACTACTTCTTTACAGAGAGAACAGTTTCCCAGAGGGGAATTACGTGACTTTGTATAGATTTCTGCGGTTATTACCCTGTCCTTAATTCCCAGAATTTTCATATCTGATTCAATCGCCCTGCTGAGCGTCAGCTTGCCTTCAGTGTTTATGAGGATTAAATGTTCAGACATTAAAATATACTGACCATGATAATAATCAATTGAAATAATTGCGTCTTCAGTATTATCATCATCGATCAGGCCTGAATAAATTTTTGCAGGGTCTATTATATAACTTGATTGATCTTCTCCAATAGTTATAATTCCATCCTTTGAAACTGTCTTCTTTGGCGCTTTAAGTTTCCCATTTATATAGTTGGTAGCCAAAGCGATGACTTCCTTTTTAACCCGGTGTGAAACATAATTTCCGGTCGTGTTTTTTTCTCTGTTGTTAGTGCAGGAAATAAGAAGCGGGATGAGACATAATATATAAAAACACTTTTTCATAGTTAGAAATTTGATTATGATCAAAAATATAATAAATATGGTGAATTGAATAAGGAGAGTGAAATTAATTATTTTGAGTATCGGTTATCAATAATAATTTTAAAAAAATTGATTATGATTCCGAGTCTCCATACAAATATTTTGTACATCAGGGATTATGACAATCATGCGAGTATCAGATAATGTTAAACTTATAAAATGTCGTATTTAGTAAATGGATTAGGACTTTAAGAAAAGATATGATGAAAAAGGCCGTAGGCCTTATATATGTTAACGTCGGGCCAAGCCCGACGTATGAACTACCACAATAATATCAAGCCCCGAAGTGGGCGTAATAAAAACATCAGAGATATCGCTCTTCATAGGAAATCCCATATGCTTCCAAAAGGTTTTTATATTCATCCATAAATGGTACTTTCTCATGATGTTTATTCTGGTTCAGTATATACTTTTTTACTGCATCAACACCTGAATTACTTTCTGAGAATCCACCATAGCCATCCTGCCAATAGAAATTATTGTAATGTGCCCCCTTGGTTTTTATCCACTTTGAAGAACTCTTCTTGATCTCTTCTACAAGATCAGCCGGAGCTATTGTCTTTGGAAGGGTACAGAGCATATGAATATGATCGGAGGTTCCACCAATCTGTAAGGGGTTTGATTTATAGTTCTTAAGAATTCCGCCCAGATAAGAGAAAAACTCCTTCTCAATGTCTTCCATTATTAACTTTACATTGTCTTTGGTATGAAAAACAATGTGAATATAGATTTGAACAAATGATTGTGACATAGTTATTGCATTAGACCAAATTTACGAAATCTTATTAAAAGGTACAGAATAAAATTGGTTAGGTCAAAAGTCAGTCTGGATTGTATTACGCCCGCTACGGGGCTCATTAAGCTTTTATTTTTATATGCAGGGCGTTGCCCTGCTTTAAAGTATTATGCCCCTAAAGGGGCTGATCAAATTCAATCTGGTCCGAATTATTTCACCAATAAAATTACAATTTAAATTCAAGTTCCACAATCTCAAAGACTTCAATCTGTACTACTATGGATTAAGTGTCTTTAAATATGCAAAATATTTAATGTTGTCACAAGTAAAGAATCCAGCATAGCGGGAGGAATGAGGGACTGAGTCCTGATAGTTATTCCGCTGGTTGCAATTTGCATTGAAAGCCTGTTCGTGGTCTTCATTTTGTGTATTTTAATCTTAGATCAATGATTTTATCATAAACAAAATAACAGGGATTATCACACTTTGTCTTATCAAATCTGACTCTCGGAGTAGCCGAATCAATGGCAATGTAATAATTATCAGGTATATAATAAGTTGCAGTTGCTGAATATTTTTTATTCAGTGTTACATTAATTTTAGTCAGCGTACCTAATGTTTTATATGAGAAGTATAATATGCTGTCCTCGATATTACCTTCATAAATATTTATTTGTGTTTCATACCCAAAAAATGCTAAATCAGTCTTAATCTCAAGATCGGTTTTTATCGGTTCATCAGTCGTACAATCGGGGCATTTTACAATAAGTCCCTGATCTTCACATGAAAAGAGGAAAATAAATGCAATTATCAGAAATATTTTGAATAAGTTTTTCATAGTTTTAATTAGTACCATTTTAGATTTTTCCCTTTTGTTCTTACATTATCGAAATAGAGATTGTAAGAAGCACCTAATCTTAACCATACAGGTCCGATATGATAAAAATCAGACTTCATATAATCTGCACCAATTGAAAATGACAGATCCTTCTTAGTCCATTTAAAGGCCAGGGCAGGAATGATAACAAATTTATTTGAAGGAGCGATTAGGGTCCCCTTAAACTCATTTCCAAAAGTATAACCTGCCGAGATTGAAGCTGAAAATCCAAAATTGGCTTTAAACGCATTATCAGTCAGGGCAAAATCTTTAAACAACCCTGCATAAACAACCGAGCCTTTATCCCAGTACTGGTAGAATAAATGCTCAGACTGTTTTTGCAAAACCCGTGTATACCATAATTTTATATCGTAACCTATAACAATACCTCCGTTCAGATATGGTTCTTTGAACGAAAGACTGGCTCCTGAATATATATCATGTAAAAAAAACCTGGATGAGACCATTATATCAACCTGGTCAATCTTATACTTTATATTCCCCGGAATATTATTGTCCTGCAGGATTTTGAGAATTTCTTTTCTACGATATTTTAATGCAACAGTATAAGGATTTATTGCATGAATTCCCTGCTCAGCCCATTTGTCACCGATTTTAAGCAGGTAGGCTGTCGCGTATATTTGATCAGCAATTATAGATAGCGTCAGGGCATTGTGATCCGAAGCATTGGTTTCATAAATATTCACACCTTTACTATATAAAAGCTTCATTGTCAATGTATCACCATTCATTGCAGCTATCAGAAAAGGAGTGTACCCTTCATTATCTCTTGCCTCCATATTAGCGCCTTGCTGAATCAGAAGGTCAGCAACATCAGAATAACCGGCCCATATTGATGCTTGAAGCGGAGTTGTTCCTTCAACTGTTTTTTTATCAATTGAAGCTTCATAATAAAGTAGCATATCGACAATCTGAAAGTATCCATACACAGCTGCATAATGAAGCGGTGTGGCGCCATATTTGTCAGTAACATCAATGTCAGCTTCAGCTCTTATCAGGGCTTCTGTAATTTCTGCATTCTGATTTTTTACGGCGATAAGAAGCGGAGTAACATTCTCTGCCGTTACCTTATCCACATCTGAACCGTAATCAATAAGCATTTTAGCAACTTCTGTCTGGTTATTCGAAACTGCAAAAATCAGGGGTGTGGCGCCCTGATTAGTTTCTGATAATACATCGGCACCATTTGAAATTAGCCGGGTTATTTCCCGCGTGTACCCTTTTGAAGCCGCTATCATCAGGTTGTAGTCTAGCGCACCTCTGTAAAATGATGGAATATAATCAGTTGTATCATAATATGCAGTGTCGGAATTTGTAACTTGTGAACATACGACCCCCGATACAAAGAGTAGAGAAATTGTAAAAAGAATCCGTATGTTTTGTAGTCTCATTGAGAGCATAGATACAAAGTTAATTTTTTGCTTCTTTTTTTTTAATAATACATAACAGATTATGAAAATTTTCGTAAAAGGCTATGTTTATACCTCAATTCAAACCAAAATGTAAAGATTTGCCTGATACAATTTAGTCATATAATTATAGTTATATCGAATGCAAGATGATAAATGCTGTATTATAAGTCCGATTTATTAATTGAAATAGGAATTTTTATGTTAATCTTGATGGACTATATGGAATACTTTTTATTTTTGTTTTGTAAAAAATTATTTTGAGCTGATGAGAAAAGTTAAAATATTGTTGGTTACACTCTTATTATTATTGATTAGTTCTAATCCCGGAGCAAAAGAAAATAGTTTTGTCCTCATTGATAAGCTGGTCCCGACAAATGTCCGACTGACAAATAGTATCTCCTCTGGTAATGAGTTTACAGGTGTTGAAAAAACAGTAAATGCCTTTTTAAGAAAGTGGTCAATTGCTGGAGCTTCAATAGCTATAGCCAAAGATGGGAAACTGATCTTTGCCCGTGGATTCGGATATGCCGATACTGCGTCAAAAACAGAAACTCAGCCATATAGCCAATTCAGAATTGCAAGTATTTCAAAATTGGTTACAGCAGTCGGTGTTATGAAGCTTCAGGAAGAGGGAAAACTGGCCCTGACTGATAGTGTTTTCGGGTCGAGAGGAATTCTGAATGATCCATTCTACGGAGAACCTAAAGACAAACGAGTTTACAGAATAAATGTTGCTGAATTATTGAGCCATGAAGCCGGATGGACACAACGCTATGGAGATCAGATGTTTATGCCTTTAGTTGTTGCAGAAAAAATGGGAATAAAACCTCCGGTAGACACTAAGACTATTGTAAAATTTGCCCTAGAGAAAAGACTCCATTATACACCGGGAACAGGTAAGGCATATTCAAATCTTGGATATAGTATACTGGGACTGGTAATAGAAAAAGTATCGGGAATGCCATATGAAGATTTTTGCAGGAAAACAATTCTGGAACCACTTGGCATTTATGATATGAAAATTGCAGGGAATCTTCCTTCAGAAAAGGCTCCTTTCGAGGTTACTTACTATGAACCTGCCGATATTGTACTGAAACCTTCAATATATGGGACAGGCGAAATGGTAACACCAAGTTATGGTGGGAATGATATAAAGGCTCTGGGAGGTGCCGGGGCATGGGTTGCAACTGCACCTGATCTCATGAGATTACTGCTGGCTGTTGATGGCTTTAGTACTCGTCCGGATATTCTTACCGATCAAAGTATCAGATTCATGACAGATAATAATAATGGGTTTGCACCGGTTGGGTGGAAGGGGACAGTGATGGATGGCACATGGTGGAGAACAGGTTCTTTTCCTGGCAGCACCGGTATGATGAAACGGCAGTCCGATGGAATTTCCTGGGTTGTTCTCTTCAATTCAAGTGCATGGAATGGTCCTGAAATATATTCATATATAAGTAACATGATGTCGCGTGCACTTTCAAAAATTGACGCATGGCCTGAATATGACCTTTTTGATTATTCCTTGCCAATACCTCTGAAAACCACTTTAAGCGAATACTCGGTCAGGTAGTCATGTGTTTTACAGTCAATGTTAACCTTATCAGGGAGGAACTGGAAGACAGGTATGGTGCCATCTTAATAGATCCTGATAAATACAGGCCCAGTTATTATTATCATGCTTTTGCTCTTCCGTCTCTTCCGGCAATCTGTTCGGAAAACCCTTCAGAAATTCTACTCCTGAAATGGGGATTGATACCTGCCTGGACTAAGAGTATTGACGAAGCGAATATAATAAGGTTTAAGACCTTTAATGCCCGATCGGAGAGTATTGCAACAAAACCCTCCTTTTCTACATCATTCCGTTCAAAAAGATGTATTATACCGGTTAAAGGTTTCTATGAGTGGCAACATATTGGAAACGAAAAGATTCCCTGGTATATATATCATTCTGAAAATGAAGTATTATCGATCGCAGGAATATATGATAACTGGATTGAGGACAATACCGGTGAGGTTTTCAGTACTTTCTCCATAGTTACCACAATAGCTAATGATCTTATGGCACATATTCATAACTCCGGAAAAAGGATGCCTGTTATCCTTGATAAATCTTCAGAAAAAAAATGGATTGATCTTTCTGTCTCAGAGGCTGATACTGTTAAAATGCTGCAACCATCTCCTTCTGAGATTCTGAAGGCTCATACTGTCAGCCCCTTGATCAATGCCAGGACGATGGACCGGAATACACCGGAAGTGATAAGACCGTATTCTTATGAATCGGGGAATCTGCTATTCTAACCGAAAGGCGTTTATTGCGCCACAAATTCATATGTGAGCATCCCAAGCTGAATCCTGGGAGAATTGGCATCGGGATTAAACCTTGATAACAAAGCAGTATTTACGGCTGTTTCTATCAGACATGGATCGGAAGCTGTACTCTCTCTATCAGCGATTTGTGCTTTCTGGACAATACCATTCTGGTCGACTTCAATTGACAGAACAACTTTGCCGGATCCCTCACATTTATAGATCGGGATTGGCAGGTATAGATGATTGCGTCCGATCAGATCATAATATATTCTTGTAGGACCCTTGTAATTTGCAGCCATCTTCTGTGACTCACTGGGTTTGACTTTTACTTTCTCTCCGATAGTATCCTTTTCAAGAGTAAGGTTTTCGTCACTTTTAGATTCATTCAGTTTTTTTTGCTCATCTATATAATTATCAACACTAAGCTTCCCGCTTTTTATAAGCTCATCTTTGACTTTGTCGATATAATCTGAAGGATTGATCTTTTCAGCAGGTTTGCTGGACAGATTTCTGGCAATATTCAGCATCTCCTCATCACCTTTGAGAACCTTTTCAACAGTTGTTGCAGGGACCGCAATAATCTTATCCTTTTTTGTCTCTGGTTCTTTTTCAGGTGCAAGTTCTACCTGATATTCTGATGCTATCACTTTTTGTAATGACCTGAGTTGTAATGATATGAATATTATTGCAGCTATCAGATGAATAATAAGTGTTCCCAGAATACCTGTCAGTTTGCCCTTATTCTTTCTCATACAATGCGAAATTATAAATTATTACTTTTGTAGGAGTATATATAACATTTAATTATTTGACATGTTAATGACTATTTACAATATAGATCGCTTGAAAATCAATAAATTTGCAATTACTATTCCAGAGAGTTATTTATTAGTTTTCATATGGGTTAACATATCAAACCTGAAATGAAAGCCTTATTAAATTTATAATAACTCTCAGGAATCATAAACATAATCTCATTGATTTTCTTCGTTTACCCCGACCCCATGGGGAGCGAAAAAAATCAATTTACTCCCCTTGGGGCTGGGGTAAATAAATTGATTTTCAAGCTATTTGATTATAGTTAAGCATGATTCCCTACCCGTACAATTTGTTAATATTTCTAATTAAGATACGCTATTATGAAAAAGGAATTAATTCTTGAGATTATACAGGAAAGATGGAGTCCTTATGCTTTTTCTTCGGCTCCTGTTGAAGAATTTAAACTGAAAGCAATGTTTGAAGCTGCCGGATATGCTCCCTCCTGTAATAATGAGCAGCCATGGCAATTTGTGTATTCCACTCAGGAGGAAAAGAAGGTTTTTGATGATTTTGTAGGATTTCTTTCTGATGGAAACAAAATTTGGGCAAAAAATGCCTTTGCATTAGTAATCAGTATGGCCCGAACTAAATTCTCACATAATGGTAAACATAACAGATTTGCTTTTCACGATACTGGTATGGCTGTAAATAACCTGTTGTTACAGGCATTGACTCTGGATATATATGTTCACCAGATGGGAGGCTATTCAATTGAAAAGGTTAAAGAATACTTCCAATTAGGTGATGGCATTGAACCTGTGGCGATGATGGCCGTAGGGTATCTTGGCGATGGCTCTTCTCTTACTCCGGAATTATTAAAGAGGGACGAAGTGCGTAGATCAAGGAAACCTGTTAGTGATTTTGTTTTTAAAAATTCAATTTCTCATCTCACCTCTAAGTCAGAGGGAGCCTGTGACTAATTATTCTTATCAGCTTTTTTAATTTTCTTTCTGACTTTAGGTTTGACAGGTTTATTGAACTTCTGACTTTTAAATAGTCCGTTTTTTATCCCATTGATGAATTTTGCCCAGGCGAATGGATTAAGAAGGTTATTGATCGGATATTGACCCCTGGTGGCCATTGCGCCAAAATTCTGCTCCATTGCATACCGGTAACCTGCTTCAGGAGAGACTTTGTAATCTCCCTGATTAGCTATTGCCACATAAATTGAGGCAATATTATCATTCATGTTATCAATAATTGGATCTACAGGTCGTGCCTTGGTAATATCTTTAATAAAATCACTGTAGTTCTTCCATGGCATGATATTCACTTCTTTAATTTGAATAGTATCTATTTCCAGAGCTATATCAACTTCACAATGCTTTTCTTCAAATGTTCCGGGTATTATTGTATGATATCTTTTAAATCCTAAAGCTCTGAAGAAAATGGTATCCCCGGGAATACTTGTAATAGAATAAATTCCGGTTCTTTCGCTCAGAGTCCCCTTTTTAAGCTTTCTGGATACAACAGCAACACCAGGCACGGGTCTGTCCGACTTATCTGTAATAATTCCGCTTACCTGGACATATTTTTCATTTTCAACTGTCTGGCTATAATTAACAGAAATGGACAGGATGAAAAGTACGGTTGTATATATAAATTTATTCAATTAGCTCAGTGGTGTTATAAGTTAAACCGAATAGCGATGCAAAATAAACATTATTGAGTGTAACAGTGAAACATTTAACTATATTTTAACGTGAGGTTTTAACAGATATCAACAAATAATCAATTGTGACTTATAACAGATAAAGCTTATTCATCATATTAAAGTTTGGAAAATATTCCAATATTTGTGCCAATAAATTTTTATTTATTCTATCCATTTTTATAATGGCTTATAATTCAAATAACTCGATAATTTTAACTTTATTATAGCGGTTTATTATAAAAGCTTATGAAAAAAGTTTTATTACTGGGGGATGAGGCGATAGCACAGGCGGCATTGGATGCAGGCTTAAGCGGGATGTATGCATACCCCGGAACTCCTTCAACTGAGATCATGGAGTTTGTCCAATCATTTAAACAGGGTTCTCAGGGAAATGTTCACAGAGAATGGTCCTCAAATGAAAAAACTGCAATTGAGGCTGCTCTGGGAATGTCCTATGCCGGAAAAAGGGCAATGGTTGCAATGAAACATGTTGGTCTGAATGTGGCTGCTGATGGATTTATCAATTCAGCTATGACAGGGGTTAATGGTGGCTTGATAATTGTTTCTGCTGATGATCCGTCAATGCATTCTTCCCAGAATGAGCAGGATTCGAGGTTTTACGGAAAATTTGCCCTTGTACCATGTTTTGAACCTTCGAATCAGCAGGAGGCCTATGATATGGTTTTCGACGCCTTTGAAATATCTGAAAAATTTAAGCTGCCGGTCCTTTTCAGAATAACAACACGATTAGCTCATTCCAGAGCCAGTATAGATTTAAAAGAAACTCTGCCTCAGAAAAACCTCTCCCTGCCCGTTGACCCTCAGCAATTTGTTCTTCTTCCTGCAATTGCAAGAAAAAAATATAAAATACTGTTATCATCATATGAATCATTGAGATACGAAGCTCTGCTTTCGAAATATAACAGTTTTAGTGAAGGGAGTAAACGGGACCTGGGAATAATTACATGTGGAATTGCGTACAACTATTTCCTGGAAAACATAAGAGATTCTGCCAGTGATTTTTCAGTACTTAAAATCGCTGCATATCCATTTCCGAGAGAATTGATTAAGGAAATAACCGGAAGATGTAAAGAGATTCTTATCCTTGAGGAAGGAGCGCCTGTTATTGAAGAAGCCATAAGAGGAATTCTTGATAATGGGATAAAAATATATGGAAGACTTGATGGAACTGTTCCGCGCGATGGAGAATTAAACCCTGCTATTGTAGGCAAAGCTATGGGTTTGCCTACAAGTTTTGGCCGGGAGATTCCATCACTGGTCAGGTCACGACCCCCTTCCTTTTGCAATGGTTGCGGACACGCTGATATGTTCAATTCTTTGAACGAAGCCGTCAAACCATATGGCGCAGGACATGTTTTTTCCGATATAGGTTGTTACACACTTGGCGCACTTCCTCCATATAAAGCAATTAATTCATGTGTCGATATGGGTGCATCCGTAACAATGGCTATAGGAGCTTCTGATGCAGGCTTGTTTCCATCTATAGCTGTAATAGGTGATTCGACTTTTACTCATTCCGGAATGACCGGGTTACTTGATGCTGTTATTAAAAATTCATTTGTGACAATCATCATATCTGATAATTCCACTACTGGTATGACAGGGGGACAGAAATCGCAGGCTACCGGCAGATTGGAACAGATTTGTGCCGGGCTCGGAGTTAACCGTGAACACATAAGAGTAATTATACCATTAAGGAAGAATAATACAGAAAATGTTCGCATCCTGAAAGAAGAGTTTGAATATAAAGGAGTTTCTGTGGTGATTGCATCAAGGGAATGCATTCAGACAGCTGCTAAAAGAAAGAGATCAGAAAATGTAATTGAATAACTCTAAAACCTGAATAATGAAAAACGATATTATATTATCCGGAGTAGGAGGACAGGGGATATTGTCAATTGCTTCAACTATCGGCCTGGCTGCTGTTGCAAATGATCTTTTTCTTAAACAATCTGAAGTTCATGGTATGAGCCAGCGCGGTGGAGATGTCCAGTCACATCTCAGGCTATCCGATAAACCGGTTTACTCCGATCTTATTCCATTTGGAATGGCAGACCTGATAATATCCGTCGAACCAATGGAATCGCTCAGATACCTTCCATGGCTATCTGACAAAGGCTGGCTGGTGACCAATTCAAATCCTTTTATTAATATACCTGATTATCCACCATTAGATGAAATAATTTCAGAGATAAAAAAAATCAGGAATCATATTATAATTGATGCGGATGGAATTGCGAAACAGGCCGGATCACCCAGATCAGGGAACATAGTAATTCTGGGTGTAGCTTCCCTCTATATCGATATGTCATTTGAAAGTCTGGAAAAAGCTGTAACAAAACTGTTTAACAGAAAGGGTGATCATATAGTTGAAGCTAATCTGAAAGCTCTCAGAGCCGGAAGGGATTCTTCATCCGGTCTCAAAATTAAGGATTCGCAGATATGAAATTTATATATCTATAGTGATCCGAATAGTGAAAATATTAAATAATATTACACTCCCCAATGAGATTAATCGAAATACTAAGTATATGAAACGTTTATGGTTTATTTATCTCTTTTGTGCATTCTCTATGATCTCGATAGCGCAAAAAGCTGACTTTAAAGCGGCTGAAAAATTCCGGGCCGATAATCTTACTCCAAAATATGGTGATCTGGCTGTAAATGCAAACTGGATTGAGGAGTCTGATATTTTCTGGTATTCTTTCAAAACATCTGCCGGAAAAAAATTCTATTTTGTAAATGCTGCTACCAGATCGAAGCAGACAATGTTCGACAGTAAGTATATGGCTGCAGAATTGCGGAAACTGACCTTCCATCCGTATAACGATCTGGATCTGCCGATTAAGGATATAAAATTTGAGAAAAAAAGTACTACCAAATTTACCTTCGTCGTTGATTCCACGAAGTTCAATTTTGATATAACGACTCAGAAACTGACTATAAAAGATTCTCTCTGGAAGGAAAAGAAGCATCCATCGTGGATAACGTATTCATCTGACAGTGTCTGGATATCTTATGCTAAGAACCATAACCTGTATGTGATGAAGACAAAAGATAAAGACAGCATTGAGATCCAGCTTACCACAGATGGAGAAAGATATCATAGCTATGCGGCAAATTCAGAAGATACAACTAAAAATAAAAAGATTAAGGCGAAAGCCGAGTGGTTCAAAAATTCGAAGAAGCTTTATGTCGAAAGAGAGGATGAGAGGAAAGTAAAAGATCTGTTTGTCGTTGATGTGCTTGCACAACCACGACCTAAACTCCAGACTTACAGATATTCAATGCCCGGAGAACAATTTGTACCCCAGACAGAACTGGCAATTTTTGACGTTGCCACAAAAAAACATGTAGATGTTGATCTTAAGAAGTGGAAAGACCAGACCATCAACGTTGAATGGTCATCCCAAAAGACGGCTGACAAATTAATTCTTATTCGGAAAGACAGGCCGCTGAAACACCTTGATGTTTGCCTTGTTGATACTGAAACCGGAGCTCTTTCAGTTCTGTTTAGCGAGGAAACATGGCCATATTTCAATAATGAGTATTCAAGGTTATCTGTACTTAACGAAGGTGAGGATATTATATGGTGGTCGGAAAGGACGGGCTGGGGACAGCTATATCTCTATGATGGCAAAGGAAATCTTAAAAATCAGATCACTGACGGATATTTTGTTACTGGCAGGATTGAGAGGATAGATACTCTTGGCAGAAAAGTATATTTTGAGGCTTTCGGAAAAGAGGAGGGGGTACATCCATATTACAGTATGAAATATAAAGCTCCTATCGACAAAGGAACAACAACACTAATTACCAAAGAAGGAGCTAACCATTCTTTCACTATGTCAAAATCAAATAAGTACTTCGTCGATACTTACTCCACTGTTAATAAAATTCCTGAGGCCGTTCTCAGGGATAACAACGGAAATATATTAATGAAACTTGAAAAGGCCGATCTTTCCCAGCTGTTCAAAACCGGATGGAAGATGCCGGAAACTATTGTAGTTAAAGCAAAAGATGGGGTCACCGACCTGTATGGTGTTATTTATAAGCCATTTAATTTTGATTCAACCAGGAAATATCCAGTGATCTCATATGTTTATCCCGGTCCTCAGACAGAATCTGTCCAATACTCATTTACTGTTACCGGTGGCAAAAATGTTGCCCTGGCTCAGCTTGGTTTTATAGTTGTAAACTTTGGTCACAGGGGAGGGAGTCCTATGAGAAATAATTACTACCATACATTTGGTTACAACGATTTGAGAGATTATCCGCTTGCCGATGATAAATATGGAATTGAGCAACTCGCAGATATGTATAAATTTATTGATATCAACAGGGTTGGAATATATGGCCATTCGGGAGGAGGATTTATGTCAACTGCTGCAATACTTTCATATCCCGATTTTTATAAAGTCGCTGTTTCATCTTCGGGTAACCACGATAATAACATTTATAATCAGTGGTGGGGTGAAACTCATAATGGGGTGAAAGAGGTTGAAAAAAAAATCAGCAAAAAGGAAGATGTAAAAGACAGTCTTAATAAAAAGCAGGAAGTTGAAATTACGTTTAAAGGAACTGTTGAAAAAAATCAGGATATAGCGAAAAACCTTAAAGGCTATTTATTGCTTGTAACCGGAGACATAGATGATAATGTTCATCCCGGAAATACTCTCAGAGTTGTTGATGCGCTTATTAAGGCAAATAAGCGATTTGATTTTATGATGCTGCCGGGTCAGCGACATGCTTATGGAAATGATATTCCATATTTCGACAGGCTGATGTGGTACTATTTTGCTGAACATTTGCTTGGAGATTACAGGACGAATGTTGACCTGCTTGACTTTTAACAGCGGCACAATGGCTCAACTGAACAATTATACGCTGGTTAAGCTTTGCGTCTCAGTGGCAAAAAATGTATATGTAATATTAATATGAAAACGGTGAATGATTCGGATCTAAAGGCAGAGAAGTTTCTGAAAGTCGCAACACAGTATAAGCTTGGTAAACTTATTACAGAGTCATCACATCCCTTTACCAGAGATCTGTCACATCTTGCTTTAAATAATCTGCCCGGGGCGATTGCAAAACTGAAAGAACTCGACAATTCTACTATAAAAGTATTATCAGAGAAATTACCGGAGATTTGCTATCTGAAAGCTATCATCAGTGATACCTTAAAATCTGGAAATAATGTCTATTTCTGCGGATGCGGAGCTACCGGAAGGTTGTCGCTTACCATTGAAACTCTCTGGCGTCAGGTGCACAGGAGTGAAAAAATTGAAAACAGAGTATTTAGTTTTATGGCAGGAGGGGATGTTGCCCTGATCCGCTCCATAGAAAACTTCGAGGACTTTCCCGAATATGGGGCCCGACAACTTCTTGAAGCAGGATTTACCGATGGTGATCTTTTAATTGGAACTACCGAAGGTGGTGAAACCCCGTTTGTTATTGGAGCTGTTGAAAAGGCAGCCGAAATATCAAAAAGAAAGCCTTTCTTTCTTTATTGTAACCCTGATGATTTGTTATGCCAGGTGGCTGAAAGATCAAAAAGGGTTATAGAGAATTCAAATATTGAAAAGATTAATCTTACTGTTGGACCAATGGCAGTCACAGGAAGCACGAGGATGCAATCTTCAACAATTCTTCTGGCAGTTGCCGGCATTGCACTCTTCTATTATAACTCCGACAATGAAACCATTGAAAATGAGACTAATGCCTTTGATAAGTTTTGGTTTACCGCAGAAATTGACTTTATAAGTAAGTTTATAGTGATAGAAACGGAATGTTATAAAAATCACGAATATCTATTATATGAAACAGATAATGTGTTAGGTATAACCGTAATAACTGATACCACCGAAAGGTCACCCACTTTTAGTTTATACCCGTTTGAAAATGTAAATGAAAAAGAAATGAATCTCTCACTCTGTTATCTTTTGCTGCCTGACAGTATTTCGAGTGAAGATGCGTGGGAAAAATTGCTATGGCGAAAACCCAGAACCATTGAATGGCCTGAAATTAATGGCATAGCCTCAAGGTACCGTTTGGTTGGTTTTGATTTCAGCAGGAACCTTCTTCCAAGGAGAGCTTCTCAGATAAACACCCTTCAGCACAGATTTAAAATTCTGAATTATCCTTCTGGTATTAAATTTATTCTTGACGATGAAAGTCAGCTTTTTGTTACTCCTTTTTCGACTCCATTGTTTAAACACCTTGTATTAAAAATGATACTGAACACTCATTCGACACTTATAATGGGACAATTGGGAAGATACGAGGGTAACGTTATGACATATTTAAGAGCCAGTAATAATAAATTAATAGACAGGGCTATAAGATATATCGATATGCTTTTGAAAAATAAAAATCTGGTTCTATCTTATAATGAAATCTGCCATATTCTTTTTGAAATGCTCGAAATAATACCACCTGACCAGTCAATTGTCTTGGTAACAGTTGCAGAAATTGAAAGAAGGTATTTAATTAAACAGTAGGGACATGCCAGGCATGTCCCTATGAGAAATGCAGCAACCATTTTCTCTCACAACGATATAGTCAACCTTTTCATTCTTCATCCTTAACCTGTTCCTTTCCTGATCTGAGCAGCAGAAGATCGTTGAGTACAATCTCGGTAATGTTCTTTGTGATACCTTTCTTGTCTTCATAACTCCTGTAAACAATTCGTCCCTCAACTGCTACTTCCTTGCCTTTTTTCAGAAATTTGCCGGCAATGTCGGCAAGTCCGTTCCAAGCAACGATATTGTGCCATGTTGTTTCGTTCACCTTCTGACCATCAGCATTTTTATAACCGTCATTAGTAGCAAGTGTGAAATGGGTCACTTTCTTTCCTGTTTCCGTAGTTTTTGTTTCCGGATCCTGACCAAGATTCCCGATCAGCGTTACTCTGTTTTTTAATGAGTTCATGACTTAAAGTTTTAAATGTTATTATTAATTAATTTCTTAGCAAACTTAAGTCATACGCTGATTGTGATTCGGTTAGTAAGCATTTATACCCGGTTTAAAGTCATTTATTGTCGTTTGTATCCGTTTAAAAACGTTTTTTTATTTCAGTATCAAATTCATACACTTCATATGTATTTTTTATATCTTTATCAAAACAATAGTGCTGTGGAAAAGAAATGTCTCGATTGCGGCGATATTTTAAGAGGCCGTACCGATAAAAAATTCTGTTCTGATCAGTGCCGGAATAACTATAATAACAAGCTAAACCGCGACTCGAATAACTTCGTCAGAAACGTTCATGGGTTATTAAGAAAGAACAGAAGGATACTATCAGACCTCTATTTGGAGGGTAAAATAAAAGTTCATAAAGATGCTCTTTTTGCACTTGGATATAACTTCAACTTTTTTACCCATATTATTGAAACATCACAAGGGAATAAGTTCCACTATTGCTTTGAATACGGATATCGTGAAACTGGTGATGATTTCCTTGAATTAAGTCAGAATAGTCAATACATTGAATATCAATGATTAACTCCCTTTACCCCCCAATTGGGTGGATGGGGTGTAAAAATATTTTCAGATCGGACTCCCTTGCTGTGTAGATCCATTTGTATTATCATTTATCGGTACAAGGTAACCGTCGTATGTTATAACATCAGTTTTGAGACTTGATACCGTGGTAGTGCAATTGCCATTTTTACCGATTTTTATATATACATCAAATGTGTACGACCTGGAATTCTTCACTTTCATTTTTATTTCATAAGATCCTTTTGACAAGTTATCTGTCACAGCATAATCTGAAGCTCTTCCCCGTACATCAATTGCCGCAATAGGTTTTATGTCGTATTGCCTGCCAAGATAAACTGTATTTAAAATAGCTTTTTCTCCATCGATGATAATGTAATTGGCTCTTGGTATAAGTTGTATCATTCCTCCATAAGTAACAAATATACGGTCGAATTTAATTATGTACCTTTTTGTTTCAACAGCATTTTTAACCAAAGCCTGATCTATAGCCTTTTTTTCTTTTCGAAGTTCAGCCCTGGAAGATTTTGCCTCTTTAGTGGTCGTGCAGGAGGCCATGACCACCAGGGAAATAAATATTGCGAATAGCTTTTTCATGGCATATATTTTATGATACACATCTCAAATATCATGCCATAGGGTAACCTCAACCGATTTATTGCTTTTTTAAGAAAGGAAAGTAGTAGGTTAAGTTTTCTTTGGTCAGTTTAGCTCCATAACCAGAATCCTCAAAAGCTTCGCAATATTTTATTTTGGCTCCCCGTTCGGGGCCATAAAGTTCTATCAGCTTGTCACGGTAAGGAGTAGCATCTGATCCTCCTTTTCTTGTTTCGCCAAGCCACTTCCTGCGATCCGCATCAGAAGCAGGAACCTGATCGAGGATTCCCTGGTTGAATGGCAACCACTCGTACATTTGTGATTTATGCTGGTGGTACATGTCCATTTTCTTTTCAATAACATCATCAATATCAATGGCCACGTCAGCTTTGAATGCTTCCGGATGTATAAATCCATCACTCATGAACAGAAACATAGGATTTTTCTTAAGAAAAGGAACTTCCGGTAATATGGTGGGAACTGTGACCATATATGCTGCATCCAGAACCAGAACGCCGGTGTACCTGTGATCGGGATGATAATCATAAGGTCGCGGAAAGATTACAATATCTGCCTTTTGCTCCCTTATAAGCTTAATAACCTGTAACCTGTTTTCATAAGTAGGCATTAACTGACCATCATGATTGTCGAGCGTTATGTACCTGACACCTATGACTTCCCCTGCCTTTCTTGCCTCTTCACGCCTGATTTTTGCCAGTTTTTCTGCCGGGATTGATTGATGACCGGCATCACCGTTTGTAAGAGAAACCATCAAAACATCATAACCCAGCTGCGCCCATTTATAAGCTGTTCCCCCAACTTCATCCGGGTCATCAGGATGAGCCCCGATAATAATTACATGAAGTTTATGGTCGTTTTTTTCCTGTGCCAGCACATTTGGCATCAGAGCTAAAAACAAAGCTGCCTGAATTATAATAATTAATTTCATATTAAAAAATTTAACTTTTTAACTGGTAAATTTAACTTGTTTTTCCTCCCCGATTTGTGTTCACTAAGGTAATTATTTATTATAATTTTATTTTATGATTTTTTTTTTGAAAAAGGAAAAATTCCAATTCATCAACAAAAAGGACCGGCTCTGTGAAACATTCTTATCCGTATATCCGTTATACAACTGTCTGTTTTATTAAAAGATAATTACTAACTTACTGATTAAATTAACTTAAAATCTAAAACCATGAAAAAGATAATTGCAATAGTGTTTGTAATTCTTCTTACATTACCTGCATTCTCCCAGATTAAATTTGGCCTGAAAGCGGGTGTAAGTACCACTTCATTATATATGCCGACAATTAAAACAATAACTTCCGGAACAACTTCCTTTACTGTTGATGGATTGACGACGGCAAAATATGGTTTTCATGGAGGTGTTTTCGTCAGAGCCACACTTTTTGGCTTTTTTGTTCAACCGGAACTTTTATTCTCAACACGGACTGATTCATATACTGTAACTAATGTTCAGACAACAGTTGCGACTGCTGCCAAGCAGAACTTTAATAAGCTGGATATTCCGGTTATGCTGGGTTTTAAACTTGGTCCTCTTCGTTTGAATGCCGGTCCTTCAGGTTCGCTTCTTATTAATTCGCCAAAAGCTCTGATAAGTAATCCGGATTTCAAAAATAATTACAGCAGAATGACTTTCGGCTACCAGGCAGGACTGGGATTTGACTTTTTAAATTTACTTACTTTTGATCTGCGCTACGAAGGCAGTCTTCAGAAGTACCAGAATCAGTTACAGAACCTGGCAGGAACTAAATTTAACCTTGATGACAGGCCAAATGCATTTCTTTTCAGTGTGGGATTGATGTTCTGAAAAGAACTCCTATTTTGATAACAGCATTTTTGCTGCAACGAGAAGCAGGAGAATTCCGAATATTTTTTTTAAAATCGCCTGTGGAAGATTCAACGCAAGCTTAGATCCGAAATAAGATCCGACAAGAAAGAACAGCGCAAGTACAAGTGCAAATCTTATATTTACATTACCCGCTTTATAATAATTGTAAGCAGCAATTATGCCGATAGGAGGTAACATCACTGCAAGGCTTGTGCCCTGAGCCGTTTGCTGACTGATTCCCAATAAAAAAACAAGAGCCGGAATCATTATTATTGCTCCTCCTATCCCAAGCATTCCTGCCATTACCCCGGTTATTATCCCTATTACAATAAGGATCATTATCATTGATGTTGACATTTTCATGAATATTAGTTTAAAATTGAACTTAGCAAATTTATTAAAAATATGGGACCACGATGCAGGACACACGACACAGGGAAAAATATAAATGCATTTCTCCGTGTGTCGTGAATCGTATGCCGGGAGTCGTTTTTTTGTTGTTTTCGACATTATCCTTAAATTTGCCTTAGATGTGAAAGAATATGAAACATAAGAAAATACTCTATTTTTTAGGCGGAGCATTTGTTGCTTCAGTCATTCTGATCCTTATTTACAGAGAGCTGTTTGGTATAAATATATTAACGGGAAAAACAAATCAGATTATATACATTCCTACATCTTCCTCATATGAACAGGTCATGGATACTCTTGAATCAAAACTTGTCATAAAAAACAGAAAAGTTCTGGATTGGTTTGCTAAAAAGAAAAAATACCCTGCGTTGATAAAGCCTGGTCGTTATATCATTGACAAAAACCTGACTTATAATAGTTTAATCAATATTTTAAGATCTGGAAGTCAATCACCTGTCGATATTACGTTCAGTAATGTCAGTACTTTGAATCAGATTGCAGGCAGGATAGGTAAACAGATAGAAGCCGATTCATCAAAGATTATTGGTTTTTTTTCTTCTGATTCAAATTATGTGAGGGATGGATTCAATAAAGAAAATATTATTTCTGTTTTTATTCCTAATACTTATGAATTTTACTGGAATACTAATGTCAGAGCGCTATATAACAGAATGTTGAAGGAGTATAAATTATTCTGGAATGAGCAACGAATGTCGAAAGCAAAAGAAAAAGGACTCGATCAGAAAGAAGTATCTGTTCTGGCCTCCATTGTTGATGATGAAGCTGCCAAACCAGAAGAGAAGCCACGTATTGCCGGTGTCTATCTTAACAGGTTGAAAAAGGGCATTTCGCTCCAGGCAGATCCAACCGTTATATTTGCGTTGAATGATATTACTGTTACGAGGGTTTTAAAAAAGGATTTATTGGTCGATTCTCCTTATAATACTTATTTGCATTCAGGATTGCCGCCGGGACCGATAGGATGTGCAAGCATTGATGGTATCGATGCTGTTTTGAATGCTGAGAAGCATGAATGGCTCTATTTTGCCGCAAGGCCTGATTTTTCAGGATTCCATAATTTTTCAAAAACTCTTGAAGAACATAACAGGAATGCTTTATTATATCAGAAAGAGCTTGACAGAAGAAAGATTTTCAAATAACTCCGATTACCTCAACTTCCCGTTCCAGATTGACTCCAAATTTCTCAAGAACTGATTTTTTAATATCTTCCGAAAGTTTATATATTTCATTTCCGGTAGCTTTTCCATAATTTACCAGAACCAGGGCCTGCTTATCATGAACACCCGCGTCACCGGTTCTTTTTCCTTTCCATCCGCATCTGTCTATAAGCCAGCCTGATGCAAGCTTCGTATATCCTTCATCGTCTTTATATACCGGCATATCAGGATATTCCTTTTTAAGTTTTTCAGCTACAGTTTCTTTTACAACCGGATTCTTGAAAAAACTTCCTGCGTTACCAGTTATTTCCGGATCAGGCAACTTACTCCGCCTTATATTTATTACCCCCTGCCTCACATTTTTCAAAGTTTCTGCTCCTAGTTTACTTACCTCTTCTTTCAGAGACCCGTAACTAAGTTTCAGTGTTGGATTAAGTAATAGTCTGAAATATACCCTGGTAACCAGATAATTACCTTTCTCACGATTTTTGAAAATACTATTCCTGTAACTGAATTCACATTCGTCGTTTGTAAAGATCCTTATTGAACCATTGTTGATATTGACGGTTTTTACTTTAATTATCTGATCTTTTACTTCCACACCATATGCACCGATATTCTGTACGGACGCGGCACCAACTTTCCCGGGAATAAGAGAAAGATTCTCCAGACCTCCAAACCCTTTATTAACCGACCATGCAACAAAATCATCCCAGTTAAGACCGGCGCCGGCCGACATGATAACATAACCACTGCTGATATCTTTTTCTTCAATTCTAATTCCTCCAAGTTCAGGATACAATATTGTGCCTTTATAATCACTGGTAAAGAGTATGTTGCTGCCACTTCCTAAAATAAGAAGTGGTTTTTTCCATGCAATGGTTCCATTGAACAGAGCGGTGGCTTCCTTTTCTGTCCTTATCTTAATCAGGCATTCAGCCCTATAGTTAAGACCGAATGTATTGTATTTCTTCAATGAAATATTTTTATAGATCATCATCCTGATATATCCTGTAAAAATAATTTATTTTACCTTTCGTCAAAAAAAGATGGAATTGTACTTTAAAACACGTGGGGAATGGAGAAAGTGGCTTGAAAAAAACCATTCTGAGTCTAAAGGAATATGGCTGATTTATTATAAAAAAATTTCGGGGAAGCCCCGGATTCCTTATAATGACGCTGTTGAAGAAGCTTTGTGCTTTGGCTGGATTGATGGTAAGATTAAAAGAATTAACGATGATTATTACATACAGTGGTTCACTCCTCGAAGAAGGGGAAGCAGATGGTCAGAGTTAAACAGGAGCAGGGTTAAGAAGCTGATTAATGAAGGCAGGATGAGACCAGAAGGCTTATCGGCTTATGAAAAAGCAGCAAAAAAAACTGAATTGATCAATGATATAAAGCCTGAAGCTAACATGCCTGTACCTGATGATCTTATGGAAGCTTTTAAGAATAATATTGCAGCATATAACAATTTTACTAATTTTCCACCTTCAAGTCGCAAATTATATTTATTCTGGCTCAACAGTGCAAAAAGGGTAGAAACTCGACTGAACAGAATAAAAAAAATTGTTGAGAGGTCAGAAAATAACGAGCGGGCGGGGATTATGTAAAAAACTCACTTCTGATTTCTGATTTCTGATTTCTGATTAAATTCTATATACATAATGCATCTATTATCTTTTTATCCAGGCCTGTGCACATAAAAAAAAATATTAAAGTTGCCTTCTCTGTTACCAACTGCATTTGTCACGATCAGAGGGTTTTGAAAATTGCAGGGATCGTCAGCAGGTTTGGCTGTGATATAACTATAATAGGAAGAAGATCGGGATATTGCTGTGATTCTGATTCAGTGCCTTTCAGGACTAAAAGGTTCAGGATGATCATTAAAAAAGGTTTCCTTTTTTATGCTTTCTATAATATAAGATTGTTCATTTTTCTCCTTTTTAATAAATATGACCTTCTTGTATCAAATGATCTGGATACTCTTCTTCCTAATTTCCTCATATCATGGTTTAAGAAAACAACTTTGATTTATGATTCGCACGAATACTTTACCGGTGTCCCCGAGATTCAAAACAGACCATTTGTAAAATGGGTTTGGAAAAGTATTGAAAAATCAGTTTTTCCAGCGTTAAAGTATGTAATGACTGTAAGTGATTCTATAGCATTGCAATATGAAAAAGAATATGGTTTAAAACCTGTAACAGTAAGGAATTGTTCAATGAAATCCGGGTCAATAGTTCCTTTTACACGGCAAGAGCTTGGAGTAAATCGCGATCATCTGTTGTTGATTATGCAGGGTACCGGGATTAACAGGGACAGGGGGGGGGAAGAATTGGTTGATGCTGTCAACCTTACTGAAAATGTTTCATTGCTAATTGTTGGTTCCGGTGATAAGCTTGGAATTCTTATAGAAACAGTTTCAAAACTGGGACTTACAGATCGAATAATATTTATTCCAGTACAAACAAGGGAAAAATTAATGAGATACACCAGATCAGCTGATGCCGGATTGAGTCTAGATAAAAATTCTAATTTGAATTACTATTTTAGTCTTCCAAATAAATTATTTGATTATATAAGTGCAGGTATACCGGTAATTGCGACCCGACTTCCTGAAATAGAAAAAATTGTGACAGAATTTAATTGCGGTTTACTGATTTCTGAGACATATCCTGAAAAAATCAGTGAAGCCATAAGCCAATTAAGAGATAATAAGGCGCTGCTGACAGAATTGAAAAAGAATTCTGTTATCGCTTCAGAATCCCTGAACTGGGAATATGAATCTTTGAAAGTTGAAGAACTTTATAAATCGATTATTAATAAAATTTAATATGACTATCAGGAATGAATAATATTTATCTGAGAAATGCTTTTACCTTATATGTACTCATCCCCCTGCCGCCGTTGACTTCGTCGATCCCGCAAGCGGGATTCTCTTGCAGGCAAAAGAAGGGGGAGACTCTTTTTAGCCCCTCTTTGCGAAGCCTACCCTTTATACACATCTTTTTCCCGACGTTGACTTATGTTTTAAATAGCTCTGAAAGAGCTAAATACGAATAACCCCCGGCACATTGGCACCGGGGGTTATTCATATTTATCCACTTCGTGGATAATGCTATTTGCAAACTCTAATTTAAAAGATGTGTATAAAGGGTAGGCAGAGCGGAGAGGGGTTGGGGTGAGTTCATGAGATTATATGATTGAAATTTAATCACTTAAAATAGTTTATTATTGAATGCCGATACTCATAAAATATAATATTTTCTTTGTGGTTCTCAATGTCTCCTGAGGCTGTTGAATAAGTTGAAATCCACTAACCACGGAGGGGCACAAGCGTTAAGAAATAGCCCGGTGGGCTATTTTAGCGCCGTGGCCAGACTGCAGGGGTGGCTTTTTCAACACCCTCCAGTAACACAGTGAATTCAACTCATATTATAATGAGTGTATTTCTTAATGAATAAAATATTAATTTGCAGAGAATTAAATTCTGTTGATCTAATACGAAAATAAATCATGGCAACCAATCGTCGCAATTTCTTAAAGACTGCAACCTTTGCCGGCGCGGGTGCAGTGGCTGGCAGTTTTTTATCTTCCTGCACCAGGAAACAAGCCGGATCAAACCTCTCCGGGATTCTTGAAACTGTTAAGAAATCTCATACGCAAAAGTTTAATATGTCGGGCTATGCTGCTCCTGCAATTCCGGTAGTTCGGATAGGAATTATCGGATTAGGTGACAGAGGGAGCGATGCAGTTGAACGATTATCGTATATTGAAGGAGTTGAGATCAAAGCGTTGGGGGACAAGAGAGAAGTTTGTGTAAAAGAATCGCAGAAATATCTTGCCGGTATAGGACGACCTGCGGCTATGGAGTTTTTTGGGGATGAAAATATCTGGAAAAAACTTGTTGAACTGCCCGATCTGGATCTTATTTACACTTGCACACCATGGATTCTTCATACGCCAATTTCGGTATATTCAATGGAGCATGGAAAACATGTTGCATGTGAAGTTCCGATTGCACGTACAATAGATGAAGCCTGGCAACTTGTCGAAACTTCTGAAAAAACCAGAAAGCATTGCATGATGCTCGAAAACTGCTGCTATGATTTCTTTGAATTACTTACCCTTAATATGGCCAGGCAGGGAATGTTTGGAGAGATCATTCACGGAGAAGGCGCCTATATTCATAATCTTATGGGATATAATTTCAAGAAGCCTCAGGATGATAAACAGGTTGACGGAGCCTATACAGATATGTGGCGACTGAAAGAAAATGCAAGCAGAAATGGTAACCTTTATCCCACTCACGGATTGGGACCTGTATGTCAGGCAATGAATATCAACCGTGGAGATAAAATGGAGTTTCTGTCATCTATGTCAACCCTCGATTATACAATGGGACCTAAAGAGAAGGAACTTGCCTCTCAGGATGTTTTCTATGCTCCGTGGAAGGACGCAAAATTCAGGGGTAATATGAATACAACGATAGTAAAGACTACATTGGGAAAGACAATTATGATACAGCACGATGTGTCTTCTATGCATCCTTATTCAAGAATACATCTTCTCCAGGGGACCGACGGAAAAGTAGTCAAATATCCCAAAGAATTAATTGCTCTCGGTGAAGAGTGGGCAGATGAAACTAAAATGAAAGAATTATACGACAAATACTCCCCTGGAATTGTTAAAAAACTAGGTGAAATGGCTAAAAAGGTTGGCGGTCATGGAGGAATGGACTTTATAATGGACTGGCGTCTAATGGATTGCTTAAGAAACGGACTTCCTCTGGATCAGAATGTATATGACGGTTCTCTCTGGAGTTCCATCGCACCATTAAGTGAATGGTCAGTAGCCAACAGGTCACAATCAATCGATGTTCCTGATTTTACAGGTGGTTCGTGGAAGACAAATAAGCCTCACGGAATTAACCTCGAAACGGGAGGAACAACAAAAGTACTGGACTTACCGGAACCAAAAAAGTAGAAATATTCACAGGTTGAATAGTGCGGGAAAGAGTCCATATGCCAAAGGCAAGTTGTACTTTTCATCCTGCAATATGTCAATCTGTTAAGAGGCCTTTTGCTTTTGCTAAGTCTGGATTTGTTTTTGAACTTTCTTCACATAATTCAATTGCATTTTTATAAGCCTCTTTATATGTTTTAAAGTTATCTATACCTGTCAATGCTTTATTTTTAAATTCATTAATTATTGTTTCTGCTCTATCATACTGATCGTTAAATATATATATTATTGGAAGTAGAATGCGCATCTCAGTATTGGAAGTGTCTGAAAGTTCTGCAGTCTTAATAAACTGAAGAGCCTGAGAGAATTCCTTCTTCAAGATAAAATCCAGAGACAAAAGAGTACACCACCTGCTGATGTCTTTCCTCTCGGCTTGCTGAAGGTCAGGGTCATTTAATAATTTTTGGCAGATAGCCAGGAAGCAGTCGGGGATTCCCAGAGGGTCATTCTTCAAATCATTTTTCGTACAGATTAAGCAGTAAGCATAACCGGCCAGGGTAAGGTCATCTATTGAAGTGAGTCCCATAATTTCTTCATTTATTTTTTCTATTTCTTTTTTAGTCTTATCAGCCGGAATTGTTGCATAACTATATACACTTGCCATCAGCAGCCTGAAAAGGTATTCCTTTTTCCCGGGATTTTTCAATAACAACTTGTTATACAGATCTATTGAAGTACTAATGTACTTGTTTTTTTCACTTAGCCCACTCTGTAAAGCTTCATTTATATAATAGTCAGAAGCTTGCAGAAGTGAGTTCTCATCTTCAGATGCTCTTATAGTGTTGATATCGGTTATATTATAAAGAAGTTTATCAAATGAAGTCAGTTTTTCATATTTATTTATTTTATTAAAATTACGGTAAGGCATTTTAACAGGATATAACCGTGCACTTCCATTATCAAGCCCTAACAGAATTCTTTGTCCGTCAGGTGAAAATCCGACGGAATTCACATATGATTTATATCCTGAAAAAACCTGGTCAATATTTCCGTTCATATCCCATAGGATTGCTGTCTGGTCAGCTGAGCCGGCAAGGATTTTTTTACCATCAGGTGAAAAAACCACTGAGAAAATTGAAGTTGTATGTCCTTTAAAAACTCTGATTAAGTTTCCTTTAATATCCCATAATCTGGCAGATGGATCAGAACCAAATGATCCGGTTAAAAAGCTTAGCCCGTCAGGCGAGAATGCCACGGAATTTATTGCACTCAACTGTCCCCTCAATTCTGTAAGAATATTTCCGTTGAGATCCCATAACCTGGCTGAGTAGTCGTTCGATCCGGTCAGAATTGTTTTACCATCTGGCGAAAATGCAACGGAATTCACCTTTGAATTATGCCCCCTGAAAATCATAAGCATAGTACCGCTGAGATCCCAGAGCCGGGCAGTTGCATCCTGTGATCCTGTAAGTATTTTCTGGCCGTCAGGTGAAAAAGCGACGCTGGTTACCCCCATCTTGTGTCCTGAAAAAATCTTTATCAGATTTCCCTGAAGATCCCATAACATAGCGGTACAGTCGTCTGATGCGGTAAGTACCTTTTGGCCATCAGGGGAAAATGCAACATCATTAACTCCATATTTATGTCCCTTGAATATTTTAATAGTATTTCCGTCGATATCCCAGAGTCGTACTGTTTTATCTGATGAAGCTGTTAGAAATTCTTTTCCGTCTTTTGAGAATTTAACAGAGGTAATTTTCCCGGTATGTCCATTATAAACCTGATTAAGATTTTGATTCAGGTACCAGAGTTTTGCAGTGCAATCTGCTGATCCTGTCACTATTTTGGAGCCATCCGGCGAAAAGGCAACTGCTCTCACTTTTATCGTATGCCCTTTGAATTCTTTAATTTCATTGCCGTTCAGATCAAGGAGAACAGCATAGCCGGCACTTGCACCGATAAGTATCTTTTTCCCGTCGGGTGAAAAGACCGCATCATTAACTTCTCCCGGGAACCCTGTAAAAACCCTTACTAATGTTCCGTCAAAGCCCCATAGCTTTACTGTTTTATCGTTCGATCCGGTAAGCATCTCTTTCCCATCCGGGGAAAAAGTAACAGTAGTTATAATATTCAGGTGTTTTTCTAAAACTTTCAGTTGTTTTCCTTCTTTGTTCCAGAGTCTGGCAGTTGAATCTGATGATCCGGTAAGAATATGCTGACCGTCGGGCGAAAAGGCAACTGAATTTACTGACGCTGTATGACCCTTAAATTCCATGATTACATTCCCGTTCAGATCCCACAGACGGGCAGTTTTATCATTTGAACCGGTAATTATTTCCTTGCCATCAGGAGAAAAGGCGACAGAATTAACTGCCATACCGTGTCCTTTAAAATCCGCGATTACCTTCCCGTTTATATTCCAGAGACGGGCGGAACGATCAGAGGAACCGGTCAGAATTGACTGGCCATCGGGGGAAAAAGCAACAGAATTCACATATCCTGAATGGCCAATAAAAATCTTAATACAGTTTCCATTCAGGTCCCATAGTCTTGCAGTTGCATCTCCTGAACCGGTAAGAATAAATTTGCTGTCAGGGGAAAATGCAACAGTACTTATTGCATCTTCCTGTTTTGCAAATGCATCACTCTGTCTGGCAATCAAGGTATAAAATATATTATCTGAATAAATCTGTTTTATGTTATTTATAATACTATGATTGGTTGAATCAAGAGAATTAGCATATTCCGCCAGTCTTAATCCTTTCGTCGGATCGTGTATTGCTACATTTGAAGCCAGTAAATTATTCTTTTCAGCCAGTACCTTGATACTAAGATTCTCAGCCCTGTTACGCTCCTTTAAAGCCCAGACAGAAAAAGCTGAGAGCAATAGAATAATTACTGTACCTCCTGAAACTAATATATTTCTTCTTCTGTTCCTTGACGTACTGAATTTTTCTCTGCTTAATTCAATAAGACTTGTGAGGTCATCAGAAAGTGATAATCTTTTCTCGAATGGACTGATGTATTTAAGATCTTCTTCAGAGAGCAGCACACCGTGCTTTTTCCAGAAATAATTGGCACTTTCAATAAACTGTCTGACCTCAAGAATTTCAATTTCAGCTGCAGATATTTTTTCAAAGATCTTAGCAGCAAGTGAGTCATGCCGGAGCTCATAGAATCCGTTCTCATCCTTATCCCGCAAAATTCTTAAATTAACCAGGGACCTTATTATTTCGAGAACATCTTTCTCTTTGACATATTCCCCCAGAGTAGTTGCATAATCTTTAACATCAGCCAGATTAAGCTTCCGTTTCGTACCTTTGTATGAGACAAACGATTTCAATATTGCCAGAGTTGTGTCGGGTTTTGGCGATAATGAGATCTGGTCATCAAGAAAACTACCGAGTAAATCAGAGACATCTCCGGTTTTTTCAACTAAACCTGTTGTAAAGACAATAGGCTTAGTTGTGTCATTATCAGGTTTAATATCATAAACCGCCAAATTGAAGATCTTGTCAAGGAAAATCTGAAGCCAGGTCAGCTCAATTCCGGGGCTTTCGGGATTGAGTTTCTTCAGAAGATTTTCGGCAAATCCATCCTCAACCTGAATGTCATTAACACTGCATGATCCTTTTATTGCTCCTATGGCATTGGTTCTGTCCATTCTTTCAATACGCATCCTGTTGGACAGGAAGTCGGGTATATGTTTCTCAAACTCAGCCACATTAGAAAAAAACTCCTCGCGGATAATAAATATAAATTTGCAATTCAGATCGGATTCTGTCAGGATTTTCAGAACCTGAATAAGGCTCTGCTTTTCTTCTTTTGTTCCGAAAATAAATAACTCTTCAAATTGATCGAAGATAAAGATTAGCTGTTTATGAATATCTTCAGATATCTCCCTCAGAGCTTTTTTAAACAAAAGAGCCGTAAGCAGTTGTCGGGGAGAAGATTCCCTGAGGAGAACATGTATCGCTTCAGAAAGACTTTCAAGTACGTTATCTGATCGACGAATATAGATAGTGAGATGTTCAGTGTCATTAATCTTATTAACTAAACCGCAATTGATAATTGACGACTTTCCGGTTCCGGATTCTCCGTAGACCAGCAGTACATTGCTTTCAAAAAGACGACGATACAATTCTTCTATTTCCTTTTCACGTCCGAAAAATATTTCACGATCTTCTTTTGTATACGAATCGAGGAATTTGAATGGTGATTTCATGAGTAATAATATATGAAGAGGAATTAAAAATGGCAGAGCATAATTACTGAAAATTAGACAGAAATACAATGATAAGACTATTATTGGTATGTTAATAAATAGAACAGTTTATCGGGCATTCCGGGAATTTTGTATTTGAGGAATTCGTAATATTGTCCTGTTATTATTTTGATGGAGCACCTGCAAACAGATTAATTAATTTTGATATTGATGGCAAAGTATCATTCAGGAACAATAAAAGTGCTTCAAAAGAGACCGAACTCTTATATAAAAAGATTAATAAAGGAAGGCGAACATCAGCAGCTGGACTTTAAATTCGAAATCTCCGACTCCAGGAAAATTGCTAAAACTCTTGTTGCTTTTTCTAATACCGATGGCGGAAAACTGCTTATCGGAGTCAAAGATAACGGTAACATAGCCGGGGTGCACTCTGATGAAGAATTTTATATGGTTCAGGCAGCTGCCGGGATGTATTGTAAACCCGAAATTGTGTTTGAATCAAAAAGATGGATAGTCGATGGCAAAACGGTACTTGAAGTTATAATCCCCAAAGGCTCACATATTCCTTATTTTGCTAAGACAGAGCAGAATAACTGGTCGGCTTATATCCGGGTAAAAGATGAAAATATTCTCGCTACTACTGTTCATCTGAAGGTTTGGAAAAAGAAAATTTATCATAGTGGTATACTGATGGAATATAGTGAAAAGGTGAAGAAGCTCCTGGATTATCTTGAATTAAATCCGTCAATCTCTATCTTAAGGTTCTGCAGAATGGTATACCTGCCAAGGAGTGCAGCTGAGAATATTATCGCCGATTTAATATATTTCGGATTATTAGAATCGGTCTATCAGGACAAACATTTTATTTTCCGATTAAAAAATAAGAAATCATCGGAACCTATTATTTTTTCCGGCTCTTTACCGGTTAACGAATAGGCATTTAGTTTTGTACGTAATCGTGAGTGGGTTAACACTGTTCAATCAAATGCTTACGTCAAATTCGCTGCAGAAAGGTCAGACAGAGATATTATTTTTTATTTTTACGTTCGTAAAATGACCGTTGAATTGGATTTAAATTCTGCAAATCATTAAATTTAAACCAGTTACAATTAAAAAGAAGTTGCCTTAAAAATCTGTTAAAACAAAAATAAAATTACTTATCCGAAATTACCTTAATTACAATTAATGAATAACGCATTATACTTTCTTCTTTTATTACTTCTGACCTTCCCTGTTTTCTTTATCCCCAGGTCTCTAAAGTATTTCTATAGCCTTTTTTTGCTTGTATGTGGCATTGTGTTGACCTCAATATGGTGTATTGATCTGGTTTCATCTGATAGACAAATACTTGAACTACAGTCAGGATTGCCTTTCCTGCAAAACAGCTTTATGTTTATAATCGATAAGCTTTCTGCATTCTTCATTGTATTAATTAATATAACTGTATTTACCGGGTTTCTTTATGCCCGGGGATATCTGAAACCATATTATCGGAGTAAAAATGCATTGAGTTTTTCGATACATTACTTCTCATACATCTGGCTTTATTTCTCCATGATGATGGTAGTTATTATCCGCGACGGCCTGGCTTTTTTAATTGTCTGGGAATTAATGGCCCTTTCATCATTCCTTCTGGTAATTTTTGATGCTGAAGACCGAACTATTATGAAAACGGGTATCAGTTACTTTATCCAGATGCACGTAGGCATGTTTTTTCTCCTGATAAGCTTTTTGATTGTCGGAAAAGCTACCGGGAAAATGAGTTTTGATGCCCTTGGATCATATTTTGTGAATCACTCTAATATATTGCTTTTTATTCTTTTCTTTATCGGATTTGGCATAAAAGCCGGGTTTATTCCCATGCACACATGGCTCCCTGAGGCTCACCCTGCAGCTCCTTCGCATGTATCCGGAGTTATGTCAGGTGTCATGATAAAAATGGGCATATATGGTATTTTAAGGGTACTTATGTCGGTACAAAGCGAACTACTTTTAATTGGTATGATAATATTATCGGTTTCGCTGATATCCGGTGTACTTGGGGTTATGATGGCCATCGTTCAGCACGATTTAAAACGTTTACTGGCATACCATAGCATTGAGAATATTGGAATCATAGGTATCGGAATTGGTGTGGGTACGATTGGTATTTCAACAAATAACACCGCATTAAGTCTGCTTGGCTTTGTTGGAGGTTTACTTCATGTGATGAACCATTCACTTTTCAAATCACTTCTTTTCTTCAATGCTGGCTCAGTATATCAGGCCACACATACGCGAAACATAGAACAACTTGGTGGACTGATGAAAAAAATGCCTTATACTTCAGTTCTCTTTCTTATAGGTTCATTGGCTATATGTGGTCTGCCTCCATTTAATGGATTTATCTCGGAATATCTCATCTATATTGGAATGTTTAAAAGCCTGTCGTCGGCTAATTTATATCAATCCATAGTTCTTCTTTCAAGCATTGTCGGACTCTCTCTGATAGGAGGACTGGCAATTTTTTGTTTTACAAAAGCATTTGGAATAGTATTTCTTGGCGAGCCGCGTTCAGAAAAAGCATCAAGGGCTGAAGAAGTAAGCAAATTGATGATTTTTCCGCAATTTATCACTATTGCTTTTATTATGCTGATAGGACTAATGTCAGTATTATTTGTGAAACCTGTGTTTAACATAGTATCGCAGTCATTCAGAATCAGTGATTTAAATCTGGTAGCAAATTCCTCCATAAAAAACCTTACACAAATAAGTATTCTAAGCGGCATTTTTGTCTGTACAATTATTGTTTTTCTCGTTTACAGGCATTTCCATCTTAAAAATAAGCAAATTGACATTGAGCCCACATGGGGTTGTGGTTATACTGCAGGAAGCAGCAGACAACAATATACTGCAACATCATATGCTTATAATTATAACCATCTTGCGAAGCCAGTGCTCCAGACAAAAAAAATAATGGAAGAAATCCGTGATGATGAAATATTTCCAGGGAAAAGGTCCTTCGAGTCGCACAGTGACGATATATTCAAAAAGCTTCTGATAGACAAACCTATAGATTGGTCCTCGACTATTCTAAAAAGGATTGCAGTAATGCAGACCGGACAGATACAACATTACATTTTATATGCATTTGTCTTTATGCTTCTTGTTTTCATATTAACCTATTTTAATCTTATCTGATTATGCTGGGATTTGTTCTGATTTTAATTGCAGCTTTCTTTTTTCCAGGTGTTATATTACGAACAAAGAGCATTTTTTCAGGTCGTAAGGGTCCTGGCATACTTCAACCTGTCAAAGATTTAAGAGTATTAATGAGAAAAGGAAGTGTTTTCAGTAAAACAACAGGAATCATATTTCAGATAGCACCAGTTGTTGCATTGTCAGCTATTTTATGTGCTTTACTGGTAATCCCATTCGCAGAACGAAATGCAATTATTTCATTTGAAGGAGATTTTGTTTTCTTCTCTTATCTGCTCGCATTCGGGAAATTTATTACTATTCTTGCTGCTCTTGATACCGGTAGCAGTTTCGAGGGAATGGGAGCCAATCGTGAAGCGTTTTTCTCAATGTTGGCTGAACCGGCTTTTTTTATTCTGCTGGCTACTTTTGCAATGCTTACAGGGTTTACTTCCTTTTCAGATATCTTTAATCATTTCTTTCTTACTGGAAATAATTATGTATTGATATACAGTATATTAGGATTTTATGTGTTTATTCAGATCGCCATGATCGAGAACAGCAGATTACCCGTTGATGACCCGAAAACACATCTCGAACTCACGATGATACATGAAGTGATGATCCTGGATAACAGTGGTTTTGATAAAGCATTAATTCATATTTGTTCGTACCTGAAATTTGCAATTTATGGATCATTGATGTATAATGTTATTGTGCCGGCCAGCTGGAACATATTTCTGCAGATTGTTTTATTCCTGTTAGTTCAGGTGGTGTTTGCCATGATCATCGGACTGATTGAATCATTCAGGGCCAGAAACAAAATGAATAAAAATCCAAAATTTATACTTTCAATCTCTGCAATTGCCTGGATCGCTTTTGTGATAATTTTAATTTTGACTGACAAATTTATTTAAATACAATATGGTAAATTACCTGATAGTATTATTTGCAATTACCCTTATTTATTTTTGCTCAGCGGAAAGACTGGTTCTATATATAAATCTTATTGGGGTCCAGGGATTATTACTATGTGGAATTGCATTATTTGAGCTTAAAGAAATTAATACTGCAAATCTTCTGTTTATAGCTTCCGAGACCTTGATTTTTAAAACAATTTTAATTCCATACCTGCTTTTTAGGATAATTAACCGGTCAGGTGTATCAAAAATTCACAGGCAGGCTATGCCCGGATTTTATTTAATTATTTTATCAATTTTCGCATTATTGATAAGTGTTCTTCTGGCAAACTCCCTGATAAATAATTATGTAAATACCATTTATATGGCTATTGCTCTTTTTACTCTTTTCACAGGACTATTGCTTATTGTTACTCACAAACTGATAATCTCACATCTGATAGGGTTTTTAATAATTGAAAATTCAGTTTTTATGTTTTCTCTTGCTGTCGGCAATAAAATGCCTATGCTGATCAACATTGGAATATTGCTTGACATATTTGTAGGAGTGTTAATACTTGGTTTTTTTGGATTACGACTAAGACCGCACACTAACGAATTAACCATGCTAAAAGATTAATAGAATATGCTTTTATTATTTTTTATTATTTCAGTTTTTTCAGTTATCTCAATAATCTTACTAAAAAATAAGACTATAACTAAGATTATAACAATCAGCTATGCGTTGGTACATATTTGTTTTACAATATATTGCTGGAACAATTTAAACAAAACCGAATTAAGTTATTTCACTTTTAACAGCGCTGGTGTGTTGCTTATGTCAGTTTTGTCAATTTTGACCTTGCCGACTATTTATCATGGATTTATATACGCGGCCACAGATGAAGTGAAGAAATATAATATTTATCACGCAGCATTGATTGGTTTAATAACTTTTATGTCAGGTGCATATATGGCAAATGGAATGACTGTCCTGTGGATTTTTGTAGAAGCGACAACCCTGGCCGTTGCGGCCCTGATATATCATGATCGCACAGAAATAGCATTGGAAGCAACATGGAAGTATGTGTTTATCTGTTCTACCGGTATTGCCCTGGCTTATTTAGGCATATTATTTTTAGGATTTATTTATGGCCGCGGAGATGCTGCTAATCTGTCATTTACATCAATCGCCAATATTATTAATGAAGCTAACCCGATGTATCTGAAAATTGCATTTTTATTTGTTTTAGTTGGATTTAGCACAAAGATGGGGCTGTTCCCGATGCATACAGTAACAATTGATGCTCACTCAGTCGCTCCACCTCCAATCAGTGCTTTGATTTCAACCGCTTTAATGAACGTCGGTTTTCTGGCTATTTTCAGAGTTTATTCCATGTTTTCTTCCTCCTCAATATTAGGTTTTATGAATAATGTGCTGATCCTTTCTGGATTAATGTCTTTATTGATAGCTGCCGGTTATATGCTTAAAGCAAAACATCTTAAGAGAATGCTTGCTTATTCAAGTCTGGAAAATATGGGACTGGTAGCCATTGCGATAGGAGTAGGTGGCGCCGGGTATTTCGCGGCATTTCTTTTACTTGTACTTCATTCGTTATCCAAATCAAGTCTTTTTTATCAAATGGGACAACTTTCAAGAGTACTGCATACGTTCAAATTAGATGAAACCGGCAGATATATGGAACTTTATCCAGCGGGTGCGTTAGTACTTATTGCAGGAATGTTCTGTATTCTTGCCATCCCGCCTTCAGGGTTGTTTATTAGTAAGTTTATGATATTTAAGGCAATGGTTTTCAAAAACCACTGGTTTGTACTTTGTGTTGTTATATTGCTGCTGTGCTTTGTAATTTATGCCATGAGTACAAGAATTATGCATATTGTATTTTCAAATCCCCGGAGCGTAAACAATCAGAAGTCCCCGGAAAAAATCAAACCGGTTGAGACAGTCAGTCAATTTTTATTGCTTGTTGTTGTGATCATTATGTGTTTTTATCAGCCTCCCTTCCTGGTAGATCTAATTAACCAGAGTATTTCTATTTTTATTAAACAGCCATAATCATGGATCAAAAACCATATGTTGAAATAAAAAACAATTCATTATCAATAGAAATTGATGAAATACCTGTTTTAAAATATGATAAATTTTATGATCAGGTTGTCGGTTTTTTAAAAGATGAAGCAAAACATTGTATTGCTTACTACGCTTTAGTGTCATCTGATAAACTGAAATTTTATTGTTGCATAGCAGATGATAATAATAGTAGTATTGCAATATTTGCACATGAACTAAAAAATGATCAGCGAAGAATAAAATCTATTACTCCGATATGTCCTCAGATGCATATTTTTGAACGTGAGATTCATGAAAATTCAGAAGTAGATTTCGAGGGTCATCCATGGCTGAAGCCCGTGAGATATCCACATTACCGGACAGATAAATCAAAGATTATGGATAATTATCCTTTCTACAATATTGAGAGTGAAGAATTGCATGAGGTGGGCGTGGGGCCTGTTCATGCCGGTGTAATTGAGCCGGGTCATTTCAGGTTTATCTGTAACGGTGAAAAGGTTCTGCATCTTGAAATTCAACTAGGGTACCAGCATCGTGGGATTGAAGAGTTGTTTATTACAAAAAATACTCCGTTACAAAGATGTGTACTTTCGGAGAGCATAGCAGGTGATTCATCAGTTGGACACGCATTGGCTCATTCACAGCTTATTGAGTCGTTAAGTGGAATGGAAGCAGATGAAAAATTACAGGTAGAGCGATGTATTGCTCTGGAATTGGAAAAGCTGGCAGTTAATATCGGCGATACTGCCGCTTTATGTGGTGATGTTGCTTATCAGCTGGGGCAAGTAGCCTGCGAAGCGCTCAGAACCACAATAATCAATACCACTCAGCTTTGGTGTGGCAATCGCTTCGGCAAGGGCCTTATCCGACCAGGTGGCACCAATTGCCCCCTTGATAATGATATTGCTGATGAGATATTAAAAATTCTCGGTAATTCAGGCAAACGGTTTAGTAAGATTGCCGATCGTATCTATTCACTGCCAAGTGTTCTATCTCGGTTTGATGATATCGGAATACTGACAAAACAACAGGGTCTGGCAATTGGAATAGTAGGTCAGGCTGCCCGATCCAGCGGTATTCAGCGCGATGTACGTCATACCCATCCGTTTCAATACTATAAAAAATATTCATCAAAACCTATAATACTTGAAACTGGTGATGTACTTGCCCGTGGCCTTTTGCGAGTTCTGGAAGCCGGTGAATCGGTGAAAATCATTCAGGAACTTATCAAAATCTGGCGTGAAAAAACCGGTGACATCAGGATGCCGGTTTATAATTATATATTAAGACCCGATCGTTTTGCGATTTCAATGGTAGAAGGATGGAGGGGTGAAATTTGCCACCTGGCTGCAACTGATAAAAATGGATATATAAACCATTACAAAGTGAAAGATCCTTCAATCCACAATTGGATGGCGCTTGCTCTCGCAGTACGTAATCAGGAAATATCAGACTTCCCGATCTGCAACAAAAGTTTTAACCTGAGCTATTGCGGGCATGATTTATAAATCATTTTTTGACAGTTTATTATTATGTTCAAAGAAATAAAAATATTAGCCAGTCACGGCCGGCAGTATATCAATAATTTACGTACACAAAAAGTTTCGAACCTGTTCAGGGGCCGTCCTTTAATTTCAAAAGATATCACTGCTGAAGAAATAAAAGTCGTTTCTGAATTGTGTCCTGTTAAAGCCATTGATTGTAAAGCAGGTTCAATAGATATGGGAAAATGTGTATTCTGCAAAGAATGTTACTTTAAGTTCCCTCAAAGGATAATTTTTACAAATGACTACCGTGTTGCAGTAAACAGTCGTGAAGGATTAATTATTAATCCCGGAGTTAAAAACCCTGTCAGAATAGATGAGACACAAATAAGAAGTGAAATACGGAAATTTTTTAATGGCGCATTAAAGCTTCGTGAGGTGTCAGCAGGAGGAGATAATTCCTGTGAGATGGAACTTGCAGCTACTTCAAATGTAAATTTTGACATGGGCCGTTATGGTATAGAATTTGTCGCCTCACCCCGTCATGCTGACGGAGTAGTGATAACAGGTCCCTTTACTGAAAATATGGCTGAAGCTCTGGAGATTACATATAAAGCAACTCCTTCACCTAAAATCATCATTCTTGCCGGTACTGATGCTATCAGCGGTGGTATCTTTGAAGGTAGCCAGGTTCTTGACAGAAGATTTGTTGAAAAAAATCATATTGACCTTTATGTACCAGGTAATCCGGTACATCCTTTGACATTTATTAATGGTGTAATGGATTTAGTTGGGATTGGTTGATCCGGTTGGCGGTTTGCGGTTCCCGGCGACCGGTAAAAAGTTTTGAATACACCACATACTTCATACCTCACGCCTCACACCTTTAATACCCTGCCGCCTGCCCGTCTTTTCTCGATTCAGAGGCACCAAACCAGACTTTATTCTTATCATCCCACATTATAGCCTGATAACCTCCATATCCACCCAGGTCCCATTGTATCGTATGACCCATTGACAGCAACTTTTGAATGACCTCTGTGCGAAATCCGCTTTCAAGAAGTAAAATACCGCCGTTTGTCATTTGCTGGCCGGTTGGTTCGGATGATCCTATATGATGCATCCTTGGAGCATCCCCGGCTTCCTGCAGATTCATTTTAAAATCAATGAGATTAATAACTATCTGAACATGTCCTTGCGGCTGCATATCACCGCCCATCACTCCGAAACTTATCCAGGGCTTTTTGTTTTTTGTGATAAATGCAGGTATTATCGTGTGAAAAGGTCTTTTGCCCGGTGCATATACATTATTATGACCCTCTTCAAGACTGAACATTTCACCCCGGTCCTGCAGAACAAAGCCCAATCCTGTTGGACACATTCCCGAACCCATGCCACGGTAATTACTCTGAATAAGTGAGACCATATTACCAAATCTGTCAGCAACCGTAAGATATATGGTATTTCCGCCTTCAATTTTTCCCGGGTCGTAAATCTTTGCAGCTTTATCTCTGTTGATCAGTCTGCGTCTTTCAGAAGCATATTTTTTTGAGAGAAGCTGGGCGACCGGCAATTTATTGAAAAAAGGATCGGAATAATATTTGGCACGATCTTCAAAAGCAAGTTTTTTTGCCTCTGTAAAAACATGTATATAATCAGCTGAACCAAAGCCCATTGCAGCAATATCAAATCCTTCAAGAATATTAAGCATCTGTAGTGCTGCTATTCCCTGTCCGTTTGGAGGGAGTTCCCAAACCTCATAACCCCGGTAAGTTGTACTTATTGGCTCTACCCATTCGGAATGATGACGGTACATATCATCATACGAGAGGAATCCTCCCTGTTTCTTCATAAATGAAGCTATTTCTCTGGATATAGAACCTTTGTAGAATTCATATCTTCCACCTTTTGCAATTTTTTCGAGAGTGTTTGCCAGCAGCGGGTTTTTAAAGATTTCACCTTTTGTCGGAGTCTTTCCATGAGGCATATAAACCTCTTTAATATTTGGATACTCTTTTAAAATATCAGTTCCTTGTTTAAGAGCAAATGCAATTACCTCCGTAACTGGGAATCCCTCTCTTGCATAGCCAATTGCGGGTTGAAGGATATCCTTCATGGAAAGACGACCGAACATGTCATGCATTTCATACCATCCGTCAACGCATCCCGGAACTGAAACTGGAAGAGGGCCATACGATGGAATAAACTGATATCCGTTCTGTTTAAAATAATCAAGCTTAAGTGAACGCGGAGATCTTCCGCTTCCGTTTAATCCATATAATTTCCCCTTATCAGCGCTCCATATTATTGCAAAAAGATCTCCTCCAACACCTGCTCCGGTAGGTTCAACAACACCGAGAACAGCATCAGCGGCTATAGCAGCATCGATAGCAGTACCTCCTTTTTTAAGAATATCCAGAGCAACCTGAGTTGCCAGAGGCTGACTTGTTGCAGCCATACCATTGCGGGCTATAATCTCAGATCTAGTCGCAAAGTCGTGCCCGGTAATCCTGTCCTGTGAAAAGGCAGCAAAAGGTATTAGAATTGCAAAGATGATTAAAGCAACTGTTCTCATTGCAAAATTGATTTATAATGCAAAGGTAAAAAAACCATACTTACTATTTCGCCATTGCACAGGCTTTTAATTCAGGAGGCATCTTCTCTATTGCATATCTAAGTGAAGTTCTGGGCATTGTGGCTTTTTTACTCATAATATAATTGAATACATCTTTCTGGTGAGCTTCACTTGCAGCTTTGAGCATCCACCCGTACCCTTTTTGCACCATGTCGTCTTTATCAGAATGCAGAATATCAGCTATTTCGAAGATATCAGTCAGGAATTTGCCTTTCCTGGCAGGAATAATAAGCGATACTGCTGAAGCACGTTTTACCCAGCGGTTCTTAGACTGAGCCCATTTTTTCAAAACAGATAAAAATGAAGGATACATCTCTATAAAAGTTCCGACAGTATGATTGCAAAGTTTATCACACGCTGCCCAGTTTCCTATATAAATATTTACCCATTTTTCAAAGACATCAAAATCAGCCGGTTCATATTGTTTATGCATATTGTAGGCCCAGTTACAGGCAACAAATGATTCTTCCATGTAACCTGAATTCCAGAGCTCATCACATAAAGAAAAAATATGTATTTTGCTTTTATCTCTGATGGTTTTGTAATATTCTTTGCTGATACGGCTTACCTCGGCAGATTTGAGTCCATAAAGTTTGACCTCTTCCTTAAAGAATCGTTCGCCTGATGACTTTGTCTTTTCATCGGCATCTTGAATCAATTCCTCCCTGATTTTGTCAATAATTTCCGACATATCGATAATGGGTTGATTTAATTTAATTTAATACAGTTTGCTAAATATTTTTTCGATTTCCTTTATGTTCCTTTATGCCAGACTTTGCTCTTTGGGGTTAATTATTTTTTTCAATACTAAGGTACTCAATCCCGAGTACTCGGGACCACTAATTGTCACCAACGAACTAAATTATTAACTTTTTAATAATTTAGCCATTTATTAATAAACAGGTTAACAATGATGAAATTTGACGACTTTGAATATTTTGTAGAACAATTTGAAGATATCAGGGTGCTCAGGTATGAACTTCCGGGATTTGAATTCCTGACTATTCAGCAAAAAAAATTCATTTATTATCTCAGTCAGGCGGCTCTTTCAGGGAGAGATATTTTATGGGATCAGAACTTCAGGTTTAATCTGAAGATAAGGAAAACCATTGAAGCTATACTGGAAAATTATTCAGGTGACAAATCGTTAGATGAATACATTGCTTTCGTGGTTTACTCAAAAAGAGTTTTGTTTTCAAATGGAATTCATCATCATTATTCAAATGATAAATTAATACCCCGATTTACAGAAAGTTACTTTGGTTGTCTGATTAATGGAACTGACCAGGAAAAACTTCCTCTGGCCATTGGGCAGACAAAAGACGAGCTTATATCCATCCTTTCCCCCGTTATTTTTGATGAAAAACTCTTTGGACGAAAGGTAGAGAAAAGAGAAGGTTCTGACATGATTGCAGAATCAGTTATTAACTTCTATGAAAATATAAATCAGAAAGAAGTTGAATCTTTCTATTCAGCCAAAATTGATCCGAAAGACCAATGCCCTGTCTCATTGGGACTTAATTCCAAAGTTGCAAAGAAAGATGGAAAAATTAGTGAAGAAGTCTATAGATCAGGGGGTCTTTATGGAGCTGCAATAGATCAGATAATAATGTGGATTGAAAAAGCAATAATAGTCGCAGAATCTGAAATGCAGAAGAAAGAATTAAAACTGCTTGTTGACTTTTATAAGTCAGGGGATCTTAAAATATGGGATGATTTTAACGTGTTATGGGCACAGGATAGCGGACCTGAAGTGGATTATAATAACGGTTTTATAGAAACCTACAATGATCCTTTGGGAATGAAGGCAACATGGGAAGCAATTGTAGATTATACCGATTTGGAAGCCACCAAGCGAACAAGAATCATTGCAGCCAATTCCCAATGGTTTGAGGATAATTCTCCGTTTCAACCACAATACAAAAAAAAGAAAGTTACAGGTGTCGCCGCAAAAGTTGTCAATGTTGCTATGCTGGGAGGTGATTGTTATCCGGTTTCGCCGCTGGGGATTAATCTTCCCAATGCTAACTGGATAAGGAAAGAGGTTGGATCAAAATCAGTTACACTGTCAAATATAGCAAATGCATATGATATCACTTCAAAGGGAAATGGTTTCCTGGAAGAATTTGCTGCCGATCGGTCTGAAGTGGACAGGATAAAAAATTACGGATCATTGGCTGAAGCTTTACATACCGATCTCCATGAATGCGTGGGCCATGCAAGCGGCAAGCTGGCAAAAGGTACCCATCCCAATGCGCTTAAGAGTTATGCTTCACCTCTTGAAGAAGCACGGGCAGATCTTTTTGCTTTATACTATATGATGGATAAAAAATTAATAGAACTTGGTCTGCTTCCACATGAGGACGCAGCAAAAGCTTCACACGATTCATATATCAGGAACGGTTTAATTACTCAGATTGTAAGGATAAATCCGGGAAAAGATATTGAGGAGGCACATATGAGAAACCGTTCTGCAGTATCTCATTGGGTCTATGAGCATGGCAGAGCAGGAAATGTTATCGAATTATTCAGGAAAGAAGGCAAAACCTATGTAAGAATAAATGATTATCTCAAGCTAAGGAATCTATTTGGGGAATTACTAAGGGAGATTCAACGAATTAAATCGGAAGGTGATTATGAAAATGGGAAGGTAATAATTGAAAACTATGGAGTAAAGGTTGACCCTGGTCATCATGCTGAGATCCTGGAACGTTACGAAAAGCTTAACCTCGCACCGTATACAGGTTTTGTTAACCCCAGACTTTTACCGGTATATAATAAAAACGGTAGAATAACCGATGTAAAAGTCGAATATGTGGATGATTACCTCGGACAGATGCTGTACTATGGAAAAAATTATTCCTTTCTTTAATATTTGGCGTCCCATACACTCCGAAATGCAAAGTTGGTTGATGAGAGAACCCCCTCTGCTGATTCGCAGCATCTCCCCCAGGGGGGAGAAAATTCTGTGATTTTTATTATTATTCTATTAAAACAGTAAGATTTTTTCCCTCTCACAGGGGGAATACATGGGGGTTAATATCTCCCTTAGAATAATCTTATTTCATATTCTTCCAGAACTTCTCTTCCGATCTTTGCATTTCTTTTCTTTTCTTATTTTCGAGAAGAAAGTAAAAAACTATCCCGATTGTTCCAAAAATTATAAGACCCAGAAGAAGATATTTAATGATACCTGACACATCAGTCTGACCATAAGCCGACAGATTGGTTGTTTGCCCGGGATTACCGATTGTTTCAGCTGTTTTAGATCCTACATTAATGCCAAAGATATTCTTCATAAAGAAGAGCAGGAAAAATGTCAATAAACCTGATGCCACAGGAGAAATAATCCAGCCGAGACCAATTTCCCCAAGTATTTTAAAATTGATATTTCGTACCCCTTTGTACAAACCGATTCCGAGAATACATCCGACGATGACCTGGGAACTTGAAACCGGAACCATAGGAATAGGAGGTAACCCTGTTTTTACAATTAAATTGGATAGTCCGGTTGATGAAAAGATGAACAGGACAAGCGATTGAGCCAGTACAACTACAAGAGCAGCTTCTGATGATAGTTCCAGAATATTGTTTCCAATTGTTTCCATGACTTTCCAGGAATAAGTTATAATTCCTGAGGCGACAGCAAGACCTCCAAGAAGTAACAATTGCTGGCTTGAGTTAAGTGAAAAAATCCAAAAGTTCAGATCCTTAAGATGGAAAGCGGGAACAAAAACTCCCATAACATTGGCAATATTGTTGGCACCAAGACTGTAGGCTCCAAAGGCACCAACTACTATTAGTCCGGTTTTAATATAGGATTCAAACCTTATAAGATGGATTTTTGTCAATTTCTTGAATCTCTTTACTAGAATATACAAGAGTATAGCAAATACTGCGCCGATGATGGGACCTGCGACCCACGAGATCACGATCTTTTCTAAAGTAGAACTGTCTGTACGGTTTCCGGTGAAAAAATTCCATCCTATTATTGCACCCACAATTGCCTGGGTTGTTGATATTGGAAGTGCAAACTTGGTCATCATATAGATTGAAATTGCTGCAGCTAATGCAAGGGTGAATGAACCTCCAATTGCATTTATAGCGCCAAGTTTACCTAGTGTCTGGGATGTGCCTGATCCCTGAATAACAGCCCCGAGAATAAAAAAAACAGATGCAATAATAGCAGCTTTCCTGAATGTAACCATTTTTGACCCTACAGCCGAACCAAAAATATGTGAGGCATCATTTGCTCCAAGAGACCACCCCAGAAAAAGACCGCTGGTAAGGAAGAAGATTATCATTACTTAAATAATTTCAACAAGTGAATTGTTTTAATTTGTTTATTAAATGTTGCTCGTTTCTCGTTTCTTGTTTCTTGTTTCTGTTTTCCGGTATTTACGACTCTTTACTTTGATCTTTTTACCTTTGACTTTTATCTTTTCAACCAACACCCAGAACCCAGCACCCAGCGACAAGTTACATCACAATCTTAATCGCCATTCCTGAGAGAAGATCTGCGGCTTTCTGGGCCAGATCTGATACATTTTCAATATGATGGATTATATATCTCAGATGGGCTTTATGTGCAAGATCCAGTTCGTTCATTTCCTTAAAAATGATCTTTTTTGTTTTTAACGACAGCTTATCGGTCTCACTTTCAAAATAATAGACCTTTAGCAACTTTTCCCTAACGGTATATGGAGCTTTAAAATATGCCCTTGCTGCAGGTATCAGTTCTTCAGCAGCGCTGACAGAAGTTTCAGTAAGACTAATTATATTTTTATTAAGTGATGAAGGGATATCGGGCATTTCTATATAAATTTCATTAAGTGAGCTTTTCAGTGCATCAATAACTTCATCGAGTTCATCTATGAGAGTACTGACCTCTGACCTGTGCTGTGGCAAAATTGAATGAGTAATCATCTCATTTTCAATTTCCCGCTGAAGTCTGTCAGCATTGTTCTCAAGATTATCAACTTTTTGAAGGTGTCTGATGAATGCATCCATATCTTTATTCAGATATGCTTTTATACCTTCTCTGAAAACCAGAAGTCCGAGATCTATATCATCAAAGAACTCATCGATCTTGATAATCAGGTTCTTGGTTGTTCTTGTAAAAACTGGCATTTTGATAAATTATTTGGTAGTCAGAACAAATATAAGAAAAAGCCAATAATCGCAAAAGTACATAAGGTATTGAGCGGCGGAACCACAGGAAATTATTTCCTGAAGCGTTCGAAAAAAGGTGATTTTAATGAACAAATCTCAATCTCCCCTGTCTCTTTGTAAAATCTTTATAAAATCTTTATAAAATCTTTATAAAATCTTAAATAGTCTTTATACATTCTTTACGAATATTTGACTATTTTCGCGCGATTTATTTGCTGTTTCGTCTGAATGGTAATAAGCTTCAGCTGAATAAACGGATAATGTGATTATGAAGAGAAGAGACATTGAGAACTCAACTGAAGTATTTTCCTTAACTGAAAGATTAAAAAATACTTTTATCGGGAAGGCTAAAGCTATTCAGGATAAAGGGATATTCCACAAGTTAACATTAGTAGCATTTTTTGCCTGGATAGGTCTCGGATCAGATGGGATTTCATCATCTTGCTATGGTCCTGAAGAAGCGTATCGCAACCTGCTTGGGCATACAAGCTTAGCTATATTTGTAGCTCTGGGTACCGTTTTTACGATTATAATTATTAGTTCCAGCTATAACCAGATAGTACGTCTTTTTCCACATGGTGGCGGCGGATATCTTGTTGGCAGTAAACTGTTGTCACCAACAACTGGAATGATATCAGGTTCTGCACTTATTATTGACTACGTATTGACAATTACCATTTCTGTTTCAAGCGGTGCCGACGCACTGTTCAGTTTTTTCCCGGCACCATGGCAGCCATTCAAACTGACTTTTGCCTTTGCAGGTGTTTGTTTTCTGATTCTGTTAAACTTACGGGGAGTCAAGGAATCTGTACTCTCACTCACTCCAATATTTGTAGTTTTTATTTGTACACATGTAATTGCTATTTTATATGGTATTTTTATTCATTCCTCTAATTTTTCTGTTGTTGCCAATCAAACCAGCCAGGAGATTCATTCAACTGTCTCACAATTTGGTTTTATCGCCACATTTTTTATAATTCTCCGGGCCTACAGTATGGGGGCCGGGACTTATACCGGTATTGAAGCTGTAAGTAATGGAATGCCTATTCTTCGTGAGCCTAAAGTTGCCACGGCGAGGAAAACTATGTTTTTAATGATGATATCGCTTTCCTTCATGGTATTAGGTTTGATGATCTGTTATATGCTTTTTAATGTAAAACTCGACACTCACAAAACTTTAAATGCGGTATTACTCGATAATCTCACTGCAGGATGGGGTTATTTCTGGTCAAGAAGTTTTGTTCTCATAACACTGATTTCGGAAGCTGCATTGTTATTTGTTGCCGCACAGACAGGATTCATAGATGGCCCCAGGATCATGGCTAATATGGCAATTGATCACTGGTTACCAAAAAGATTTGCATCACTCAGCGACCGGCTGGTAACAATGAACGGAGTTTTGTTGATGGGAGGCGGAGCTCTTATTATGATGGTTATATCTAAAGGATCTGTTGCACTTCTGGTTGTTCTATATAGTATTAATGTATTTATTACATTTACCATCTCCCAGGTCGGAATGGTGAAACATTGGTGGGAGATGAAAGCAAAGCACGTTCCGTGGAAACGCAAATTGACAATAAACGGAATCGGTCTTATACTCACTTCCTTTATCCTCGTCTCGGTTCTTATTCTGAAATTCAGCCAGGGTGGATGGGCTACTTTACTAATTACAGGCTTACTTATCTTACTTGCTATCAATATTAAGAGACACTATTTTAAGACTGCCCTAAAGCTCCAGAAGCTTAGATTGAGCGCTTTTAAAGAAATTGAAAAGTTAATCGGACAGCGTCCATGTGAAGACAGGAACTTGAAGAAAGTTAAGTTTAAAAAGGAAGGTAAGACCGCAATTATATTAGTCAGTGGTTTTGGCGGAACAGGTTTGTATACTTTTTTACGAATCCTCGAAAACTTTAAAAATGTATATAGCAATATTGTTTTTGTAAGAATTGGAATTATTAATTCCAAAATATACAGGGGAACGATAGAACTGGAACATTTTAAGAAGCAGGTAAAAGAGGATGGTGAAAAGTATGTGACAGTTGCCAATCAATTCGGCTTGTATGGAAAGAGTCTATGGACAATCGGCACGGACCCCGTAAACGAAATATACCGGATTGTAAAAAGAATCAGGCCAAGATTGTCTGGTGCAGCTTTCTTCGGTGGTCAGCTGGTGTTTTCCAAGACATTTTACCTTTCGAAATTGCTTCATAACCATACAATTTTTTCAATTCAGAAGAGATTCTTTAAATTTGGTATCCCGATAATTATTTTCCCGATCAGGGTTGAATAAACAGGAAAAAATTCAAACGGTACGTTTCAGTACCTTCTCATTAGTTCTCATTGAGGTTTTAGTTTAAACACCATGGAGTGAATTCATATTTACGAAATCTTTATGGTTTAAATCTCCATTTTTACAAAACCTTTACATGTTTTGTTGCAATTTTGTATGTGCGAAATAGATTTTAAAAAGCACTATCAAAAATGAAAACGATTCTGTCATTGATATTAATTGTTGCAGGTAGTATCGGTCTGATTGCCCAGCAAAAAGGTGAACCATTTACAAATCTGGATGCTTCCTGGCAAAATGGAAGCGATCGAAGAGATTCATCGGTGTTTAAGAATATGAAATTCTTTACTCCCGGTATCTTAATGGATCTGAGCTATACCCATTCATTTAATAATCCTAATGATAATACTGTTGTTGGATCCACTGCACTGGCCCGTGACAATGAAGTACAGCTTTCCGCACTGCACATTGGGGGAGATTTCAATTACCTGAATTCGCGTGCCAGGTTTATGACACAATTTGGCACCCGGTCTGAAGTTGTTCCCCGGAATGATCTGAGTCCTTACAGGGGACAATATAACCTTGCGAATGTATACCGTTACCTGAGTGAAGCTTACGCAGGATATCACTTTAACGTTTTGTATGGAATCAATGTAGATGCGGGCCTGTTCATGTCATATATCGGACTTAACTCTTACTATCAGCCCGAAAACTGGGAGTACCAGGCATCTTATACATCCGATGATACTCCCTGGTTTTTTAACGGGGTCCGCATTCAGATTTATCCTACCCAGCATCTAAAGATCGAACCATGGATTATAAATGGATGGCAGAGTTATGGCAAGTTTAACAGCATGCCAGGCATAGGCACCAATGTTACATGGATGCCGGTCAGCAGTTTTAAGATACTTACCAACGATTATTATGGGACAGATGCCGGAGGTTTGCCACAGAGAAAACGTTTCCATTCCGATAACAGCATGTTGGTACGATATTACAATAATCCGCAGTCAGATGGAATTTCTAGAATGGCTTTTTCATTAACCTGTGATATTGGTGATGAAAAAGGAGGAGGCGTAAACGGATTTAAGAATGGTAATGCGAGCCAGGGACCCGCCCAGTATTTTGCTAGCGCTATGTTTTACAACCGGATCTGGTTTGCAAAAAATAAAATTGCCTGGACAATTGGCGGAGGTGTAATGACAAATCCGGGTCGTTATCTGGTATTATATCCGACCGGTCAGGCGAGCCCTTTACCTGATCCGAATAACCCGACTCAGACAGAAGGAGCATTTCCGTTCAGTGCCAATCCGGGAGATAAATTTAAAGCCTGGGACTGTTCCTCAAATTTAGACTGGATGCCTAATCAAAGCATTACTTTCCGCGTAGAGATTGTTCATCGCGAATCAAGTGTACCGTATTTTGCCGGGAAAGGTGGTGTGACTTCACCAACCGGTTACCAATGGACACCTTTACCGGCTGACTGGAGACCGGACCTTGTAAAATCTGAAAGCAGGATAATATTTGCTGTTCTATTCAGATTATAACCAATTGAACAATTAAATTGAATATTGATAGAAGTAAATTATTTATACTATGAAGACAAAAATTCCAAAATTGCTTATGCTCTTTCTTATTACCCCGGCTAATCAGGAGGCTGCCGGATCAAACAGCGCTCTGAGTTACCTGTTGGGAGGCATAATTGCACTCATTATTCTTGGATATTTAATTTATACTTTATTAAGGCCTGATAAATTTTAAGAAGTTGGAAGTCCGAAGACCGGCATAAAAGAATTATGATTCTTTCTTCCGACTTCCGACTTCGGTCTTCATACAAATATCATAAGTAAATTTTAAATTATGCTTAAAGCTTAAAAATATGAACGAGGCAATTCAACTGATCCTTTTCCTGGTATTACTGGTCGTGTTATCGCCATTGTTGGGTAAATACATGGCAAAAGTCTTTATGGGTGAAAAACATATTATGAAGCCGGTTTTTGGATGGCTTGAAAAACGGGTATACAGGGTAGCAGGAATCAAAAGCGAGGAGGAGATGAACTGGAAGACCTATATGTACGGTATGCTCCTTTTCAATATTTTTGGATTTGTTTTTCTATATATTTTGCAGCTGATACAGGCTTATCTGCCTCTGAATACCCAAAAATTACCAAATGTTTCATGGCATCTTGCATTTAATACAGCTATGAGTTTTACAACAAATACTAACTGGCAATCATATAGCGGTGAAAATACTCTGAGCTATCTGGTTCAGATGCTGGGATTGACAGTGCAGAATTTTGTAAGTGCAGCGACAGGAATTTCAGTATTACTGGCTTTGATCAGGGGCCTGACCAGAAAAACAACAGATGCCCTTGGTAATTTTTGGGCAGATATGACCCGAAGCGTACTTTATGTGTTATTGCCACTCTCTATTATTCTCACCATGGCTTTGGTTGGACAGGGCGCTGTACAAACATTTTCACATTACGTAAAAGCAACCTCTTTGCAGGGAACTGAGCAAGTTATTCCATTAGGTCCGGCAGCATCGCAAATTGCCATTAAGCAACTTGGCACAAACGGCGGGGGTTTCTTTGGTGCAAACAGTGCACATCCTTTTGAAAATCCGACACCATTTTCCAACTTACTTGAGATGTTTTCAATCATCTTTATTTCAGCTGGTCTGGTTTTTACTTTTGGTTATTATATGAAATCCAAACGACAGGCCCGTGCCATTTTTATTACCATGTTTATCCTCTTTGCGGTAGGCATTGCAATATCTCTCTGGTCAGAATACAGTCATAATAATGTGTTGAATGTGTCAGGTGCAATGGAGGGTAAAGAAACTCGTTTTGGAGTGATGAACAGTGTCCTCTGGTCAGTTACTACAACCGTTACCTCGAACGGTTCTGTGAATGCCATGCATGACAGCTTATCACCTCTCTCAGGTCTGGTAGCAATGTTCAACCTGATGCTTGGTGAAATTATTTTTGGTGGAGTAGGATCGGGTTTATATGGGATAATAATATTTATAATACTTACTGTTTTTATTGCAGGGCTCATGGTTGGCCGGACACCTGAGTACCTTGGTAAGAAAGTGGAGGCTTTTGAAATGAAAATGGCAATTCTTGCGATTCTCGCTCCAAGTATAGTAATTAAATTATTTTCTGCATTAGCCTGTTCAATACCTGCAGGATTATCGGGTCTCAATAATGCAGGGCCTCACGGACTTTCTGAGATTTTATATGCATTCAGTTCGGCCGCCGGAAATAATGGCAGCGCTTTTGGCGGGCTAAACACAAACACTGTCTTTTACAACCTTATGATGGGCTTTGGTATGTTTATTGGCCGTTTTGGAATTATTGTACCGGTAATGGCAATTGCAGGAAGCATGGCTAAGAAGAAGGTCACCCCGGTTTCGTCAGGTACTTTCAGAACCGACAACTTGCTGTTTGTCATGTTGTTGATAAGTGTAATCCTTATTGTTGGAGGTTTGACATTTTTCCCTCCTCTTGCACTTGGTCCCATAGTTGAACATTTTTTAATGAACATGGGTGTTACATTTTAATTTTTAAGATAAATAATATGGAAAAACGAAATACAAGGCAGCTCTTTACCCGGGAGATAGCAGCACAGGCGTTAAAAGATTCTTTTATCAAGTTGAACCCCGGCTTGCTTGTAAAAAACCCGGTCATTTTCATAGTCGGCATTGGTGCGCTTATGACTACCGTTGTTGTATTATCTGATATTTTTAAAAGTCATTTTTCAAACTTTAACTTCCAGATCACACTCTGGCTTTGGTTTACGGTTTTGTTTGCCAATTTTGCCGAAGCTGTTGCAGAAGGCCGGGGTAAGGCACAAGCTGATAGTTTACGAAAAAGCCGTACACAGACAAAGGCCCGGAAGCTGAATCATAAGACAGAAGAAATTGTTCTTGCAAATGACCTGAAGAAAGGGGATATAGTTGTATGTGATGCAGGAGATGTAATTCCTGCAGATGGCGATGTAATTGAGGGTATTGCTAGCGTCGACGAGTCGGCCATCACCGGCGAATCTGCCCCTGTAATACGTGAAAGCGGCGGTGACCGTTGTGCAGTTACAGGAGGAACTAAAGTTATAAGCGACAGGATTACGATTAAAGTAACTTCTGAACCTGGTTTTACCTTTCTTGACCGAATGATAGCTTTAGTCGAGGGTGCTAAACGTCAAAAGACTCCGAACGAAATTGCTTTGATCATCCTTCTCTCAGGTCTTACTATTATATTTCTTCTGGTAGTCGTTGCTTTACCGGCATATTTTGGCTATAGTCTGAAAGCCTCAGGAGTATCCGCGGATCACAATCTTACTCTTCCTGTTCTGATTTCACTTCTTGTTTGCCTAATACCTACGACAATTGGGGGTTTACTAAGCGCTATTGGCATAAGCGGAATGGACAGGCTTTTGCGTAAGAATGTAATAGCAACAAGTGGCAGAGCCATTGAAGCAGCCGGTGATACAGATGTTTTGCTGCTTGATAAAACGGGTACAATTACATTAGGCAACCGTATGGCAACTGAGTTTATCCCGGCAGAGGGATTCACGAAAGAGCAACTGGCCGATGCAGCTCAATTGGCATCTCTTGCTGATGAAACCCCCGAAGGCCGTTCTATTGTGGTTTTAGCCAAGGAGCAATTTAATATGAGAGCCAGAGAAATGCAGACTCTTGACTCTGTATTTGTTCCATTCACAGCTCAAACAAGTATGAGCGGTATTGACTTAAAGAATCCTTCTGGTCAATTACGCAGCATACGCAAAGGCGCTTCCAATGCAATCAGAAAATTCATTGAAAATAATAATGGATTTTTCCCAAAAAATGTAGAAGAGATAGTATCCGATCTGTCACGTCAGGGAGCAACGCCATTGGTAGTTGCTGAAAATAACCAGGTTTTGGGTGTAATACATCTCAAGGATATTGTAAAAGGCGGCATTAAGCAACGTTTTGCCCAGCTTCGAAAGATGGGAATACGGACAATTATGATCACGGGAGATAATCCGCAGACTGCTGCAGCTATTGCTGCTGAAGCAGGAGTGGATGATTTTCTGGCTGAAGCAAAACCAGAAGATAAGCTTTACAGGATAAGAGAAGAACAAGCCAATGGTCATCTGGTAGGAATGATTGGCGATGGCACCAACGATGCCCCTGCCCTGGCCCAGGCCGATGTGGGCTTAGCAATGAATACAGGTACACAAGCTGCCCGTGAAGCCGGGAACATGGTCGATTTGGACAGCAATCCGACAAAACTTATTGAGGTGGTGGAAACAGGGAAGCAGTTACTTATGACCCGTGGCGCATTGACAACATTCAGCATTGCCAATGATGTAGCCAAATACTTCGCTATAATTCCTGCCATTGCTACATTTTTGTATGTTACATCTTCAGGAGTGTCTCCTTTAGGAGTACTTAATATAATGAACCTTAACTCTCCTGCAAGCGCTATTTTAAGTGCAGTTATATTCAATGCTTTAATTATTGTTGCACTAATACCACTTGCCCTCAGGGGTGTGAAATACCGGCCTATTTCAGCCAACCGTGTACTGGCACTTAATATTGTAATCTATGGTATTGGGGGAATAATTGTGCCATTTATTGGAATCAAGCTTATCGATATGCTGCTTGTATCAATTCATTTGATTTAAGAATCAGGAAAATTATTATTTCACATAGATTAGCATGAAAACACAAACGATTACAGCTTTAAAATTTTTATTGATAATGACCCTTCTGACCGGGATTATTTATCCACTGTTAATGACAGGTGTGGCACAGCTGACATATCCGTTCAAAGCGAACGGAAGTCTTATTATAAAGGATGGCAAAATTGTTGGCTCTGAACTGATCGGGCAGAAGTTTGACAGCAGTATCTATTTCTGGTCGAGACCATCGGCTATTGGTTATAACCCTATTCCCTCAGGAGCTTCGAACTTTGGGCCAACGAGTGATACCTTAAGAAAGCTGGTTAATGCCCGGCGTATTTTATTTGCTAAGAGTAATTCAATTGAAGACTTAAAAGCTGTTCCGAAAGAGATGATTTTTGCATCCGGAAGCGGCCTCGACCCTCATATATCACCTGAAGCAGCCTTATTACAGGTAGATCGGATCTCTGAGGCCAGACATTTCGATAGTAAGCAAAAAGAAAAGCTTTTAGGTAAAATAATTGATCTGACCGAAGCACCACAGTTTTTCTGCCTTGGTGAACAACGGATTAATGTATTAATATTAAATTTAGAACTTGATAAGATTTAAGATAAATTACTGATATTTAGTAAAAGACTTGACTATGAGACATTCAATCCGAACAAGATTTACACTGGGAATGATATTCTTGTTTATTATCATTTCAGTATTAGCAGTTTTTTCAGGTTATTATCTGAATAAGTTATCAGACAAAACCAGTGCAATACTCAAGGAAAACTACTTGTCTGTAGTTTATGCCCGGGAAATGTCTGAGGGTATAATGAACATTAATCAGGAAATTAATATAAGTTATTTAACAAAAAAAACTCCTGATAGTTTAAAGATTGCTAAAGAATTGAACCTGGTCTACCAGGCACTTATTTCTGAAAAGAATAATATAACAGAGCCTGGTGAAGATAAGCTTGTAACGGGTATAGAGACTGATTGTACCGAATACAGGGATTCTGTATTATCTGTTATAAAATCTCCGAAATCAGCTGCAGCGATGCTTTACCTGCAGAATAAATCCGGCAACCTGTATCAGAAATTGTCAATTCTGTCTCAGATGAACGGAAAAGCTCTTGAAACTAAAACTGATGATGCAAAAGCTTCATCCAGGAGCGCTTTGACAAAGATGACAATTCTGGCAACCCTGTGTTTCTTGATTGGAATGAGTTTTACCTTTAGCTTTTCTTCATATTTTAACCGGCGTTTTTTTGAACTTTACAATGGCATAAAAGAAATTGGTTCCGGCAATTTTAAACAACACCTTTTCTTTGATGGGAAGGATGAATTCTACGAGATTTCTCTTGTTTTGAACGAGATGGCCGACAAATTAAATAAAAACAAGCAGAAGATGTCAGTAACTTCACTGGAAGAATCTGGAAAAGGCATAAACCCGGATGATGTGGAAGAACTGAAAAAAATGTTGTTCCGGATAAAAAGTATGGAAGAACAGGCAGCTGCAATAATATCAAAATTTGAGAAAAAGTAAAATTAAATGGATTTTTCTGAGAACCGCCCGGATCCTGACGAACTTTTAGCTTCATTAAAGCTGGAAGAAGAAAAAAATAAGCGGGGCAAGCTGAAAATTTTCTTCGGAATGTGTGCCGGGGTGGGTAAGACTTACACTATGCTTCAAACGGCACAGGCTGAGAAATCAAAGGGTTGTGATATCATTATAGGTTATGTTGAAACCCACAACAGGAAAGAGACAGCAGAGTTGGCAGAGGGCTTTGAATTAATTCCACGTAAAACATATCAGTATAAAACGACAACAGTATATGAGATGGATCTGGATGCAATTTTAGCCCGGAAACCGCTGCTTGTCCTGGTTGATGAACTTGCACACACTAATGCTCCTGGCAGCCGTCATGCTAAAAGGTATCAGGATGTTTTGGAAATACTTGATAACGGTATTAATGTTTATACTACCGTTAATGTACAGCATCTTGAAAGCCGTTCAGACACAGTTGCCCAGATTACAGGAATAGTAGTCAGGGAAACGGTGCCGGATGAGATCTTTGAAAATGCCGATGAAATAGAAGTTATTGACCTCACTCCGGAGGAACTTCTTCAACGACTTTCAGAAGGCAAAGTATATACACCTGAAAGATCCAAAGAAGCTATAGAGAGTTTTTTCCGGAAAGGAAATATCACGGCTCTGCGCGAAATGGCTTTAAGGATAGTTGCTGACAGGGTCGACAAGCAGCTCCATGAATACATGCAACTAAAACGGATCAAGGGACCATGGAAATCAGGCTTGCATCTGCTGGTCGCGGTAAGTCATACACAGCAATCAGCCAAATTACTCAGGTGGGCTAAAAACCTCTCATATACAATGGGTGCTGATCTGCAGGCAATCTACGTTGAGACATCGTACAAACCTGATACCAGGGAGAGTGAACAACTGAATAAAAATATTGCTTTGGCCCGACAGCTTGGAATTAAGTTCCGGTTCATTACTAATACTGATATGGTTAAGGCAATCGTCGATTTTGCTCAAAAGGAAAACATTACACATATTATTATTGGAAAACCACGCGTACGTAACCTGCTTACTCTCCTGCGTCTTGGTAACTTTGTTAACCGGCTTATCCGTTACAGCGGTAATATAGATGTTTATATATTGGGTTCAGATATTCAGTCGAAAGACAGATTTAAAGAAAAAGTCTCTTTACCATCATTTACCTCAAATATCCGACAATACCTGGTAGCTTCATTAATAGTCATTCTCACTGCGACAATTTGTTATTTGCTTAAAGAATATATTGTTTATCAGGTTGTCTCTTATGTACTTTTATTCGTAGTATCAACACTGGCATTTTTCCTTGGCACCGGACCAATTCTGCTATCTGCCACTATGAGCGCCCTTATCTGGGATTTCTTTTTTATACCGCCTCCCTATACACTTCACGTTGATAAACCTGAAGATATGCTTATGCTGATAATGTTTTTCATTATTGCATTGTTGAGCGGAGTTCTGACATCAAGAATAAAAAGGCAGGAGATGAAGATCAGAATACGTGAGGAGCGTACTAATGCCTTGTACCAGCTTACCAGGGAACTTTCTACGGCAACAGGAGTTGAAGAAGTTATAAGTATAGCAAAAAACGATATTAAAAAATACTTTAATCTAAATTGCCGGATCTTGCTGAAAAATGAATCGGATCAGCTTGAATATTCCAGTAAAAAAAATACCAGTTTTAGCATTTCAAAAAATGATATGAGTGTTGCAGAGTGGACATTTCAACACTCTACAAAAGCAGGAAAGCATACAGATACCTTACCATCGGCTAATTTTACATTTTACCCACTGAAAGGAAATCAGATGAACCTGGGGGTCATTGCGATTCAACATGAAATTGTCTTTACCCAGGGTGAAGAGCAATTCTGGGAGGCATTTATTTCGCAGATATCCGGAAAGTTCGAAAGGGAATATCTTAGAAATATGGCTAAGCAGGCTTTTTTGTTAAACGAATCCGACAAACTTTACAAAACGCTTTTTAACTCTATATCGCACGAATTGCGAATACCGGTTGCAACAATTATGGGTGCATCAGACTCTTTGCTCACGACGGAACATACTGAGGAAATACGAAAAGAACTGTCAAACGAAATATTCAAAGCATCCAAAAGATTAAACCGTCTTATAGAAAACCTTCTGAATATGTCACGTCTGGAAAGCGGACGGATAACTCCACGGCTTGATTGGTGCGACATTCATGACCTGGTGAACAAAGTTACTGAGAGCCTTCAGGATGAACTCAAACCTTTTAATCTCCACATTGTTATTCCTGATGATATGCCTTTTGTGAAGATTGATTTCGGCTTAATGGAACAGGTACTATACAATCTTATTTATAATGCAACCCAATATGCTTCCATCTCGACAAATCTTAGGGTTAAAGCATTCTATGACAATGGAATAATGACTATCCAGGTTATGGACAGAGGTCCGGGTTTTAATGCTAAGGAAATATCTCTTATCTTTAACAAATTCTATAGGGTTGAAGGATCAAAGGCAGGCGGAACAGGATTGGGCCTATCAATTGCAAAAGGCTTTACTGAAGCACATCAGGGTACAATAACCGTTGAAAACAGGCAAAACGGGGGTGCGAAATTTACTATTAAAATACCAACAGAGATACCACAGTCCGGATTAAAGGAATAAAACAGCCTACAAATGAATTTACCTAATACAATACTTGTTATTGATGACGAGGTCCAGATTCGACGTTTACTTGAAATAACTCTTTCATCGAATGGCTTTAAGATTTCTGAAGCAAGTACCGGTAAAGAGGGTCTTATAACTGCTGCTACACATAACCCGGCTCTTATTATTCTTGATCTTGGATTACCTGATACAAGCGGTATTGAAATTTTGAAAAAAATCAGGGAGTGGTATCTTAAGCCAATTATAATTCTTTCGGTGAAGAATTCTGAAGAGGATATTATTAATGCGCTTGATAATGGCGCTAATGATTTTCTTACAAAACCATTCCGAACCGGTGAATTGCTTGCGCGTATCAGAGCTGCTTTGAGGCACAGCCCGGGCAATGAAGCTGATCCTAATCTGAGTTTCGGCTCACTTTCTATTGACCTGGTAAATCATATTGCTCGTAAGAATGAGGATATTTTAAAACTGACATCTACTGAGTTCTCATTATTGGCGCTTCTGGCAAAAAATTCCGGAAGGGTTTTGACCCATCAGAGTATTCTAAAGGAAATTTGGGGTTTCGGGTACGTCGGTCAAACTCAAATTTTAAGAGTGTTCGTGGCTCAGCTCCGGAAGAAAATCGAGGACGATCCGGCGAAACCTGCACTGTTGATTACTGAATCGGGAATCGGGTATCGGTTTCATGAATGAAAGTGAAGGTCACGCCATGGCATGACCATATAATCATTTAGAATTCTATAATCTTTTCAACCCTGTTACTCTTAAGATATTGTTTCAGAATAACCTGGATATCGCTGTTATCACCTGATGGTTTGATACATTCATGTACCGCCGTAAGTCCGAATCCCATATCATTAATATTAAAATATCCGTAGCCGGTGAATTTCCCGTTTACAATCTTGACGGCGCAGCGCTCCTCAACATCACGACCTTTATCAATAATAAAAAAGTTACGCCTCATGAAGATGAACTCTTCAGTTGCTTTGGCTGCCCGTTCATTATATTCCTCAGGAGACTCCTTGCCAATACATGCCCCTTTACATATTCCGACCTGGTAATGAAAACAGGCTCCTTCTGTTTCATATAAACCCGATAGTTTCTGACAAAGAGAGTAAGTTTCAATCAGTGAACCTAATTTAGCTTTAGTTTTTTCTTTTGAGGTAAATACTGAAACAGGAACTTCATTATCGTTAATCTGGCCATATCGGTAATTCAGGTAACCATTCTGATCAACAAAACTAAAAATTCCCCATTGAAATCCCGTTCTTCGTTGTGCTCTGTTATAAACAGGTTTGTTAAGCTTAATCTCAAATGATTCCTTCAGGAGAGCGATGAGTTCACTTCCTGTAGTTTCCCAGTCAATATCGGCAATAAGATCACGCATTTCCATCGCCCTGTTAGAAGAATTATTCGAGAGATGCGTGCTGATTCTCTGCTGGAGATTACGGCTCTTTCCGATATAAATAAGATCACCCTTCTCATTATAGAAATAGTATATTCCCGGTTCATCCGGGATACTTTCTATTTTAGAAATATCAAGTTTTGGATTTAGCTTTGATACCCTGGTGTTTTTCATAAGTGAAAATTTGCTTCCGTTGACCTCAATATCCTTGGCAATAAGGGTCTCGAAGAGCTTTACGGTAGCCAGGGCGTCACCTGCGGCCCTGTGTCTTCCATTAATTGAAATGTCGAGGTCCCGGCAGATATTGCCTAAACTATAGGACCCGTGTCCGGGCAGAAGCTTCCTGCTGAGCGCTACAGTGTCGAGGATGCTTCTTTTGAAATTAAAACCAAGAGATTTGTATTCCTGTCTGATGAATGAATAATCGAACCGGGCATTATGAGCGACAAAAATTCTGCCTTCAGTCAACTCAATTATCTTTTTGGCAATCTCATAAAATCGGGGAGCATCTTCAACCATTTCGTTGGTTATCCCGGTAAGGTTTGTTATGAAATACGGGATATTCCTCTCTGGGTTAACGAGAGAAACAAATTCTCCCGTTATTTCATTTCCATCATGCAGGTAAATAGCGATCTCAGTGATTTTTTCATTATGTGCACTTCCCCCTGTGGTCTCAATATCAATAATTGCATACATAAGTTGAAATCTCTGTTATGACTACGAATATAATTAGAATTGAGGGCAGATTAGCTGATAGTTTGTATTTTTGTCATGCTTATTACAATATATAATGAATGAATGCAACGGGAAGAAATTCATAATAAACGGTTCACTTCAACCGGCTGAAATGTTCGATAATTCTCTGGTTTATGAAGGCGATTCCGTATATGAAGTCTTAAGAATGGTAAAAGGTAATCCGATCTTTTTCCCAGATCATATGAAACGACTGGAGATCAGCGTAAAACTACAGAATAAGGAATTTCTTGCCGATATTTCCACAATCAGAAAAGCTGTCATCAGCCTGACAAGGTCAGATAAGAGGAGGGAAGCAAACCTTAAGATAGTTTTTAATTATAATGCAGATGTAAAAAATTTCCTGATTTACTTTATTGAACCTGTTTATCCTTCTGAATTACAATATCAGACAGGGGTAAAAGGCATCCTTTATTTTGCGGAAAGGAAAGATCCTGAATCAAAAGTAATTGATCATAGATTAAGATCATCTATTTATCACAAACTGATTCTTGAAAGCGCCTACGAGGCTATTCTGGTAAATGGAAATAATTTTGTGACAGAGGGAAGCAGATCCAATATTTTCTTTCTGAAAGGAGAAACACTTCTGACTGCACCGGACAATCTTGTCCTCAACGGCATTACCAGAAAATATATTCTTGATGTCTGCAGTGAAAACAAGATTAAAGTGGAATTTGACTGTGTGGATGCAGATGAAATCAAAAAGTATGACACAGTATTTATGACGGGCACATCACCGATGGTTCTTCCTTTTTATCGTGTCGGTGATAATTTTTTTAATGTCAAACTACCATTGATTGAAAAACTGAGAAAACTCTATCTGAAAAAAGCCGAAGAGAGTATTCTCCTCTTCCGGACTTATTATCGGAGTTGATTAGAACAGACTGAAAGATAAATTATTATATTTGTACCCTCATTAATTCATACCCATTTAGTATGGCAAGCATAAGAGAACTTAAAAAGGATATTGATTACCTGATTTATGAAGTAATTTCTGATTGTTTCGTTTATTCAAATATTCATCCTGAAAATAAAACCGATGAGTTAACTGCATTAATATCGGACGCAGTTGAATTCAGAAACGAACTCATCGCACGGGTTAACAATCCTGACGGTAAGGATAATCCGAAAATTGTGAAAGCTTATTACAAGACTTTGGAAAAAGATCTTCTTACGGGTGTTGACAAACTATTTGAGAGACTGAGCTCTTTATCTGCTAAGAAATAGTGAAATTTCTGTAGATAATTTTACCGCAACAGGTACATTTCCCTTCTTCATCGAGGTTAATATGTCTGATATTATATCCTGATCTTATAGTTACCTCAGTACCACATTCTGGACATAAAGTGTTCTGTCCGGTACTTGAATGACTGTTTCCCATGTAAACATAATCAAGATTTTCGGAAGCAATATCAAAAAGTTTTTTCAGCGATCCTTCAGGAGTCGAAGGAGTATCCCGTTTGTATGTCGGGAAGTACCTGCTGAGATGAAATGGAGTTTCTTTCCCAAGCTCACCTGCAATCCATGATGACAGTAAAACCATTTCCTTTTCGTCATCATTCAGTCCCGGTATAACAAGTGTGGTTATTTCCAGATGTTTTCCCGACTTTGCGATCTCAACAAGACAATTTTTAACAGGTTCCAGTTTCGCTCCTGTTAGTTTCCTGTAAAAACTGTCATTAAATGCCTTGAGGTCGATATTAAATGCATCGATACATTCAATTAATTCTTTAAGAGGTTCCCTGTTGATATATCCGTTGCTGACCATAACTGTGTACAACCCCTCTTTTTTGGCAATTTCAGCAACATCTTTCAGGTACTCAAACCAGATAATTGGTTCATTATATGTAAAAGCTATTCCAATATTCTTATCGGCGTAAAGTGCATCTTCGATAATTTTTCTTATCGTTTTTTCAGGGATAAGACTTTCAGGAACTTTTTGCGATATATGATAATTCTGACAAAAATCGCATCTCATATTGCAGCCGAATGATCCAATTGATAAAATATTATGCCCTGGAAAAAAATGATATAAAGGTTTTTTCTCCACCGGATCAAGAGAATAACCCGACAGAACACCATAAGTCATCAGCTTGATTTCTGCACCCGTGTTTTTTCTGACGCCACAAATTCCAGTCTTACCCTCTGATAATTTGCAATAGTGGGGGCAGAGCTGACATTCAAGCTTATTGTCTGTTTTTTTTGTAAGCGATATCATATTGTTATGATGCTATGATGTAATGCCGTCATACAGTTGTTCTGTCAAGCCTCTAAGCAGTCGTACCAATCTACCATTAGGCATTTATGCCATCCAACGGGATAGTAAATTTAAATTCGCTTCCCTGACCTACAATGCTTTCAACCCATATCCTGCCACCCATTTTTTCTGTAAATTCTTTGCATAATTTTAAACCTAACCCCGTACCCTGTTCTTTTTCCGTACCCGGTTGGGATATTGAGTTTTCTATTTTAAAAAGGGTATCAACCTTTTCTTTTGAGATACCTGTTCCTGTATCCCTGACTGTTATTATAATCTCTTCAGGAGCACGCGAAACGCTTACATGAATTGTCCCGTTTTTAAATGTATATTTAACAGCATTGCTTAACAGATTTCTCAATATGGTGTTTATCATATTCTTGTCGGCAAATATTAATAAATCATCAGTCAGCTTGGATTTAAGCTTAATTCCCTTATTTTTTACCTGTAATTTAATATTATCAATGTTCTCATCAATAATGATTTTCAGATTTGTTTCTTCCGGATTGAATTTCAACATCCCTGTTTGTGATCTTGACCAGTCCAGAAGATTTTGAAGGATAGCAAATCCTGATTTTGCAGAATCATTTAATATAAGAGCAAGATCCCTGATATTTTCAACAGACATCCGGTTGATATTATCAAAAAGCAATTCTGAAGATCCTAGGAGGCTTGTGAAAGGATTTTTCAGATCATGTGCTATTATATTGAAAAACTTATCTTTAGTATCGATTAATTCTTTCAATTTGGCTTCATTTTCTTTGATAGCTCTTGTTGCAGCTCTTTCAGATTCCGTTAACCTGATAAACGAAATTCCATAAGCCAGATCATCTGCCAGTTCACTCAAAAGTTTTATTTCCGGTTCTGAGAACGGATCAGGTTCCTTTGAATAAATTGATAAGGCACCGAATGGCTTTCCTTCAGAAATAAGGGGCAATACTAATGAAGAGGCATAACCTCTTTCTCTTGCGGCTCTTCTCCAGGGTTTGAACGCCGGGTCTGTCAGCATATTTTTACATATGCATAGCTTTCCTGTTCTGATAGCGGTGCCTGTCGGACCTCTTCCTCGTTCAGTATCATCCCATGTTATGTTCAGCTGTTCAATATATCCCTTATCAAAACCGTAGTAGGCCACAGGTTCAACATTTTTATACTCATCATTCTGGGCATAGCCGATCCAAACCATTGTATGCCCGCAGTCTTCGACAACGATTTTACAGACTGCATTTATATAATTGAGTTCATTATTTGAATGTATCATTGCCTGGCTGCTCTTGCTCTGAGCATCAAGCGTGCGGTTTAATCTGAGTAATTCCAGTTGCGTACTTTTAGATTCAGTAATGTCTATTAAAGCTGACAGATAAGAGAGCTCATTCATAAAATTGATTTTTCTCACTGACAGCATTATCCATAATTCTGATCCATCAGATTTTTTAACCCTTATTTCTTTATTATTTATTGTTCCGGTTTCTTTTAAATTATTACTGATACCGATAAAGTCATCGGGAGAATAAAAACCATCAGGTACCTTTTTCCCGATCAGCTCATTCTTACCGTATCCAAAAGTCTTTTCAAAGGGTTCATTTGCAAAGGTTAATGTTGCATCGCAGATGCGTTCGATGGAGATCATTACTGTGAGTGATTCCGCAATGGTTCTGAATCTGTCTTCACTCTCCTTCAATTCTGCTTCAGCTCTCTTACTCTCCGTAATATCTGAACTGTAAGTCACTACAAATAATACCTTGTCGTCTTTATAAACCGGGAAGAAATTATGATGATATATCCTGCATTCACGGTCATCTTCAAATTCAATCGGTTTACCACTGGTAAAAACTTCTTCAAGCTTCTCCTGCCTGCTTCTGGCAATGTCGGGAATCATAAATTCAGTGAAATGATGACCAATAAGTTTATCCTCAGAACTAATATTCAATCTTATCATTCCGGTATAGTTCGACATTGTAATAATACCATTCCTGTCGAACATATAAATTGATTCCTGAGTTGCATTCAAAACTGACCAAAGCTTTTCCTCGCTCTCTTTAAGTAATTTCTCTACTGAACGGCGTTTGCTGTCTGTTTTTTCGATATATTGGGCTGTAAGCCAGATAAGTACTAAAAAGCAGGTGGTATATGCAACAGCTACGAAAACGACGCCTTCTTCAGATTTAAATAAGCCAATATGTTCACCATGAATTCGCATCCATCCTATAATAATTGGCAAGATTATCAAAGCCGGTAAAAGCTTTCTTGTAATTATTCCGGCCGTGTCGGGTGAAAATATCAGTTTGAAGAGCCAGGTACCGGGCCTCATTAACAAAATAACCGCCAGTAATCCGCAAAAAGCTATCCCTGTATCAGGCGATGTTGGTACCCGTCTGAACTCTGTGGTTGAATAATCTATAAGTAAAAACCGGATTATAATAAAATAACTTACCAGAAAAACAGGAACAGTTAAAACATGTGCAATGTCTGAAGGTTTCTTTTTATTCTCAGATAGGAGCAACAGGATAATTCCGACTAACAGAAAATTGCATGATGTTAAAAATGGCATTAAATTATTAGGAGAAAACAAAGAATCAAAAACGGAAATTTGAGTTAGTAGTGATTCATTACCTGAGTAGAAATAATAAACATGAATATAAATTAAAAGAATGCTTTCACCAGAGATGAGCGCTGCAAAAAATATTGAAAGTGCTCTCTTAACAGATCCGGGTAATCCTGTTTGCTGGACAGAGAGTACAAGAACCGAAATGATAAAGATTAATGCTGTGATTGATTTCATAGGTTGCCAGGATACCTTTGATATGGAAAGAAACTGATCACCGTAAACCTGGAAGCATAGATTAATGATGCTTATAAACAAAACCAGCGAGAGGGATATCCATATTATTATCCTGAGTCTTCGATTATAAGGTGACGATTTACTGTTTATCGCTGTCATATATTAGGAAGATTTATTTCATGCAAGTTGATGAAATTACTTTGAAGTTTAAGTAATATTTTCAAAATAATTATCATTAACTTTTTTTGAAAATTTATCTATCTATTATATATACAAGATAGCATAGATTCTCAGGATTCTACTTGCTTTTCAAATGAATGACTGATTCTTAATTGGATCTTAATCTACAATTAATGCCTTCTTAACAAGCATGTTTCATTCTTTCTTTACCTTTATTTTGTCAGAGATGAAAGTATTGATTTCACGGACATTAAGGAGTCAAAACTTGTGAATTTATAAATTGAAATTAATAAACCATTGATTATAAAAATTACGCCATGGAAAACTCAGTCACAAAAGTAAAAAAGAGCAGAACTGCCAGGATATCTAAATCAGCAGGTATACCAAAGAGAATTTCTGAACTTGAAATTCTTAGAAGGGCATATGAGATTTATTTGGAAACAGGGGTTCCTTATGCCAGTGAGATTGAAGGTTTGTTTGAGGATGGAAGAGATTCCGGAGACTACACTGAATTGAAATCATCTTAAAAATATCCTCTTTCAGGGAAACGTAAGCTACAGTTATAAATTCTATTAAACTACCCGGATATATTGATTAGTATCTGTTCCATCTTCTGCAGTCAATATATTAAAGATAAAATGAGTATCGGAAATGAATAATAAAAGCTGAGTACATTTTTCTACTTTGCATGTACTCAACCCCCCATTCCCCATAGCCGTCAACCTAAGGATTGAACATAGTAAAATATGAAGAGAGTTTAGTACAAAACAGGATGTAAAATATTTAATTTAAGCCTGATACATTTCCCCTCCTTTTGAAGGAGGGGTGGCCGGACCATTTTATAATTATGATACAAATTCTGATACCGGCCGGGGTGGTTGATTGTTTATTCAAATTCCGGATCTTTTCTTTTGAAGGTTTTTCTTATCTCATTTTTTACAAATTCAGGTTCCTGGAATACTAATCTGTTTACAAACCTCAGAATTGAGAATCCAAGACCTTGAAGATATTGATCTCTTTTTTTATCTTTTTCTATTTTATGATATTCACCATGTGGATTTCCATCAAGCTCAATTACAAGTTTTTCTGAAGCACAAAAAAAGTCAACTATGTAGTTACCTATACTGTGTTGTCTTCTGAATTTTCTTGCATTAAGTTTTTTAGATTTCAAAATGTTCCATAACTCAGCCTCAGCAGAAGTGGACTTGTTCCTAAGTGATGATCTGAAGAATTTAAGGCTTTTCCTGTTAAAGAGGTTTTTGTTTTTCATACCAATAAAGGTAAGAAGAAATCAACGAATCAACCACCCCGGTCGGGGGATAAAATACTGTACAAATAAGATAATCAACCGTCCCGACCACCCCTCCTTCAAAAGGAGGGGAAACTTTTTTATACAGTATCTCATTCATCCCCAAAGCTTAAGTTGACGGCTATACCCCCGACCCACTTCTCTTGCAGGCAAAAGAAGGGGGAGACTCTTTTTAGCCCCTCTTTGCGAAGCCTACCCTTTATACACATCTTTTTTCCCGACGTTGACTTATGTTTTAAATAGCTCTGAAAGAGCTAAATACGAATAACCCCCGGCACACCTTGGCACCGGGGGTTATTCATATTTATCCACTTCGTGGATAATGCTATTTGCAAACTCTAATTTAAAAGATGTGTATAAAGGGTAGTTGCGAAGCAGAGAGGGGTTGGGGTGAGTTCATGAGGATAAATAACTGATCTTCAAACGTTTTAAATTATTTTATTACTCATTACCGATAGTCATTAATGATAATTCTATCCTTTTAAGAGATGGTTCCTAAACTATTTTTATTCTGATATGTTTAGTCAGATTAGATTATCATTAAGGGAACTTTAATTAATTTATTTAAAACTATGGACTTAAGTAATAAAAAATGTATTCCGTGCGAAGGGGGGATATCTCCGTTAAATGAGGATGAAATAAAGAGGTTTAAAAAGCTTATTTCAGATGGCTGGAAGGTTATTGATAACAATAAGATTACAAAGGAGTTCTTTTTTGTAAGTTATCGTCAAACCATCGATTTCGTGAATAAAGTAGCTGAGGTAGCTGAGAAAGAAGGACATCATCCTGTTCTACATGTTTACTTTGGCAGGGCTGTGGCGGAGTTGTGGACCCACTCAATAAATGGATTATCAGAGAATGATTTTATTCTCGCTGCAAAAATAGATAAATTATAAATGGAGAAGCATGGAAGAGCATGTTGTTAAGATATTGAATATAGAAGAAGTAACCCATGATGTGAGAAGTTTTAAGGTTGAAAAACCGGAGGGATACTTATTTGTTCCCGGTCAGGCTACAGACGTTTCCATTAATACGCCTGAATTAAGGAATGAGAAAAGACCTTTTACATTTACCAGCCTGAATTCTTCGGGTTATCTCGAATTTACGATTAAAATTTATCCTGAACGTAAGGGAATAACAAATGAACTGGGGAAATTAAAACCAGGTTCGGAACTGATCGTAAGAGATGTTTGGGGAGATATTGCATATAAAGGTGAAGGAGTGTTTATCGCCGGTGGCGCCGGAATTACACCATTTATTTCAATTTTCAGGGAACTTCATTACAGGAATAAAATTGGCGCCAATATATTGCTATATGCCAATAAAACAAAAGATGACATAATTCATGAAAGTGAATTAAAGTGGCTCCTTGGAGATTTATTTGTCAATATTTTATCTGATGAAAGGACAGATGGCTACTCTTACGGATTCATCACTGAAGAATTTCTTAAAACCAATATTCCCGCTCTTTATAATAACTACTATTTGTGCGGTCCACCTCCTATGATGGAATCGGTTCTCAGATCTCTTTCCGATATTGGTGTCAGTAAAGAAAATATCACGATGGAAAAAATGTAGTTTGAAGATATGATTTATTAAGTGCAGTTTAAACTAATCATTAAAATCAATATTCTTGAAGTCAGCCAGTTTTAAAGCAAGCTTACGATACCTCTCCATATTATCGATATCACCATTAATCTTGCTTATACGGCTAAGACCAAAATATGCATAGGCTGCATATTCATTTCCATAACTCCTGAAAATGGATATATCTTTTATTCCTTTCAGATATGACTGTTGGGCCTGATTGTAATCGTGATACTTCTTCTCCTGTAAAATGCCTCTGAAAATGGTGACCTGCGCCTGATAAAACGGGTTTTTAAGATTTGGCAGCGAGGATATTATCTCTTTTTCAGCTTCATTATATTGCTTTATCAGCAAGAGGTTTTTAATATATGATCCCAGATATTCAGGATTATCAGGATATATCACATGGAGGCTTTTACTATAAAAAGTTGCCTGCTCATAGTTATTTTCAAAACTTAAGAATATTAATGTCAGAAAAGAATAGGCTTCAGCTTTTAGAATAATTGAACTCTTAGCAACTATTTGTAAATCTTCCAAACCTTTGGACTTACTTCCTCTTGGAA